>NZ_CAUOLF010000004.1:0-128164 GCF_963456385.1 uncultured Streptococcus sp. | reverse complement strand
CACCTGGTTGTTTCACGATAGCATCCATGACACCGATTGTACCAGCTTGGAAGTCAGGGTTTTCAAATACACCCATAGGTCCGTTCCATACAACTGTTTTCGCACCAGTCAAGGCTTCATCAAATTTAGCGATAGATTTAGGACCGATATCCAGACCAAGGAAGCCTGGATCCACTGCTTCACCTTCAGTATCTTTTACTTCAGTGTAGTCAGCAAAAGCATTTGCTTCTTTAGAGTCAACTGGCAGAACCAATTTGCCGTTTGCTTTTTCAAGAAGAGCTTTGGCAACATCCAATTTGTCTTCTTCTACAAGTGAGTTACCGATTTCGATACCCTGTGCTTTGTAGAATGTGTAAGTCATACCACCACCGATAAGGACTTTATCAGCTTTTTCAAGCAAGTTTTCGATAACACCGATCTTGTCAGATACTTTTGAACCACCAAGAATAGCTACGAATGGACGTTCTGGAGTTTCAACTGCTTCTTGGATGTAAGCAATTTCGTTTTCAAGAAGGAAGCCAGCAACAGCTTTTTCAACGTTTGCTGAGATACCGACGTTAGATGCGTGTGCACGGTGAGCTGTACCGAATGCATCATTTACGAAGATACCATCTCCAAGAGATGCCCAGTATTTACCAAGTTCTGGATCGTTTTTAGATTCTTTCTTGCCGTCCACATCTTCAAAACGAGTGTTTTCGACCAAAAGAACTTGTCCATCTTCAAGAGCATTGATAGCTGCTTCCAATTCAGCACCACGAGTGACACCTGGGAAAACAACGTCTTGACCCAATTTAGCAGCCAAGTCAGCAGCTACAGGAGCAAGTGATTTACCTTCTTTGTCTGCTTCTTCTTTTACACGTCCAAGGTGAGAGAAGAGAATTGCGCGACCGCCTTGCTCGATGATGTATTTAATAGTTGGAAGAGCAGCAGTGATACGGTTGTCATTCGTAATCACTCCGTCTTTCAATGGTACGTTAAAGTCTACACGAACGAGGACTTTTTTACCTTTCAAATCAACGTCTTTAACAGTAAGTTTTGCCATGTTACAAAAACTCCTTTTCATATTTTATACGCAACTATTATATCATATTTTCCAAAAGTTTTCTTGATATAAGGAAAATTTTCACAAAAAAGAAGTGCCACGCACTTCTTTCTCTCGAACTTTGGAATTAGAGAATAGAAAAAAGTGCGCTGAACTCATTCAGACAATAGTTAAAGCTGGATTTTTCTCTAGATTCGATAATACAAAAAGCCAGTAAAATTACTAACTTCAATGCTTTCCATTGTTAAATTGTAAATACCTGTCCTACTGCATAGGTGACCGCCATGGTTAAAAGACCGATAACGAGATTCCGAATCATGGCATTTTTGAGCGGTGCTTTGCCTAATCTAGCGCTGATGTAGCCCGTTCCCAAGAGGGCCAAGGCCACAATCAGAACGGTTGCCCAGATACGGATAGTGGCTGGAAGCAGGATAATGGTAATCATAGGAAAAAGCGCACCAACAGCAAAGGCTAAAAAGCTTGATACGGCAGCATGCCAGGGATTAGTGAACTCCTCAATCTCGATTCCATATTTTTCCGTCACTAAGGCTTCCAACGGATCTTGGAGAAAAGCCCGATTGGTCATGAGCTGGGCAGAAGTCTCACACTCGCCATTTTGAACATAGGCAGCATAGAGAGACTGCCTAGCGATATCTGGATTTTTCTCTAAAAGCTCCCGCGCTCTGGCAACAGCAGCTTCTTCTGTATCCTTTTGAGTAGAAACAGAAACATACTCTCCACCAGCCATAGAAAAGGCACCCGCAAAGACTGCCGCTAAACCAGATAGAAAGATAATCCAGACATCGTCCGTCGCGCTAGCCACCCCGATTACCACTCCTGCGATGGAAATAATGCCATCATTGGCTCCTAAAACCCCAGCCCGCAAGATATTCAGCCGACCGCTAAAGTTCGTATCAATTTTATGTTCTTCCACTATTTAAATTTTCTCTTTCTTTTTATTTGTAATGATTATAAATAAAATCTAGAACTAATACAAGAGAAAATCGAAAAATGAGAAAAGTTCTACTATTTAAGAGAAGAGAGGCATTGAAAAAAGAGCCGTTTTAAACGACTCCTTTCTTTATAATCACTATAATGCTATAGCAAACGTATTATTTCACCACGATATTAACCAGTTTATTTGGAACGCTAATCACTTTCACGACTTCTTTGCCGGCGATTTCAGATTCAATTTTCTCATCTGCCAGAGCGATTTCCTGCAGTTCCTCACGGCTCAGATCTTTGGCTACGACTAGCTTAGCACGAACTTTGCCCTTGATTTGAACTACGATTTCGACCTCTGCTTCGACAAGCTTGCTTTCATCATAAGTTGGCCAAGCTACGTAGGAGATGCTCTCGTCTGTTTGAGCTAGTGACTGCCAGAGTTCTTCAGCCAAGTGCGGTGCGAAAGGTGCAAGCAATTGAATGAAACCTTTAGCATATTCGACATAGAGCTCCTCTTCCTTGTTGGCTGCATTGACAAAGATCATGAGCTGGGCAATGGCTGTGTTAAACTTGAGCTCCTCAATCTGCTCTGTGACAGACTTGACTGTTTCATGGTAGACCTTGTCCAAGGCTCCGCTATTTTCAAAGACCAGCTCCTTAGAGTTAAGAAGACGATAGACCCGATCCAGGAACTTGCGGCTGCCTTCCAGACCTTCCTCGCTCCAAGCGATGGATGCATCCAACGGCCCCATGAACATTTCATAGACACGCAATGTATCAGCACCATATTGCTCCACTACATCGTCTGGGTTGACCACATTCTTCAGAGATTTAGACATCTTGGCTGGTGCTTGCTCCAGTTCTTCTCCCGTTTCGATGTTGAAGAAAGAACCATCGCGTTTTTCCACCTTGTCTGTCGCCACTAGAGCACCGCGGCTATCACGGTAGCTAGTTCCCAGAATCATCCCTTGGTTAAAGAGTTTTTGGAAAGGCTCTTTGGTCGGAACCACTCCGATATCATAGAGGAATTTATGCCAGAACCGAGCGTAGAGAAGATGGAGCACGGCATGCTCCGCACCACCGATGTAAATATCAACTGGCAGCCAAGCCTTGAGCAGCTCTTCGTCTGCTAATTTCTCATTATTGTGCGGGTCAATGTAACGCAGGTAATACCAGCTGGAACCAGCCCATTGAGGCATGGTGTTGGTTTCGCGGCGTCCTTTGACACCATCTTCCCGAGTCACTTCCAGCCAGTCAGTCAGATTGGCCAGAGGGCTTTCACCAGTACCAGAAGGACGGATATCCTTGGTTACAGGCAGGACAAGTGGAAGTTCATTTTTAGGAACAGCCGTTGAAGTCCCATCTTCCCAATGAATGATTGGAATCGGCTCACCCCAGTAGCGCTGACGGCTAAAGAGCCAGTCGCGCAGACGATAGGTGACTTTTTCATTTCCTACACCTTCTGCTTCCAGCCAAGCAACCATCTTTTCAATAGCGATAGCCTTGTCCAAGCCATCTAAGAAGCCAGAGTTAATATGCGGACCGTCCTCTGTGTAAGCAGCTTCTGCAACATTGCCACCCTCTAGAACCGGAATAATCTCTAAATCGAACTGCTTAGCAAACTCCCAGTCGCGCTCATCGTGCGCAGGAACGGCCATGATAGCCCCTGTTCCGTAGCTTGCAAGCACATAGTCGGCAATCCAGATTGGGATTTCCTTGCCATTGACAGGATTGATGGCATAAGCTCCTGTCCAGACACCAGTCTTCTCCTTAGCCAAATCAGTCCGAGCCAGGTCGGATTTGAGGCTGGCTGCATGTTTGTAGTCTGCTACTGCTTGGGCTTGTTCTGCACTTGTAATGGCATCGACGAGAGCATGCTCTGGAGCCAAAACAGCATAGGTCGCACCAAAAAGAGTGTCCGGACGAGTCGTAAAGACGGTGAAGTCCTTGTCTGTGTCCTTAATCTTGAAGGTTACATTAGCACCGGTTGACTTACCAATCCAGTTGCGCTGCATATCCTTGATAGACTCAGGCCAGTCCAGCTCCTCCAAGTCATTGAGCAAACGTTCTGCATAAGCTGTGATTTTCAGCATCCACTGACGCATAGGCTTGCGGACAACTGGATAACCACCACGCTCAGATGTTCCGTCTGGAAGAACTTCCTCATTGGCGATAGCCGTTCCCAGCTCTTCAACCCAGTTTACTGGCACTTCAGCTTCATAAGCCAGGCCTTTTTCGTAAAGCTTGGTGAAAATCCACTGGGTCCACTTGTAGTAATTAGGGTCAGTTGTATTAACCTCCCGATCCCAGTCATAGGAAAAGCCAAGAGCGTTGATTTGACGCTTAAAGTTGGCAATGTTTTCCGCTGTAAAGTCAGCTGGGTCATTCCCTGTATCCATGGCGTATTGCTCTGCCGGCAGACCAAAGGCGTCCCAGCCCATAGGATGCAGGACATTATAGCCCTGAGCCCGTTTGTAGCGGCTGAGGATATCTGTCGCCGTGTAGCCCTCCGGATGCCCTACATGGAGCCCCGCTCCTGATGGGTAAGGAAACATGTCCAGCGCATAAAAGTTAGGCTTGTCCTTATCCGTACCTGTCTTAAATGTATGGTGCTCTGCCCAGTATTTCTGCCACTTGGGCTCGATTTCTTTGTGATTATAATAAGCCATTCTTTTCTCCATTTTTTGTACTGTTTCTATTATACCATTTTCAAGGGATTTTGAAAGACGGAATTTCATGACTGCCAGACACATCAGCCAAAGGATCTCTCCACCAAAAAACAAGCCACCCTGTCAGTCCTACAGTTGAAAGGTAGCTTGTTTTGTATTTTGCTTTTATTTATCCAAATCCCTGACATATTGGTCGACTGCTAGGATGGCACCTGCAATGTCAGAAGCTGAAATCTCAAATGGCATCTGATGAATGGTTTCGCCCTCAATCGTCGCTTGCTGACCAACTTTGAGCAAATCTTCATAGCTGGCATTTCCCAAATGCATTTCTTTCAGAGTTGTCGGCATACCAATCTTTTGATAGAAGCGAATATATTTTTCCAATTCTTCTTTAGGTCGGTTTTCTAAGAAGAGCTGGGTCAAGGTCCCATAGGCAACTTTTTCGCCGTGAGTCAGGTGGTGAATATCGCCTGTGAGAGCCGTAAAGCCATTGTGGATAGCATGGGCTGCCGCCAAACCTCCGCTCTCAAAGCCGACGCCGCTGAGAAGGGTATTGGCTTCAATGATATTTTCCAGAGCTGGAGTCACGACTTTCGCTTCACAGGCTGCAATAGCCTGCAGGCCATCTGCAAACAGTGTTTCTTCACACTTCTTCGCAATCGCCACACCAGCTAGGCTCTGTTTTTGTCCCAACATGGTAGTGCCATTTTTCTGCTGGACAGCACGCGCTTCTACCCAAGTCGCTAAACCATCTGCAATCCCAGAAGCCAGAAGCCGTTTTGGCGCTCCAGCAATCACTTTCGTATCCACCAAGACGAGTTCAGGATTTTTACTATAGAAAATATACTTTTCAAAGGCTCCATCTTCTGTATAGATAACAGAAAGTGCTGAAGTTGGAGCATCTGTAGAGGCAATGGTTGGTGCAATGACCACAGGACGTCCTAGTATGTCTGCAATCGCCTTCGCACTGTCAATCGTTTTCCCACCGCCTAGACCAATAACCAAGTCTGCTCCGTCTTTTTCAGCCAAAGCAACGACACGATCAATTTCAGCATCAGAAGCTTCTCCGTTAAAAGCGACATGCAGCACATGAAAGCCATAACGAGTAAGGTAGTCATGGAATTTCTCCCCAACAATCTGGTAAACCATATCATCACAAAGCAAGACTGGATGGCTTCCTAATTGAAGAATCTGTTTTGCATTTTCAAACAGGGCATTTTCTCCCTGAATATAACGAGACGGGCTTGCAAAAATTCTCATAGAACACCTCTTTCTTTTTTATAGATAGAGCATTATATATGCCTTTCAAATGTATTCCTGATTGTGAATTGCTGACCAGTCAGCAGCAAAGTCATCTACTGCCTTAGCGATAGACGGCATGGCAAAGGCTGCTGCAAAGACATCAGGTCCTGCTGTAATGGCTTGGGCCCCATCAGCAAAAGCACGATTGATTTGGCCAACATTCTTAAAGGAAGCTGCTAATATTTTGCTGGCGGAATGTTCCCGCTCAATCGCCTGAGCCAACTGGCTGATGACAGCATCTGAATCAATATTGAGATTTTCCATGCGGTTATAGTAAGGAGCAAGGTAATCAGCCCCCGCTTCAATAGCTAATAGCCCTTGAAAGGTTGTATAAATGGCTGTCGCTGTAATCTTGTAACCTTCTGGTTTAAGAGTTTTGATAGCTGCCAGCCCAGCCGGTGTAACCGGAACTTTAATGTAGACAGCATCGCCGCATTTTTTTCGAATTTCAGCAGCATCTTTCAAGATTCCCTCATAATCCTTGGCAACAACCTGCACATGGATAGATGGACCTTCTCCTATGATTTCCCGAACGGCGCGAATCCGTTCAAAGAAATCTATTTTTCCTTCTTTTTTTGCGATGGTCGGATTAGAAGTCACTCCCGCCAAGGGGAGGACTTCCGACCATTTTTTTATCTCCTCTAAATTTAAGGTATCAAGCATGAATTCCATAAATTGGACCTCTTTTACAATGTGTGCTCCGTACGCCCGATAATATCATCTTGTGTCGCCTTGGAAAGCACATTGAAGAAAGCAGAGTAGCCTGCAACGCGAACAATCAAATCGCGGTGTTTTTCAGGATGCTTCTGAGCATCAATCAAGGTTTCCCGAGAAACGACATTGTATTGGATATGATAGCCATGCAGACGGTTAAAGAATGTACGAAGCAAGGCAATAAGTTTCACTTTATCTTCTTCCTTAGACAGGGTCTGAGGATTCACTTTTTGATTGAGCAGAACGCCTCCTACGATTTCATCTGTCGGCAATTTGGAAACAGATTTCAATACAGAGGTCGGGCCGTTCTTGTCCATATTGTGGGAAGGAGAGCAGCCTTCAGCGAGCGGTGTCCCGGCATTACGGCCATCTGGTGTCGCCAAGGTACCGCGACCTTGACCAACATTGGCTGAAATAGAAGATGTTCCAGAGTAGCGGATACCGCCAATTGGACCACGGCCATAACGGGTATTTGGATATTTAGCGATTTCATCCACATAAATATCGTAAGCATCTGTCACTAACTTATCTGCGTAATCATCATCATTACCATATTTTGGTGCATCATGAATCATCATCTCTTGAATTTCTTTACCACGCTCACCTGCATAGTCTGTTTCAAGTGCATGCCAGAGTTCAGCCGGAGTCAGCCTGCCTTCTTCAAAGACCAGCTTCTTGATGGCCGCTAATGAGTCTGATAGATTGGCAATACCGACTTGAAGGCCGGAAATATAGTCATAGACAGCTCCGCCTTCTTTCAAATGCTTACCGCGCCCGATACAGTCATCTGTCAAAGCTGAGCATAGGATATCCGGCACTTCTCTCTCAAGAGACAGGTCGATAGAATTTTCCACGATGACACTCATGCGGGTCAAATGACGCAAGGTCTTGTCCCAAGTCGTTTGCAGCTCAGCAAAGCTCTTCATATCTTTAAAATGACCGAAGCTTGGCGCAAAGCGCTTGCCAGATGCTGGATCAATACCATCGTTCATAGTGATGAGGAGCACCTTAGGGAAGTTCATATAGCTCATACCTGTACAACGGTAGCCCCATTTACCAGGCACAGCAGTTTCCACACAGCCGATAGCACTGTAGTCGTAAGCATCTTCTTCTAAAACGCCTTTTGCGATAAAAGACGGAATGATAATTTCATCATTATTAAAGGCCGGCATACCGAAACCAAGCTTCATGACTTCGATACACTCATTCATAAAGCGAGCATCTAAGCCTGCATGATAGCGAACAGTCAGATTCGGCTGAGGAAGATGAGTTTGAGCTACAGATTTCAACACAAGGTAGGAAAGTGGGTTGACTGCATCTCTCTTATCTCTCGTTTGCCCCCCGATTGTCACATTTTGATAAAGGGGACTGCCCGCAGATGAGAATGTGTGGGCCTGACTGCGCACTTTATTAATGGTAATCGTTTTAATCCAGAGATTGGTTAAGCGTTCCACAATACTAGCCTCTGTCTCACGTCCAGCTTCCAAATCTGCCTTGACATAAGGATACATGTACTGGTCAAAGCGGCCATAAGAGAGCGAGTGTCCGTTGGACTCAATCTGAAGGATACACTGGATAAACCAAACAGACTGGACAGCTTCAGCAAAGGTTGATGCTGGCTCGTACGGCACTTTAGAACAGATCCTAGCGATTTCTAAGAGCTCCTGACGGCGCTTAGGCTCTGCTTTTTCAGCCAGCTGATTTGCCAAGGCCACAAAACGCTCCGCATAAGCTTTCACAGCATCTACTACTATGAAAATGGAATCATAGAAGTGGTATTTGTCAATACTAGCCGGATCGGTCAAATCCAAAGCTTCCTTAGCTGCACGAGCTTTTTCTTCAAAGCCTTTCAGTCCATAAGCCAAGAGTTTTTGATAGTTGACCGCCAAGTGGGCGTCCCCAGAGTTCATCTTTCCTTCCATACCAAAGAAGCCAGTTTCCATATAAACCTGAACTTCTTCTGGAAGTAGAGCCCCTGCTCGAGCACGGAGGTTATTGTTTTCCCAGAAAGGAGCGATGCTGCGGAGCTGCTCTTTGGTTTCTTCTGTAATGTAGAAGACGTCTCCGTCTCGCTTCTCAAAAAGATCTAGTTCATTGAGTACAAACTCTAAAGTATACTCTGGGAAAATAGGCGCGTCTTTATTAGATGAAGCTTGATTACCGACAATCACTGTTTCATCTTCGATATATAGCGTCATATTTTCCAAAATCTCTTTGAGCATGTAAGCACGTTTCAACACATTTGGCTTTTCCTTATGCTTATCATAAGCCTTGGTAGCTAGGACAGCGCGCTCTGCGTCAATATAGGGATTTTTATTTAAAACATCTTCCCGATATTTATTCATCCGCTCTGTTAAGCTGCCAAAATAGTCTGTTTTTATTGTTGTTTTTTCTACTTCTTTTACTTGGATCATTTGACTACGACCTTTCTTATGAAATTTAATTTATTTCTTTCGTAACTATTGTAACACACAAAATTCTAGAATTCAATCATTTATAGGCGATTACTAAATTAAAGATTTTTTGCACATTTGTGCCATCTGAACCAAGAAACTTTTGTGTTTTCATCCATCAAAGTCAGATTATTCTTCATTTTCCAATTCGTTATTGTAGGCAATCTTATCCTGAAACTTCACAAATGGGAAATAGACAAAGGCAGACATGGCTAGGATGACAATTTGAATGACTGCCCCTTGCCAGCCAGCGACCATAAAGCCAGAAATGATAGCCGGTGTACTCCAAGGCAAAGTCACACCTGCGAATGGTTGCATAAAGCCGACCGCAATCGCCATGTAGACAATCAAAGCAGCCAAAACCGGAACCAAAACGAAGGGCAGGAACATGACCGGATTCATCACAATCGGAAAACCAAAGACAACTGGCTCATTGACATTAAAGATTGCTGGGAAAGCAGCAACTTTCCCCAGAGCCTTATACTGCTTAGACTTGGCAGCAAAGAGCATCGCCACGACCACTCCGAAAGTAATACCAGAGCCCGACAAGATAAGAAAGCTATCCAAAAATTGCTGGGTCACAATATGAGCACCTTGACTGACAGACAGCTTATCTGCAGCAAGCAGGGCCTTATTAGCATCCAGATTTGACAGCAGCAAGGCTGTTACGACACCATTGACAACAGACTGCCCATGGACGCCGAACCACCATAAGAAAGAAATAAAGAAAGCAATACCGATAGCTCCATACAGAGAGCCTGTCAGACCTTGCAAAGGCACCTGAATAACATCGTAAATCATTTCAATAAAGGTACCGCCACCAGTCGCTATCTTGGCAATAATATAAACAAGCATTGACAGCAAGAAAATAACGAAAGCTGGAATCATGGCTTCAAACTGCTTGGCAATCGCTTGAGGAACCTGCTCTGGCATTTTGATGACAATATGCTTTTGAATGAAAATCGTATAGATACTGCCAACTGCCAAACCAATGAGAATGGCCCCAATGATTCCTTGACCGCCAAACCAGACCTTGGCAATCGCATCTGCAATCGCCTCACCCTTTTCTGGTATGTAGGAGGATTTCAAAAGGATAAAGAAAGAAGAAAGAGACAACACCCCTGCCGGCAGAGGCTCTACACCGCTGTTCTTAGCATAAGAATAGCCGATTGAAAAACAAGAAATCAGCCCCATAATGGCAAAGGTTCCTGAATAAACCTGCATAAACGGTTCTGTCCAGTCTGCCCCAAACACACCAGCAATGGCTTGATTTAGACCTTCAAACGGTAATTGCCCTACAATCAAGAATAGACTTCCCACAACTGTAAGGGGCAAAATTGCCAACATACCATCTTTTAAGGCGATAATCCCGCGCATATTGACAAACTTCATAATCGGCGCAATGATTTTTTGAGTATCCACTTTAGACATAACGAAGCTCCTTGATTTTAATGTTTATCCAACAAACTCAAAGCGAGGTTTAGCACTTTTTTACCATCTAGCATACCGTAATCAGCCATCGGAATAACTGCAATCGGAGTATGGCAGCTGTCGCAAATAGCTGTAGATTTGTCTAGTGTATAGGCTACCTGCGGGCCCAATAAAGCGACATCCAGATCCGCTGCATAATCAGCCAGCTTAGCCTGAGAGTATGCTTCAATCTCAGCTTCCAGCCCCTTTTCAGCTGCAGCTATCTTCATATTGTTGACCAACATTCCTGTTGAAAAACCTGCCGCGCAAAACAAACCAATCTTAACCATCTTTTCATCCTCCTGATGATTCATTTTTTCCCTTGTAATTCTCTTCTCAAGTCGATGATTTCTTTGATGAGATTAATTTCTGTAATACTAGTCATCAAATGATCTTGAGAATGAACAAACAGAGCTGTAATCTCAGTTTTCGTTCCTCCAGCTTCCTGAGCTAGGAACTTGGTCTGCAAGTTATGGGCCTCTAACAGCGCCTTATCTGCAAGCTCAATCTGCTCATCGCATTCTGAAAACCTACCATCTTTAGCTAGTGATAAAGCTTGATAAATATGCTGCTTGGCATCACCAGCGTCTAAGATAAGGCCCATGATAATTTGATCTGCTACAATCATTTCCATATGTTACAACCGCTCCTATCTTTATAATTAACAAAAACCTGTTCTTTTGTTTGAAAGTGATTTATTTTTGTTTGTAACTAGAATGTATCACCTTTATCTCAGTCCGTCAATATATTATAGAACAAATTAGCTAATTTAAATTTTTTCGCACATTTGTGCAAACAAAAAGTCTCCTCCATAAAAAACAACTCCTATACAGCTGTATTCATCTGCGAATGAAAGGCACTCTATTAGATACGAACGATAAGCAGATTCGACACAAAAAAAAGAAGCAGCAGCTATTCGCTTCTACTTCCTCATATATGCTATTTTAAGAAACCGAAACTTATCTTTTTAAACGGCTTTCTCAATTTCCTTTGCTATTTTACTTTTCCGCAATTTCCTCTGGAAGATGTATTTCAATAAAACGGCAGGATTCAGACTGTAGGATAATTGCAATTTAAAATAATTCATCAACTCGATGACAGCAAAAAACCAAATTGCTAAAGAGATTATGAATGTGGAAAATCCACTGTAATTTAACATAATTATCAGGGCTCCCACACCCAGTAAAATAAGGTCTAAGATCTTTAGTATCTTGTAAATTTTGCCTGTATATCTTTCAGCAAATCCTGGATTGGAAATCCTTTTTATCAAAATCCACCAAAAAACAGAGCCCTGTATCAGAATAAAACTCAGTACAAACAAGGAGAAAGAAATAGAAATCAAAGCTCCAGTAGTAAAAATCCATTTTTTGAGCAGGAAAAAATTCATCCAAAATACCAGCACAGCGACTAGCTCTCCTGTGGCTAAACTAGCCAATTTTTGTTTCATCAGCTTTTTCAAATCAACAATCCACCTCCATACATAAGTGCTAATCCACTAATAAAAAAATAGGATTCCTGAATTTAGTTTTGGAAATTTTATTTCACCTGAGATTCTACTGCCATCAAGAAGTGAAGAAACTCCTATCTCCATCCAAGTCTAGCATTTTCAAAATAGTCGCTTCATCCGTAACTAAATGATTGACATAGCCAGCTCGCAACACCGCTAAGATAGCAGCAGATTTTTGACTGCCATAGGCAAAGGCTAGACTAAGCGGCACTTTTTTCAAATTTTCCAAAGAGATGGCAATCGTTCGATTTTGCAAATGCTGGTAGACCATATCCCCTTTTTTATTAAAGAAGCGACAGCAGATTTCTCCAACAGCATCCTGACTCTCTAGAGCAAGAAAATCCTCTGAGGTCAACATGTCCAACCATTGACGATTTCTCGTATCAACCTGCCCGCCAATACCAACCACAGCCACATCCAGCTCCTGCCAGCTGCTTTTCAGATCTTCAAAATATTTAGAAGCCAATATTCCATTTGTCAGTTGCTCATTCTCCTGAATAATCGTGGAATTCATAAAACGGCAGTCCCCATGGTATTTTCCAGCCATGCTATAGATGAGGGTATTCACATGATAGCGAGCATGGATATGACTGGGACCACCTGCCAAAGGAAAGAAATGAACATTTGTCAAATGCTTGTTGCTGGAGTGCTCTACTAAAAGGCTCAAGCTCTTGCCCCAAGAAAATCCTACTTTATCATTGTCTTTAATCAGGCTGCGCAGCATAGCTGCAGCAGCTTGGGCAAGCCTCTCTTCCAGGTCTGCTGGAGATTCATCCACTAAATTACTGACAATTTCGATTCCCTTGAGCCCATATTTTTCTTTTACATAGTTTTCTAAATGAAACAAGCGGGTATCAAAGTCTTCAATCTCAATCTTTACAATGCCATCTTTTTTCGCTTCTGCCAGCATTCGGCTAATGGTGGTGCGATAAATCCCTGTCTCAGCCGCAATGTCAGACTGGCTTCTTTCTTCTATGTAGTAGAGATAAGCAATTTTTGCCAATAGTTTTTTTCTTTCATTTTTCATCTTATCTCCTTCTCTCTGCTAGATTAGAGTCAGTTTGATATCCGCAGCTTTCAAGCGCTCAACAGCTTCTTTAGGAATCGCCTTGTCAGTCACCACTTGGGCAATCTGTTTGAAGCCAAATCTCTTAACTATTCCTTTTCTGGTAAACTTACTTGAGTCCGTCAAGACAATCATCTGGTCAGATGCCTCTGACATATACTGAACAACCTCACTCCGCATCAGATCCTTGCCTGTAAAGCCTAGATTTTCATCATAGCCATCTGTTCCTACAAAAGCATGTCCTACGTGGAAAAACCGAATCATTTCCTTGAGAAGAGGCCCTACTGTCACTTGAGAATCTTTCTGAAATTCTCCGCCCAGTAAGATAATTTTACAAGAATCAGTTTGTTTTATATAATCCGCAATAAAATAAGAATTGGTAATAATCTTGACATTCTTCTTCGTTCGGCAGATTTCCTCAGCTAGCAAGGCACAGGTTGAGCCCGATTCGATCATAATGGTTTCATTATCCTGAACAATTTTTGCTGCTTCCTGGGCAATTCGGCGCTTGGTATCATAATGAAAGGAAAGCCTGACATTCAGATCATCGCCGCTATTTAAAACAGCATAGCCATGCTCTCTGCGCAACAGACCTTTGGTTTCCAGCTTATCCAAGTCTTTGCGAATCGTCACTTTGGAAACTTTTAAGCGGTCAGATAAAGTATTGACATCAATTCGTTCAAATTCAGATACTAATTTAACAATTTCATCTAAACGTTCCATTCTATCACCTCTGCTATTATTGTAACAAAAGACGCCTTAAAAATAAAATAAAAATAACTTTCATTCGTAATTGTTTTTCTTTCCAAAATAAGTTATAATGATTGTATCCAAAGGAGGCCTGAGTATGGAAACAACAAAAGGAATTATTTTCAACATCCAACATTTCAGTATTCATGATGGACCAGGGATTCGTACAACGGTTTTCCTCAAGGGCTGTCCTCTGCGTTGTCCTTGGTGCTCCAATCCAGAATCACAGCAATTAAAACCCGAGCCTATGCTGGATGCTACTACCAAAAAAAGCATCACTATGGGGGAGGAAAGAAGTGTCGAGGAGATTATCAACGAAGTCCTAAAGGACAGAGATTTTTATGAAGAATCTGGCGGTGGCCTAACCTTATCTGGCGGAGAGATTTTCGCCCAGTTTGAATTTGCCAAGGCCATTCTCAAAGCGGCTAAGGAAAAAGGGATTCATACCGCTATCGAAACAACTGCCTTTGTAGAACACGAAAAATTCGTGGATCTCATCCAGTACGTTGATTTTATCTATACAGACCTGAAACATTATAACTCTGTCAACCACCGCAAGGTGACTGGAGTAAAAAACGAATTAATTGTTCAGAATATCCACTACGCCTTTACTCATCAAAAGACGATTGTTCTCCGCATTCCTGTCATTCCAGATTTTAATGACTCTTTAGAAGATGCGGAGCAGTTTGCGACCCTGTTTAATGAACTATCCATCAATCAAGTACAGCTGCTGCCTTTCCATCAATTTGGCGAAAATAAATACAAATTACTTGGCCGAAAGTATGCCATGGAAGATGTCAAGGCCTTGCACCCTGAAGACTTATTTGAATACCAAGATGTCTTTTTGAAGCATGACATTAATTGTTATTTTTAGTCTTTAATTTTTCAAACACCAAAAAACAAGCCACGCTTTCAGCCCTACGGTTGAAAGGTAGCTTGTTTTATTTATTCTCCAAATAGTTGGAGTTTGCTTTCAATTTCCTGATAGACCCGACTGGACTGCATGCCAACGGCTGCAGCGCTGTCACGACAATACTGGAGCAGGAAGGTGTAATACTTGTAGTAGAAGCTCAGGTCATAGCCCAGCTTACCTAGAATGGCTAGCTGCTCCTCAAAACCTACAATCAAGTCTCGAAACCACTGCTCATTCCAAGTCATGGAGATGCTATTTGGCCGCAAGCGATAGTAATAGAGCGGTTCATTGAGGTAGATAATCTTCTCTGACTGAAGGTACAGCTTATAAGTCGTGAAGGCATCTTCGGCCACTCGGCCGACTGGATAGCGCACTGTATCAAAGAGCTCACGCTTATAGAGCTTAGCCCAGGCACAGAGAAAGACACCGTCTAGCATGCGCCGTCTAGGATACTCCTCGATTATCTCTTCTCGCGTATAGAGGGTTTCAAAATGCTCTGTCGAATAGTAGAGGAAGGCTGAATCCTCTGCACGAAAACTACAGTGGTGACCAATAGCAATGTCCGCATCATACTCCTTGAGCTTTTCATAGAGGCGGGCAACATGCTGCTCAGGCAGCCAGTCATCCGAATCCACAAAAATCAAATAGTCTGCACTGGAGTGCTCAATCCCTGTATTGCGGGCACCGGACAAGCCTTGATTGTCCTGATGAATGAGACGAATCCTCGCATCCTGGTCAGCCAGCTCTTGGCAAATCTGGCCAGAAGCATCTGTTGAACCATCATTGACTAGAATAATCTCCAGATTTTGATAGGTCTGACGACAGACGCTGTTCACACATTCTGCTAAATACTGCTCAACATTGTAAACAGGGATGATAACACTGATTAATTCCTGAGACATGATAACTCCTATTCTTTTCCTGTCTTTTTATTATACATGATTTTTTAGGTTTGTGAGGTGTTTTTGGAAAATAAGTTTTTAAAGGATAGCTTTCTATTTTTAGAGATATTTCAATCCATTGTTCAATTGTTTTGTTTTTACACTTATAAAAATCTTTCGTTCTTTATTTTGTGCTATACTCGAATTAGGGATTTTAAGGGAGATTAGGAAATGATTGGATTCTTTTTCGTCGCATTTGTGGCTGTCTTTGGCATCGTCTTTTTTATCAGTTATAAGCTACTCGAAGACCGAGAAGATACAGACTCGGATTGGTCGTCCAGCCAAAGCCAAGAGCCTGACTATTTCCAGCAAACTCAGACTGCCCCTTGGGAACTCAAATACAACAAGGGAAAACAGGGAGAGTACCAGCTTGGTCAGGTCTTGAACCAGCTCTATGGCTATAAAAAGATTTTGTACAATCTCTACATCTTCAAAGAAGATGGCACTACCACTGAGATTGATGCACTGCTGATTCATCCATCTGGAATTTACATTTTTGAGTCAAAAAACTACAAGGGCTGGATCTTCGGCTCAGAAAATCAGCAATACTGGACTCAGGTTCTTTCCAGAGGCCGCGGAAAATCTTACAAGCATTCTTTTTTCAATCCCATTATTCAAAATAAAGTCCATCTCAAATGGCTCAGCTATTATCTCAACCAATACACGCCAAATCTATATTCCTATATCGTCTTTGGCAATGACTGTCAGCTTAAGGAAATCCATCTAAACAGTGACAGGCATAAGGTTATTCAGACCTGGCAAGTGATTGGGGCAATTGACCGGCAGGCCTGCCAAAGTCCAGTCTACCTGTCGCCTGAGCAGATTGACGACCTCTATCGTATGCTCCTGCCCTTGACCAAGCGAAAGCAGGTCATCAAAGAGCGCCATATTAACAGCATTGCCCAGAATAAACAGCGTAGAGAAGCAGAAAAGATCTGCCCTCGCTGCCAGCATGGATTGGTGCTCCGTACAGCAGCCAAAGGTTCTAAGGCCGGTCAGAAATTTTGGGGCTGCTCCAACTTCCCAAGATGCCGCTTTACTCAAAAATACCAAGAGCCTGTCTGCAGTCCGATTGCCGAGCAGGTTGCGCAAGCACCTAATTTTGGACAGCCTGTCGTGCAAAACCTAAATCAAACACAAAGCAACAGCTAGAATCTGCTGTTGCTTTTTTGTAGATTATTTTCCCTCTAGCTTGCAAAACTAAGATTTTTTCTTCAAGCCAAGGAAGCTAGCACTCAGCCCTAAGAGCCCGAATCCAAGCAGATTGGCCAATAGGCTGCTTTGGCTACCGGTCTTAGGCAGTTGTTTGGAAGAAGCTTGTTGAAGAGTTGGCTGTTGAGACGCTGCTTGAGGGCCCGTCTTGCCGCTTGTTTTGTAGGTCAGATTTTCCGCTTGGCTACCCTTTGGATCAGGTCTTGCAGGGGTTGGCTGCTGAGCTTGATTTTGGGCGGCTTGCTCCATATCGGCCAGCGGCACGATACTCTTCATAAACTCATCTTGTGAAATGGCCCTTTCTTCGACTGCATCTTGAATACCAGTGAGGCTTACAAAATAGTAACGAGCCCAATCCTTGGTCAGTCGCTGAATACCAGCCAAACCAGCTCCTGGATACCAGAGCGGCTTACTCACTTCTTCAGCAAATTTCCAGTCACCGCCAACTTGAATACCAAGCTTGGCATCTGGGTCAGATTTTTCAGAAATACGCGCTTCGACAGAAACCAGAACAGCCCGAATGGTCTGAGGATTCGGAATATCACGAGCCTGATCAGAACCCCAGTGGGCAACCCGATCCTGCTTAGGTAAGACCTCAATAGCTGTTCCCCCGCCAGCCAAGGCTTCCTGCCGGGCATCTCCTACGTTGCTGGACATATTTCCCTTGAATTGAGAAACCCATTGAACCCCTTGAGGGTGATCTACAATTTTCTCCCAGACATTGGAGTCCTTCCGAAGGACGAAAGCCTGCATGTTACGAATATCCGCCCAAGCATTGCCAGCCTTATTGTCCGTCATTTCCATCACAACACCCCAAGGATCAAATTCATTCATCCATTTGCCGCGTTCCTTGTCAAAGACAGCCTGCGCTTCTTCGTCGGTCATCCCTTCGCCTTTATAAGCTAGGTAGTACCAATCAGCCGCTGGGTCATAAGTCGGACGACCGCCTAACACAACGGCTCCGCCATTAAATTGGCCGGGGCCGCCATTAGGGCCACGCTTTTGACGCTCCCCATTTTCTTCAACGACATTTTCCTCCGACCAAACCCAGACATCCCCTTGATTGGCCCCCATCTGAGCAATGGCGCGCTGCTTCTGCTCATCGGACATGACCTGACTGGCTGGCAACTCGCTAGCAGCTGATTCGGCCTGACTTGCAGGAGCTGCTTGGGGTTCAACCACAGCTGGATTTTCAGCCTCAGAACTTGCTTGGGCTGCTGGAGAAGTCGGCGTTTCAGTTACTGCGGCAGGGGCAGTCGCAACATCTTCTGCTTCAACTCTTGAGACGCACGTCAAAGCTGCTAAGGACAAGAGGGAAGCACATAGCAGCAAGCCGCTTCCATACTTGGCAGCAGAAGCAGATTTTGCTAGGCCTTGCCAAGAAAACTTATTATTCATATCATTCTCCTTTCATAAGGTACAGAATCTAGCTTAATCAATGAAACAAGCAGACTGATTCACTGCTCTTAGCCTTCATTGATTCTGAATAACAAATAATCTCCCTGCAAAAACAAGCTTAGGGCAGAGGATTCCCTGCGCTCTTGTATATCTTATACCAGTCAGACCGAGAGAGCTCAATATCAAAAGCAGCCACCATTGAGCGAATTCGCTGCGGATTCATGGAGCCAACAATCGGCTGCATTTGTGCCGGATGACGCAAAATCCATGCGAGAACTAAGGCTTCAAAAGAAACTTGATAGTCTGACGCAAAGGCATGCAGAGTTTCTGTAAGCTGAGCATATTTAGGATGCTTCATAAAAAGTCCCTGATTCAAGTCGACCTGAAATGGTGACCAAGGCTGAATCGTGATATGATGCAATCGACAATAGTCCAGTACACTACCATCCCGAACGATTGCTAAAGGATTGAGCATATTGGCATTGAGCCCAGCGTCCAGCATCGGAGTATGGGCTGGGCCAAACTGCAGTTGGTTAGCAATCAGTGGCTGCTCCACACTTTTCTGCAGCAGCTCGATCTGATAAGGATTTTGATTGCTGACTCCGAAATAGCGGACCTTCCCAGCTTGGTGCAGCTGTGAGAAAGCTTCAGCTACCTCTTCCGGCTCCACAAGAGCATCCGGCCGGTGCAGGAGGAGCACATCCAGATAGTCTGTCTGTAAGCGCTCCAAACTGGCTTCAACCGAACGAATAATATAATCCTTAGAAAAGTCAAAATGGTAGTTAGTGTGAACATCTCGCAGTCCGCACTTGGACTGGATGAGAACTCGGTCCCGGGGGATCTTAGCCGTACGCAGAGCCTGCGCAAACTTAGCTTCAGACTGGCCGCCAGCATAAACATCTGAGTGGTCAAAGAAATTAATTCCCACTTCTATGGCTGTTTCAAGAACGGAAACGACCTCTTCAGGATTGTGTTCTGCCAATCGCATGCAGCCCAAAATCAGCTGACTGGCTCCCTCCAGTTCATTCCCGACTGTTATATATTTCATCGCAACACCTCATTTCTTATAGACTGGATTGTCAAGCAAGGTCAACTCTTCAATCTTGACATTTTCAGTTTCAAAGACGATAAATTCATTCTTTTCCTTGAGCAAGCCAGACGGCACATAGAGATAGTGAATTGGTCCTTCATTCCAGTAGCGGCCAAGGTTGAAGCCGTTGACCGCAATACAGCCCTTCCCATACTTAGAGCAGTCGATGAAGGTATCAGCGATATCATCCAGCTCTGCTTCAAAGCGATAGAAGGTCGGTGCTTTGACACTTTCAGGTGGATCTGAGTAGCAGTCTAGCTTGGCCAGCATTTCCTGGTCAAACTTAAGCGCATAATGCTTCCAGCCCTTGCGGAACTGGTGGTTAATCATGATACCACCCTTGACTCCCTTGGATTGACTGGGTGCACCCAGCTTGTAACCATAGTTGACTCGCCCCATATTTTCCACCAGCACATCAATCTGAATCCGCTCGGTATCAGCTGAGAAGAGCATCTCATCACCGATTTCTTCCCGATACTGGGTAGCTAGGTGCTCCTGATTGACATAGAAATGGCAGCGGTCATGAGTCTCCAATGCCTTGAGCCTTTCCTCATGGTATTGATTTTTGATATCGGAACGGTAGAGGATATAGCCATGATTCTGCCCAATCTGCTCCATAGGCTGCGGATAATCCAGCAGAATTTCCTCTGTGATGTCCGCTGCCACATCCAGCAGGTTTGCAGTCCCAAGCAGCGGAAAACTGCCATAGGCTTTGGCCTGTCGGCTAATCGGCTCCATCTGCTCAAGCTCTGGAAAGACCTCGTGGGTCACCCGCTGAACAGCGTAGTATTTCTCGGTCGGCTGCCCCCACTCAGTAATAGGAGCATCAAAATCATAGGAGGTAATCTGTGGCAAATCCTTGGTCTTTCGAGCTGAACAGCCGCTGATAAAACCAAAATTGGTCCCACCTCTCAGTAGAAAGAGGTTCATGCTGCCTAGCTGCAGCATTTCTTTGACATCCTGAGCCAAATCTTCTGCCTCTCGCCGAACGATTTCCTCGCTCCAGCGGCTGAACCAGCCGTCCCAAAACTCCGTACACATAAGCGGCCATTTCTTGCCATAGCGATCCATGAAAGCTCGCAGATTATCTGTATTTTCCTTGGGCTGAGATCCGAAATTCCCCGTCACAAAAATATCATCCTCAATCAAGGTCCCAGATTCCAAAGCCTCAATCCAAGTCCCATCAGAGGTAAAGAGGGGAACCGTAACGCCACGTACCTTCATCATCTGCGCAATGCTGCGCATGTAGGCCTTGTCTTCGGCGTAAGAACCGTATTCATTTTCCACCTGCATCATGAGGATAGGTCCGCCTTGATCACTCTGATAGGGCAGAAGCTTGGGAAAGAGCCAGTCATAGAAATGACTGACCTTTTCCAGAAAAAGCGGATGATTGACCCGCAGGCGCATCGAAGGATATCTCAAGAGCCAAGCCGGCAGGCCGCCAAAGTCAAACTCTGCACAGATGTAAGGCGTCGGACGGACAATGAGATAAAGCCCCATCTCCTCAACCAACTTGAAGTATGCTTCAAAATCCAGCATGCCCTCTGCCTGAAACTGCCCTTCCTGAGGTTCATGCAATGCCCAAGGAATATAGGTTTCTACCGTATTAAAGCCTAGAGCTTTAAGATTGTAAAGGGTATCTCGCCACTGGTCTGGATGAAGTCGAAAATACTGAATAGCTCCCGATAAAATCTTAAAAGGCTTGCCATCCAAGTAAAATTCTTCTTTAATTTCAAATTTTGCCATTTATCCAAACTCCTCCTGTTTATCTGCCATCTTGACAAAGGGCAGATATATAGCGGTTGAAATAGCGATATTAACCAGCGAAAGAATAATTGCCCGCCAGTCGAAGGCTGTCGCAAAGAAACCGTAGAGAATCGGCGGCATGACCCAAGTAACGTTTTGAGTAACCGGCGCAACCAAGCCCATAGAGGTTGCAAAGTAGGCTACTGTTACCATGACCATTGGAGTAAGGACGTATGGAATAAACATAATTGGATTCAAAACGATTGGCAGACCGTACATGACCGGCTCACCGATGTTGAAGACCATTGGGAAAATTCCCAACTTGGCCACTTCGCGATAGTGCTTGTTCCGAGATTGCCATAGAATGGCAATGGCAACCCCAATCGCATCAAACCAGACAAAAGCACCAAAAGAATTATCCGTCCACATGTAAGGAATCGCATGCCCAGCCTGATAAGCTTCCAGATTGGCCAGCATGGTCACACCAAAGAGACTGGCCATAACTGGCGCCAGCACATTACCCCCGTGCAGTCCGAAGAACCAGAAAATCTTATTGAGAAAGACAATGAGCAACACAGCCCAGAAGCTTTGAGACAAGCTGAGAAGCGGTGCCTGAAGAATCTTGTAAATCCAGTCAATCAACAGCTCGCCTGTCACCAGATTAAAGAGATAGGTCGCAATTCCCACGACATACATTGCAATTGCAGCCGGAATGATAGACAGGAACGGCTTCATGATAGCTGGAGGAACAGAATCCGGAAGTTTGATAGTCCAGTTACGATTCATGACCTTACAGAAGATGATGACAGACACAAAACCAATCAGAATGGCAGTAAAATAGCCACGCGCACTGATCTGGTCACCGGGAATGACACTGTTAATCGTCACAGACAGGTCACTGCCGTCAAGTTTTAGCTCTGGAAGTTTTGAAATTGCCTTGCTCAGCCCTGGTGTTTTGCCAGCCAACTCAAAGGTTTTAGTAACAGAGCCACCAATGGTAATGATATAGGAAGCCACAGCTACCAGACCGGCAGACACCTTGTCGGTATTGTAAATCTTAGCGATATTGACCCCGAAGGTAAAGAGGAACAAGAGGGTAACGATAGGAATACTGCCCTTAAATACCAGCCAGTTAATATCAATCAGCCACTGGAAGGTAGAGGAAATCCAGGTCCAGCCGAACTGTCCTGGCAAGTCAGATAGAAAGGCGTTGACCATGAGGGCGAAAGAGCCCGTCATAATCACAGGCATGGTCCCGATAAAGGAATCCCGGAGGGCAACCAGAAATTTTTGGTTGCCGATTTTATTGGCAATAGGCATGAGACGCGCTTGCCATTTATCAACCAAACTACTCATCTGCATTTCTCCTATTCATCAAATTTTTTATGTAAATCAACAATCTCCTTTGCCAAATCAACAAAGGCGATACTGGTCATGAGATGATCCTGCCCATGTACCATAAATAAACTAAGTTCTGTCTTCTCTCCTTGTGCCTCCTTGCTCAGCATTTCAGCCTGAGCGTGATGGGCTTGCAGCAGGGCCTTCTGAGCCTGACTCAGTCTCTCCTGAGCTCGGTCAAAGTCCTGCTTTTTAGCTGCCGCAATGGCTTCGATAGCACAAGACTTAGCCTCTCCGCCATACATAATGAGGGTCATAGCGACCTCTAAGGAATCTTTATTTTCCATAGGAGCACCTACTTCATGAGCGACTCTGCCAGATCCAGGACCTTATCCCCCTTCATCATTCCGTAGTCCGTCATAGGGATAACATCGACCGGAATGCCTTTTGAAGCTAGTTTTTCCTGTAAATCCTCCAATAGATAGCGGACCTGAGGCCCCAGCAAAAGGACATCAACCTTTTTCTCGCTTAGATAGTCTTCTGCTTCTGACACTGGCACCGCAAATATCGTCGCAGCTAAGCCTCGCTCCTCTGCAGCTTTCTGCATTTTATTGACCATGAGACTGGTGCTCATCCCAGCCGCACAGACTAACATAATCTGTTTTGTTTCCATCGGCATCCTCCTTTATGAATCTGACCTAGCCTGCAACGACGCTTGCTATTTATTTTTAATATATAAACAAAAATCCAAAAATAGAATATTTTTCACCATGTTATTAATATTCTATAAACATTATAACTATTTTTCTGTACTATGTCAACGCTTACATTTGAGATTTTAAGCTTTTTTTGATAGTATAGCAGCAGAGGAAACAAGATGACACGAACTAGAAAACAAAACGAGCTAAGGGCAACTGTTCTGGATCAGCTCTATGCCAAACGACCGATTTCTCGGATTGATATTTCAAAAGAAACTCAAATTACACCAGCCACGACCGGCAGCATCATCAATGAACTGATCAAGGAAGGCTTGGTTCTAGAGCTGGGCGAGCTCAATGACGAGAGCGTAGGCCGCAAGAAAACCCTGCTAGATATTGCGCCTCGTAGCCGCTACTATCTGGGCTTTGAGATTTCTGAAAAACAGCTGGCCATCGTCATAGCTGACAATACCGGTGAGATTGCAGAAAGCAGCATTCGGACTTATCAGATCGAGGTGACAGGCGGCCCGTCTGACCAGGAAATCATCCGGCTGATTCAAGATTTTCTAAAAAAGAACAGCCAATACCCCATCTCAGCGATTGCCCTCGGGTTGCCGGGGCATGTGAATCTCTCTGAGAGTGATTTTATTATTTCTAAAAACCCCCACTGGGGACAGATTAACCTGCGGACTATTCAAGAAGCCTTTGACTTCCCTGTCTACTTCGCCAATAAGTCCCACTGTTTGACACTGGCTGAACGCCTCTTTAGCTATCATCCGACAGACAGTAATTTTATCGTCTATCATGTCGCCAGAGGTATTCATTGCTCTTACATGTACAAGGGTAGCATTTACAGTCAGGATAATTATCTTATCGGGGAGGTGGGGCATACCGTTATCAACCCTGAAGGCGAGCGCTGTCCTTGCGGCAAGCACGGTTGCCTACAGGTCTATGCCAGCGAGAGCGCTCTGATTGACAAAGCTGCTATCCTGTACCGGGCTTCCCAGACCTCGCTCTTAAAGACCCTTGTAGAGGACGTCAATGATATCGATTTGACAAGTCTGATGACCGCCTATCGCTTAGGAGACCTGGGCAGCATTAAGTTGATTCATACTGCCTGCCGCTATCTAGCCATTTCCATTTCTAATCTCTGCCAGCTTATTGATAGCGAAAGGATTTATCTGGACGGCCAAATATTCTCCTATCCGGTTATTGCCGAACAGGTCCTGGCTCAGTTAGAGCAGGAAGTACCTCTCTTTCCAAAGCAAAAACAAGCAGAGATTGTCATTATCCCCTACTCTAAATACAGCATTGCCCGCTCTGCAGTCAGCCTCTGTGTCTATCATGAATTTTTAGATAAAAAAGGAAACCTATAAAAGCCGAGACAAGAATCTCGGTCTTTTTTATAAAAAATAGAGACAGGCTTTCTAGGAGCTTACCCCTAAAAGTCTGTCTCATTTTACTATCTATTGATTGAGCGTGAAATCATGGAAATGGTGTGGCGCTGTCCTCTGAGAGCCTTGCTCATGGCAAAGATATTTTCAACCGGAGCCAGACAGCCGTAACCGGAATCTCCGATATGCTGGATATCTACACCGCAGATTTTGTTGCGGATGGCCATTTGCTTGACAATATCCTCATCAGCACTCTCCTGGCTGGTACCGATAGCACTCATAACCAGAGCCCCTTTTTGATGGGCCAGTCGGACAATCTGCTTCAAGTCCTGCTCATCAAAGCCAGGCACACTTCCGACTGCCGGTGCTAGGACAATATCAACACCTGCTTCGATAAATCGAGCGATTGCTTCCAGGTCTGCTACCGGCTCATCCACACCTGAAGCATGCATTTTGCCAGCAATCAGGAGGCCTGAAAAATTCTCCTTGACCACTCGAATGGTGTCGATAATGGCCTGATTGGTGACACCAGTTCCTGGATTACCCGTCAGACAGATAAAGTCAACCCCCAGCTCTTCCGCTATCTGAATGGTTGCTAGACTAGCTTGACGGCCTTCATTAATGATCAGGCGTTCTCCCGCCATCTGGGCCTGGCTATCCACCGGCTCTAGATTGATACCGATAGGACGACCCACCAAGCGATGAAGTTCCTGAACAAAATCTTCCTTGGCATCCAGACCAGCTACAAAAGGCTGGAAGATATCAATCCCATTCAGCAGAATCAAGTCAGCACCAAAAGACCGAGCAATTTCTGCATTGGTCACATCGCCAATATAAGATTCTTTGAAAGCTACGTTTTCAGACAGGATAACGCGGCCCTCACTGGCCTTGATGCTCTGTTTCAGCTCCGGCGCAGTCATACTTAAAATTTCTGAAGCATTTGAACTAATGAATCGTTTTACCATAAGAACATCTCTTTTCTTTATTATTCATTAATAAACACTTTGAAATCTATTCTATTTGGATATTTTGTTTATTTTTTGTTATCAACTACAGTATAGCACAAGGTCACGAAAATGTAAACGCTTTATATTTTCCTTTGAAAAAATAGCCTGCTTTCACAAACAAAAGCAGACTATTGAAATGAGCTCGATTATTTTTGATTTGAGCAAAATTCGATAAGCGTCTTATCTCGGCATCACCAGATGACCACCCGCTCTTCTGGACTCCGCCACATGCCGTCTCCCTCTTGGACATCAAAGGTCGTAAAGAAGTCGTCAAAGTTAGGCAGCTGCACATTGGTCCGAAGCTTGGCTGGAGCATGGACATCGACACTCGCCAAGAGCTTCATATATTCCTCTCGCCCCTTCATTCGCCAGATGCGGGCAAAGTTGGTAAAGAATTCCTCTGCAGAGAAATCAGCTTCTTTCTTTGCTGCTTCTAGGGCTGCTGCAATCCCGCCCAAATCTGCCACGTTTTCTGAAACAGTCAGCTTGCCATTGACCTTAGCACCATAGGAATCCTGTCCTTCGAACTGGTCAATGACCTTTTGAGTCCGCTTGGTAAAGGCTTGGTAGTCGTGCTCTGTCCACCAGTTATTGAGGCTGCCATTTTCATCAAAGGACGCTCCATTGGTATCAAAAGCATGAGAAATCTCATGGGCGATGACCGCTCCGATACCACCATAATTAGCTGAAGAGGACTGGTGCAGGTCATAGAAAGGCGCCTGCAGGATAGCCGCTGGAAAAACAATCAGGTTTTTCTGCGGATTGTAGTAGGCATTGACCATATGGGCTGGCATGCCCCATTCCTTGTAGTCCACTGGTTGATTCCACTTGCTCCAGCTGTAAGCAATATCAATCTGGCTTAGCTTCTGAGCATTTTCAAAGAGAGTCAGCTTTTCATCGACGACCTTGCGGGAATAGCGTTCAGGCAGCTCGTCAGGATAGCCAATATAAGGCTTGATGGCATTGAGTTTGACAATAGCCTTGTCCCGAGTTTCTGGTGTCAGCCAGTCATTCTGGGCCAGGCGATTTTTGTAAACTTCAATCATCGTCGCCACTTTCTGCTCCACATCAGCCTTGGCTTCTGGTGAGAACTTTTGACCGGCATACCAAAGACCGACAGCTTGATTAAAGGGACCTTGGGCTAGGTAAAAGGCTGCTTTTTTCTTGTCCTGAGCCTGAGGAGTCCCTGATAGAGCACGATGATAAGCTCCTGCCAAGACACGGATGTCATCCGTTAGATAAGGGGTTGTATTGCGGACCGCAGAGAGAATCAGCAGAGCATGGAGTTTGTCCCAGTTAGCAGCTGTATAGATATCCTTAGCCGCCTGCCAAAAACGCTCTTCTGGCACAATGACTTGGTCAGGTTCTTGGCCGATTAACTTGGTGAAAATATCCGCCAGAGGCAATTCCGGTACCAAGGCTTTGAAATCGTCCCACTTATAAGGATGGTAGAGCTTAGCATACTCAGAGCTTTCTTCACTAGACAGAACATACTGAGCAAAAACAGCATCCAGCTCCAAGACCTTATCCAAAAGATCCTTGATTTCCTCTTCCGCAAAGTCGAATTTGGCTAGCAAGTCTTCCTGAGCCTTGCGCCATTTTGCAAGCAGGTCAGCCTTCTGCGGATGGTCTTCCGCATAATAGGTCGTGTCTGGCAAAATCGTTCCCGGTCCGTCTGCCCAGAGGACATTGATTCGGGCATCCATAAAGTCAGGCGCTACACCAAATGGGAAATAAGTCGGCTTGCCAGCCAGCTCGAAGTCTGCAATCTTAGAAGCATAGTCTTCAAAAGATGTTAGGTTGCGAATTTCATCAACGTAAGCACGCGCAGGTTCAATCCCATCTGCTTCCCGTTTATCATAATCCGCTGCCAAGCGATGGTAAGCAACAAAGTTCTGCAGAATAGCATCTTCTGGCACTCCATCGCCAGCCAGCCATTTGTCAGTCGTGGCGAGCATAAGATCTTCAATCTCATCTGCCAGATCCATGAAACCTCCCGTCACTGGCTTATCATCAGGAATGACCGCCGTCTTGGCCCACTCACCATTAATCGCATCATAGAAATCATCTTGTAGTCGTGTCATCTTCTTCTCGCTTTCATGCTTTTGATATAACCTTATCAAAATCTACTTGTTTTTTCAAACATTTCTTATATTAATTTTAGAGATTTATTAAAAATTAACTTGACTTAATTTTTATTTTAATGTATATTAATCTCATAGAGGTGTATGAGATGATTACGATTAAAGATTTGACTGTCAGCTATCAGGATACGCTGGCTCTTGAGCCCCTTTCATTAACCATTAAGGAGCCAACCATTACTGGGATTATCGGCCCTAACGGAGCCGGAAAATCCACCCTGCTCAAGGGCATGCTAGGGATTATTGACCACCAAGGCCAGACTCTGCTGGATCAAAAGCCGCTGCAGAACTCTCTCCAGCGCGTCGCCTATGTAGAGCAAAAGATTAATATTGATTATCATTTTCCTATCAAAGTCAAAGAGTGTGTCTCTTTGGGACTTTACCCGCAGCTCAAACTCTTTCAAGGACTAAAGAGTTCCCATTGGAACAAGGTGGCTGAGGCATTGAAAATTGTCGGTTTAGAAGACTTGGCTGAGCGCCAGATTAGCCAGCTATCCGGCGGCCAATTCCAGCGGGTCTTGATTGCTCGCTGCTTGGTTCAAGAGGCGGATTGTATCTTTTTGGACGAGCCCTTCGTCGGGATCGACTCTGTCAGCGAAGAGATTATCATGTCTACCCTGCGCAGTCTCAAAGCCGCAGGCAAGATTATCCTGATTGTCCATCATGACCTGAGTAAGGTGGTTGATTATTTTGATCAGGTCATCCTGCTCAATCGTAAGCTGATTGCCTTCGGTCCTACTGAGACCAGCTTTACCAAGAACAATATGAAAAAGACTTACGGCTCCCAGCTCTTTATGAATGGAGGTGCCTAGATTGATTTTAGAATTTTTCCAAGGGCTGCGGGACTTTCACTTTCTGCAAAATGCCCTCATCACAGCAATCGTCATTGGAATTGTCGCTGGAGCTGTAGGCTGCTTTATCATTCTGCGCGGCATGTCACTCATGGGAGACGCTATCTCTCATGCGGTTCTGCCCGGTGTGGCTCTCTCCTACATTTTAGGGATTAATTTCTTTATCGGAGCCATCACCTTCGGACTTTTGGCCTCGATTATTATCACTTACATCAAGGGCAACTCCATTATTAAAAGCGATACGGCCATTGGGATTACCTTTTCTTCCTTCCTAGCTCTGGGTGTGATCCTAATCGGCGTTGCCAATAGCTCCACTGACCTCTTTCATATTCTCTTCGGGAATATCTTGGCCGTACAGGATATTGATATGTGGATTAGTATTGGAGTTGGAATAGCTGTGCTCTTAATCATCACCCTCTTTTTCAAACAGCTATTGATTACTTCCTTTGACCCCTTGCTGGCTCAAGCAATGGGCATGCCAGTCAGCTTCTACCACTATCTGCTGATGATTCTCTTGACCTTGGTCTCTGTGACAGCTATGCAGAGCGTGGGAACCATTCTCATCGTCGCTCTCTTGATAACGCCAGCAGCAACGGCCTACCTCTATGCCAACAGTCTGAAAACTATGATTCTGCTGTCCTCAGGGCTGGGCGCTCTAGCTTCTGTACTGGGACTCTTTATCGGCTACAGCTTTAATGTCGCTGCAGGATCCAGCATTGTCCTGACCTCAGCCCTCATCTTTCTCCTCTCTTTCTTTATTGCCCCTAAGCAACGCTATTTAAAACTTAAAAACCGACCTAAACTAAAATAAAATTTAATGGAGGAATCCCATGAGAAAATTAGGTTTTTTATCCCTGCTTTTGCTAGCAGTCTGCACTCTCTTTGCCTGCTCCGGTCAGAAGAGCGCATCCAGTGACTCGTCCAAGCTCAAGGTTGTTGCGACCAACTCAATTATCGCTGATATTACCAAAAATATAGCTGGCGATAAGATTGACCTGCATAGCATTGTACCAGTCGGCAAAGACCCCCACGAATACGAGCCCCTGCCTGAAGATGTAAAAAAGACTTCTCAAGCGGATCTCATCTTCTACAACGGTATCAACCTGGAAACTGGCGGCAATGCTTGGTTTACTAAGTTGGTCAAAAATGCCAATAAGCAAGAAAACAAGGACTACTATGCTGTCAGCGATGGCGTTGACGTCATCTACCTTGAAGGGCAAAGTGAAAAAGGCAAGGAAGATCCTCATGCTTGGCTCAACTTGGAAAACGGTATTATCTATGCGCAAAATATCGCCAAGCGTTTGATTGAAAAAGACCCTGACAATAAGGCTACTTATGAGAAAAATCTCAAAGCCTATGTAGAAAAACTGACCACTTTGGATAAGGAAGCCAAGGAGAAATTCAACAATATCCCAGAAGAAAAGAAAATGATTGTGACGAGTGAAGGCTGCTTCAAGTACTTCTCTAAGGCCTACAATGTGCCATCAGCCTATATTTGGGAAATCAACACCGAAGAAGAAGGAACTCCAGACCAAATTAAAAGCTTGGTTGAAAAACTACGCAAGACCAAAGTGCCGTCTCTCTTTGTCGAATCAAGTGTGGACGATCGTCCGATGAAAACTGTTTCTAAAGACACCAACATCCCAATACACGCTAAAATCTTTACTGACTCAATCGCTGATGAAGGCGAAGAAGGCGACAGCTACTACAGCATGATGAAATACAATCTGGATAAAATTTCTGAAGGATTGGCCAAATAATGATAAAAGGTTAGGAAGACAAAATCCTAACCTTTTATTTTTGGAGAAGGAGCTTCGCATGGAGTCGATTTCAAATTTCCGGTCAAATTATTCGAAAAAAATCACTATTCGCTGTACAATGAAGCTATCAAACATGAATGGAGACTTCCTATGACAACTTTTCTCGGAAATCCTGTAACCTTTACTGGAAAGCAACTGCAAGTCGGCGACACCGCCCACGATTTTAGCTTGACAGCAACTGACCTTTCAAAGAAAACTCTGGCTGATTTTGCTGGCAAAAAGAAAGTTCTGAGCATCATCCCATCTATCGATACTGGTGTCTGCTCGACTCAGACTCGCCGTTTCAACCAAGAGCTATCTGACTTGGACAATACCGTTGTTATCACGGTTTCAGTTGATTTGCCTTTTGCTCAAGGCAAGTGGTGTGCTGCTGAAGGCATTGAGAATGCTGTCATGCTCTCTGACTACTTCGACCATTCTTTCGGCCGTGACTATGCTGTCCTCATCAATGAATGGCACCTTTTGGCCCGCGCAGTTCTAGTTCTGGATGAAAATAACACTGTGACCTACGCTGAATATGTCGACAATATCAACACCGAGCCCGACTTCGAAGCTGCTATCGCCGCAGTTAAGAGCTTGTAAGAGATAAAAATACGGACCTGCTAGTCCGTGTTTTTTTGTGCGAAAAACTTCTGCCAAAACTGATGGAAGCAAGCCCAGGAACGCAAAAGAACGGATGGTCGATTCAGAAATTTCTTGAATTGAGCAATCTCTGCCTTTACCTGTTTATAAGCACTCCGCCCCTTTCGAGCATAAGGGCTCTTAGCCGAACGATAGCCCAGCGGACCACGATTATTCTGAGGTGACTTGAACTTGCGGCCGCTATTTTCAATGGCAAGCCTGCGAAAGCGAGGATCCCAGACAGCAGGCGTTTTGACATCGTAGCGAGTATGAGAAGCCTGGTTGACCGGACGATTGCGCTCACCGTAGTTAAAGCTGGCGCCATTCACAACACCATTTTGGCTAGCCCCCTCTGGATCGATAATATTGAGAAAACGACCTGTCTGATCCAGAATAAACTCTGTATGAAAATCAATCAGGATTTTTATATTGGCCTGACTTGCTTGACCATCCGGATAGACAGCTTGCTCTGACTTCTTATCAATATAGACTTTATTGTGCAAGCGAGAGGATTCTTGAAAACTATAAGACAGCGCTGGAAAAGCCTTTAGATAGGAGGCCAAGGCTTCTGCATCTGTCATACCAGTCTGACGGTAGTGATCTCTGACCCACTGGGCCTGCTGGCAGGAAATGACATAGCGAAACTGATGCAGCTGCTTTTTGAGCTTTTGATTACCATCCTTTTGGCTCAAATCATCTGCCGGAAAAGCCTGGCGCAAGGTCCTTGAGAAAATCTTCCAAAAGCCATCATGAGGTGTTAGGCTTGGAGCAATCCGAGCCAGCAAAAAATCCGTCTCTGACTTGTCCCCGCTCAACTCCTCAGGCATATTAACAATATTCATAGCCAGAACCAGCAGCTCCTGAGCTCCTAACCTGCTGATTTGAGTCTCCTCAGCCTGCCAGAGCTCTTGAAAGAAGGGACTGCCAAAAAGTTGAGCCTCCTGCAAGTAATCTTCTTCTGACACTGTTTTTCCTTGCCCGTTATTTAACCCTGCAAAAACTTGTTCTAGTGCTGTCTGAGACCAACCGATTGATTGCAATTGCTGAAAGAGATGTTCTTTCCCTTCTTTCGGATACATGGCTCCCCTCCTTTCTATTAGCTCTAATAGTTCAAAACTGTAGAGATTATAATAAAAAAATTAATTCACATAGAACAATTAGATTTTATCACAAACTCACATGATGACAAAGAACAAAATATGAATCCTTGGACTATTAACAATAAAGATGTTCTTAACAAATCACTCAATAAATAAAGAGAAGACCAAACTGGTCCTCTCTCAGTATGAGTTTTATTGAAATGAGTCGTCCAACTTTTCACCGATTGGACAATTCATCTAGAATTTGATTTTATCGATAAATTCTCTTAAGCTTTACGACGTTTTGCAAAAGCCAGTCCCAGCATAGAGAGCAATCCCAGGCCTGCAAGTGCTAGAGATGATTCAGCAGAACCTGTTTTTGGAAGAGCTGCCGGAGCCTGATAGGTCTGAACTGGTTTCTTTCCCTTCTTCACTCCCGTTGTAGTGACTTTCAGAACCTTTCGCTCATTCTTAGAAACGAGGTTGGTTGGGTCGTCTGTCTCTAGGGCTGCAAGAGCCGCTTTCAAAGCTTCAAGTTTTGCATTTTCGACTCTATAGGTTTCTTCCTTACTTGCCAAATTTGCTTTAGCATCATTGAGAGCCGCTTCTGCTTCTTTTAGAAGAGCAGGGGCATTTTGCAAGCGAGTAACATAGTCTTTAGCAGCTTGAACAGCGCGTTGAGCCTCTTCCAGAGCTGTAGCCGCAGCAGTTGCCTTTTCTTGAGCGTTTGCTGTAGCTGCTTTCAATTCAGCAAGCTTGGCATTAGCTTCCTCAGCTGTTTTTTGCGCAGTTGCTTGGGCTGCTTCTTTTTCTTTCAAGCTTGCTTGAGCTTTAGCTAAAACTGCAAGCTTAGCCTTGGTTTCTTCAGAAGCCGAATTCTTGCTATTTTCGAGTTCAGCTTGGTAAGTACTTTCCGCCTTGGCCAACTTGTCCTTAGCAGTTTTCACAACCTCACGCAGTAATGGGGCTGTCTCCTGCTTGTTCTGAGCATTTGTCAACGTACGTTGAGCAGCGTCCAACTTAGCTTGCGAAGCCGCCAAATCTTTACGAGCTGCATCTGCCTCTTGATTATTAGTATTTGGATTGATTAAGGCTGGTGTTATTTTGGAAGGATCTTTAATATCACCGTCATTATTTGGGAAAAGAAGGAAGTTAATTCGGTTAATAATGCCGTTGTTGCTAAAGTTAACAGCAACATATGCACCTTTCTTCTGATTATCAAGATGCCCCACTACCTTTTGGGCATAGATAGTCCCTCTCTCCCTATACGCACTGCTATCTCCTAAATCAAACAGTTGGAATTTGATATCATCATAAATAACCTTTTTCAAGTAGTCAACAGAGACATTCTCTTGGCTAGCAAGAATAGGATAAGGGCCGAGTTCGTTAGTTCCTGATACTCTATGACCAAACTGATCCAGTCCAAATTTAGCAACCACACTTCTTGGAACATCTACTTGTGAAGTTATAGGTTCTTTTGATTGGTATTTATATTTTTGTTCACGGGCTGCTTGGCTTAGAGCTGCTGCATAGTCAATACTATTTTGTGTTAATGTTACTGGTGCTGTTCCTGCTTGCTTACGGATTTGATTAATCAAATCTTGTGCATAATAGTTCAATTCCATCAGAACATCATTTGGAATGGCATTGATGTTAACCATTCGTTGCGCATCTTTTTGACTGCCAATATAATTGTTGCTGGATTTTAGGGTAGCTGCTTCTTTAGCAAGTGTTTCTTGTGCCTCAGGTGTTAATTTAGCTGTACCGTTGATATTGTTACTTTTAATTGCATTTATATAGGCTTGTGATAGGGTAAAGGTATTGTGTACTTGGTCCTGGGAAGAAAGTTTCGCTTCTTTTTCCTTGATTTCTGCTTGAGCTGCTTTAATCTCTGCTTGGGCTTGATCAATCACTGCTTGACGTTTGGCATCTTCCGCTTCAGCTGTCTTCAACTGATCTTCGTAAGAAGCTAAGTTATTTTTAGCTTTGTCAAGCTCCTCCTTTGCCTTCGTTACCTTTTCACTTACCAGTTTGCTGTCCACATCTTTTTGAGCTGCATTCACAGCATCCTGAGCTGTTTGGGTTTCAGTTTGTGCCTTAGCTGCTTGAGTTTGAGCATCTTGAGCTACAGCTGCCTGTGTGTTTTCCGCAGTTTTAGCTGTATCAAGAGCTGCTTGGGCTTGCTTGGCTGCGTTTTCCGCTGGGGCAACTTTTTTCTCAGCTTCTGTCACAGCTGCCTGAGCTTCCGCAATCTTTTGTGCACTTGTATCAGCATTATCTTTCTTAGCTGTTTCAACCTTAGTCTCAGCAGTCGCAACCTGTTCTTTGGCTTGGTCAACAGCCGTTTTGGCTTGCTTAACCTGCTCAGTCTGCTGTTTAAGAGCTTCTGGACTTGCAGATAGAACCTTATCTTGGTTTGCAGGGGCATTTACATCCACTGGAGTTGTATCTGCAGCTACAGTGTGAGCAAAGCCAGTACTGGCAAGAACTGCTGCACCTAGAATGACATGTTTTTGGATTTTTTTCATGGGTTTCCTCCTGATATGTTAATAGCATAACGAGAAAAACTTTGTTTGTCAAACTATTTACATGTTTTTTTGAGAACATTCATCGCAAATATGTCCAAAAATAGAATCTCGTCTCCATCGCTTCCAAAAAAACCTATGTGTCTGTCCAAAATCATAAAATGATTTTTACTCTTACTGACCTTGCCAATGATAAAGTCTTAACCGATTACAAACATATTAGTCATAGAATGCAGAAAACCGCCCGTCAAACAACGAGCGGTCTTCTTATTCACGAATTTCTTATCCTTTGATGGCAATGAAGGGAGAGCCCTCAGTATTATCCGTCGGATCTACACTCTTGACTCCAAAGAGATAGTCTACTGGGTACCAGCCATTATTAGCTGCATTATAAGGGTCACGGACATAGGTTTTTCCATTGTCATAGCCTTTAAGAACCAGCTCATGAGTTACTGGATAATGGGCAAAGATGCTGGTACCAACGGCACCTAGGACATGATGCCCCTGCGAAAGTACTTCTTTGACCGCAGAAGCTGTAAACAGGGTCTCAGTCGTCAGATCCCAGTGCTGGGCAGCGCGGACAATGCCACGGCTGCTGGTGCCAAATCCATCTTTATTAAATTCATTAGTATGGTTATATAGGTAATCCGCAACAGTTGTCGGAAGCACTTCTGTCCCAGTAATCCCAGAAATAACCATGGCTAGCGTTGTTGGCACGCATCCTGTCGCATCCATGCTGTAAGGACCATACTTCCTGCCGCCCCAGCGACCATCACGCTGTGAGTAGTATGGAGTATTGTAAACTGCTTTGGAGACCTGGGTCGTAGTAGCATCAACAGCGATGAGCTGACCATTGTCCTGCTTATAGTAAAGATGAATCTTGTACTCGCCGGTAGAAAGCTTATGGTCGCTAGCTCGGACTGTGATTTTATAGGTACCATTCGCCTGCTTTTGAGCTAAATACCACTTGACATCATCCTGATCCTTATCTGTTGACCAAGTTGGCAGATAGACTGCTTGAATCCCTCCAGGATTGGATACATTTGTCACAACCACATCAAAAGTTCCTGTTCGCGCATTATTGTTTTGGATATTGATTTTTCCGGTCGCACGGATATTCTCAGGCGCTACAGAAACCATCAGCTTCTCGCCACCTGCACCTTGCATCTGGCCGTCCTCATTCAGATAGTAAAGATGAACCTTGTACTCACCCACTGAAAACTTATGATCCTGAGCTCGAACATGTTTTTTATAGGTGCCGTCAGATTGGCGCTCAGCGATATACCACTGCACATCGTCTTGGTCATCCTTGCTGGACCAAGTCGGTAGGTAGACCGCCTTCAGGCCATCCGGGGCAACAATATCAGAAACGACTATATCAAATTCACCTGTCTGCGGATTATTGTTCTGAATGGTGATTTTTCCCTGTGGCTGCGCGCGAGTAACTACCGTCTTAGCCGAACCCGCACCCTGCAGCTGGCCTGCATCATTCAAGAAATAGAGATGAACATTATACTCACCCAAGGAGTTCTTGTGGTTGCGGTGGCTAACATGTTTGAAATAGGTCCCATCAGCTCGTCTTTCAGCTGTGTACCACTGCACGTCGTCTTGGTCGTTAACAGCTGACCATGTCGGCAGGTAGACCGCCTTCAGGCCATCTGGGGCGACAATATCGGACACAACAATATCAAATTCACCTGTCTGCGGATTGTTGTTCTGAATGGTGATTTTACCCTGTGGCTGGGCGCGGGTAACCACTGTCTTAGCCGAACCTGCTCCCTGCAGCTGGCCTGCATCATTCACAAAATAGAGGTGAACATTATACTCACCAAGAGAGTTCTTATGATTGCGGTAGCTGACATGCTTGAAATAGGTCCCATCAGCGCGCCTTTCGGCTGTGTACCACTGAACGTCGTCTTGGTCGTTAGCAGCAGACCAAGTCGGCAGGTAGACCGCCTTCAGACCATCTGGGGCTACAATATCTGACACGACTATATCAAATTCGCCTGTCTGCGAATTATTGTTCTGAATGGTGATTTTTCCCTGTGGCTGCGCGCGAGTAACTACCGTCTTAGCCGAACCCGCACCCTGCAGCTGGCCTGCATCATTCACGAAATAGAGATGAACATTATACTCGCCCAGAGAGTTCTTGTGGTTGCGGTAGCTGACGTGTTTAAAATAGGTCCCATCAGCGCGCCTTTCGGCTGTGTACCACTGCACATCATCTTGGTCGTTAGCAGCTGACCATGTCGGTAGATAAACAGACTTCAGACCATCTGGGGCGATAATATCGGACACGACAATATCAAATTCACCTTTCTGTGAATTGTTGTTCTGAATGGTAATCTTGCCTTGAGGCTTTTTGACTTCTGCTGCTGCCAAGGGGCGCTCTGTAGCAGAAGCTGCTTGTGCTGGCTGATTAGAAGCATCACTTTTTTCTGAGTTCTCAGCCACAGCAGGTTGATTTTCTGTCGAAGCTACAGTGTCACTTTTCGGCTGGGCATTTTCTACAGGAACTGAAGAAGGAGACTGAGCACTGGTATCGGAAGACGTAGGTATCTGACTAGCGTCAGGAGTAACAGCCTCCGGTGCTGGTGCAACCTTATCCACGCTTGACAGACTGGTTTCTGTCACAGTCGGACTTGCAGCTGTGCTAGCTTGGTCCTCCACAGCCTGACTGACAGCGACACTGTCAGCTGTCTGGCTAAGCGCTAGCTGATCTGCCTGCACTGCTCCACTTCCAAGAAAGGCCAGACCAGTCGCAATCGCTACTGAGACTGCTCCCAGACTGCATTTGCGAATTCCAAAACGAGTAAACTTCTCTGCTCGAGACGCAATTATTCGTCTTTTTTTCATAATAGGATTCTCCTTTTGCAAAAAAGTAAAAAGCAAGCCAAATTTTTGCAAACCAGCTAAAGAATTTTTACTTTTTATTTTTTAAATCGTACGCTTTGATTATATAATAATCGCAAAACGATTACAAGCGAATAAAGAAAATCTAAACATCAAAGAAAGGCTTAGACACTGTATTCTTGCAGCGATTTTTGTTATACTAATGATAGAAAGTTCAGCGAGGATGCAAGATGACCCCAAATAAAGAAGACTATCTCAAGTGTATCTATGAGATTGGCAGCCGCCACAAAAAAATCACCAATAAAGAAATCGCCCAGCTCATGCAGGTTTCACCTCCAGCTGTGACGGAAATGATGAAAAAAATGCTGGCGGAAGAACTTCTGGTCAAGGATAAAAAAGCCGGCTACCTGCTGACTGATTTGGGGCTAAGGCTAGTTTCTGACCTCTACCGCAAGCACCGTCTGATTGAGGTCTTTCTGGTCAATCATCTCGGCTACTCGACTGATGAAATCCATGAGGAAGCCGAAGTCCTAGAGCACACTGTTTCTGAGCGTTTCGTTGAGCGTCTGGATGCCATGCTCCAGTACCCCAAGACTTGTCCTCACGGAGGCACCATCCCAGCCAAGGGAGAGCTTCTGGACGAAGAAAACCAACTGACTCTGGAAGAGACTTCTGCCCCTGGTGACTATATCATCAAACGCGTACACGACGACTTTGACTTGCTCAAATACTTGGAAAAATACAACCTGCAAATCGGCCAAACCATCACCTTCATCCAATACGATTCTTTCGCTCAGGCCTATCTTCTCAAGACAGAAACCCAAGAAATCCAAATCAATCCTATAATTGCCCAGCAGATTTATGTAGAAAAACTATAAACAGAACCCAGTTAGGACTTTTTAGTCTAAACTGGGTTTTTATTGACAAAAAGAAAATGTCAGATTATAATAAGTGTACTTATAAAATATCTAGAGGGAAAGCTAATGGAAAAATCGCAGTTTAACTCCATCTACAAGGATGAATACAAAAAATCAACCGGTCTGCTCTTTATCCGTGCCTACCACAAGTGGCATGGGCTGGTAAAAAACAAACTGAGAACGATTGATTTGACCCATCCCCAGTTTGTCGTTCTGACCACTCTTGCTGCACTCCTGCGTCAGCAAGAATGGGTTAGTCAAACCGATATTGCCCGATTTTCTGACATGGATGTTATGACCGTATCCCAAATCATCCGCCTCTTGGTCAAGAAAGGTTTGATAATGCGGGAAGTCCATCCCAAGGACAGCCGCGCCAACATCATACTTCTAACGGATACGGGGCTGCAAAAGGTCAACCAAGCCCTCCCTCTAGTAGAAGGCATTGATCAGGCGTTCTTTGGAAAATTAGGAAATAAAACAGAAATATTGAATCAACTCTTAATGGAACTGGAGGCAGAAAATGACTAGATTTTGGATTGGTGTCGTATCAAAAGAACATGTACTAAGAGGTGTAGAAGGTGGATTTTGCCAAGTCTGCCATGGTAAGAAAGCGCCGCTGAACCGAATGAAAAAGGGGGACTATCTTCTGTACTACAGCCCCAAGTATCAACTGAACGGTCAGGAAAAATTGCAGGCATTTACAGCAGTTGGCAAGATTCTAGATGACACTGCTTATCAAGTAGAGATGTTTGAAGGCTTTTTCCCATTCCGGCGAGATGTCAGCTACTACCAGCCTGTCAAAGACTGCCCTATTGAGCAAGTCCGACAACATCCTCAGTGGCGCCAATATGCTTCTCAGATAAGATACGGACATTTCGAAGTTTCGAAAGACTTCTTCCTTTATGTTTTTGAGCAAATGAAACTGGACAGCCATGCAAATCAGTAGAAGCAGCTTCGTTTGACTTACACCTAAACCTTGCTCACCTGTCATCAAATCAGCATAAATGCCGATAAACTACCCGTAATCACATTTGCTAGAGCATGTATGATCCAGCTGGCTAAAACGGAGCCATCAGATTTCTTTTCATTGACAAAGCCCATATAGGCCGCGATGCCACCCGTACACAAAATGATGAGCAGGGTTTGCTGCCAAGAGAGCACTGTTATAAACATTAAGCCATGGAGCAGACCAAAAAGAGCAGCTTGTATGGTGTTGGCTACCACAAAGGGTAAGCGACTAGCCAATCTCTTTAAAAGAAAACCTCTGAATAGCAGTTCTTCTGACAGAGAAGTTTGAAAAATACCATAAATCAAAACAGCTGGCAAGGCTTGAAAGCCAAGGCCTGAGAAATTCGAAGTCGCTGTATCCAGATTTTTTACAGCAGGATATACTAGCAAAAACGAAAGAAGCAAGAAAGATAGCGAACCCAACAAAATCCACAGCCAGATCTTCCGGCTGCCAGCATCTTTTAGTGGTTTTAAGCCAAGCCATTCTAAAAATGGACTTTTTCTTCTAGCACTTATCAACCACCAAACAAAAGGAAGAAAAGCAAACAAAGCGATTTGAATCAGAGCATCCAGCATCTGTTGAACTAGATTTTCCATGATAAGAGACTCCTTTCTTTTCTTTAATATGATTATACAAGACAAACTTCAAGAATTTATAAAGTAATTATAAAATATTTCTAAAGAATGATAGAAATCATAAACATAAACAAATCAAAGATTATTGTCACTTCCACTTGCTTGCTATGCTCATCATTTTTGGACTAAATGATGTCAAAAAACTCTTTAAAGGCCTATCTCAAAATCTAAGAAAAGTTGCAGATAAAAATAAGGCGTTGAGTTTAAAAAATAGAAAACTGACAATGCATTAAAGAAAGAAAAAAGTCCTAAAATTTTATCACCCTAAGTCAATTTTTTAGCCTATCTATCCTAGATGATTTTCTTTTTAGTCAAATACTCCCAGCTTCTGTTTATCAACTTCATCCCCCTCGGAGTCTCAATTTTTCAAGCTCAGTACCATGCCAAAAGCTGTTTTTTCCTTCTTGCCAACCCGCTTACATTTTGCTAAAATGATGTCAAAAATCAGCGAGGAAAAATTATGCCACAAGAACTTTTTAAAGAATTTGCCCAGCTAGATCAAGTGGAAGCTATTGTTCTCGGTGGCTCTCGTGCTGGACAGCATTTTGACAAAGACTCAGACTATGATGTTTATATCTACTTGACAGATTCCATTGCTCCCCTGACCCGACGCGATATCCTCAGCAAGTACTGCTCCTACATGGAAATCGGCAATCAGTTTTGGGAACTAGAGGATGACTGTGTGCTGAAGAGCGACATCGAAATTGAGCTCATTTACCGTACACTGGACAGCTTTGATAAAGACCTGCAGACTGTCGTCCTAGACCACCAAGCTCAGAATGCCTACACCACCTGTATGTGGCACAATCTGCTCCACAGCAAAATCATCTACGACCGAAATGGTCGCTACGAGGCACTTCAAAACAAGTACAGACTGCCTTATCCAGCTGAACTTAAAAAGAATATTATTAAGAAGCAGCTCCTCCTACTCGATCAAGCCATGCCAGCTTTCTCCAAACAAATAGAAAAAGCGCTCAAGCGTCAAGACCTGCTCAGTATCAATCACCGCAGCAGTGAATTTTTTGCTTCCTATTTTGACTTGCTCTTCGCCCTAAACGAACAGACTCACCCTGGAGAAAAGAGAATGCTGGAGTTTGCAAAAACCAACTGCACGCTATTGCCTCAACATTTTGAAGAAAATATACAGACCTATTTTCAAAAACTCTACACTGAGCCCGCTGAAGCCATAAAGCTTATCAATCAGCTAGTGACGACCATCAAACAAATCATTCCTCAAGAAATGATTGATGGCTTTTAGTAATGTTGTCGGAAACTATACACTCATTGCTACAGAAGTAAAAAAAATTAGGAGTTTGAACATTAGTGTTCAAACTCCTTTTCATGCTTCTTATCAGCGATTTTTCGTATCGAGAATAATGGTCACTGGACCATCATTAACTAGTTCTACCTGCATGTCTGCTCCAAAAATCCCCGTCCGAGTCGGCACCTCTTGCTGCAAGGCAAGATTGAAGGCATCATAAAAATTGCTAGCCATCTCTGGCGGAGCAGCCTTGACAAAGGCTGGCCGATTACCCTTTTTGGTATCTGCATGCAGAGTGAATTGAGAAATCGATAAAATCTCTCCGTCAATGTCCTTGATAGACAGGTTCATCTTGCCCTCAGCATCGGAAAAAATCCGCATATTGACAATTTTCCTGACTGCATAATCCATATCCTCCTGACTATCGTCAGGGCCTACACCGACTAAGAGCAGAAGACCTTGTCCAATACTGCTGCGCAGCTGTTGGTCAATGCTGACCTGAGCACGTTTCACGCGCTGAATCACTATTTTCATATTTTTTCCTTTGATTTAAGCAAGTCACCAAGGGTAACTTACAGCTAGATAATGATTTCCGAAATGGATCAACCATTGGTCCGCTTGACCGAGTAGACCTCCGGCACGCTCTTGATCTTATCCACCACCGTCGTCAGCATGGACAGATTAGCAATGCCAAAAGAAACGTGGATATTAGCAAATTTCATATCCTTGGTTGGCTGAGCATTGACTGTTGAAATATTTTTGGTGGTATTGGACAGAACCTGCAACACATCGTTGAGGAGGCCAGAGCGGTTGAGACCGTAAATATCAATGTGAGCCGTGTACTCTTTGGTTGTGTTATTGTCTTCCCATTCCACATCAATCAGCCGCTGCTCGTAATTTTCCTGAGCCTTGAGATTCATGCAGTCCTGCCGATGAATGGCTACACCGCGTCCTTTGGTAATATAGCCGACAATATCATCACCCGGCACGGGATTACAGCACTTGGCAATCCGGATGAGGAGGCCAGACGCCCCCTGAATAACAACACCACCTTCATGCTTGACCTTGAGGGTGTCTTTTTTGTTTTCAACCTTGACTTCCCCACCCTTAACCAATTCCTCCGCTTCTGCTCTAGCCTTGGCCCGTTCTTCCTCACGGCGCTCTTTTTCTGTCAGGCGGTTGAAAATACTAATGGCACCAATCTCACCGAAGCCAATCGCCGCAAAAAGCGCCTCTTCAGTCTTATAACTGGTCTTCTGCAGCACTTCTTCCATGTGCTTCTTGTCCATGTACTTATTGGCTACATAGCCATGCTCCTGAAATTGAGCCTGCAAGAGCTCCCGCCCTTTGGAGATAGACAACTCCTTGTCTTGATTTTTAAAGAACTGACGGATTTTATTTCTGGCCTTGCTGGTCTTGACAATATTGAGCCAGTCGCGGCTCGGTCCGAAGGAGTTAGCATTGGTGATGATTTCCACCTGATCACCTGTCCTGAGCTTGGTTGTCAGAGGAACCATGCGGCCATTTACCTTGGCTCCCGTGGCTTTCTCACCGACCTTAGTGTGGATCTCATAGGCAAAGTCAATGGGACCCGAGTCCTTAGGCAGAGAACGAACTGCTCCATCCGGTGTGAAGACGTAGATTTCCTCAGCCAGATAGCTCTCCTTGACCGAGTCAACGAAGTCCTTGGCATTGTTAGACTGGTCCTGCAGCTCCATCAGCTCCTTGATCCAGTTCATCCCGATGGCTGATTCTTTGCTGTCTACCTGTCCTTTAACACCTTTTTTATAAGCCCAGTGAGCCGCAACCCCATACTCAGCGACCTCATGCATTTCCTTGGTCCGAATCTGAAACTCAATCGGACCTTTGGGTCCATAAACGGTCGTATGGATAGACTGGTAGCCATTGGCCTTGCGGTTGGCAATATAATCCTTGAACCGCCCTGGCATAGGACGCCAAAGCTCATGAATATAGCCCAGCATGGCATAAACATCACTTTGAGTATCCAAGATACAGCGAATAGCAATCAGATCATAAATCTCATCAAAACGCTTCTTCTTGTCCTGCATCTTGCGATAGATTGAGTAGATATGCTTGGGCCGGCCATAAATCTTACCGTACAGATTGCGCTCGCCAGCATAGGTCTCAATCTTCTGAACCACCTCTTCTACCAGAGCTTCACGCTCCCGCCGCTTCTCCTTCATCATGTGGGAAATTTTGTAAAATTCCACTTCATTGAGATAACGGAAGGACAAATCTTCCAGCTCCCACTTGACACTGGAAATCCCCAGGCGGTGAGCCAAGGGTGCGTAGATTTCCATTGTCTCTCGAGAAATCCGCTCCTGCTTATCCTTGCGCAAGTGCTTGAGCGTCCGCATATTGTGGAGACGGTCTGCCAGCTTGACCAAAATAACCCGGATATCCTCCGACATGGCCATCAGCATCTTACGGTGGTTTTCCGCCAGCTGCTCTTCATGGGATTTGTACTTGACCTTACCCAGCTTGGTAACCCCATCCACAATCACGCGCACATCCGTCCCAAACTCTCTTTCCAAATCATCCAGCGTCGCACGAGTATCCTCGACCACATCATGCAGAAAACCGCAGGCAACCGTTACCGCATCTAGCTTGAGTGTGGCCAAAATCCCTGCCACCTGAATAGGATGCACGATATAAGGCTCACCTGACCTGCGAAACTGCCCACTGTGACAATCAATCGCATAGATCAAAGCTTTCTGTATAAAGGCCACATCCTCCGCAGCCAGATATTTTCTCGTAAGGGCCAATACCTGATCGCCCGTCAAATTCACTTCTTTTGGCATCTCGTCTCTCCAATTCCTGCCTACTATTTTATCACTTTTAACCCGATATGAAAACCTAGAAGACAGTTCATATAAAAACCCGCCTTAAACGGGCGGGAGTTATCCGGTGTGAGGCTGGTAAAAACAAAGCCTTACTTATTATCCTGCAATTCCTGAATGCCACTTCTCTTTTGCTGGGCACTTTCTTTGACTTGTCACCGATTTTATAACTAGTATATTCTTGCCAAGCAATTTTATTCTTTTCTTCATCATTGTAAAACATCGAAATCACTCCTTAAGCAAATCTTGAAATTTCTTTGATTTTGACATTCCCACTGTACTAATTGGTTCGTCTTCCCCATATTTTTGAATGCCAAACTTCCCTATAATATCTCGGTTTTTGTTAATCATAATATGAAATATGATTCCGCCCATAGGATTATGACGGATGGTCTTGTCATCTATTTTATAAGAGCGAATCTTCCCATTCTCCGTTAAAGCATTCGGGTCCTTTCTCCTTAAATCTTCTTCAATCAACTCTCTCACTTCCTCACTATGGACAATCCTGAACATTTCATCCTGAAATTCATGATTTTTATGAGCTAGGTAGAGGCCAACTCCTATGCAAGCAGCCACAAACAAGCTGATAATCGATAAGATAATTTTATGTTTTTTCTTCATGTATTCACCTCTAAAAAAAGAAATCTTCTTATGGCTATTTGGCTGTCACTCCTCTAGTAACTGTTGAAGTTTTTCCGTAAGAGTGCCGCCAACTAAACTCATTCTACCATCTTGACTATATTTCCTTATACCAAATTTAAATACAGCATCCGAATCGTCATTAATTATAACATGAAACATAATGCCTCCCATTGGATTATGTTTAATGGAGCTATCATCAATTTTATAAGAACGAATTTTCCCTTTATCCGTTAAAGCATTCGGATCTTCTTCTTTTAATGCTTCTACAATCATTTTTCTAACTTCCTCACTGTGGACAATTCTTGTCATTTCATTTTGAAATTCTTGATTTTTATGAGCTAGGTAGAGACCCCCTCCCAGCAATATCAATACACTTAGGCCAATAAGCCCCATAATCCTATTTCTTCTCTTAAACATATAAACATTCCTCAATCTTTGTCAGTTTCATTATATAATATATTTTCCCAAAAGCAAAAACCCGCCTTAAACGGGCGGGTTGTGATGAAGAAAGTGATGAACTTCTTCCTTGATAAATTGACAATAAGCGTAGACAAGGTAGCAAGTAGATGCCACACCTAAAAGGCCGACAAACAACTCAAATAAGGCAGACACAGTCATGGCGAACCTCCTCTCCTTATCAGGCAAAATGCAGATACGCTTCCCAGCTTAGGTAGTCTGATTTTTTCCGTTTTTATTTTCCTTTCCGACTTACCCAAGTGAGTTCATTACTATTATACCAAAATACGAAAGCGGATACAAGACAGTGAGACAGTTGTTCCTAACAATGATTTTATCAAAATAGATAACATGCTAAATTTGAAGCGTCTAACGTAGGAATGTCACTGTTAACAAATTTTTTATCTCCTTTTAATTTGACACGGTTTCTCTAAATGAATAAACATTGTCGTAGTTGACAGTTACTGAATAATAGTAATAATCGTCGTTTCGGTTTGAGCTTCCAAATCCTAAAGTTGCCTGTTCTCTTTCATTTTTGTGAAAATACTGATTGATAGTTTGATTTTGAATCGAATAATCAATATCAAACGCCCCGTTGTTGCCGTTATAACTTTTGGATTTCATAGATAAAGAAGATAGAAAAGACTGATTAATTGTTAACTTTTGAAATAAGAATCCATCAAAAGGCCATAATTCTTTCGCTTTCCCCTCATCAGAAAAGATAAAGTTGCTGTCTATATAATCAACTCTTATTGTTTCTTCTGGCTTTTCAGTAATATCATCAGAAGCCCGTGTCTTGGTTAGCACTCCAGAAATTGTGTGATTGCTACTATCCCCTTGTAAAGACATTTCGATAAGATAAGTCCCACGTTTGATATACACTTGCCCTACTTTAAACCCATCCGGAAATTGCTTAAACAAATCAAATAGATTTTCAGTGGGATAGACGCGACCCACTTCAGCTACCTTATTCTCAATCCAATCTCGGCTGCTCCTCTTTTCTCCACATCCTATTAATCCTATCATCACTCCCCCTAAAAGTAATATTTTGAGAAAAATCCGCTTTTTCATAACATTCTCCTTGATTATTATGCTTAACAAAGTAACTTATTTCAGTCACTGTATAGTGTACCATAATTTTTTAAAACTCTATTTTATTCTACCTTCATCCAATCATTCACTTATCCACTGATATCTTCATTCAGTATTTTCAAACCAATATTAGACAGCATGAAAGCTCTAAACTGGAAATTCCTTCTTGATGATAGCGTTTTAATATAGTATAATATAAGTCTGAAATTTATTTTAACAAAGGAGATATTATGTCTAAATCATCCCTTCAAAAAACGGTTGTACTTTTGAGCGCAGCGGCTCTTGCGGCAGCTGTAAATGCTGTTCAAGCTGATGAGAATACTGCACCAGTCACTGCTAATCCTGCCCCAGTAGAAAGCAGCGCGGCGGAAGCAAAACCAACGACTGCTGCAAGTCCTACTGAAGCTGCTGAGACACCAGAGAGCACGGAGCCTAGCTCTGCTATTTCCCCAGAAAATGCTGGTGGAAATATTGATGCTCTGATGGCTATGGCTCGCAATGTCGCGGCTACTGAGGATACTAAGCCCGTGGAGGGACAGACTGTTGATGTGCGTATCTTGGCAACGACCGACCTCCATACCAACTTAGTCAACTACGACTACTATCAGGACAAGCCGGTTGAGACCTTGGGACTGGCTAAAACAGCCGTGCTGATCGAGAAAGCAAAGAAAGAAAATCCAAATGTCCTCTTGGTAGATAATGGCGATACTATCCAAGGAACGCCGCTTGGAACCTATAAGGCCATCGTGGATCCTGTGGAGAAGGGCGAGCAGCACCCTATGTACGCTGCCTTACAAGCACTGGGCTTTGAAGCTGGCACGCTAGGAAACCATGAGTTCAACTACGGTCTAGACTATCTGAACCGTGTGATTGAGACAGCAGGCATGCCTCTTGTCAATGCCAATGTGCTGGATCCAGCGACTGGTAAATTCATTTATCAGCCTTACAAAATCATCGAAAAGACCTTTACAGATACTCAGGGCCGCTTGACGACCGTCAAGATTGGTGTGACAGGGATTGTACCGCCACAGATCCTCAACTGGGATAAGGCAAATCTAGAAGGAAAAGTGGTTGTTCGCGATTCTGTTGAGGCTATTCGAGATATTATTCCTGAGATGCGTAAGGCTGGTGCAGATATCACCTTGGTGCTTTCTCACTCCGGTATCGGGGACGACAAGTATGAAAAAGGCGAGGAAAATGAAGGTTATCAAATCGCTAGTCTGCCAGGTGTGGATGCTGTTGTAACGGGCCACTCTCACGCAGAATTTCCAAGCGGTAATGGAACTGGATTCTACGAAAAATATCCTGGTGTAGATGGGGTCAACGGTAAAATCAATGGTACTCCAGTAACCATGGCTGGAAAATATGGCGACCATCTGGGCGTCATTGACCTCAAGCTCAACTATACCGACGGCAAATGGAAAGTCACTGACAGCAAAGGCTCCATCCGCAAGGTAGATACCAAGTCTAATGTGGCAGATCAGCGCGTCATTGACATAGCCAAAGAGTCTCACGAAGGTACTATCAACTACGTCCGCCAGCAAGTCGGGACCACCTCTGCACCGATTACCAGCTACTTCGCTCTGGTCAAGGACGATCCATCCGTTCAGATCGTCAATAATGCTCAGCTTTGGTATGCTAAGCAAGAGCTGGCTGGCACGCCTGAAGCCAACCTTCCTATTCTGTCTGCAGCAGCGCCTTTCAAGGCAGGAACTCGCGGGGATGCAACGGCCTACACAGACATCCCAGCTGGTCCTATTGCCATCAAGAACGTAGCAGACCTCTATCTCTATGACAATGTCACTGCTATCCTCAAGGTCAACGGTGCCCAGCTCAAAGAATGGTTGGAAATGTCAGCTGGCCAGTTCAATACCATTGACCCTAACAATAGCCAACCGCAAAATCTGGTCAATACTGACTACCGGACTTATAACTTTGATGTTATCGACGGTGTGACCTATGAGTTTGACATCACCCAGCCTAACAAATACGACCGCGAAGGCAAACTAGCAAACCCAAATGCCAGCCGGGTCCGTAATCTGAAATACCAAGGCAAGGAGATTGACCCCAATCAGGAATTTATCGTCGTGACCAACAACTACCGGTCTAACGGTAACTTCCCTGGTGTTCGAGAAGCCAGCCTTAACCGTCTGCTCAATCTGGAAAACCGCCAAGCTATCATCAACTATATCTTGGCTGTCAAAAATATCAATCCAAGTGCAGATCAGAACTGGCATTTCGCTGATACCATCAAGGGACTGGACCTGCGCTTCCTGACAGCTGATAAGGCCAAGAACTTGATTGGTACTGACGGAGACATCGTCTATCTAGCGGCATCTGCCCAAGAAGGATTCGGCGAATACAAATTCGTCTACGTCGCACCGAAAACTGAACCGGTTCCTATTGAGCAACCAAGCTCTCCTACTATCGCTGTTGAAGCAGCTAACCTGCAGCACAGCAGAGTAGATTTCCCTGTCTTGACTGCTGTTGACCCTAGCACGAACAAGCAAGCGTCCCACAGACAGGCAGGAGCAGAAAGCCTCCCAGTAACCGGAGAAAAGGCGTCCTCACTTGGAGTCTTGGGACTTGTCATGACCGGACTTGCAGGAATCTTCGCCTTTAAAAAACGTGAAAGACAATAATGATTAAAAAATCAGCAGCCAAAATGGCTGCTGATTTTACTTTTTAAAGACTGTCCTTGCTCAATTCCAACAAAACACTGACTGCAGTCAAGGCATAAAGCGGAGCGGTTTCAGCTCGCAGGATACGTGGACCTAGACCAGCGGAGACAGCCCCTGCTTGGCCAAAGGCTGCTATTTCCTCTGACGAGAGACCGCCCTCCGGTCCGAAGATAAAGAGGACTTTTGCGCCGGCTGCCAAGCCCAACAGAGCCCGGACTAGAGCTGCAGTTTCTCCTTCTTTGGCCGATTCTTCATAGGCCACGATGATGCGGTCAAAGTCTGCCAAGGCTGCCAGAAAGTCTGCCTTTTTATCAAAGAGCCGAACCTCCGGTATCAGATTACGCTTGCTCTGCTCTGCTGCTCCCTGAGCAATTTTCTCTAGCTTTTCACTCTTTTTAGCCAGCTTTTTGCAATCCCATTTGGCCACCGACCAGTCCGCTGGAAAGGACCAGATAGCACTGGCTCCTAGCTCCGTTGCCTTTTGAGTGATAAACTCTAATTTATCACCCTTGGGAAAGCCTGAAGCAATGGTCACTTGAACCGGCAGCTCGGTATTGTCTGCCAGCTCCTCCAAGATTTCCAAGCTCTGCTGGCTAGGATCCAATACCCGAGCCAGCCGTTTTATGCCATCATCAAAGACCAGTGTAACTTGATCGCCCTCTTTGAGCCGCATGACTGAAAACATATGTTTAGCCGTGTCCTTATCCGTGACCACCAGAGGAGACTGAGGAATTCCTTTTATAAAATAGTGTTGCATCTAACCACCTATCACACCTGAAATGTCCTGCGTTTTCTTAAAGACACAGGCATTCCATTCGCCCTGAATCATATGCGTTTCCAGGAAAAATCCTGCCGCTTCTGCTGACTCGCGCACCATTTCCCACTTCTCAGAAATGATCCCACTCATAATCAGATAACCCTCATCCTTGACTAGACGATAAGCATCTTCTGTCAGATGGATGAGAATATCGGCCAAGATATTGGCAACGATGACATCCGCCTCGATTTCTACCCCTCGGAGAAGATCACCTGGTGCCACATGAATGTTCTCCATACCTGGATTGAGCTCAATATTTTCCTGAGCCACGCGCACTGCCACCTCGTCTAAATCATAAGCGTAGATGTCCTTAGCGCCCAAGAGAGAGCTGGCAATGGAGAGGACACCACTTCCTGTACCTACATCCAGCACCGTTTCTCCGCCCCGCAAGACCTGCTCCAGAGCAAAGAGGCTCATCTTGGTCGTCGGATGAGTGCCTGTACCAAAGGCCATACCAGGATCCAGTTTGATAATCTTCTCACCAGCTGTCGCTTCATACTCCGTCCAGGACGGCACAATAGTCAAGTCATGGGTAATACGAGCTGGCTCAAAGTACTTCTTCCAGTTGTCCGCCCAGTCTTCCTCAGCCAGTTCCTGCCGAGTCAGCTCAATATCTCCCGTCTCCAAGCCGAAGCCATCCAGCTCAGCCAGTCGCTTATTGGCCCGGGCTGCAATGGCCTCTATATCCACCGAATCCGGGTAGTAGCCAGTAATCCGGACCCGATTGCTCTGCTCAACTTCTGGAAAAAGCTCACCATACTGGTCAACCTGCCCCAGATAATCTGCGCTGTCATCAATAGCCACACCCTGACTGCCCAGCTCAATCAGAATATTCGAGGCTGCTTCCTCCGCCTCACGCTTCACTTCAATCGTTAATTCCTGCCAAGTGTCCATCATTAAAATACCAAGCCCGTAAAACACAAAGCCAAAATAGGAAATTCTCTGACGACGTTTGCGTCTAAGAGAACTTTATCTTTTTGCCACAGTTTTTAGGGCGTGTTCAGTTTGGAAATTTAACTGAACAATCCTTTCTTTGTTTATTTCATTGTCTTTGTCATGTAAACCATATCCATGCCCTCTTTTTCGGGCTCAGTATGGGTCTGATGATAGCCGTTTTTCTCATAAAAAGCTACCATGCCTTTATCTTGAAAAACCGTGCACAAATCCCATTGCATAACGGTGGAGAATTTCTCCTCTATCAGACCAAGCCCCTCAGAACCATATCCTTTATTCTGGTACTCTGGCAAAATCGCTACTGTTCCAATCCAGCCTGCTGTCTGTTCGTCATTTGTATTCAAGCGAATAAAGCCAAGAATCTTCTCGGCGTCTTTGACAAAATAATAAAAACTATTGGGCCGCTCAACCAGCTTCCAGCGAATCCGCTCTCGCTCCTCCAGATAGGGGTCGTATTGATCCTGATATTTTTCATAAACGGCCTTAAAACTCGCTCGCTGAATGGCAATAATGGGCTCTAAATCCTCAGCTCCCGCCCGTTCAATATGAATCATGCTCGCACCTCCAAATAATCGCTCAACCTGTCCTGCAACTGCGGAATAACCTTTTTATCTGATAAGAACTGGCTCACATCCACCATCTGATAAGCCTGTCCCTCATCGCCAAAGACTATACTGGCAAAATCTTCCTGATTGATAGTTCCCACCATAAAAATAGAGGTTTTGTCTGGATCAAGCATCCCTTGATATTCCTTAACCCAGACAATAGCACCTTCTTCAAGCTTCAAACCAAGCTCTTCAAAAACCTCTCGTTGGACGCATTCAAAAGGCGTCTCCTCACTCTCTCGGCCACCGCCCGGCAACTCCCACATATTGGGCCAAGGGATGGTTGAAATATCATCTCGCAAGATAGTCAGTAGCTTGTCATCACAAATCAAGGCAATCTTACAGCCAGAAAATTCCATCCGTTTGTGCAGCAAATCTAATTCTTCTGCATTTTCCATAAGCGCCTCCTAATACCTCGGATATGAATAACATTCTGTCTCAGTCAACTCAGCTCTGCCATTTTCAAAAGCCTCAGAATTCCAAGCCATCTCAAACTCTGCTGCCTCTGGATCTGCTAAGAAGTCCATGAGCGCATCAAGGCCAGACTCAGCCGTTTGAGTTAGGAAATCTACGAAATAAGCCAGAAACTCCCGTGACAGCCCCTTCTTAGGCTCGTAGGGCAGGGTAGCCAGATAGTTCTCGGCCTCAAAACGAGACTTGGTTGGATTATAGAAAAGCACGGCTTCCTCAAAGTAAATATCCTCAGCCGAGGCATTGCCCTCAGCATCAACCGTCTCAATCCCGCCTGGATTTTGCACCTCAAGGAGAAAGGCCACTTCCACTGCGTGATTCTTCTTGTCCCAGTTTATCTCGTAGTCAAAAGGAAAGCTCTTCTCCATTTCCTCGTCCAATATCTCCAAAAAACCGTACTTAGCCATGATTTCCTCTTTTCATTGTGATAAAATATTACTATCTACAATAGTAACACAAAAAGCCAAGAAAAACACTTGCAGAAAGGAAATCTTATGCCAGAAAACCTAGCCCTGCGCATGCGGCCGACCGGCATTGATCAGATCATCGGCCAACAGCATCTGGTCGGACCCGGGAAAATCATCCGTCGCATGGTTGAAGCCAACCGCCTGTCCTCGATGATTCTCTACGGACCACCCGGCATCGGCAAGACCTCTATCGCCTCAGCTATTGCCGGCACAACTAAATATGCTTTTCGGACCTTTAACGCCACCGTAGATAGCAAGAAGCGCCTGCAGGAGATTGCTGAAGAGGCTAAATTTTCCGGCGGTCTGGTGCTCCTGCTAGATGAAATTCACCGTTTGGACAAGACCAAGCAAGACTTTCTGCTGCCGCTCTTAGAAAGCGGTCTGGTCATCATGATTGGAGCGACGACAGAAAATCCTTTCTTTTCCGTCACCCCTGCTATTCGAAGCCGGGTTCAGATATTTGAGCTTGAGCCCCTCAGCAACGACGACATCCGGACGGCCATTCAGCTAGCCTTGACGGATAAGGAACGAGGATTTGATTTTCCAGTAGAGCTAGATGATGAGGCTCTGGAATTCATTGCCATCTCTACCAACGGAGACCTGCGCTCCGCCTATAATTCACTGGATCTAGCCGTACTCTCTACCCCAGAAGATGGCAAGGGTATCCGCCACATCACGCTCCATGTCATGGAAAACAGCCTGCAAAAGAGCTATATCACCATGGATAAGGACGGGGATGGCCATTACGATGTCCTCTCTGCCCTGCAGAAGTCCATCCGTGGCTCCGATGTCAATGCCAGCCTCCACTACGCAGCTCGTCTCATTGAGGCAGGAGACCTGCCTAGCCTAGCTCGACGCTTGACCGTCATCGCTTACGAAGATATTGGACTAGCAAATCCAGACGCTCAAGTTCATACCGTTACAGCTCTGGAGGCAGCTCAGCGGATTGGTTTTCCTGAAGCCCGTATCCTTATTGCCAATATTGTTATCGATCTGGCTCTATCGCCCAAGTCCAACTCAGCCTATCTAGCCATGGACAAGGCCTTGGCTGACCTAAGAAAGAATGGAAACCTCCCCATTCCCCGCCACTTACGAGACGGCCACTATGCAGGAAGCAAAGAACTGGGCAACGCACAGGACTATCTCTACCCTCACTCCTATCCTGGCAATTGGGTCAAGCAGGACTATCTGCCTGACAAGATTAAAGATGCCAATTATTTCACCCCTAACGAGAATGGCAAATACGAGCGAGCCCTTGGGATGACCAAGGATAAGATTGACGACTTAAAAAAATGATGACATCGTTTGCAAAAAATTACATTTTTCTCTTGAATTTTTCAAAATTTATGGTATCATAATTATAGAAACGCTGTGGTGTACGACTTCACACTTAAGTGTTGACCGACTATTTTTTGTATTATTAGGGAAACAAAAGACTTCTAACAGCATGCAAGCCGTGTCACGCGGAAGCAGCTTCAGTTAGAGCGAGTTGCCCACCTGCTTAATTGCGCGGGTTCAATACAAATCGTGAAGGTCCGGCACCAATACAGCTTTTTCTATTGCCTCCTTAGCTCAGCTGGCAGAGCAGCGGACTCTTAATCCGTGGGTCGCAGGTTCGATCCCTGCAGGGGGCATAGAAATAGATTAAAAAAGCCTTGATAATCAAGGCTTTTTTGCTTGTCTTAAGTAAATTTGTTGCGAAATTTGTTGCGATTTCACAGTAAACTTTTTATCTCTTCAAATTCTTGATTAATTTTTTCCTCCAACGTGTGACCATAAACCTCTACTAACATGGATATATCCTTGTGTCCAAGAATTTTAGCAATAACTCCAAGGTCAACTCCTTTATGCCATAAATAACTGCCATAAGTATGACGAGCCCCTTTAGTGGTAATGATTGGAAAAACCTCAAGCTCTATCAGCATAACTTTGATAGCTTTGTTTACTGTCGCTATATCTGGCACAGCATGAATATATCCATAATGTTGAAAAATTAGGTTATCTTTATTTACAATATTTAATGACTTATTTGCTTGAGTCTGTAGTTTTTTCAAACTATTTAACAAACCAAGCATATCTGGAGTGATAGGCACTACTCTTACTGAAGTTTTATTTTTAGGAGGAGTAAACTTATGTATTGATGTGTTATATCTACGATATGTTTTCATCTGTCCATTTATTTCATCAATATCATCCCAAGTCAAGGCAATCAACTCCGCAAATCTCATGCCCGTTTTAAACAAGAAATAAATGATATAAGGAACAATAGATGTCTCATAATCAAATTTTTCTCGTAAAAAGGTTAGTACTTTTTGATAGTCATATTCTGTATGCAGATACTTTTCATCTACTGCCTGTCCACTTTTTGTTGAAAACAGCTCTACATAAGCAGTAAAATCTTCAATAACAACTTTATCAGCGATAGCCATCTGAATACTTGCACGAATACTTGAATTAAGACGTCCTAAAAAATTTCTAGAAACCCTTTTACCATAGTCGTTCATCACTTTCTGATATTCACTTGGCTTAATTTTTGAAACAGGTGTATCTCCAAATAGTCTAACAATGATATTTTTCCTCATGATATATTTGGCTTTAGTAACATCACTCTTGCCACTCGGTAAAATTTTCAGAACCAACCACTCTTGATAGAGTTCTGGTAGTGTCATATTCGCCCTCAATACACTGCCCGTATTCAGCTTGTGTAACACCTTTTCAGCATCTATCTTTGCCTCTCGCTTCGTTTTGAAGCCACTTTTATATTGTAAACTTCGATTCCCTTCCCTGATTGTATAAGCCCATAATCTTTTCTTTCCACGTTGGCTATATCCAATATAAGCCATTTTATAGCTCCATTCCCAGCAGTTCAGCTACGACTGATTTAGGAACTACCATTAATCGTTTTCGAGAATAGAATTTATAGCCACGAGCAACTAGTATTTCTCTAGCTTGATGAATAATGGCGTTAGCTGTCGATGGTCTATACCCCATAGCTATCAAATCTTTATTTGAAACTGTATTTTCAGACATACTGACACTTCCTTTCTACTTTACAATTCCCCAAGAATCAGAACTATTCTGCTCTCTAATATATTGCTCTATGTCTTTTTCGTCATTATCAGTCAGTTTTGATAAACCTTCTTTTAGTAGTCCTTGAATATAGGATTCAGCTTCCTCGACATCATAGGCTTGATACTTTGCTATATACACTTTTGCCAACGTTTTAGCTACTTGTTTCTCCGTCCAAACCTCCGATTGCCGCAGTGTGGGTTTAGTCCTTACAACGCTCAAAACTGTCTGATTTTCGGTTTTTAGATAATCTATCCACCACTTGACCTTTTTTCTTCTCCAACGGTTGCTATCTACCTCATTAGGACGGATAAAACGATAATGACCGTTGATAGCCTCAAAATAGATAGATGATAAAGGACGCTTTAGAAACAACTGCTCCGCAATAATATTGGCTTTTTCCTGCCAACATCTCAGTTCTGCACGAATCCAAGACGGAGATTCTACAACCTCTTGCTTGCCAAGTTGTTCCATACGTTTATTATATATACACCATTGCTGATTGCCTCTTGAACCTATAGCAACGGTTTCTCCAACTCGCTCTCCATTTTCCAAGATAGATTTTTCATGATACTCAAAATGTTTTGCCTTTGATATACATAACCCTTTTTTACAGTAGTCATATATCCTCTGAACATCTAAGCTACCATCAAATATATCATGGGCAATATCTATTCGAGTAAAATTCACAGTGTACTGATATAAACGACATATCAAAGCAATCCAATTATTTTCATTACCGTCTAAAAATTCTTCATATTGGCGACAACTCTGTCCCTTTAATTCGATAAATACTCCCATTGAAAGCCTATCTTCGTTAAAGTAAACATTAATTTCTGAGCAGGAATAATGTCGCTGATACTTATTGATTCCCCAGTTATTTAACGTGAAAGCTTCTAAAGGAATTAAAAGAATTTCAGTCAAAACTCTTTCTGGAGGAATATTTTTCACAGTCACTGCAAAGTAATCAATTCTGACTGTATTCATAGGACTATGCTCCTAAAAGTTTAATATCCTCACATACCAACTTAACGCCTGCCCAGTTGCTTCTTGCCATGTTCCAAGCCAATCGAACTTTAGGTTGAATCAATTCAACAGGAACGTTCAACAAAGACTCATTCTGAGCAAGTTTAGAGATTTTATCTAAATTTCCAACAATCTCTAAGTTTATAGCTTTTAAATCATCAGTAGAAATTCCCATTTCAGTTAGAACTTTCACTTTGTCAGCGTCTAGAACAGTACAAGTAATTTTACTTACTTCATCAGTCTTCACATTTTCGCCGTTGACTTCTTTGTATTTGTTGTTCACCCTAACTGACAAAATCACTACTTTCTTAGGAATATCAAATTGTGACATTTCAAGGTCAAGTAACCCAATTTTAATATTTACATCTGTCATATTGTAAACCATATTTTTCTCCTTTAAATCCGTATCCTACATGAAAATACCTCTCAGCCTTACTCTCCCAAGGGTTTGCGGCCATTTAGTGCAACTAACAAGCCGTAACCCCTTACGTACCAAGGGTTTAGAGTACATTTCACGTATGTGTGCGCCCCCTATTAGTACTGGGGGAATTCTCTGACCTCCTGCTAAAGCAGTCGGTGGGCTCTTTCTCCCTAGCGAAAAGAGGAACGCTCCGCTCGATTCTGCCCCCTGGGCAATCGTCCCTATTTAGCTAGGGAGAAAGACCATCATTGTTTCTCATACTCCAATAAAAATCGCAAGCCTTATCAAAATATTTCTCAAAATCTAGTTCATCAGACTTGAATGGAGTTTCAACATATTTAGGAGTAGCAATAACTCTGTCAATTTGAACATACCCTGTTCCAATATCACAAGTCTTGTAATCAATATCTTGACTTGAAAACATCATGCGACACGAATCTGAATCAGCAGTAGTCGAACCTAATAAGAGTGCTGTGCCAAAGTTTTGTCTCATATACGTCGGAATGAAGTCACTTGAGGCTCTCTGCAGACCTACTATAACTTCGATAGAGGCTTGGCGAGATTTTACTAATAGACTTCCAAGGTTCGACATTGCCTCTTGATAGGCTTGTTTCCCTTCTTTAGTCGTTTCTGCCTCTGTTTTAAAAGCAATCCCCTCATCAAGCACAATAGCAAGAGGATAGTTCCCCTTGACATCAGCCCAAGATAAAACTTTCCCTTTAGCAATATAGGTATCTGGGTTATCTGCCATAACCTGAAAGCGTCTATTCATTTCCTCAACAGCCTCTCTTAAAGCACCAGCAATTTGAAAGGGAGAATTATAAACTACTTTATAGCCTAACCTATCCTCTAACTTTTTACCAACAACCCAAGAGAGTTCTCCCTTTTTGGGGTCTAGTAACCTAATTTCAGACCCTAAATGCAAGTATTGAGCCACAAGGTTTTCTATCATCACCGTTTTTCCCGACTTCGTCGAACCTGCCAAAAGGACGTGAGGCGGGGAACCGAATTGCCATCCTACTTTCTCGGAAATTGTCAATTTTGCAGTTTGAAGGGTATCTTCCCAAGTTAATCTCTTTTCAGCAGATTTAGGGAAAATATACATCACGGAATTAGTGTATTCAATCATCTCTTCTAACTCTAAAGATACAGAACTAGAGAGAAGAGAGCCGAGTTGATTCGCTTTAGAATCATACTTACTCCCGTATTTCATACAAGCAACTCGAATATCTTCTGTATTCTCTTGATACTGAAGGCTAATATGGTTCATGATTTTTTCTTTACCGTTGACTACTTTACTTTCAAAGAAGCCATTAGAGACCACCATATAGTTTAAAGCGTATTCGATACCATTAAAATACTTTTTTTGCCTCTTCCTCCAAAATCTAAAGACAACTATAGTAATTCCTAAAAAGATAGTCGCAACAAACACATTGGCGAAGTTTGTTTGAAAATTAGCTATAATACTAATCGTAAGTATTCCAAAAATAGCATAGAAATAAATAGAAACCATTTTACTATATCTAAAGGGGAGATATAGTCTTGGCTTAAGAGTTCTTACCTTTTGCTTATTCCACAAGAAGGAAAAGTGATTTAGCACATTCATATAAAGCCCTCGCTTACTCATTTGAACGCTCTTTGTCAATGAATAGCATAATCAGTGCAGGCAACTGAACAGCCACTACAACTACTGACAATAATACTGCCGCTTTGGCGGACAACATCGGAGTGTATGCTTGGAAATTGATGCCATCAGCTGTGAAGCCAGCTAAGACTGAAATAATAGAAAGTAGCACAAATGTACTCGTTTGCCAAAAGTAATTTCTCATTTTTTATGTTCTCCATTTCTTTTTAATAATGAATGTAGGGGAGAAAAATTCTCCCTTACAGTTTTAAGATTCACTTACAGACGTGTAAAACGAATTATTTCTATACCCTTGATAAACAGGTTCATTCATCAAAGAAAGTCGAGTTCTATCAGAAACACGATGTTTCTGTCGATTAAGAATAAGAATATTTTCTGCGAACTTCTTCAAAGTCGGTTCATAGATTACATCAATATCTGACAACTCTTCCTTGAGGAACTCTCTAGATTCATCGTCTAAAATAAAGCTTACGGATTCGTCCGAATTAAAGCTTTGTACACGCTTAATCCCATTGCTAGTCGGCATTTCCATATTTTCTTTGTCAAAAATTTCTTTAAAAGTTTTCATGTTTTCTCCATTTCTCTATCTTATTGTTGCAGTTAAAGTCAATATTCTTAATAAGTATTGGCGAAGCTCGTACTCTCATTTTTTTCCCTCTTAGGTGGTTTATTTATCCCGTAAAACATTTTGTTTTAGCGAGGTATTCACACCTCGCTTTAATGTTAATAATACTATAAATCATTATTACTTGATATTGATAGAAATTGAGCTTTAAGACACAGTCTTACGCAGAAAGCCCGATGAATACGCTTAGCTTGAAAGACTTCTAAGAAGTAATTTTGCAGTTCAGAAAGCAAGGTTAGCACGTCTTCCTCTAACATGAATGATGTCTGATAGTCCCAATCGCTCTGCTCTGTTGAAGAAAACTTCAAGCTTGTTTCTTTCAATTGTATCCAATCAATACTATCTTTTTTAGGAACGAATTGTCGAACAGCTTGACTAACTAAGCTTGAATAGCTGACCTCGTATCCTAACTTACTGTAAATATCTTTTTGGAGTTTATCTAAAATTATTTTAGATTCAGACGATAATCGCATTCTTATATTCTCTTTTTCCACATTAGCCTCCTTTTACGTGGTTTATTTATCCCGTTATTGATTTAAGTATAGCACAATAATGATAATAACGCAAGCCAAATACAAATTTTTTTGCAGCCCATTATGCTATACATTCTAATATATTTGAAAGTACTAAATCTGTTGCGAATTTGTTGCGTTTTATAAAATACTATAAGTTTTATAAAACTTTAAACGTCCTTAAAATACTTTTATATCAACACTTTGCAGTAAATGAAAACTCAGATTATAGCTGCAGGGGGCATCTAAAAAAACCAAAAGAGGATTCCTTAGTCTGGAATCCTCTTTTGGTTAAAACACTTCAAAAATTGAGTTATTCAAAAACATAATCTTAATATTATCTTCATTAACTGATTTTTTAAAATTATATTTAAATTCTTCATCAATATCATTCGAAACTACTATTAGACATTTAGTTGCAACTTTTCCAGTATCTCTATAATACTTTTCAGCATAATTATTTAAGATTTGTAACTTATTATCAAGTTTTGACTTGTCAATGTACTTAAAAATGCTAATTTCAAATATAATATCTTTTCGATTTGGATTTTTACTAACAGCAAGAATATCCATTACATAATCAAAATTTGGTTTTAGATTTGTAAATACATCATAGTCATCGACTAATATTTTTCTTAGTAAAACTGTTACTTTTTCTTCAATTTCTAGATAACTATTATTATATTTTGAATATATATCATTTATTATTTCAGGATTCAAATTATACTTTTTTATATCTTCTATATTAGCTATAAAACTAGAAAAATCATCTATTTTGCTAAATATCTTATTATCACTTTCTGAATCTAGTAAGTCGCGTGTTATATCTTCTCTCGATACTTCCCCACTGTCAAATTTTGAAACAAAATCAGAATTTGATAGATGTCTAATAGTTGCTTTTCCAGTATAATTAATAAATTCTAATATCATTTGAGGATAAAATGAATTATTAAGAGTTTTATCTATCCAATCTCCCTTCTTCTCATCATCACTTACAATAACGAAATTACTTTTATCTGATTCTTTTGCGTAGTCTAATGTTTCCAACCATAAAAATATATCTCCATATTTAGCTGGAATTATTTTCCCGTTCCAAATTCTATTCCCCTTTGACAAATCTTCCTCGGATATTCCAGGGAATTGTTTTTCTTTTATTCTTATTTCTATTTTTTCAGTATATTTTTTTAGTTTTTCCTCACTATATTCGTCTCCAACTATAATTTGATTGCTCTCTATCATATTATTTATTATTCGCAAATGTTCTTTTATTTGAGGTATGTAATTGTCAAAAAACTTGAAATTTTCAAGTTGTGTTTTTTTCCATTCATCAATATTTTCATCTAATATCTTATTTACCGATTTTAAACTATTAACAAAGTGTTTATTTTGCTTTAATTTAGATAATATTTTATCTTTTTCATCTTGTAATAACTCTTTACCTAGACTATTGTCACTTTTTAAAATTTTTTTCTTAAAAATACTATCTATCTTATCTTCAATATCTTTATCCTCAAGACGTATACTACGGTTATCATCTAATTCCGTTAGCATTGCTTTTGTTTGCTTTAAAAATCCTTCTGTCTGAAAAATAACTCTTTGGAAATTATGTAAAAATTCTATCCATACAATAAAGGGTAAAAATATATTATTGATATTCTTTTTTAAAGCATTAATATAGTTTTTTGAATAATTTGGAGACTTTAAAGAATTTATTAAAAAATTTGTATCTAAAATATATATTATATCATCCTCATCAATTTTATCGTTTAGTATATTTGTTAAAAGATTTTTACTCATCATTCATCCCTCTTAAACTTCTAAATGATTTTTGAATACATTCCAATAAAAGTAGTGTAACTAAAATTTATCATTATAAGTAGTGTTCTCGCTGCAATTATTTTGATTATTCCTTTACTTTATTATACCTTATATTAGTACTCAACAGCACATTATAATATATATTTAATCCCGCTTTTTTCAACTCAATCATCTCCTTAAATTCAAAGTAGATTTTCAACAAAAAATCCCCTTCTTTTAGGCACAAAAAGGAGGGGGCATCGCATAGAAAAAACTACGAGAGAAGGCTGAAGCAAAATATGTTTGACGAAAACCTGATAAAGATGGTCACACACCGAGCATATTCCTAAGGATGTCTTATAATTTTTTTGATTTAGGAATTAAGAAAGATTATATATCAAGTTTTGATATGCCTCACGCTTGCATATCCAAGCGGCTTTCCCCGTAGTTTTGAGCAACTAATTTGTTCTAGGAAACATCTTAGTTGCTTTTTATTTTAAAACAACTATATTACGGAACATCACAGTCTTGATTAACAAAAGGATACAAGATAGTGACTGATTGTAAAAAACATTCTTAATTCTTAATTCTTCTTTCTAAAAAGCGACCACTGCTAATTCGGAGTTGGAATAAAAAATCTCTGTCCCTTAAGGGAACAGAGATGAAATAAGTTACTTCTTCGAACGGAAGACAATGAAGCCTACCAAGCCTACTAGAGCTACTCCAGCAGCAATCATGATCCAGCTAGCATTCTCACCCGCTTTAGGGAGAACTTTCTTGGTTCCAACATTAGAGGCATTTCCTCCGCCAGTACCATCGTCTGATTCGATGATCACAACAGTGCTTCCTGTAGTGCTGCTTGAGCTAGAAGTCGTGCTACTGCTGCTTGAGCTACTTGAACTAGAGCTGCTCTTAGAGCTATTGTCCGAGCTAGGTTTCGGCGGTTGCGGAACTCCTGGAACTGGTGTATTGGTAATGTTCATACCATCAACAGTAGCTGTATAGCCATAAACACGGTCTTCAGTAACTGAGTAGACAATATCTTTTCCATCTTCACCAGTCGCTGGCAAGTCAGTGAACTCATACTTCCACTCACCCTTATCATTCGGACCAACTTCTTTATGATCGACTTCAACACCGTTAGCATAGAGACGAACGGTAATCTTGTCTGGACGTTTGCCATCTTTATCGTTGTCATCATTCCAAGTCTTGGTACCTGAAGCGGTAACCAATGCCTTACGGTTGGTAAAGTCTTTATAAATAATACCAGAACCATAATTTTTGAGCTGAGCCGCATTGACCTGAATCTCTTCATCTGACAGTTGGTAACCTTCTGGTGCCTTGGTTTCCTTAATCAGATAATGCTCCTTAATCAAGTTGCTGAAAGAAGCAATCCCGTTAGCATCACTGGTTGCTTTTTGAACAATTGTCACACCATCTTCATCGTACAATGTGAATTCAGCACCTGCTAAGGCTTTACCAGCTTCATCTTTCTTAGTCACCTGCACACCATAGACATCCCCATGTGCATAGCCGTTCGCACGTTGGTAGCGGACAGCAACTGATGATTTTTGCTCTTCAATATTATCTGCTCGCATAATTGCTTCGTTCGGGAAGACTGTTCCATCAGCCGGAACTGTAGGGAAGTTAACACGATAGCGAACATAGAAGCCTTCATTGGCACCGATATGCCCCATGTTAATGGTAAAGGAACGCTTGTCAGCAGCAAGATTAATCGTATAATTTGCTGTCACATCCTCGCGTTGCTGACTTAGTCGATAAGAGTTATCAGCTGGGTCAACAACCCATGAACCTTTAAGAATTTGGAAGCTGTTAAGATCAATTTCTCCGGTATTAAAGCCCAGAGTATCTGAAATAACAACATTATCCAGTTCTTGATTTTGTTGGTTGATATTCAGGCTGTAAGTAATACTCTTGATATTATCCGCATTATTCCAGCCGTATTTTATGAAAGTATAAGGAGTTGCTTGGCCAGGAAGACCTTTGTAGTCAATTTTTCCATATTCGACAATCTTCTTGCCAACGATAAGTTTCAGAGGAATAGAGCCTTTATCTCTGGCTACTGTATGATCAACGCGAGCCAAGAGATGAACTTTCCCTTCAATATGAGAGCGAGTCAGGACATAGTCTGTATAAGTCAGTGTAAGCTGCTTAGAGCTTGCATCAACAACAGCTGTCGCTACGAGATTTCCGTCATCATCTTTGACTTCAAAATCAGCTCCCTCCAAGGCAAACTCAGCAGGAAGTCCAATAGTCGTAGTATCTCCCGGCTGAACCTTACCATAATTGAAGGCAAAGTTTGCGTCAATTTGAAATTTTTCCCAAGGGGAAAGGCCGTCAGTCAGTTCTTCACCCTTCTGATTGTAGACATTGATTGATGTGATAACATCATCTACCGTGTTAGCTCTGGCAGATTGACTGCTAGAAAACAGGCTAAAGAGGAGCACAAAGGCTACTGAGAAAAAGCGCGCAATAGTATGAGATATTTTTTTCATAAATAATCCCTCCATTTTTCCTTTTTTCCTTTTTACTGAACATGTAAAAAACATTAAGATTTCTTTACATTTCCAATTTACTACATATATTAGACTAGCATACGATTGACCATAAGTCAACTAATTACCTTAACCGGTTCCGGTTTGGTACACAGGTTGTAAACCAGTTTATTTCTCCAAAAACCTTGTCATATAAGAATTGAAAACAGTTTCCTCCGTTATCTCCTTGTATTTTCTTGAAACAAAAATGTAATATTTGGCTGCATAATAAATGAACAAATATGAATTATATGACCATAAATATTCATATATATAAATTTGTTTTTAAAGATAAGCATAATTATTAATGCTTGCTACATAACTAGTCACAATAAAAAAACTGAACAAATATGCTCAGTTTTCTAATTGATAAATATAAGACAAAGATTATATCTAATTTATACGAGTATATAATCCCGTTATTTTTCTACATCATTCCGCCCATCATGCCTGGATCCATAGCTGGAGCTGGGCTAGCTGGTTCTGGTTGATTAGCCACCACTGCTTCGGTTGTCAAGATAAGACTGGCAACAGAAGCGGCATTTTGCAAGGCTGAACGGGTCACCTTAACTGGGTCAATGATTCCAGCCTCAATCATGTTAACCCATTCTCCAGTCGCGGCATTGAAGCCTGTACCAGCTTCAGAGTTTTTCAGACGGTCAATGACGATTGAGCCTTCAAAGCCTGCATTCAGAGCGATTTGACGAACAGGCTCTTCCAAGGCGCGAAGAACGATGTTGCGACCAGTCGCTTCATCCCCTGCCAACTCAAGACCTGCGACAGCGTCCAGTACGTTGATATAGGCCGTACCACCACCGGAAACGATTCCTTCTTCTACCGCTGCACGAGTTGCATTAAGGGCATCTTCAATGCGGAGTTTCATTTCTTTGAGTTCTGTTTCTGTGGCAGCTCCGACCTTAATCACAGCTACACCACCGGACAATTTAGCCAGACGTTCTTGCAGTTTTTCACGGTCAAACTCAGAAGTGCTGCTTTCAATCTGTGACTTAATGACTGCCACACGGTTAGCAATGGCTTCAGGATTGCCAGAACCTTCCACAATCACAGTGCTGTCTTTGTCAACCGTGACTTTAGAAGCTTGTCCAAGCGCTTCAATCGTAGCATCCTTGAGCTCTAAGCCAAGATCATCTGTAATCACTGTACCGCCTGTCAAGATAGCGATGTCTTCCAACATAGCCTTACGACGATCACCAAAGCCTGGTGCCTTGACAGCTACGACATTAAAGGTTCCGCGAATCTTATTAAGAACCAGAGTTGGCAGAGCTTCTCCGTCCACATCATCCGCCACAATCAAAAGCGGACGGTTGGTCTTCAAGATATTTTCCAATAATGGCAGAATCTCTTGAATGTTAGAAATTTTCTTGTCAGTAATCAGGATGTAAGGATTGTCCAGTTCGGCTACCATTTTTTCATTATCGGTTACCATATACTGAGACAAGTAGCCGCGGTCAAACTGCATCCCCTCAACTACATCCAGCTCAGTTTCCATCCCTTTGGACTCTTCGATAGTAATAACGCCGTCATTTCCAACTTTTTCCATAGCTTCAGAGATGTACTCGCCGACTTTCTCGCTGCGAGAAGAAACGGCAGCAACCTGAGCAATAGCTTCCTTGTTGGAAACTGGCACTGAGTTAGATTTCAGGGCTTCAACAGCTGTCGCAACGGCTGCTTCAATCCCGCGGCGGATACCGATTGGATTAGCACCAGCTGTAACATTTTTAATCCCTTCACGGACGATAGCCTGAGTCAAAACAGTTGCTGTTGTTGTTCCGTCACCAGCGATATCGTTGGTTTTTGAAGCTACTTCTGACACCAGCTTAGCGCCCATGTTTTCAAAATGGTCTTCTAGTTCGATTTCCTTGGCAATGGTTACACCGTCATTGGTGATAAGGGGTGAGCCAAAGGATTTTTCCAAAACGACATTGCGGCCTTTAGGACCCAAAGTCACCTTGACAGTATTTGCTAAGATGTCAACACCACGAACCATACTGCTTCTTGCATCTGCTGAAAATTTAATATCTTTTGCCATTTTATTATTCCTCTCTTCTAATCTTACTCGACAACTGCTAGAATATTGGCTTCACTGACTAAGAGATAAGCTTCATCTCCGTCCTTGACTTCCACGCCTGCGTGATTTTCTACGAGAACCTTGTCTCCTTCCTTGACACTCAGGGATACCAGCTCACCGTTCAAAGTACGAATACCTTGTCCGACTGCTACAACTTCAGCTGTCTTAGTCGCTGCTTGGCCGTTGCTTGCAATGACAAATCCGCCAACTTTCTGCTCTTTTTCTTCTACTTTTAAGACCACACGGTCTCCTAATGGTTTTAACATAGTTTTCCTCCAAAGATTGAATTTTTAGCACTCTAAACTATTGAGTGCTAATCTATAGTTATTATTTTATCACTTGGTCAGAAATAGTCAAGAAAAAAACCGGCTAGATGACAGAAAAATTTTATTTTTTCTTCACTGCCTCCTAAAGTCAAAGAAAAAAACAAGTCCGAGCTAAAATCCTCTCAGACTTGTCTTTAGGGGGAGAAATGTCTATCTTGCAAGTTTTAGTTTTGCTTCAAAATCATCAATCACTTTTTGCAGATTTAAGCGTCCTCTATAGATGCCATAGCCAAACAAAAGCATGGCTAAGATACCAAGTAAAGCTAGGACGATTCCTGCAATCAGTGCTAGGAGATTGGTCTCATGAAAGAGATAAATCAGAACAAGACCGATGCTGGCAATGGCAAAGAAGAGACTGAACCAGCGTCCTAGATTTTCAATCATATGCTTCTGGTAGTGAATTTCTGTTTCATAGCCTTGAATCAATTCTTGTTCTGTCATGATCTTCTCCTTTTAATATTTCAATCCTGGGTTGAAGAAACCAACTAATACACCAACAAAAGCAACTACAACTAGGATGAGCATAACTTTGATTGGAGAAAAGTTTTTCTTCGCCATCAGCCACCAACAGAAGACGATAAAGAGTGCTGTCAAGAGACCAGGGTAGACACCATCTAACTGATCTTGCATGACCAAAAATGCTTTACCAGATGAATCTTTCAATTGGAAAGCCGTTTTTACTGGAACCCAAGTAGCAGCAACTGCTCCGATAACCATACCACCAACGATAGATACTGATTTACGGATAGCCTGTCCTTGAGGACCTACCAAAAATTCAACTGCCTTATCACCTAATTCATAACCTTTGAAATAGGCAAATTTCATACCTGCATAGGCAAGTAAATTCCATACTACAATGTAGAAGATTGCACCTAGAGGTGAACCGCCATTAGAGAGTCCTAGGGCAATCCCTAGAATAATCGGAATCAAAGTACCAACAATAAGGGAATCACCAATACCTGCAACCGGTCCCATAAGACCAGCCCGCAGTCCATTTATAGTTTCATCATCAACTCCATCAGCACCATTGGCACGTGCTTCTTCAAGACCAGCTGTAATCCCAACAATCAAAGCTCCCAGCTGAGGTTCTGTATTAAAGAAAGCAGTATATGTTTGCATAGCCTTTGCCTGCTCTTCTTTATCCTTATAAAGCTCCTCCACCACTGGCAACATAGAAGCTAAATAACCAAAGGTCTGCATGTGTTCTTGTGAAAAACAGGTTAGATTCCCATAGTACCAATGATGGAAAGATTTGCCTAAAGTTTTTCTCGTTAATTTCACCATCTTAAATATCCTCCTCATCATCGTCTTCAATAAAATCTGCATTTGGTCCTGCAGTAGCTTGCGCTCTTATATTTTTAGCCATTTGAATTTCATAAAACAGAACAGCGAAAATCAGAGAAACAACAGCACAAGAAACAAGATTCAGACCCAGAGAAGCTGCCAATGTAAAACCGACAAAGAAAGGAATGAAATCAACAGCTTTTTCAACAATTTGTTTTAAAAGGATAGCGATTCCGACACATGGAAGCAGTGAGCCAACTGTAAAGAGAGTTTTCATAGGAATTCCATCCAAAGGTAGAGCTGATTTCAAAGTTGTTACAGCCTCAGCACCTAGTTTACACATGATGAGTGTAGGCAGGAATGAAAAAACCAAGTGTGAAATCCAAGGGAAACCCCAATCGACTACATATAGCTTTTTAAAATCCTTTTTTTCTACTGCTTTCCAACCAATATGCTGCCAAAGCAGATTCATAGTTGCTGTACCATAGAAGAGTACTGTACCAACTGTTCCTACCAGAGTTCCCATTGATTTTGCAAGGTTTGCTGCATCAGCAGAATCTAAAGTTAAACCTTGTGTCTTAATGGCAACCATAGCAAGTGGAATCCCGATGTAAGAAACAGCTCGCACATCAGCAGAGACAGTACCACCAGGAGTGACCAAAGCGATGTAAACCAATTGCATAGCAACTCCACAAACAATACCGAGTTTAATATCACCTAAGATAAGACCAGATATTAAACCTCCAACTAAGGGACGTCCTAATGTATAGTTACCAATAGATGTACCACCCAAACCAGGCATAGATGACAGACATGCAAATAATCCCAGTAAAGCGGCTTGCAGCCAAGAAATTGTCATAATAGACTCTCCTTTTCATTATTGTAATTAAAAACCAAATTTAGATTTGAAATCGCTCCAGTAACCGATGGAAACATCTGGCAAGAGCTGGAATTTGACTTTGTAGCCTGCTTTTTCAATCGCCTCAATCGCTTCTGCCTCTTCCTGGGTGATGGACTGGTTATTTCCCAGCTTAACAGCTCCCGGACGGTCATTAGCAGGACCGACGATGATTTCCTTAACATCCCCAGGTACAAAACCTTGGTCCACTAGGATTTCTTTCATGTCTACAGGATTTTTCGTAATGAGGAAATAGCGACTGTCTGACTCTGTGACCTTGCCTGATTTTTCCTTGAAGGCTTCCTTGGTCCAAACAAAAGTCTTCTTATCAGAAGCTCCCTTGTAGGCCTGAATCAAAACCTTGTTTCCTGCCGCAGCATTATTAACTGCAATCAGGCCATCACAAGGGTATTCCTTAGCCCAGCGAGTGACTGTTTGACCGTGGATCATGCGGTCGTCAATCCGTACAAATGATACTGTCATCTTTAAAATCTCCTTTTATATTTTAGAATGTATGGCGGAAGTACTAAATGTCGTCTTCATCTTCGTCAGCTGCATCACTTACGACTTCAAATTCCTGCAAAGCAGCTGTAGCCTCGGAAAGGATAGCCTGAGCCAGCTCTTTTCCGTCCAAGATGTCTTTCATAACCAAGCCAGTCAGTCCCATGGTCAGGTTCAAACCGCCCAAGATAACTGCTGAGTCAAGCTTACCCATGTCAGCTAAGACGCTAGCTGCTGTCGTCAGAGGACTGCCTCCTACAATATCAGCCAGAACTAAGACACTGTCATCAGCGCTTAAGCCAGCCAAGGCCTGAGTAAAATCAACTGCAAAATCATCAACTGACTTGCCCTCCTGAAGACCGACTGCAATCACCTGATCCGTCTTGTCTCCGGCAAACATCTTCAAGGAACTCTGCACGCCTGCAGCCAGTCCCCCATGGCTGACCAGTACAAGGTATTTCATCTTTCCTGCCTCCTTTATCCTTCAACTTCTTAGCCAAGTCAGGCTTTAGATGACGAAGGATTTATTGATGATTTTATTGTACAGAATATGGAACCGGTTTCATATTGTCAAATGTCACTTTGCCCAGATGACATTTGTTAGGAAAAATATGACATTTGTCATATTGGTCTAGTCAGCTGTGCTTTTTTCTGGCTTAATTAGCAATAAAAAAGAAAGCAGATTATTTTCCGCTTTCTATTTCTCTTTGAATGCTCGGCAAGGCACTGTCAATCTCTTGATTCTGCATAGCATTTTGAATCAGATAGTCCATCCGGTCCATCGTATGACGGTCCACTTCCAGACTGATGTCAATGATGGAGCGATTCATCATGTGGTCTAGCCTCTCAGAAGTCAAGGAATCCAAGCCAAAATCATCGGCCTGTAAGATTTCTCTAGCCTGTTGACTTTTCACCACAGATGGTAAGACTGAGGTCCCCTGCGATTTTTCAAACAAGGCCTGCTGGCTTTCTTTATCCTGTGATAGCAAGAGCATAAATTCCCAAGCCAGCTTCTCTTGCTTACTATTGGAAGACATGGCAAAAAGCGAGGTCTTGACCTGTGTTCCCATCACCTGGCTATTGGCTGTTGGCATCGGGATACAGGTCCAAGAAAAGCTAGAATACTTGGCAACATGGTAAGGGTAAGGCTTGTAGGTCCGATACTGGGCCAGACTCATAGGATAGAAGGCCACCCGTCCCTCATCAAAATCATTAGAAGTCACCTTATAATGCTGGCTGAGCATGTCTAGCTTGCTCATAAAGGCCAAGGCTTGGTGCATCTCTGAGCTGTCTACATTGATACCGGATTTATCGGTAAGATGGCCGCCGTAAGCTACCAGAGCCTGCTGCCAAGTGTAATCCGTAATACCGTACTGATCCACCACACCATCGCCATTGGTATCCTTGGTTACTTTCTTGCAAATCTCATAGAAATCCGCCAGGGTCCAACCTGACTCAGGAATGCTAATCCCTTCTTTTTCAAGCAGGTCTTTATTGACACACATCATGATAGGATTGCTCTCGACTGGAAGAGCATAGCTGACTCCCTGATATTGCCCAGCTTCATAAGCCACTGGATAAAAAGCCTTTCGTTCATCATCCGTTAGGAGGGTATCCAAGGATTTGAGCGCGCCAGTCGAAGCCAACATGCTAAAGTCGTTTTCCGGTACCATAAAGAGATCCGGCTGCTCGCCTTTCAAGACTTGCTCTGCCAGCCAGTCAGCATAATCATCCTTGGGAATACCGCTTTCGTAGACGACCTTGACATGAGGATGCGTCTTTTCAAACTTTTTAATCAGGCTGTCCAAGACCTTGTTTTCGCGGCTGTTAGGTACATCCCAGCTAGAGCCAGCATAGACCCCGATACGAAGAACTTTTTTCTGAGCTGAAGCCCAAAAGACAAAAGCCAGAGCAACAGATATGATCAGGACAACCAGCAGGGCCAAATGTCTTAGTCTCCACTTCATTTGTCACTTTCCTTACTAAAATCTCTCTGGGTGACTCCGGTCTGCACAGCCCAGATAGCCAGCTGGGTTCGGTCGCGCAAGTTGAGCTTGGCTAGGATACCTGACAGGTAATTTCGGACTGTCCCTTCTGATAGAAAGAGCTTGGCAGCAATTTCTTTATTCGAAATCCCAAAGCCAATCTGCTGGATAATCTTCCACTCCGTCTGGCTCATGTCCTCTATATTTTCCTCCGTCACTGTGATAGCAAAGTTGGACTGGGCCATCTGAGAAAAGATTTTGAAGACCTTGGTGGCAATATTAGGATTGATCATAGCTCCGCCTCGGTAGACTGTCTGAATGGCTTCGTGAAGTTCTTCTGTCGAAACCCCTTTGAGAATGTAACCAGACGCGCCGTATTTGAGAGCGGAGAAGATAAATTCATCGTCATCAAAGGTCGTCAGAATGATAATCTTAACATCTGGATACTGCTCCTTGACAGCCTTAGTACAGAGAACACCGTCCATGACTGGCATGCGAATATCCATCAAAATCACATCTGGGCGCACCCGATGAAGCTTTTCCAGCACTTCCTTGCCGTCTCCAACTGTCCCGACAACCTCAATATCAGCGTGGGCTGACAGGATGATTTGCAGAGACTCACGAATCAAGGCCTGATCGTCTGCTATTAAAACCTTAATCATGTCTTCCTCCTATTTTTGGGATTTCGATATGCGTGTAGAAACCGTCCCGATTTTCAAAGCGGACGCTTCCGCCAATAATCATTAGGCGCTCCTGCATCTGCTTGAGGCCATAGCCATAGTGGAGTTCATCAAAGCCAACACCATCATCCTGAATGGTCATTACATAGGACTCTTCCTCCAACAGCTCAATCCAGATAGTCTTGGCATGCCCATGGCGGACAGAGTTGGTAATAGACTCCTGAATCACCCGGAACACAATGTCTTCCTTGGCAATATCCAAGTCAATATTATCCCATTCGTAGCGGAGATGAATCTCCAAATTGGAGATGGCTTGATACTCACGGATAATCTTAATCAGAGCTTCCTTCAAAGTGTTATTTTCCAGAGCTCCCGGCCGCATCTTATTGAGCGAGCCGCGGACATCACGGATACCATCTCGAACGACGACTGAGACATTATTGAGCTGCTCCTTAGCCCGATTGGTATCAATATCAACCAAGACCTTGACCGCATCAATACCCGCGGAAATTCCCGTCAGGGCATGGCCCAATGTATCGTGAATCTCTCTGGCAATCCGCTTCCGTTCTCGGTCTTCTGCTATTTTTTCGGACAAGGCCAGATAAGAGTTTAGTTCGCGATTGGCCTGAGAAGCCATGCGCAGCTCTTCCTCAATCCGATGACGCTCTGTAATAGCCGACAAGATATAGAATAGCAAGGAAATCATAAAAACGACGATATTTAAAGAATAGAGGAAATTCTTACCAAAAAGCAGTAACAGCCGGACGGACTCTGGGTAAAACCGAATATAGGTATCTAGAGAAGGCAGCTTGATAAAGAGCGACATGAGGTCATAGTTGGACAAGAGCAGCATGCCAAAGCTCAAAATAATGAAAGAAAACCAGTACTTCTTGTCCTTAGAAGCATTGAACTCCTTAGAGCCATAGAAAATATCCGCAAACACCAAGAGAATCAAGCCATTGTAGGACGAGTGCAAGACGGAAAAGATGACCAGCATAAGCAAGATTTCAATAATGGTCGCCTTGTCATAGACGGACAGCTGATTGGGGTGGCGCTCGCGATAGTACATGACCAAAAGCAGACTGCCATAGAGACTAATTGATACCCAGAAAATCAAGCTAGGAGATCCCGGAATAGCATCCAAACGCTCCAAAAGCGAGTGACTGAAGCCCTTAGCTGCTACATAGTTGGTCGCAAAGAGATAGATGGACGCATTATAGACAATGGCAACCAGATTGATGACCATCAAGGCTATTTTGCTGTAAAATATACTTTTTTGAGGTCTCATTATTGCCACCCTGTAACTGTGTATTGACTGATATTATCTCTGTTGACTAAGTGAACGGGAATCAGGTATTGGCTGTCGTAGGATTTCCCCTCCTGCATCAGCTCAATTACCTGTGCCACCTTGCGTCCCATCTGAATGGGTGATTGAGCCACGGTTCCCTCTATATCGCTAGTCGTAGCCAGAAAGTTTTTGATATCTGGTGAACCATCCACGCCATAGATTGAGATTTTCTTATCAAGACCTTGATTTTTAATAGCAGCCAAGGCCCCGATGGCTGCCCGGTCATTAAGCGCCATAACCACATTAAAGTCCAAACCCTCATCTAGAGCCCCTTTGACCTGTGGCATGGTTTCCTCAGTCTGGCCTAGTGTTTCTTTCTGGGAAACAATCTTGTAGCTAGGCTGTTTTTTAATCGTATCAATAAATCCCTGAATCCGGTCCATGGCAGAGACGGCATTGCGGTGCTCCAGAAGAAGAATATTGGCAGAAGGCAGACGCTTCATCATGTCCTGGGCAATCAGGACGCCTGCTTGATAGTTATCAGACACAATGGTCGTATCCACTTTTACATCCTGACTGATAGGCGCATCCACTACGATGATTTTAATACCAGCTTTCTTGGCCTTTTGAAGAGAGGAAATAATACTTGGACTATTGCTTTTCACCGGATTGATGACAATGACATCAACCTTTTCTCGGATAAAAAAGTCAATCTGCTGGCTCTGCTTGCCCTCATCCAGCTCAGGATCCCGAACGTAGAGCTTGCTGCCCTGCTGGTTGGTTTTCTTCTCCAGCTCCGCATTTAAGGTCTTGTAAAAGTCATTGTTCATGGTCATGTAGGTCACCCCGATCTTGACCTGCTTCTCATCTGGCAGAACGCCCTTGAAATAAACAAAAAGCAAACTCAAGATAAGCAGAATGAAAAGCGGCCAGAGAGCCTTTTTCTGATAATGCTGTATCCGTTTTTTGACCTTAGCTGATACCATTTTTCACCCCCTATGCCGTAAGCGCCTTTATGAAACATATAAGATTATTATATTACAAAGCCGGCAAAAAGCAAAATCTTTCCAGAAATGGCTATAATAAAAGAGGCGAGACAGAATCTAAAAAATCCATGATTTTTGATTCTTGATCCCACCTCAGCAATCATAACTAAACCTCAAAAAGCTTAATAGAAAGAGACTTTCAGTCAAACAGAGCTTGCATCCTGCAAAACTGAATGATGATTTTTTAGAGCTGGGTCATTTCCCACTCTTTGCTTCTTGCTTAAAAGGGAAGTTCCTCTTCTTCCAATACTAAATCTGCCAAATCAGCTCCGCTATTATTTTCACGCAGAGCGCGCTGGGCCCGACTTTCCAGGAGCTGGAAGCTATGACAGAGCACTTCTGTCACATAATGAGTCGCCCCCTCCTTCTCATAGCGACGAGTCCGTAGCTCACCATCCAGAGAAATCAAGCTGCCCTTACTTGCATAGCTGGCTAAAGTCTCAGCTAGACGACCCCAGACAACCACATTTACAAAATCCGCCTCACGCTCACCGCTCTGAGATTTATAACGGCGATTAACCGCGACCGTTGCACGAGCCACAGATTTTTCATTCGCAGTCTTGTGCAGTTCAGGTGTAGCCGTCAGCCGGCCGATTACAATTACTTTATTATACATTTTATATCCTCCTAACTTATCATTCGTAATAGGAGGCAAAAAGTGAAAAAAATGTGGTATAGTATAGACAAAAAGGAAAGTTGCAGCTTCTGTCCCTTTCCTACTAGACTTGTACAACGGAGGCTCCGATGACCATTAAACATTCCCCTGTGAAAAATATTCTTTTTATCCTGATTTCTCTGTGGTTCGGAGGTTTTTCTGCCTTAGCTGCCGTAGACTACCTGACTAGCTCCAACCCCTACAAAGACACTAGTTTCTTTGTCCTTAGTCTGCTGGTTGCTGCTTTCTTCTTACTGCCCCTTATCTTTGCTATTCGCAGACTAACCATTCATGCGACTATCCTATCCTTTGACCACGACTATGTGACCTACCACTATAGCGGACTCTTATCAGCAGCCACCTACTGCATTCCTATGCAGCAGATTAGTCATGCTCGCTACAGCCGAGACAGTGAAGAATCCGAGATTGGTCTTTGGATGGAGGACAGTTTCCATGACTTTGCTGCCTTTAACCATCCCCGCCACAAGATTTATGCCTATCCTGATAGCCAACTCATCGGCATTGTTTTCAAGAGAAAGCGCCTCAAAGCATTGGAAGACTACAGCCTAAACAGCCTTATCTACCAATACAAATACAACACTCCGAGCCAGATTCCCACAGCCACTCCTCAATCATCAACCAACTCGCAAAGCAATAGCGACAGCGTCTTCTTTTGAGACAATGTGGGGGCATTAGCCATAAGTTTCCAACAAAAAAGCTCAGAAATTCTGAGCTTTTTATGGTGTTAAATCCTCACCCTTATCCCTGCCAATGTTTGGCTGGGTCAAAGGCAGTTCCAACTAGTTCGCTATCGGCTAATTCAATGATGCCGCGTTTTTGAGGCGCATTAGGTAACTGAAGTTCCCGTGGGCTGCACATCATCCCAAAACTCTTTTCGCCTCGAAGTTCACCCGGGAAAATCAAATTCCCTTTAGGCATCATGGCACCCGGCAGAGCCACAATCGTTTTGAGGCCGACTTTGGCATTAGGAGCACCGGCCACGATTTGAACAGTCTTATCAGCAGCTACCTGCACTTGGCAGATATTCAGGTGGTCACTATCTGGATGAGCTACCATATCAACGATTTCTCCAACCACAAACTTCGGTTGGCTGTCATTAACCAAGTCCGCTGGGAAGCCTGCCTTGCTCAACTCCTGATTGAGAATGGCCACTTGCTCATCTGTCAAAAAGACCTGTCCGCGCTCTGCAATTTCAAAAAGGTCAGACTGCTCAAAAATATTCCAAGCTACAGTCTGGTCATTGTCTTCACGGTAAACACGCGCTACCCGTCCCTTGCGCTCAGCCGCCAGTTTAGCTCCTTGATTGTCCGCAGCAATAATCATCAGCACGTCACCGACATATTCTTTATTATAGGTAAAAATCATTTTACGCTCCCTTTTTCTCTTATACTAGCTAAAAATTCATTGATTTGACCCTTGGTCTTGCGGTCACGATTGACCAGACGGCCAATCTCCTGCCCCTTTTCCAACACTACTAAGCTGGGAATCCCGTAAACGTCCCACTCTTTGGCCAGATCCAAATAGGCATCACGGTCCACTTGGATAAAGCGATAGTCAGGATTTTCCGCTTCTATCTCTGGCAGAAAAGGTTTGATAAATCGGCAATCTCCGCACCAGTCAGCCGTGAAAAAGAAGACAGTCTTCTCCCCATCATTGACATAAGAAGCCAATTCCTCTATATTTATAGGAACAATCATACTTCTTCCTCGTAGCTTAGCTGACCATTTTCATAGACAAAAGCAAAATGACGGTCATCCTCTAAGACCAGACCGCCAACCAAGCGGTCATCCGTGGACTCGTAGAGCTTGACATAGAGACAGGAAATACTACCCTGACTGGAAAAGAAATCTCGCACAAGCTCGACGATTTCCTCCCGATTACGCAGTCGTTTCTGCTCCTGTACGACTTTGGCTGCCCCAAAAGCCAGCGCTCCAGCACCCAAAAGGGCGGTTGTGGTTAAAATGATTTTTTTAGCTTTCATGTAGAATATTTTAACACAAAAGAGCAGAGGCGACAAACAATATTCCAGATTTTCCTGGGAGAAGCTGGATTCTTGAATGGGCAGTCCTGTTGATTCAGGCAAGCTATAAGATTTACCTACTCATTTACCGCAAAAAGTGATAAAATAGGGGACAGAAAGAAGGTAAGTTTATGACAACATTATTTTCAAAAATCAAGGAAGTAACAGAACTTTCTGCTATTTCAGGTCACGAGGCACCTGTTCGCAACTACCTGCGGGATAAAATCACTCCCCATGTCAATGAAGTCGTCACTGACGGTCTGGGCGGTATCTTTGGGGTACGCCATACAGAAGCTGAAAATGCTCCCCGTGTGTTGGTAGCGGCCCACATGGACGAGGTTGGCTTTATGATCAGCGAAATTAAAGCTGACGGAACCTTCCGCGTAGTGGAAATCGGCGGCTGGAACCCACTGGTCGTTAGCAGCCAACGCTTCAAACTCTTTACCCATGAAGGTCGGGAAATCCCTCTTATCTCAGGCTCTGTCCCTCCTCATCTGACACGCGGATCTGGCGGACCAGTTATGCCACAGATTGCTGATATTGTCTTTGACGGTGGCTTTGCGGATAAGGCAGAAGCTGAAAGCTATGGCATCCGTCCAGGAGACACGATCGTGCCAGACAGCTCTGCCATTCTCACAGCTAACGGTAAAAATATCATCTCCAAAGCATGGGACAATCGCTACGGCGTCCTTATGGTCAGCGAATTGACTCAAGCCTTGTCTGGTCAACCACTAGACAGCCAACTCTATGTCGGAGCCAATGTTCAAGAAGAGGTTGGCCTGCGTGGTGCCCATGCTTCAACGACAAAATTTGCCCCTGAGGTCTTTCTGGCTGTAGATTGCTCCCCAGCGGGCGACATCTATGGTGGTCAAGGAGCCATCGGAGACGGAACGTTGATTCGCTTCTTTGATCCTGGTCATCTCATGCTGCCAGCTATGAAAGACTTCCTCTTGACAACTGCTGAGGAAGCAGGCATCAAGTATCAATATTACTGCGGCAAGGGCGGAACGGATGCTGGTGCTGCACATCTCCAAAGCGGCGGCGTACCATCTACCACCATTGGTGTCTGTGCCCGCTACATCCATTCCCACCAAACTCTCTATGCCATGGATGATTTCCTGCAAGCCCAAGCTTTCCTGCAAGCTCTGGTCAAAAAGCTGGATCGCTCAACGGTGGACACGATTACCAACTATTAATCTCAAAAGGCAGCTCGTTCTTCATTCGGGCTGCTATCTCTTTTGTCTGATACTTCCCCTTTCAACTTTCCAATTTGAAGAAAATTTTGTTATAATGCTTAGCAGAGGTGAAAATATACATGAAAAAAATTGCTTTTGATTCTGAGAAATACTTAAACTTGCAGCGCGACCATATCTTGGAGCGCATTAATCAATTTGAGGGCAAACTTTACATGGAATTCGGCGGTAAAATGCTGGAAGACTTCCATGCTGCCCGCGTCCTGCCAGGCTATGAGCCAGACAATAAAATCAGACTTCTCAAAGAGCTCAAGGACCAAGTAGAGATTGTCATTGCTATCAATGCTAACAACATTGAGCACTCTAAGGCGCGTGGTGATTTGGGCATTTCCTATGATCAGGAAGTGCTGCGACTAATCGATACCTTTAACGAGTTGGATATTTATGTAGGCTCAGTGGTCATCACCCAGTATTCCGGTCAGCCGGCGGCGGACCTCTTCCGCAGCCAGCTGGAAAAGAATGGTATCGCCTCCTACATCCACTACCCGATTAAGGGCTACCCGACTGACATGGACCATATCATCTCACCTGAAGGTATGGGGAAAAACGACTACATCAAAACCAGCCGTAATCTAGTCGTAGTGACCGCACCCGGTCCTGGTTCTGGTAAATTGGCTACTTGCCTATCCAATATGTATCACGACCAAACCAATGGCATCAAATCAGGCTACGCCAAGTTTGAAACCTTCCCAGTTTGGAATCTGCCCCTGCACCATCCAGTCAATTTAGCTTATGAGGCAGCGACAGCAGACCTGGACGATGTCAACATGATTGATCCTTTCCACCTGCAAACCTATAGCAAGACTACAGTCAACTATAACCGTGATATTGAAATTTTCCCAGTCCTCAAACGTATGCTGGAGCGTATACTTGGAAAATCACCTTATGCATCCCCAACGGATATGGGCGTCAACATGGTCGGCTTTGCTATTGTGGACAATGAGGCTGCCATTGAAGCATCTCAACAGGAAATCATCCGTCGCTACTACCAGACCATTCTGGACTTCAAGGCGGAGCGCGTTTCTGAATCTGCTGTCAAGAAAATCGAACTCTTGATGAATGACTTGGGTATCACACCGCTGGACCGCAAGGTAACAGTTGCTGCGCGTGCCAAGGCTGAAAGCACTGGTGAGCCAGCTCTGGCCTTGGAATTGCCAAATGGTGAAATCGTAACCGGTAAGACTTCTGAGCTTTTTGGTCCTACGGCAGCTGTATTGATTAATGCAATTAAGAAATTAGCCAATATTGCCAAAGAGACTAAGCTGATTGAGCCTGAGTATGTCAAACCAATCCAAGGCCTGAAAATCAATCATCTGGGCAGCCGCAATCCTCGCCTCCACTCAAACGAAATCTTGATGGCTCTGGCAATCACAGCCATGGAAAATCAAGATGCGGCAAATGCCATGCAGCAACTCGGCAATCTCAAGGGCAGCGAAGCCCACTCCACTGTCACTCTGACAGATGAAGACAAAAACGTCCTGCGTAAGCTAGGCATCCATGTAACCATGGACCCCGTTTACCAGTATGATAGACTTTATAGAAAATAAAAAAACAAGCTCTATTATAAGCTTGTTGAGATAGCTGGCGACGCCAGCTTTTTTTGTTAATAACGCTTGGACAGGAGAAAACGCAAGAGATAGTAAAGTCCCAAAACCAGGATAATGGTCAAGGTCAGAAACTGATTGAGACTTAAGATGATTGGAAAAACCATAGACAAAACGCTTAAACATGCTGCCAGCAGCAAAAGGATATTAAAAAGCAGAGTTCGAGTCTTTTCGTCAATCATGCGATTGCGCTCGTCAGTCACCTGAATGTAGAGCTTCTCAAAATTTTCTTCCTGTCTTAGGGCAAGATTATACCGAATGGTCATCAAAGAAAGCCCCAGCAGGATGCCGACCATGACTCCTTCCTGCTGATCATCCAGAGAATGAAAGTGACTCCAGACCAGTCCTAGCAAGATGATAAAAGTTAAGATTCGCCCCACGATAACTTTCCTTTGAAGTTTTTTTCGAAATTCTTGTTTAGTTAATGTTTCCATGTCATCCTCCTATTTTTCATACGCTTGAAAAATTTTCAATATCACCACAATCAGGAACATTCCCACAAAAGGCAGGATTTCCTTAGGGATAAAATTGGCTTGCAAATGGAGATAAGACAAGCCAACAACGACCAAAATAGCCAATATCCATTTACACAAATAAGTCCATTTCATGATTCATCCTCCTCAAAGAGAAACACTTCTTCAATCCTTAAATTGAAAAAGGATGCAATTCTATGAGCCAAAAACAGCGAGGCATTGTAGCGGCCCTTTTCCAAAGAAATAATCGTTTGTCTCGTGACCTCTAGCTTCTCAGCCAGCTCCTCCTGGCTGAGCTTTTTTCTTTTTCGTAATTCTTGAATTCGATTTTCCAAGGCTGCCTCCTTTTTACGATGTAAAACAAACTTTACTTTTCAAATATAGTATAGCTGCCTTTACATCTTTTGTCAAGAAGAAAGCGGCAAAAAAAGGACTGAAAATTTAAACATTGCAGTCCTTTCATCATCTTTATTGATTTCCTTTGTTATTTGCTTTTTAAAGCCACAGTCAACTCGACACAGGCTCCTCCTTGGTCTGGATTGAGCAGGGTCAGACGACCACTGTGCAAGAGAGCTACCTGCTTAGAAAAGGCTAAGCCGATACCATGATGGGGATTAGCTGAATTGCGGCTTTGGTCACTCTGGTAAAAGAGCTGTTCCGCTCCCAGCAGCATCTCCTCTGAAAATGCAGGGCCATTGTTCCAGATAGCAAAAACCAACTGGTCCTGCTGCACTGATACCGTTAGCTTGACTTCCTTTTGGTCTTGGTCAGCATGTTCAAGCGCATTCAATAAAATATTGAGCAAAGCTCGTTTGAGATAGTCCAAATGAATCGACAAAATCAGACCAGGCTCACAATCTTCTTGGAGATAAAAACGATAGCTTTCCTGTTTGCTGAACAGTGCCCAATCGTCCTGGAGATAAGCCAAAAAGTCCCCTAAGGAAAGCTGACTGAACTGATTAGAATCAATCTGAAAAGTCTTAGCGTAATCAATCAAAGAGCCACAATACTCTTCCATCTTGTGACTGGCCTGCAAAATCTCAGCAGCATAGTCTGCCTGTGGCTGGCCCAACTGCGCCAATTCCAAGAGCTCAGCATTCCCTTTAATCACAGTTAGGGGCGTCTTCAAATCGTGCGATGTCGCTGATAGCTGTAAAATCAACTCCTGATTATGCTGCTGCTCTCTTTCTAGAACACGAGCATTTTCTTGGTGGCTGCTCCGTAAATCGCTATAGACTTCTAGCATTTCCTCGATCCGAAAAAGCTGGCTTTGATTTTCTTCTAAAAGCTTCTCGCTCTTTAGCATTTTTATTTCCCTGTCGATTTTTCGGAGCAATTTCAAAATATGATAAAAAGTAATCAGCAGCAAGCTCCCTGCCCAAAAGAATAAGGTGAAAAGAACGTGATCACTTCCTTGCGTAAATTCATAGCCTATAAGCACAAAAATCAAAACATGAAAAAAGACGATTTTTAAACTGGTTGTCCAGACTAGGCTTTTGAAATTTCGGGTTCTAATTGCCATCTATAGCCTACTCCTCTCACTGTTGCGATTGCTTGCAGCCCTTCTTGTTTGCATTTTTGACGAATCTGATACACGTATTCTGAGATGGAGCGAAGCTGTGTTTCTGAGCTTTCTGGGTAAAGCAAGGTATGCAGGCGTTCAGCTGAAAAGGTCTGCTTGGGATTGCTAGCTAGTAAATGCAGTAACTTAAACTCTCGCTCTGAAAATTTCAAGACTTTACCAAAACAGGCAACTTCATAGCGCTCTGGATAAAATTGACAAGAAGCAATTTCAGAATAGCGCTCCTCACGTCTTTCCTCCCGCCGAAGATGAGCTCTGACACGCGCCAGCAATTCTTTGGTTCCAAAAGGCTTGACAATATAGTCATCTGCTCCGCGAAAGAGCCCTTCCACCTTGTCCGCCTCCAATTCCTTAGCCGTCAGAAAGATGATGGGACACGAAAGATGAGGACGAATGTAGGAACACAGCTCAAAACCATTAACAGGCTCCATCATCACATCCAGCAAAATCAAGTCATATCCGACAAAATGCGTCAGCTCTAGCTCTTCTATCCGATCAAGCGTCGTCACATCATAAGCGTCGAGCTCTAGGACGTTTTTCACCAGCTTCAAAATGCTCCGGTCGTCATCAACCACCAAAATACGATACTGTCTCATGAATTCCATTATAGCATACCTCTAGCGAACATCTCGTTTCAAGGTTAAGAATATAGCAGAGCTCCAAACCAAAGCTAACCATAACAGCTGTATTCCCAGCCCTGATAGATCTATTGAATGCTGAAGCCCTTCATACTCAAAAAGATTTAGCGTAGCCAGATCGGGCAGGTATTTTGCTTCCTTGATGAACGTTGCCAATAAACGGCTGAGACCAATCAAGAGAGGAAAAAGCACCGACACCGGCACAACCCAAGATTGAAAGAGCAAAGCGAGGCCGGCAGTTAAAAAAGCCAGAAAAAGATTGCTGAGAAGACCAAAAGAGCTGTAATAAAGGAATTTCCCCAGTAAGGACCAGCTAAAGTCTAGGTCAAAACGAGCCAGCATAACAAGGAAACAGTTGCCTATCATGACACTGTAGAGAACCAAGAGCAGAACGGCCAGAAAAAGGAATTTCCCAGCCAACCAAGCCTTTCTATTTGATACGGTTAGAAAATTCGTTCGCATCCCAGACTTGACAAACTCCTGGGCAAAATAGAGGGAAGTAAAGATGACGATGACAGGCTGCGCCAGATAGAGGGCGTGCAAAACCTCGCTCAGAGCCTTCATCTGACCAACTGCTGTCTGACTGTAGTCAAGATTCATTAGAAAAAATGGAACAGCTACCAGAGCCACCAAGGCTGCACCAAGAGCGAGATAGTAAGAACGGAACTTAATCCATTCACTTTTAAGTAGAGCTTTTATCATCAGTATCGCCCTCCTAAATCCGTCTTCAAAAAGCGCAGAGAGGTCATGCCGCCAATGACCAGCAACCATGTGCCTAGTATCAACAGCCCTTGCAAGGGATTATTGACATATTGGGAAGTTGGCGTTGCAGCAAACAACTCTCCTGCTGGTTGTGGCAGATAAGCTCCCCAACTCGTGTGAGCTGCCAGGTAGTTTCCTAGATTATAGATCTGTGGCACGAGAAAAAGCAGAGGAACTAGCATGGTCCGAGCCAATAAACCTAACAAAAATGAAAGGATTCCTAATAGGGTTAGAGATAAGGTTTTCCACAAAATCAAACTCCAAGCTGCCTGATTGAGCAGAATTGGATCAAGCCCTTCCTTTCCTAAAGCCAGGTGCATGACCATATAACTAAAGTAGATTGATAAAAAGCTACTGGCAAGAGAAAAGCAAGCAAAGGTCATGAGTTTCCCCACAAGCAACTTCAGGCGGTTATTACAGGTCAAAAGACTGGTTCTCAAGCTATGAGACTGAAATTCCATAGCTCCCAAAATTCCAGCTAAGATGACCAAAACCATGCCTGCCATAGAAGCCCCATTGAGGCCTAGATATTCCAGCGGGTCAATGGCTTCTGCCAGGCCGGGAACCGTCTCAGGCGTGGCATCCAAGCCGACAGATAAATACTGTCGACCCTCCAGCCAGGATACGGCAGGCACCAATAGCAGCATGAAGGCCATACTCACTTTGAAAGCCTTGGTTGAGCAAATTTTCAACCATTCTGAATGCAATAAGGACATCGTTTCTTTCATCTTAAACCTCCTCTGTCAAATCAAAGAAGAGATCTTCTAGACTGTCTGAATCTTGCAGCACCTCTTCTAATCGTCCCTGCTCAATAATTCGCCCATGATGAATCAAGACTACATCATCTGTCACCATTTGCACCTCTGATAGGATATGAGAAGATAGAAGTACCGTTTTCCCTAAATCAGCCTGCTGACGGATGAACTTTCTAAACCACTTAATCCCACTTGGATCCAGGCCATTGGTCGGCTCATCTAATATAAGAAACTGAGGATCACCCAGCAAAGCTGCAGCCAAACCTAAGCGCTGACCTTCCCCCAGAGACAGGCTTGACAAGAGGTCCTTCCTCTTATGAGCGATTCCAGTCATCTCCAAAACCTCATCGATCCGAGACTTGGGAATAGCATTACTCGCCGCAATAATTCTCAAGTGGTCATAGACCTTTCGATTTGGCAGACCGCCAATGCCGTCAAAGGCTGCACCTACCGTTCTGAGCGGATAGGTCATTGACTGATAGGTTTGCCCATCAAAAGTCGCCGTCCCTGCTGTCGCCCGATCTAACCCCAAGAGAATCCTCAAGGTCGAACTTTTCCCTGCACCATTTGGACCCAGAAAAGCTGTAATCCGACCGCTTCTAGCTGTAAAAGAAATATCTTCTAAAATCTGCTTGCTGCCATGCTTTTTGCAGACTCCTTCTATTTTCACCATATGTTCCATATTGAACTCCTTTTGATTTTTCTTTAGTATACAAGGACAAGTTCAGAGAAAGTTCAGACAATAAAAAAACTTGCCTTACGACAAGCTTCTTTTCTCATTTTTCAACCGCATCCCAGAGCTGGCGGGTGCTTTTTTTCTGCACGGGATCGACAAAGTGTGGGGCGATTTCCACCAGAGATTGCAAGACAAAAGCTCGCTCAGCCACATAAGGATGAGGAACTATCAAGTCTGGACTGTATAACTCTTCTTGTCCTATGTAAAGAATATCCAGATCAATCACACGAGGTCCCCATTTAATCTCCCGCACGCGCCCTAAATCAGCTTCGATGGCCAAGAGCGTCTGCATTAACTCCTCAGGATTGAGCCAAGTCTCAACTTCAACAACTTGATTGAGGAACCGATTCTGCTCAACGCCACCCCAAGGCTCTGTCTCAATACGGCTTGATTCCTGCAAAATTCTTATATTTTGCTCTGCCATTTTTTCCAAAGCAGCATCCAGATTGGCAGCTGGACTGCCTTGATTGCTGCCCAGAGCGATAAAGGCTTTCCGCTTTTGACGAACTAGCTTGACTGAGCAGGTCTCTAAAGGCAGCGGCACCGGTGCCCAAGGCTTCTTGACCTCCAAGCTGACCTTCTGCACCAAAGGGTGAGTCAGAAAAATCCGATCAATCATCTTGTAAGCCAGCGTCTCAATCAAGTCTTCCTTGCTTTCCTGACACCAGCGGGTCAAATCTTGAGCCAATTCTCCATAGTGGATAGAAGCCGTCAGGTCGCCTGTTTTGGCAGCCCCAGTCATATCATAGTCCAAAATCAGATCCAGCACAAAACGCTGGCCTAATTCCTTCTCTGCTCCAAACAGACCGTGATAGGCATACACTTCCAAATCCTTTATGCGTAGCTGATCCATTCCCTTATCCTTTCTGATTCAAGTTTCTGCATTGCATCCTTGATAAAACTATCTAGCCTTTCCCGACACGCTCCACCTCTGATAAGCTCAATGTCCCATCAGCTTGTAAGCTTCATTTTTCAAATCCTTGTCTGTCGCTAAAACGCCACGCGCCGCTGTTGTAACCGTTGCAGTGCCAGGCTTTCTGACTCCGCGCATATTCATACACATATGCTCAGCTTCCACCCAGACTAAGGCCCCTTGAGCACCCAGATAGTCCATCAAGGCTTCAGCAATCTCTACGGTCAATCGCTCTTGAATCTGCGGTTTCTTGGCATATACTTCAACCGTACGAGCCAGCTTGGACAGGCCTGCTACCCGACCATTAGGCACATAGGCGATGTGAACCTTCCCGTAAAATGGCAGGAAGTGGTGCTCACACATGGAATGAAAGAAAATATCCTTCTCCACTACCATATTATTGTCAATGATTTCAAAAGACTTGGCCAGATGCTCCTCTGCAGTCTCACCCAACCCAGCAAAGATTTCCTGGTACATTTTAGCAATGCGCTGTGGCGTCTCCTGCAAGCCTTCTCGGCTTCCGTCTTCTCCAACCGCCTCAATAATCTGGGCAACAGCTGCTTCAATTTTCTTCGTGTCCATATATGCTCCTATGTTCATTTTTATTTTTTGATAACTGACTTGACTGAGAAGGACGCTCAGCAAAGTCTAACTTGCGATTCTCAAGGATTGACTTTCTAACCTGAGCCAGAAAATAAAGAGATCCCGTAATCAGCAAAAGCTCATCTGACTCATGCTCTACTGCTAAATAATCTGCTAAATAATCCGGCCATTCTTTGTAAGACAGTCCTTGCTGCTTAGCCAAGGCTTGCATGCTCTCTTTAGAAAAACTCCGCGGATCAGCAAAGGCTGTCAAGCTTATAGTTGCTTTGGGAATCTTTTGCAGCAGCTCCACCATATCATCCAAGGCTTTGGTTTGGATACAAGCAAATAAAATGTGCTTTCTATACGTCGGATAATGCTGATCCAGTGTCGCAACTAGTGACCGCAAGGCGTGGGGATTGTGGGCTCCATCCAGAAGGATGAGCGGCTGATCCGATATTCTTTCCAAACGCCCTGGCCATACCGCAGCAAGCAAGGCCCCCTCAACCTCTTCTTTTGTCAACAAGGGCAGCGACTGCAACTGACAGTATAGGTCACACAAGTGCAGAGCCAATCCAGCATTGTCCGCCTGATGCAGTCCCATCAGAGCTGTTTGATACGAGTCTTTGGCCCGATAGGCATTCGAAAAGGAAAAGCACTCCCCCTTCTCCGACTCTTGATGTTCCACTTGATAGTCTTGAGACCAAGAAAAGAGCGGAGCATCTTTTTCAGCAGCCTTCTGCTCGACTACTGCCAGAGCCTCCAGCTCCAACCTACCGGTCACAAGGGGAACTCCAGGCTTGATAATGCCTGCTTTTTGCTGGGCAATAGCCTCCAGACTGTCACCCAGCAAGGCCACATGATCCAGACCGACTGTCGTGATAGCAGTCAGCAAGGGCTGACAGACATTGGTACTGTCCAAAAGCCCACCCATGCCGACCTCGATAATAGCCACGTCCACCTGCTGCTGGACAAAATAATCATAAGCCAGAGCAGTTACAATCTCAAACTCAGTTATCCCCTGCAAGCTAGAATCTGTCGCATGCTGGGCCAAAAGCTCTTGGTAATTAGAAAGCAATCGCTGAAGGTCTTGGTCGGAAATCGCATTGCCATTAATGGCAATCTGCTCATTGTAGTTGACTAGGTAGGGAGAGGTGAAGGTGCCAACACGCAGGTATCGCACCTCCAAAAGTTGGCGCAGATGGGCAATGGTTGAACCCTTGCCATTAGTCCCTGCAATATGAATGACTGGTAGCTGCAAATGCGGATTCCCCCGCAGCTCCAGCAAACGCTCCATCCGCTCCAAGCCAAAATTGGGACTGGCTGTCCGATAGGCTTCCAGCCAGCTTAAATCAGGTAATTCTTGTTTTTTCATCTTACTTGTACTGACCTAGATTGAGATCTTCTGTCTGCTGTGCTAGGCGAATCGCATCGCCAACGGCAGCAGCCATCCGGTGCTTAGCCACTTCGTGCACTCTGACAACTTCAACGCCTCTGCTAGCCGCAAGGGTAGTCAGATGGGCTGAAGCTGTATCACGGTTTTCGAAGCCTTCCTGAGTCTCAGGATTGACCTCAAAGTCGTTTTCTTCTAAGATACTAACGAGAAACCGCTTACGAGAAACCCCAAGAAAAATAGGAAAACCAGCCTGATGGAGACTATCCAGCTCCTGCAAAATGAGAAGATTCTCCCGCTTTGTCAAACCGAAACCAATCCCTGGATCCAGCATGATATTATCACGAGAAAGGCCGGCATGTTCCGCCACCTTCAAAGATTTCTCAAAACACTTCCACATTAGTTCTGCAATCGGCAGCTCTGCAAAAAGAGACAATTCTTCCTTACTAAAAGCAGGGGCAAAGCCAAATTCTGGGAAAATCCTTGAACTAGCATGTTGAGGACGAGCCATCACCGGATTAAACATGACAATGACTGGCGCGCCATATTTCGCAGCAGTCTCTGCCATCTTTTCATCACCCAAAAGACCGGTAATATCGTTGATGATATCTGCACCCGCAGCCAAAGCCGCTGCAGCCACTTCCGACTTCCAAGTGTCCACAGAAATCACAATATCACTTTCCCGACGAATAGCTTCAATGACTGGCACCACCCGCTCTATCTCTTCTTGAATAGCCACAAAATGACTGCCTGGCCGAGTAGACTCACCGCCAATATCCAGCATGTGAGCTCCCTCAGCAATCAGCTTTCTGGCCTGAGCCAATGCCGTCTTAACCGTATTGTAGCGCCCACCATCTGAAAAAGAATCCGGCGTCGCATTGATAATGCCACAGAGGCCCGTTCGGCCATCTGGAGCAATTGCTTTTAGATTCACCATTGATTTTCATCTCATTTCTATTGACTGCCCTGCTCTTCAACAAAAAAGGCACACTCATCTAGTGTACCGCAAAGCTCTCAGCAGATGCAGCATCCAGTCCTATGAACTGCACTCGACTTCACAAGAAGACCTTATCTAGTCCCTTGTTTCATTTACCATTTTACCATAATTCTTCTATTTGACAAAACACTTTCTAAAAGCAAAAGGGCAAAAGGCTGAGAATAATCATATTTCGGAGAATATGGGCCAGCACAGACAGCTCCAAACGCTGAAAATAAGGCCTGAGGAGATGGGCAAAGACTAGTCCCAAAACTAGATAGGAGAGAAAACACAGAGTTTCCTGAGGATTTTTCGCAAGGGAAAAGCAGAGAAAACCTAGTGCAATCCCCCAGCTCTTCCGATAGCGAAGAGAGAAGTCACTGTCAACAAATTTCGGTGCTGTAGGGGATAAAACGGAAATATCAATCCCCAGAAGCAAAAGAGAAGATGACAGAAAACTCTCCGTCAGCATCTGCTCTACCGCCTGACCTGACTGCGCCTCCTTACCACACAGCAGAAGAACTCCCGCAGCATTGACCAAAATCATCAAAAAATACAAGAAAAGCAAGTGTCGATAGTTGCTTGACTGACGCAGAGAACCTTTGATTTCCTGCAGTTCTCTGGAAAAATAAAAGGCACAACAAAAAAGCAACCCCAGCAAGCCCACCATAAAAAGCAGATTAGCCTGACTAAAGACCAAGCGATGAGGCATTGGATGGATCATGAGCAGCAGTCCCGTCTGAGTCAACATAGCCAGCAATAACAATTGAATGATTTTCTCTAATTTCAGCATATTCTCTCCATTCTTCTCTTATCATTATAGAAGAAGTAAGAGCAAGCTGGGAGAAATCCCCTCAAATGTCCTAATTTGTGCCTCAAATGACAAAAAAAGCAGATATTCTCTGCTTTCTTACTTGTTCACCAAACCTGTCAGTATCATGATGAGTACTGCAACTCCATTTCTCAGCATGTGTGCCAAAATAGACATTTCCAAACGCTTAAATATGTAAGCAACCGCAGCTAAAACAGCACCCATACCTGCATATATAACAAAACTGCCGATGTTGGTCGGACCATGGAAAAGACCGAAAAGAATGACTCCTACAACCAATCCCCAAACACAATGCTTGGTAAAAATCTTCTGAGGAATCAAGCCGCGAAAGACTACTTCCTCCAAGATAGGGGCCTGAATCACAGCTCCTACCACTAATAAAATCTTGGGTACATGCTGAAATAAAGCATTCAAGGCATCCTGATTAGCAGTAGAAATGGCCTGACCTTCCAGCAGCATGATAATTGCTCCCAGCATGTTGACGCCAATCATGACAACATTAGAAACAGCTAACCAGCCAAACGAAGACCATTTGAAAAAGCTAAAGTCTAAGCTCAGCAGTTCTTCTTGCTTAGCCATTCTCAGAACAAAAAAGACAATCAAAAGATATACCACCAGCACAAAGATAGTCTGTCCAGCTGAAAAATTCTTCTCAGAAGCAGTCATCTGTCGGATAAATATAAATGGTATCTGGCTGAGAAATAAGACAAACAGAGTCAGTAGAATGTACTCTAATTTTTTTAGAATTGCTTTCATATCTTCCTCCTTTTCCTTCCTAGTATAGCTCAATTTTCTTATTTTGTATAGACAATTCTTAACTGCAAGCATTTTGTATATCAAGTATTGAGAATAAGTGCTGATAGTGACAATGAGAACGAATCGCTCAGTTTTTCCAAAGCCAAAGACCAAGAAATTTTTTTCTTAAAGCATACAAAAAGCCCAGTCAAACTGAGCTTTTGGATTTTCTTAATTTATTGATTTTTGAATCGTTCGACATCACGCGCGATGACCAATTCTTCGTCAGTCGGGATAACCAAGACTTTGACCTTGGCATTAGGACTAGAAATCACACCTTCTGCACCACGCACATTCTTTTCTGGGTCTACGTCACAGCCAAACCAAGAAATACCATTAATAACCAATTCACGAATGGTCACAGAATTTTCACCGATTCCTGCGGTAAAGATGATAGCATCAGCTCCATTCAAGACAGCAAGATACTGACCAATGTATTTCTGAATCCGGTCTACAAAAATGTCGTTAGCTAATTGAGCCTTGGCATCACCTGCCCGCATCGCTTCATGAATATCGCGCATATCACTAGACTTCTCAGAAACTCCCAGCAGGCCTGACTCACGGTTCAAGACGCGGCTAATATCTTCCGGAGTATTAAAGTCATCTGTGTATTGCATCAGGTAAGGAATGATAGCTGGGTCAATATCCCCTGTACGAGTTCCCATCATGACACCGCCAAGTGGTGTGAATCCCATAGAGGTATCCACAGAAACGCCCTTGTCAACTGCTGTGATGGAAGCTCCATTACCGATATGGCAAGTGATAAGCTTGAGTTCTTCAATCGGACGACCCAAAATTTTAGCAGCTTCCTTGGCTACATACTCATGGCTGGTCCCGTGAGCCCCGTACTTGCGAACCTTGTTTTCAGTGTAATATTTAGTCGGAATCGGATAGCGATATGCTTTTTCCGGCATAGTTGTATGGAAAGAGGTGTCAAAGACTACCACGCTGGTGATGTCTGGCAGAATTTCTCTAAACGCACGGATGCCTGCAGCATTGGCTGGATTATGCAATGGAGCTAGAAGAGACAACTCTTCTACCTTTTGAATCACTTCTTCATCAACGAGAGCTGAATCCTTAAAGTATTCACCACCAGCCACAACACGGTGGCCCACACCGGTAATCTCATCATAAGATTCAATGATATTAAAGCGTTTCAAATCATCCAGCAAAATTTTTACGGCCTGCGTGTGATCTTCAATATCAAGAACCTGCTTCTCTGACCGACCATCAAACTTCACTGTTGAAATAGAATCCTTGAGACCAATCCGTTCCAGCAAGCCCTTAGCCAAGACTTTTTCTTCTGGCATCAAATAGAGTTGCCATTTTAAGCTTGAGCTTCCTGCATTAATGGAAATTGTTTTCGACATTTCTTCACCTCTTTAAGCGTTTTCAAAATCATTATATCAAAATTTTGTTTGAATTTCACTATCTTTGTACCAGTTTTGAAAACTTTGGCGGAATTTAAACATTTCATCATGATCCTGCAAATCCCGCAGAGGGTAGATAAAAGGCTGAATGTTATTCGCTTCCTGTTTCCTCAAGACAAAAAGGGTTTTGCCATGCTTGCTGCTTGAGAAAATAGACTCTGGCAAAGTTATCATCGCGATAAACTGAGCCTTGGCTAGGAGCCATTTTTTCAGCAGAGGAGCTTGAGCGCTGGTCAAGAGGTCATTGGGTGCCAGAAATATGGCATAACCTCCCGGTTTCAGATATTTGAGTGACTGCTCCATTAGAAGATGGTGGGCATAAGTGTGCTCATCCGGACTAGCCACTTCATAGCGAGAGGCAATACTGTCGTCTGGATAATAACCGACCGGTAAATCACTGATAATGATATCACTCTCTTTCAGAACCTGAGGCCGAACTGCATCCCCCTGAGCAAAGTGAGCCTTAGAGTTCATAACCTCTGCAATGCTGGCAGAAAGGTCGATTAATAAATCATCTAGTTCCAGACCCAGATAGTCTATCTTCTTTTGAGTATGGTTGAGAATAGTCTCAGCCAAATTCCCAGTCCCACTGCCGATTTCTAATACATCAGCTTCCTCTCCGTGAGCTAGCTGGTCCAATAAGAAAGTAATCAGAAAACCAATTGTATCAGGAGTGAACTGATGATTGACCTGCATGGGCTCCGTCTGGGCAGCCTTCATCAGGATAAACTGATAGGCTCTCCGCCACTCTTCCTTGGTCAAATGCAGAGCGCGGATTTTTTCATCGTTGGTCAGAACTTCTTGTAAGTCCGTATCCCCATCTAGGTAAATACCGTTCTGCTCAATCAGAGCATCGTAAAAATTGGTCGCCAGAGCGTTTTGGATATTCTGGACGTTTTCGAGAATCAGAGTATAAGCTTGTTCTATCTTTTCAAAATTCATGGAATCCTCCGTTCATCCTATCATACCAAAAATAAGGAACCTTTCCAAGATATATAAAATTACAAAGATTTTACAGTTATATTAGTCCGACTTACCAGCTTCGTCCGAAATCGCTTTCTCATTTTTGGCAGTTGCTTTCTTGTCTTCTTTTACTTTATCCTCACCCTTCTTAGAAATGGTAAAAGTAAAGGAATAGGAATGCCCGCTGCTGAGCTGACTGCTGATTTCCAGTTCCTTCCCTTTCTTACGATAGACCGCCTTGCCATGCTCAAACTCCATCTCACCGCTATCCTCCTTGGACCCAGCTTTTGTAAGAACTGCCATTGCATAGGCTTCCGTCCTTTCCCTGTTGAAAAGCTGCAAACGCTGACTGCTGACTTGACGGTTGAGATAAAACTGCAGGAGCAGGCTAAAGACAGCGGCCATCAGCAGCGCATACAGTAAAATACCAGCATCAACTTTCTTCTTCCACACGATAGATGAACTCCCTCTCTAAGCCTTTTTCAAAGCGAAAATGAAGATGGACAAGCTTACCTTCCTGACGGACGTCAGCTGCTTCTAAACCATAAATCATCGGCTGGTAGCCGCGACCGCTCTTATCTGTTTTACGGAAATCATCTCCCTTGGATTTACCCAAGGCCAAGTCCCTGCCATCCTGTCTGATGTAGATTTTATTATCTTCAACCTTATCAAATTGACTTCGCGAAAGCTCTGTCTCCAGTTGGTCGGCAAACAAAAGCCACTCTTGCTGCTGATTGTTCTCCTGCTGATGCAGTTCTGAAGATATGAGCTGGGTCATGGCCTGAAAGACTAACACCCCGCCACTGAGAACCAGCAAGGCTACCAAGGTCTCCAAGAGAGTAAAGGCCTTGACTTTAAGGTTTTTGGACACGTATAACTACCTCCCCTTCGTGATAGACCAGCAGCTGCTTATCTGTCTTAAGCTGACGCACAGCAATTCCATTGATATGAAGCTCTTCTTGTCCTGTTTGCAGGGCCATACGAGCTACCCGAAGCACCTCTTCCTGCTGCAGAAGGATCTGCTGCTCTTTACGAGACCGGCTAATCTGTCCCAGAAGCAGACTGGCAATAGCCGCAAAAACTGCCATGGCCACCAGAGCTTCCAGCAGAATGCTAGCTTGAAGCTGTCGTCTTTTTAAACTTGCCATTGCCCATATAAAGCTGGTAAACAACTGTCCTGTCCTCCGTCTGAAAAATAATCTTGCTGAGTGATGAATTCCCACCAGCCCGGTCAAACAGAATGACCTGCTGCTCATGATTCTGCAAAGTTTGCGGAAAATCCAGTTCTTGATAGCCATTAGAAATCTGCCGTCCTGAAATCTTGAGAGAAAGCTTCTCATGCCCAGCCAAGCTCAGGCTCTGCGTCTCCTGATAGAGCCTCTCAAACTCTAAAAAGAAGAGTTGCTCTTGAACCTGATTGAAGCCAGCCCTGACCGAGCCAGATAAGCCTAGTAGTAGAAAACTAACGACAAAAAGAACGAGGAGACTTTCCAGCAGTGTAAAAGCCTTAATTGGCAACCGCTTGAGTTTCGCCACTGTGTTTTCCATAGTAAGCCTTATAAGAATCTGCCTGTTTCTGGCTGATATTTCCTGCGCTGACTAGCTTGCTCAGACTAGCCTTTTCATTGGTATTCTTCAGTTCATACAGCTCCGCCTGGCTTTCTACTACCTTGACCACCGCTGCAGTTCCTGTATCTGAAACAGCATCTTTTTGCTTGGTCAGATTAGGCACAAAGAGCAGCAAGAGTACGCTGATAACCAGCAAGACAATCAGCATTTCCACAAGGGTGAATGCTTGAACTTTTAAGGTATTAAGTTTTTTCATTACAAATGAACCTCCATATTCTGATAAATGGGCAAGAGCATTGCCGCATAAAGTAAAACAATCACTAAGGCAACAAAAATAAATACTAGGGGCTGAATGAAATTCATGGCCCGGTTGATACGTAGAAAAAATTCCTCCCAAGTCTTTTCAGCATAGACTTCCAGTTCACTCCCCAGCTTGGACTTGACCTCGCCGTACTCAATCATCAGGGACAATTCCTTTTTAAAGAAAGGATAGCTCGCCACCTTGTCCGCATAGCCTTGACCAGCTTGCAAAGCAGCAGCCATGTCTGCTCCGATTTCCTGAAAGAGTTGGGACGGTTGATCCTGCATAATCGCAAAAATCTGACTCAACTCCAAGCCCTGGCCAATCATATTTCCCCATTCACGAGCATAATAAGCTGTCAAGTAAGCCTGTACCAAACGACCAATAAAAGGCAGAGCTGCTAGTTTGCTAAAAAAACGAATCTTTGATGACTTTCGATAGTAAAAGAGAGCCACTGAAACCAAGGCAGTTAAAGCAAGACTGCTCCACAAAAAGATTTGAGGCAGGTGATTAATAAGCTGAGTAGCTAGATTCTGGCTGTCCAATTGAGGCAGAAGATAGTTGCGCAATCCCAGCATGATAAGGACCAAAAAGCCCAGCAGCATGAGAGGATAGGTTCCTACCTCTATCAATTTTTTCTTAACCTTGGATAGATTTTCCAGATAGGCCTCAATTTTGCCCAGACTTAGAGTCAGATTGCCATGCAGCTCAGATAAGGACAGCTGGGTTACAACGTTGTCGGAAAATCCCAGTCGACTGACAATCTCTGAAAAGGACTGACCAGCTGACAAGCCAGACCGCATTTCTGCGACATACACTTCCTCCAGCAAGGCACTTCGTCTCAGAAAGTCTACAATCTCTGCCAAGTGAAAACCGCTGCTGAAGAGATTATGAAAGAGCTCGATAATCTTTTTCTGCTTAGGCGTAGATAATTTTTTCGGTCTGCCTTTGCTCAGCACTGATATGTCCTTCTGCAAAAAGCTGATCAATCTGCTGATTCCAGACTGCGGCTTCGTGCTCTTGATAATTTTGACTGACAAAATCAACGACACCTCCTCCCCCAATTAAACGCTGGTAACAAACACCTTGAAGTACCATTCTTAGCTCATCCTCGCTAACGCCCAATTCCAAAAGCCGCTCATAGACACCGCGAACACTCTTGGCATGAATCGTTGAAAAGACCGTAGCTCCGGTCAAACTTGCCCGAACCACTGCTCTAGCTGTCTCTCGATCACGGATTTCCCCGATAATCAATAGATCCGGCCGATGTCGCAGAGACAGCTTAATCAGACTATCATAAGTCATGCCAATGGTTTCATTAAGCTGCAGCTGCAGCATAGCCTCTTGCTTAATCTCAACCGGATCTTCAATCGACATAACCTGCTGACCAGAAAATTTAAGCTGAGCCAAATGGTACATCAAGGTCGTCTTGCCGCTGCCGACTGGGCCTGAGAATAGATAGAGGCCGCGAGCCTGAATTTTCTTGCGCAGCTCCGGCAATTGCTCAAACCAAAAGCGCATCTCCCTGTCTTCATCATGCAGGAGCCTGATAACCAGACTTTCAAAACCACGGTAATCCCCAACTGTCGACAGTCGGATTGAAACCTTGGCTTCCTCACAGTCATAATCGCAAGACCCCAGTTGACTGCGGCGCTTTTCTCCAACATTCATACCTGCGACAAACTTAAAGTGGCTGATAACAGCTGACAGAAGCTCAAAATCATAAGTCTTTATAAAGCGGCGTTCATCACCGATTCTCATATAAAGCTCATAGCAAGTAGTCTTAGGAATGAGGTAAATATCCTGCGCCCCTTCTTGCCGAGCCTGCCTAATCATTTCTTTTGCAATTTCTTGAACCATACATCCTCCTCACCTTACTATTCGCAAAAAATCCAGAAAAAGAAAAAAACAGCGGAAGAAACTTAACTTCTAACAAGTTAGGTCTCTTCTGCTGCTCTATTATCTGATTTGCAAAATATATTCTGTCGATTTAAAGAGGCTTAGCGGTTTTTAGTTTAACTGAGCAAGCTCGGTGCTTTTCAAGACCGTTCTGCTTAGTATAGCCTGGCCGGTACTTGCTCTTAGGAATCTTGCAGTCATTCTCCAGCAAAAACAGCGAGTGGTACTGCTGAACATTCTCATCGCACTCCTCGCACCAGCGCTGATCCTCCGGATCCCAAAAAATTGTCATTAAATCACTGCGGCTCTTATACAAAGGTGACTGCTCCTCCATTTGCAGCCAACGGCTTTTATAATATTTAAGGGCTTCATAATAATCATCGAACTGCTTCTTTGCAACGATATCCTCTTCCCAGCCATCCAGAAACCACCACGGTTCATAGTCCCCGTACATCTCAATTACACAATACATACTCGTCCTCTCTTTGTACCGTATATTATATATGAATTCTTTGACGAACAAAACTATTTTGCTCAGAATCAGAGAGCAAGAACATTATTGGAACGAAGACAAGCACATCGCTCTTCATAATATGAAGAGTAACATCATGGATGGTGCTCTTATCCATGCGAACAAATAGTGTCGGACCATTTACACATACGACAGGTTTCTCAATATCTAGAAACTGGATAAGTCCTGATTTTGCATAAATACAGGCTTTCTTTTGTAACGCTTTGCGAAATAAATCTCAATCCTTTTATTCAAAAAAGGATGAGACAAACATTATTCTGTCCCACCCTATTGTCTGCATGATCTTAAGCAAAATTTTCATCTTGCTTGTTTCTGCATTATAAAGTTTCTAAAGCAATCATTGTAGTCACAGCTGCGTCATAGTAATTATCTGACGGTAAGCCTTGCATGAAGAGATATTTATTCTGCTGCACTAATTTGCGGAATTCAATGTTGTTATTAGCCGCATAGAATACTGGAGCGGTAAAACTACCAGCCTGATTACTATTGAGAGCTTTCCCTTTCAGAGTGTAGCCCGCATAGATCTTTTCTTGATTGAGGAAGAAGTTCAACATCTTCTTCAGCATTTTTTGACTTTTTTCATCCTTGCTTTGAGCCAAATTGTAAGGAAGTCGGCAGGCATTATAAGAATAATAGCCATCATTTGCAGATTCAACCGTATCAGCATCAGCAGCGCGAACTTTGTCACCGTCAACCCAGATAAAGTCTGGTATCAAACCAGTCTTGTTATCAGCGCTGATTGCTTCAAGTTTGCTGAGCATCTTATCCCGGATTGTCAGCCACTGCTTATCTTTGGTCAACTCATAGAAAGCTTGGAACTGCTGCGGCAATGTATCAGAAGTCCGCATGAGATTATAAAATTTCGATTCTGCATTTGCCCAGTTCCCAACCGTCAAAACGCCATTGCTTTCATTATAGTTATAAGCCAAGACATCTTTCAGAATAGCCTGAGCCTGAGCTTGGTATTCTTTAGCCTTGTCCGGCCACTGTTTAGCCGCCTGAATCAATGCATAGGCAATGTAGAGATCGCCATCTGTAGCATTGTTTTCGTCTTCATGATTGCTCTTCCCGTCCTTAATCGTCTGTTTCCAAGACATAAGCTGGGTATCTTTCAGACGATGAGCTAGATAATATTGGTAGAGCTTTTCAAAATCAGCCGAACTGGCATTGCCTTGCTTAGCTGCATCCACAGCAATCACCATGCCATAACCCTGTGCCTCAGACAGCACAACGTCTTCAGTCTTACTGTTTGTCGTCCTGATATAAGACAATTTGTCCTTGGTTACGACATATTCTTTAGACCATTGGCTGTATATTTTCTTTTTAATATTAGGAGTACTGCCCATGCGGGTGTACAAGAGGATACTAGCCAAGACAGCCAGAATTATCACAAACCAAATAAATCTTAATCTTGTTCTTTTCACACTTTCTCCTAACCTGCAAATCGTTTTGTTTTAACCCACTTGGTTTCTTTCCGCTTCAAAATCTTGTCCAAGATAACAGATCCTACTGCATCTAAAGAGACAACGATAAAGAGCTGAGAGTAAGTCAAATAGGACACAAGGGCCAGCCAAATCTGTTTGGTGGTCGCCTGTCCAAACTGAGAAGCCAGGGCGATATTGATCTGCAAAAGATAAAGCAAAATCATCAGAAGCCAGTTAAAGAGCATCAGCTGGACGATATAGATATTCTGAGCATCAAAAGCGAAAGGAATCCGCACATCCGGTATAAAGAGCTGGGTAATCATCGCCGCTACATTGGCAAAGAAAACCAAGTCAGATAAGACAATCGCCAAATTGAACCAGAAGAAGATACAAGAATAATTAAACACTTCCAGTTTCACACGCCAGTTACCGCCGCTAAAAAGATGCTTGAAGTTGTCAATAACCACCTCATAATTTCCCTTAGCCCAGCGCTTACGCTGCAAGTAGTAGGACTTGAGGGTTTCTGGTTCTTGCTGGAAAGCCTCTGAGTTATAAGCCAAAGCAATCAGTTTGCCGCTCTGCATAATCTTAAAGGAAATTTCTGTATCCTCTGTCAAGGCACCGTTTTTCCAACCACCAATACTCTTAACAAACTCAGTGTTAATCAAGAAGTTTGTACCTGGAATCCGTCCAATCTTGAAGAGATGCCACATACCTACGTGGTAAACACGCTGAGTTACAACGATTTCTTGGTTGATACAACGGGTCAGGAAGTTCTGGTTGGCATTACGGGTCTTATTGCGTCCAAAGGAAGCAACGTGGCGTTCTGGATCTTCCAAAACTTTCTTGACTAGGAAGTAGAGGGCATTCTTTTCTGGCATGGCATCCGCATCATAGACACAGATATATTCACCCTTGGCCATCTTCAGGGCATCATTCAACACCCCTGCCTTACCTCCCGTACCAGTACGGTCTGTAATTATAACATTGCGTCCAGCATACTCAGGCATAGCCTGTACTTTCAGCATTTCCTGATAGGTATCGTCCGAGCAGTTGTCCGCAAAGAGCAGAACTTCCACTCGATCATGAGGATAGTCCAAATCCAGAATGGCCTTAGTTGTCTGAGCGATAACCACATCTTCATTGTGGGCTGGGACAACGACTGTAACCATAGGATAATGTTCCAATGGACTGGTATCCACATTGAAGTCACTGCGCTTCATCCAGAAATGCACGGAAGAGCATAGGATAACCAAGGCCCAAGCCAGAGACATCCAGATGGAGAACAGGGTGATAATCATAATAAGCTGACTAATCATGACGAGTCACCGCCCTAAAATTTTTATTAACCCGATTGTAAATAACCAGATAATAGATGAAGAGGACAAAAAAACTAATAGCAAAAAAGATACTTAGCACCATAGATACGATAAAAAATACTTCAGTTAAAGACATGAGTTTACCTCCTAGTATTCTACGATAATGTCGGTTTCAAGCTGACGCTCCAGATTGCTCAAAGCGTCATCGAAATTATGGAATTTGTCAATGTTTTGAGCGTTCAATTTTAAACTGCCGGACTGAAACTGAATTTTTTGGTCAGTTTTCTTATTCTCAAAGTGCATCATCGTTAAATCGTCACGCACTTTCTCTTGGAAATATTCCTTGACTTCCTGATCCAGATCTTCTACCAGAACGAGAAAGTTACCATTGGATACATAGTAAACTGTTTCTACATTCTGGAAGTCCCAGTTAAGCAGTCGTAAAATTCTCTTGAGCATCCGCTTGTACTCCCGAGAGTGAATTTGATAAAAATGATGATTGTGTGCCCAATGGACCAGCAAAGCCTGAAAAGCTGGAGCTTGTTTCTGATTTACTTTCTGAACCATTTCTTCATAGGCCTCAGCAGCATCTTCACTGTCATCCTGCACTAATCCCAAGCGCTGATGGAGATAGAAATTCACTCGGCTGGTCAGCCAAGCACTGACAGGGAAGACATAAAGCAAGAAGAGAACTTGATTGTCCGGTAGATAGGTTACATCAAAGAGCAAGATCAGAGTTGCGATAACCACACCCAGAATCATAGCCCATGTCACCAAGAGATCAGATAGGACAAAGACACTAAAAATACCTAATAAAATCAGCGCGATTCCGATATAAAATATGTTAGCTGCAAAATTCCAACTGTAGAAAAGAATTAGTCCAATTGCCAGTACAAAGACGGCTAATGATTTTTCTAGTCCTTTTTTCCTAAACATTTTTTACTCCTGTCTTAAATTCTTCCGGCCTAGCCGTCTGCTTAAAATAGTGGGCAATAGCTTGAGCAATCCGCTCAGAAGCCTTACCGTCACCATACGGATTGCTGGCTTGGGCCATTTCCTGATAGAGTGACTCATCTGTCAGCAGGGCTTCCATTGCCTCTGCTACTGCTTGAGTTTCTGTACCGACCAGCTTCAAGGTGCCGGCTTCAACTCCTTCTGGTCTCTCTGTTGTATCACGAAGTACCAGTACAGGTTTACCTAAGGAAGGTGCTTCCTCTTGTACTCCGCCTGAGTCTGACATGATAAAGTAGCTTTTAGCTGCGATATTATGGAAATCCAACACATCCAAAGGCTCAATCAGATGAATTTTCTCATTGTCACTCAGAATTTCTCTAGCCGCTTCCTGAACCGCTGGGCTCAGGTGAACAGGATAGACAATTTCCACATCATCATGGGCATCTACAATCTGTCGTAGAGTTCGAAAGACCCTTCTCATCGGCTCGCCTTGATTTTCCCGGCGATGCATGGTCACCAAAATCATCTTGCGAGCTGGATCAATACGATCAAGCACCTCATGCTGATAATCAGCCTGGACGGTCAGCTTGAGAGCGTCAATAGCTGTATTTCCTGTCACAAAAACTGTTTCTGCCGGATGGTTTTCCTTGAGCAAGTTAGCCTTACTCTGATCCGTTGGCGCAAAATACAAGTCCGTCAAAGAGTCAGTCATCTGACGATTCATCTCTTCTGGGAAAGGAGAGTATTTATTCCAAGTCCGCAAGCCAGCTTCCACGTGGCCGATACGAACTTGATTATAAAACGCTGCAAGACTAGCCGCAAAAGTTGTTGTCGTATCACCGTGCACCAACATAATATCTGGCTTGTTTTCCTTTAAGATATCATCCAGCTTATGCAGGATCTTGACAGTAATATCTGTCAGGGTTTGATTCTTCCCCATAATATCCAAATCATAATCAGGCTTAATCTTAAAAGTTTCAAGTACCTGATCCAGCATCTGACGATGCTGAGCAGTCACAACTGTTGTTGTCTCAAACAAGTCTGCCTGCTTCTTCAGTTCAATAACCAGTGGAGCCATCTTAATTGCTTCTGGACGAGTTCCAAAAACAACCATTACCTTAATTTTCTTCATTTTTCCTCACCAAAAATCAACATTGTTATATTAACTTTTTACTAAAAAATGTTTGTTTTAAGCAACCTTAGTTATTTTACCATCAAGCGTTTCAATAATCAAAGCATGAACTATTATTTTATACTTTCTTAATAGTAATTTACATGTTGGTAACTTATTTAAGATTATTTTAATTTTCTTAACTTAATCGTAACTTAAAATTGCTGAAATTTTTTGGTTTTCTCAAAAAAATAAATAAAAAGGAAAGAACTTATAGGCTTAAAGCCCTGATTTATGCAGAATTTTGTGTTTTTTACCTATATTTTTTAATCTTTATTCATTGTAATAAAATATTATTCTATTTGTAATCTAATTGTTTTCTACTCTTTATATTTCAAAATCCTCCCTTCATGAATGAGCTAGCTAGATAAACGCCAGCTACTGTTCTCCACAATCTTCGACCACCACCATTAAAACCAACCTCCTCTTTTTTAAAATGTCAAACCTGCCCCTCCTACTATTTTAGGATTTTTAAAATAGTATAACCTAGCGCTATCATACTACAAAAAACCAGCTACCTCCGTGATTAAAAATAAATATGGCATCTCGCATCATAGAAAAACTGAAACAGGAAATCTTGAATATTTCTTCTATAGTCGTTGATCCATAAAGGAGAACTTAAAAACAACTTTCTAAGTATATTATAGGATAATATTTAGTTGCGAGCAAGAAATTATCGGCTGCAACAAAAAATCCCTCCCGATTTTCGGGAGGGAAAGTTCTTTATTTAAGAACAATATTTTCTTCAGTTTCAAATCCATCTGGCAGTTCTGTCACTTCGTTGATAATTTCAACTTCATTGACAGCCTGAGGTTCCAAATTGCGGTAGCGGGCCATACCAGTACCAGCTGGGATAATCTTACCGATGATAACATTTTCCTTGAGTCCGAGCAGATGGTCTTTCTTACCACGGATAGCAGCATCTGTCAGGACACGAGTTGTTTCCTGGAAGGAAGCTGCAGACAGGAAGCTATTTGTCTCAAGGGAAGCTTTGGTGATTCCCATGAGGACTGGACGGGCTGTCGCAGGTACACCACCTGAGATAACCACATCACGGTTAGCATCTGTGAAGTCTGTAATATCCATGAGAGTTCCCATGAGAAGATCTGTATCTCCTGGATCCATAACGCGCACCTTGCGAATCATCTGACGAACCATTACTTCGATGTGTTTGTCGCCAATTTCTACCCCTTGGCTGCGGTAAACTTTTTGTACTTCAGCAAGCAGGTAAGTTTCAACAGACAAGACATCGCGGACAGCCAGCAAGTGCTTAGGTTGGATAGAACCTTCGGTCAAGGTAGCACCGCGAGAGACTTGATCTCCCACTTCTACCTTCATGCGGGCTGTAAATGGCACTACGTATTCACCTTCGCCAGTTTGGCCTTTAACAAAGACCTTCTTGGTACGAGTAGATGCATCTTCTTCGATGGCAGTAACTTCACCCTTGACTTCAGTAATGACCGCTTCCCCTTTCGGATTGCGGGCTTCAAAAATTTCTTGGACACGAGGAAGACCTTGCGTGATATCGGTATTAGAGGCAACACCACCCGTGTGGAAGGTACGCATGGTCAGCTGTGTACCAGGCTCCCCGATAGACTGGGCAGCGATGGTTCCGACTGCTTCACCAACTTCAACCGCATCACCCGTTGCCAAGTTGATACCGTAACAATGACGGCAGACACCGTGGCGGGTGTTACATGTAAAGACTGAGCGAATCGTCACTTCGTCAACACCAGCATTAACAATCTCGCGCGCCTTGTCTTCTGTGATCAATTCATTTGGACCAATAATGACAGCACCAGTTTCTGGATGTTTAACCGTCTTCTTAGTGTAACGACCATTGAGACGCTCTTCCAGAGACTCGATCATTTCCTTACCTTCTGTGATAGAAGTTATGAGCAAGCCGCGGTCTGTACCACAGTCGTCTTCACGGATAATCACATCTTGAGCAACGTCAACCAAACGACGTGTCAAGTAACCCGAGTCGGCTGTCTTAAGGGCCGTATCGGTCATACCCTTACGAGCACCGTGGGTTGAGAAGAACATTTCCAGAACGGACAGACCTTCACGGAAGTTAGACAAGATTGGCAATTCCATGATACGTCCATTTGGCGCAGCCATCAGACCACGCATACCGGCCAACTGGGAGAAGTTAGAGATGTTACCCCGAGCTCCAGAGTCCATCATCATAACGATAGGGTTCTTCGGATCCTGGTTGGCAACCAGACGTTTTTCCAATTTCTCACGAGCTGCCCGCCACTCAGCAGTAACTGCATTATAGCGTTCGTCATCAGTAATCATACCACGACGGAATTGTTTAGTAATTTGTTCAACACGCTTGTGGGATTCTTCAATAATCTCAGCCTTGTCTTCGACAACTGGGATATCAGCGATACCCACTGTCAGACCAGCCAAAGTAGAATGGTGATAACCCAAGTTCTTCAAGCGGTCAAGAAGAGCAGATGTTTCTGTCGTACGGAAGCGTTTGAAGATTTCTGCGATGATATTCCCAAGATTTTTCTTCTTAAACGGAACATTGATCTCAAGCTGTTCAATGACTTCCTTGATGTCTTGTCCTGACTCCAAGAAATACTTAGCTGGCACACCTTCTGTCAAGTTAGCGTTAGTCGGCTCTTGCAGATAAGGCAATTCCTCAGGCATAATCGCGTTAAAGAGAATTTTACCAACAGTTGTGATCAAAATCTTATGCTTCTGGTCTTCTGTCCAAGGCTTATTGAGACTGTCTGTTGCAATACCAACACGAGTATGCAAGTGAACATAGCCGTTGCGGAGAGCCATAACTGCTTCATCCATATCCTTGAAAATCATGCCTTCGCCTTCGCGGCCAGCCTCTTCCATGGTCAGGTAGTAGTTACCCAAGACCATATCCTGAGAAGGTGTTACAACTGGTTTACCATCTTTCGGATTCAAGATGTGCTCAGCAGCCAGCATGAGGATACGAGCTTCAGCTTGCGCTTCCTCTGACAACGGTACGTGGATAGCCATCTGGTCACCGTCAAAGTCAGCATTGTAGGCTTCACAGACCAGCGGATGCAAACGAAGAGCTTTACCATCAATCAGAACTGGCTCGAAAGCCTGAATTCCCAAACGGTGAAGGGTCGGTGCGCGGTTAAGAAGCACTGGGTGTTCCTTAATCACTTCTTCCAGAATATCCCAGATGCGCTCATCTCCACGCTCTACCAAGCGTTTAGCAGCTTTCACGTTTTGCACGATATCGCGAGCAACGATTTCCCGCATCACAAACGGCTTGAAGAGTTCAATCGCCATTTCACGCGGCACACCACATTGATACATTTTCAATGTAGGACCAACGGCGATAACGGAACGACCTGAGAAGTCAACCCGTTTACCCAGCAAGTTTTGACGGAAACGTCCTTGTTTCCCTTTGAGCATATGGCTCAGAGACTTAAGCGGACGGCTACCTGGTCCAGTAATCGGACGGCCGCGGCGACCGTTATCAATCAAAGCATCAACCGCTTCTTGAAGCATACGCTTCTCATTTTGAACGATGATACCAGGGGCATTGAGTTCCAACAAACGAGCCAAACGGTTGTTCCGGTTGATAACACGGCGGTAGAGATCATTAAGGTCAGAAGCCGCAAAACGACCACCGTCCAGCTGAACCATCGGACGCAAATCTGGCGGAATAACCGGCAGAATATTAAGAACCATCCATTCTGGCTTATTGCCAGACTTGTAGAAGGCGTCCAAAACATCCAAGCGACGGACAGCTTTGATCCGTTTTTGACCTGAAGCAGTTTTCAACTCTTCTTTGAGGACAGCAATCTCAGATTCCAAGTCCACTTGTTTCAAGAGGTCTTGAATAGCTTCTGCTCCCATTTTGGCTACAAATGAGCCAGCACCGTACTCGCGTAAACGTTCACGGTACTCACGTTCCGTCATGATGGACTTGTGCTCTAGCGGTGTATCCTTAGGATCAATCACCACATAAGCCGCAAAATAAATAACTTCTTCCAGGGCACGTGGGCTCATATCCAAAGTGAGACCCATGCGGCTTGGAATTCCTTTAAAGTACCAAATATGTGAAACAGGTGCCTTCAATTCAATGTGGCCCATACGCTCACGACGAACCTTGGCGCGGGTTACTTCAACACCACAGCGGTCACAGACGATTCCTTTGTAACGAATCCGTTTGTACTTACCACAGGCACATTCCCAGTCCTTTGTTGGACCGAAGATCACTTCGTCAAAAAGACCTTCGCGTTCTGGTTTCAGGGTTCGGTAATTGATTGTTTCAGGTTTCTTCACTTCCCCATAAGACCATGAACGGACCTTATTTGGAGAAGCTAGGGTGATTTGCATACTTTTAAAACGATTTACATCAACCACTATTTCTTACCTTTCTTCATTTTCTAATCAGTGTGTATTCTTATTCTTTTCCTTCAGCTTCAAAAGCTGCTTTCGCTTCTTGAGCTGCTTTTTCACGCGCTTTTTCAAGATCGTCAACGTGAATCACATCATCATCTTCACCTTCGTCTAGGTCACGCAGTTCTACTTCATTGTCATCTTCATCGAGAACACGCATGTCCAGACCAAGAGATTGCAATTCTTTGACAAGAACGCGGAAGGATTCTGGCACACCTGGTTTTGGAATTGGTTTTCCTTTGGTAATAGCTTCATAAGCCTTCAAACGTCCGTTGACATCATCTGACTTGTAAGTCAAGATTTCTTGCAGAACGTTAGAAGCACCGTAAGCTTCCAAGGCCCAAACTTCCATCTCACCAAAACGTTGTCCACCAAACTGAGCTTTACCTCCGAGCGGCTGTTGGGTAACCATTGAATAAGGTCCTACTGAGCGGGCGTGGAGTTTGTCATCTACCATGTGGTGGAGCTTGATCATGTACATGACACCGACAGATACACGGTTGTCAAACGGCTCACCGGTACGTCCGTCGTAGAGAATAGTCTTGGCATCGCTGTCCATACCAGCTTCGCGTACTGTATCCCAGAGGTCTTCTGAGCTTGCTCCATCAAAGACTGGTGTTGCAATATGGATGCCCAAGTTACGTGCTGCCATACCAAGGTGAAGCTCCATAACCTGACCAATGTTCATACGAGATGGTACCCCGAGTGGGTTTAGCATGATATCAACTGGTGTTCCATCTGGCAAGTAAGGCATGTCTTCCACAGGAACGATACGGGATACAACCCCCTTGTTTCCGTGACGACCGGCCATCTTATCTCCGACCTTAATCTTACGTTTTTGAGCGATGTAAACACGAACCAGCATATTAACGCCAGATTGCAGCTCATCACCATTAGCACGGGTAAAGATCTTCACGTCACGAACCACTCCATCGGCACCGTGAGGTACACGAAGAGAAGTGTCACGAACTTCACGAGACTTGTCTCCGAAGATAGCGTGCAAGAGACGTTCCTCAGCAGAAAGGTCTTTTTCACCCTTAGGGGTAACTTTACCTACTAAGATGTCGCCTTCCTTGACTTCCGCCCCAATGCGGATAATCCCCATTTCGTCCAGATTGCGTAGGGCATCTTCCCCTACGTTTGGAATTTCGCGGGTAATTTCTTCTGGGCCAAGCTTGGTGTCGCGAGTTTCTGATTCGTATTCTTCCAAGTGAACAGAGGTGTAGACATCGTCTTTCACCAGACGCTCACTCATGATAACCGCATCCTCGAAGTTGTAACCTTCCCATGTCATGTAGGCAACGATTGGGTTTTGTCCCAGGGCCATTTCTCCATTTTCCATGGAAGGTCCGTCAGCGATAAAGTCGCCTTTTTCAACGACATCGCCAACTTTCACCAAGGTACGTTGGTTGTAAGCAGTTCCCGAGTTAGAACGGCGGAATTTTTGAATTTGGTAAACATCGAGAGAACCATCTTCGCGGCGGACTTCAACCTTGTCTGCATCCGCATAGGTCACCTTACCATCATGCTGGGCGATAACTGCTGCACCAGAGTCGTGGGCAGCTTGGTATTCCATACCAGTACCAACGTAAGGTGCTTTTGGATCAATCAAAGGCACAGCCTGACGCTGCATGTTGGCACCCATGAGAGCACGGTTGGAGTCGTCATTTTCCAAGAAAGGAATACATGCTGTCGCTACGGCAACTACCTGCTTAGGCGATACATCCATGTAGTCTACTTGGTCTGATGGGAATTCTTGGTTATTACCTTGGTGGCGTCCCATAACGATAGGCTCTGCAAAGCCACCTTTTTCATTCAGCTTAGAGTTAGCCTGCGCTACGATAAATTCATCTTCTTCATCAGCGGTCAGCCAAACGATTTCGTTGGTTACTACGCCAGCTTCACGGTCTACCTTACGGTAAGGCGTTTGGATAAAGCCATATTTATTAAGGTGTCCATAAGAAGACAAGTTATTGATCAAACCAATGTTTGGTCCTTCAGGCGTTTCAATCGGACACATACGACCGTAGTGAGTATAGTGCACGTCCCGCACTTCATAGCCAGCGCGGTCACGTGTCAAACCACCAGGTCCTAAGGCAGACAGACGGCGCTTGTGAGAAAGCTCAGACAGCGGATTGTGTTGGTCCATGAACTGTGACAACTGTGAAGAACCAAAGAATTCTTTAATGGCTGCAGTCACTGGACGGATATTGATGATTTGCTGTGGAGTTAGTACTTCGTTATCCTGAACAGACATCCGTTCACGAACATTACGCTCCATCCGAGAAAGTCCAAGACGGACTTGGTTAGCCAAAAGCTCACCAACAGCACGAATACGACGGTTCCCCAAGTGGTCAATATCGTCCACGCGACCAATGCCTTCAGCCAAGTTGAGGAAGTAGCTCATCTCAGCCAAGATGTCAGCTGGTGTCACAATCCGTACCTTGTCAGACGGATTTGCATTACCAATAATGGTCACAACGCGGTCTGGATCAGTCGGAGCCACTACCTTGAACTTCTGCAATTCTACAGGGTCTGTCAAAACAGCTGAATCGTTTGGAATATAAGTGATTTTGTTCAAACCATTGTCCAACTGCTCTGCAATGCTGTCAATGACACTGCGGGTCATAACTGTACCAGCTTCAACCAAGATTTCTCCTGTTTCAGCATCTACCAATGGCTCTGCAATGGTTTGGTTCAGCAAGCGTGTCTTGACGCTGAGTTTCTTATTAATCTTGTAACGACCAACTGCTGCCAAGTCATAACGATGCGGATCAAAGAAACGCGCTTCAAGAAGGGAACGAGAACTTTCAGCCGTCTTAGGCTCTCCTGGACGAAGACGCTCATAGATTTCTTTCAGAGCTTCATCTGTACGGGAGTCCATTGGGTTCTTGTGGATATCTTTTTCGATGGTATTGCGCACCAAGTCGCTGTCACCAAAGATGTCCAAGATCTCATCATCTCCTGAGAAACCAAGCGCACGCACCAGAGTGGTAAATGGAATCTTCCGCGTCCGGTCAATACGAGTGTAGGCAATGTCTTTTGAGTCTGTTTCCAACTCTAACCAAGCTCCGCGGTTAGGAATAACCGTTGAACCGTAGCCAACTTTTCCATTTTTGTCAACTTTATCGTTAAAGTAAACCCCTGGAGAACGCACCAACTGGGATACGATAATCCGCTCACCACCATTGATGATGAAGGTTCCCATTTCAGTCATGATTGGGAAATCGCCAAAGAAGACTTCCTGAGTCTTGATTTCACCAGTTTCCTTGTTAATCAGACGGAAGGTTACAAAGATTGGCGCTGAGTAGCTGGCATCGTGGATACGTGCTTCTTCCAGCGTATATTTAGGCTCACGGATTTCATAGCCAACAAATTCCAATTCCATGGTGTCGGTAAAGTTTGAAATAGGAAGTACATCTTCAAAGACTTCCTTCAGACCATGATCCAAGAAATCTTGGAACGAATCCGTTTGAATTTCAATCAAATTTGGTAAATCAAGAACTTCCTTAATTCTTGAAAAACTACGACGGGTACGATGTTTCCCGTATTGAACGTCATGTCCTGCCAAGTTTTTACTCCTTTATGATAAGATACTAAGCCCTTGATAAAGCGAGAAAAGACGTATCTTTTTCTCAACGCTCTGAGGGCGAGTTCTGTGAAATGTTTTCAGAGGAAAATCCTCTGTCATTTACAATGCTGCAAAACAGCCACAATCAGTCCCTTTTGTATAATTTTCAGAAAAATTAAATTACAGTTACATAATCCGTTTTTCCTAAAAATAGGCACAAAAAGAGCAGCTAAATCTGACTTATTCAAGTTTGATTTAACTGCTGTAAGCTTCTATTTGGACAATATTTCAAATAAAGCACACGACAAATTATTGCTATCATTATACCTTATTTAGCTAGAAATTGCAAGGATTTCATCCGCTTTCTGAAAAGTTAAAACTGTTCTTGATGCGCTAGTTCCCTTGCCGATTATTGTTAGAATTGGAGCTGGAACTAGAATTAGAGGTAGAACCGCCCAGAATAGCTGACCAAGCCTTCTGATAATCCGCATCTGATGCCCCAATACCAAAACGGTAGGTCGTGGTCGGAGCACCGTTTTTAGCCCAATAGCTAGGCACTGTCGGACCACTGAGATTAACAGAGCGGCCGTTTACCGTTACTGTACCTGGCTTTTCCCCTGTGGACTTGAGCACATCAGACTTAATCACACTTGGATCAAGAGTGAACTTATCACCAACACCCCAGGCATTTGGATCTGCCTGATAGATAGCATCTGCCATATAGGCCATGTAGGAGGCATTATTATTATAACCAGTCAATGCCGCCATAGAGCTATTATCATCATGACCAATCCAGCCTCCCAAAGTCATCTTAGGAGTAGAAAGCATCAGCCACATATCACCGTTGGTATTGGTCGTTCCAGTCTTACCAATCCAGTCGGCTCCAGCCAAGGTTCCGTTGACCTGACTGATTCTGGATTTATAGGTCGTAGTAGCTCCAGAATTGATAACGCCCCGCATGAGCTCCTGCATAATCGTAGCAGCTGCTGGACTGTAAATCTGAACAGGATTGGCCTTATGCTGGTAAATCACCTTGCCATCTCGGTCTGTGATTTTTTCAACCATATATTTTTTCTGGTAGGTTCCATTATTAGCCAAGGTTTGGAAACCATTGGTATGCTGAGCTACAGATACTTCAATTCCCCCGCCCATAGGCAGACTCTCAATGCTGTAGTCATCAATGTAATAGCCCATTTTTTCCATATAGCCACGGACATTGACACCTTTTTCGCGTAATCCGCGGTAAGTCCAATAAGCCGGAATATTCCAAGAAGTATTAAGCGCTTCTTGCAGGTCCATCATGGCTGTACCACGGCTATCTACGTGCATGATTGGATCGCCGCTTGAAAAGTTGGTCGGATAGTTAGAAAGAACGCTGGCGCTCCCCATCAGACCTTGGTCAATAGCAATCCCATAAGCCAAAATTGGCTTAATAGTTGAACCCGGTGAGCGTTCCGTATCAAAGGCGTGATTGTTCTGATTAGAAGCATAGTCTCTGCCTCCTACAAAGCCAATCACAGCACCGGTTTTATTATCCAAGAGAACATTTCCCACTTCAACTGCACCAGTTCCGTCATCCAAGACGCCGCCATAGTTGGCTACTGCATTTTGCATAGCAGTGTGGATGTTCTTGTTAATCGTGGTGGTGACAGTATAGCCGCCATCGCTCAGTTCTTTAGCAGCCAATTCCTTGTATGCCTTGACAGTGTCATTGTTTTTCAGCTCTTGCTGAGAAACATTGTCCCGCTGAATCAAGTACTCGTACATGGTCTGCTGGGCTTCTTCGACCGCTGTGTAATAAAGGTAGCCATGTGAAGATTTTTCCGAGCTTTCAGATGGCTTGAAATCCTTGGTCAGGTCGTAGTCCTTGTACTCCTTGTACTCTTTTTCGCTTAGATGGCCCGTCCGATACATATTATAGAGCACATCTTTGGCACGTTCCAAGCCCAGAGCCATATCCCCTGCACTCTTGAGACTGCCATCGGCTGCATAAGGCGAATAAACAATCGGACTCTGTGGCAAGCCAGCAATAAAAGCAGACTGGGGCACTGTCAAATCCTTAGCAGAAACACCAAAAATCCCTTGAGCAGCTTCTTCCACACCAGCGATATTCTGCCCCTTATTGTTACGCCCGAACGGCGAAACGTTCAAGTAGGTGGTCAAAATATCATCCTTGGACATGTAGCGCTCCAAAGCCAGCGCATCAACAATCTCCGCTGCTTTCCGCTTGAAAGTCGGTGCATCGCCCACCACCTGCTGTTTGATCAACTGCTGGGTAATGGTTGACCCCCCGCTAGAAGAACCAACTCCGACAACAGATCCGAGCGTAGCCCGAAGCACAGCCTTGGGCACCACTCCGTTATGCGTTTCAAAGTTCTCATCCTCTGTAGCGATAACGGCTTTTTTTACATTTTCAGAGATGGCGTCACTCTTAACTGGGATGCGGAGTAAATCATTATCCACTTCTGCAATCAAACTGCCATCGGCATAGGTAAGCTTAGAAATACCAGAGATATTATTCACCTGCTTGACCAGCTCGTCCTGCTTGGGCACTTCAACCTTACTGAAAAGACTAGCTGCATAGCCTATCCCAATCCCAGCACCGATTACGCCACCGAAGAAGATAAACACAAAAGCCATATTCATCAGAAGTTTAAAAGTTCGCAAGAAAACAGCAAAAACATCACCGATAGACCAGCCATTGTTGCCACTAACGATCTTCTTGCTCCATTCTGGAAGATGTATTTTTTTGATAAACTGCTGGGCTTTTTCCCAGAACTCTTTTAATTTCTCTATTAATTGTTCCAAGTTTGATTCTCCTTGTTATCTTCCCATTATACCAAATATCTATGATTTATTTCAAGGAAACATTGCTATTTAAAAGCTTTATGATACAATAGAGTAACATAAATTTAAAATATAGATAAGCCAATTTCTTGGCTTTTAGAATAGGAGAGACATGATGCACATTTTTGATGAGCTAAAAGAACGTGGCTTGGTATTTCAAACCACTGATGAAGCAGCTTTACGCAAGGCCTTAGAAGAAGGACAAGTCTCTTATTATACCGGATACGATCCAACCGCTGACAGCTTACACCTAGGCCACTTGGTAGCCATTCTGACCAGCCGCCGCTTGCAACTAGCTGGACACAAACCCTACGCTCTAGTCGGAGGAGCAACTGGATTGATTGGCGATCCATCCTTTAAGGATGCAGAGCGCAGTCTCCAAACCAAGGAAACCGTGGAAGGCTGGGTGAAATCTATCCAAGATCAGCTTTCTCGCTTTCTGGACTTTGAAAAGGGTGATAATAAGGCCGAAATGGTCAACAACTATGACTGGTTTAGCAGCATCAGCTTTATCGACTTCCTGCGTGACGTCGGCAAATACTTCACTGTCAACTACATGATGAGTAAAGATTCTGTCAAGAGCCGGATTGAGACAGGGATTTCCTATACAGAATTCGCCTACCAGATCATGCAAGGATATGACTTCTATATCCTCAATCAAAACCACGGCGTAACCCTGCAAATCGGTGGTTCCGACCAGTGGGGCAATATGACAGCGGGAACAGAGCTCTTACGCCGCAAGGCCGACAAGACTGGACACGTGATGACCGTGCCTCTCATTACTGACGCTACTGGCAAAAAATTCGGCAAGTCAGAAGGTAATGCTGTCTGGCTCAATCCTGACAAGACTTCTCCTTACGAAATGTATCAATTCTGGATGAATGTCATGGACGCAGACGCTATCCGCTTCCTGAAAATTTTTACCTTCCTGTCCTTGGATGAAATCGAAGAGATTCGCCAGCAGTTTGAAACAGCACCCCACGAACGCTTGGCTCAGAAAGTCCTCGCTCGTGAAGTCGTGACTCTTGTCCACGGTGAAGAAGCCTATAAGGAAGCCCTCAACATCACTGAGCAGCTCTTTGCTGGAAATATCAAAAATTTGTCCGTCAAGGAACTCAAACAAGGTCTGCGAGGTGTGCCTAACTATCAGGTCCAAGCTGACGAAAATCTTAACATCGTGGAAATCCTCGTGTCATCTGGTGTGGTAAACTCAAAACGTCAAGCCCGCGAGGATGTCCAAAACGGTGCTATCTACCTCAATGGCGAGCGCATCCAAGATTTAGACTATGTCCTTAGCGCCTCAGATAAACTGGAAGACGAGCTGACAGTTATCCGCCGCGGTAAGAAGAAATACTTTGTCCTGACCTACTAAAGATAAAAATCCGATTATCTGAATCGGATTTTTCTATGTCTTTACTATAAGAAATAGAAAGAGAGTTCTAATGAAACCAAGACTCGCCCGCTTTGCCCAAGCTCCGGCTCTAGCCTGTCCACTCTGCCAGCAAAGCTTGGCTATGGAAGAAAACAGCCTCAAGTGCGCCAATCGCCATTCCTATGACATCGCCAAATTCGGTTATGTCAATCTAGCTCCCCAGGCCAAACAAGCTAAAGACTATGACAAAACAAGCTTTCAAAATAGGCAAGTCATCTTGGAAGCCGGCTTTTATCAGCATGTCCTAGACGAGTTGCAGGATCTGCTGCAGGATCTGCCTGAAGAACAGACCATTCTAGACGTCGCTTGCGGAGAGGGGTATTATGCTCGAAAAATTCAGGAAAAATTCCCCAACAAAGAAACTTACGCCTTTGATTTATCCAAAGATTCTATCCAGTTAGCTGCCAAAAGTGATCAGAGCCTTGCTGTAAAATGGTTCGTAGGTGATTTGGCACATTTACCCATTCAGGATCAAAGCATGGATGTCTTGCTGGACATCTTCTCACCAGCTAACTACCATGAATTTCAGCGAGTATTGAAAAAAGAGGGACTTATCATTAAAGTCATCCCAACAGAAAATCATTTGAAGGAAATTCGTCAAAAAGCTGCTCAATATCTGGACAAGAAAGATTATTCTAATCAAGATATCATCCAGCACTTCCAGAAACACTTTACGATCCTATCTAGAAAAACCGTAGAATCAACCCATACTCTGCATTCTGAGGAGAAAATTGCCCTGCTGCAGATGACTCCTTTACTCTTTCATGTTGAAAAAAATCTAATCAATTGGGAGCAGCTTACACATGCCACCATTTCAGCCGAGATTCTTATCGGAAAACTAAAACAAGAAAAAATCTGAACACCTTTCAGTAAGCAGCCATTTTAAAAACGCAGACAAGCCTGTCTGCGTTCTTTGTTTATCAACTGATTAATAGACTGTCTTCTCTGTCTCTGGATCAAAGAAGTGTGCTTTATTGAGGTCAAAGCCTAGGTCAATACCCGCACCAGTTTCTAGGTAATCCCGTGAATCCACACGCGCTACAAACTCACTAGAACCCACTTGGCAGTAGAGATGAGACTCTGCTCCCAGCAATTCTGAAACAGAAATCTTAGCATGCACAACTGAATTCGGGAAAGTTTCCAAGAAAGCAGCTTCCGCATTGATATCTTCCGGACGAATACCGAAGATCAGTTCCTTGCCCTCGTAACCTTTCTCCCGCAGAACCTTAAGAGCTCCTTCTGGCACAGTTAAGCGCAGACCTTCTGCGACAATCTCATTCCCTTCAAGCTTAACTGGGATGAAGTTCATGGCTGGGCTGCCGATGAAGCCGGCAACGAACTTATTAACTGGGTTGTTATAGACTTCCTGCGGCGTACCAATCTGCTCCACTCGACCAATCGTTCCAGTTCCAGCAGGATTCTTGGTCGCTGACATGATAACAATCCGATCCGCCAAGGTCATAGCTTCAGTCTGGTCGTGGGTAACATAGATAGTTGTTGCCCCGATACGGCGGTGAATCTTGGCAATCTCTGCCCGCATAGAAACACGCAGCTTAGCATCCAGGTTAGACAAAGGCTCATCCATAAGGAAAACCTTTGCATCCCGAACAATAGCGCGTCCCATAGCTACCCGCTGACGCTGACCGCCAGACAAATCAGCTGGCTTGCGCTGCAAGAATTCCTTCAAGCCTAGGATTTCTGCTGCTTCGTTGACACGTTTGTCAATATCTTCCTTGCTATACTTGCGCAGCTTGAGACCAAAGGCCATGTTGTCGTAGACAGTCATGTGCGGATAAAGGGCATAGTTCTGGAAGACCATAGCGATATCACGGTCTTTTGGTGCCACATCATTGACCACTGTACCGTCAATAGAGGCAGTTCCTTCTGTGATGTCTTCAAGACCCGCAATCATACGCAGCGTAGTTGATTTCCCGCAACCAGAAGGACCAACAAAGACGATAAATTCCTTGTCCTTAATATCAAGATTGAAGTCTTCCACTGAGTAGTGGTCACTGTTGGGATATTTTTTATAGATATTTTTCAGATTTAATTCGACCATAATAAGCCCCTTCTTTTGAATAAAAATATTTTCTTTCAAGCTCTCGTTTGCAAAGCGCTTTCACATTGTCCATTATATCGTTTTTTTTTGACTTTTTCAAGCACTTTTAGTAAAACGTTTGCATAATTTTTGAAAAATTTCTCCATCAAAAAAGAGGCCACTGGGCCTCTTTAAAATTTATTCTTCTTTTTTTCTACTACGGAATGACAATCCAGCTGCACCTAAAGCGCTGATAACTCCTGCAACCGTGAGAAGAGCATTAGAAGCTTGTCCTGTATGCGGTAAGATTGACGCGCCACTCCTACTTTCCTTGTTTTTAAGCTGAGCTGGCTGGGTGACCTTAGCTAATGAAGACTGCTCTTGTACTGATTTGGCCCCATCAACTGCTGACAAAATACCACTAGTTACTTGGTAAGAAGGTAAAGCATCAGCTACTGCCGCGTCAGTGGCATTGACACCGCCGGCAAATTCTGGAAGAGCCGATATTTGAGGAGCGCTGTCTGGATGCGCACTCCTAACTGATGGCTGACCGCCAGCATCATAGGTTTTATGTTCTGTCATAGTTGGTTCAGAATCATTGACACCACCAGTAAATTCAGGCCGAGTTGCTGTTGTTGCTTCTGAATCATTAACATTTCCACTGAATTCTGGTTGTACAGACGCCTGTGGAGCTGTATCGGGATGAGTTCCAACTTCATGGTTAGACAAATCATACTCTGACGCTATCGCTGTTGGCGGCTCAGAATCACTGACTCCTCCACTAAATTCTGGTTGTACTGAAGACTGTGGAGCTGTATCGGGATGAGTTCCAACTTCATGGCTAGACAAATCATATTCCGACACCGTTGCTGTTGCTGGCTCAGAGTCGCTGACGCCTCCACTAAATTCTTGCCTATCTTCCTGTGGTGAATCACTTGGAATAGAAGAAGCTGTCTCAGCTTTAGCAGCATCCTTGACAATCGCTTCTAGATTTTCAAGAGCTTTTGTCTGCTCAGCAGCAATCTGTTCCTGCAGCTTCTCTGCTTTTTCAGCACTGTCTACACTATCATCTAGCTGCGCAATCGCATCTGTCACCGTCTTTAATACTGCTCGAATCTTTTCTTTAGCTTGCTTTTTATCGAGTTCTGAAAGTGTTTGGTGATGCTCAATCGCTTCAAGCTGTTTGTCGACTTCTTCTTCAAGCTCATCTAAAACCAAGTCTTTGCCAACTGGATGAATCGTGTCCAAGCTAGCAATTCCAGCTTCCTCAATTCTCTCTAGTTCTTCTTCGGTATCAGCCTTTTCAAGCGCTGTTTTCGCATCTGCTAGAGTTGCTTCCGCTTCAGCTTTAGCCGTAGCCCGTTCTGCATCTGACAGATTCGGGTTGCTCCGTAAGTCTGCTAGCTTATCAGACAGAGCAAGATCTAGTTTCAGTCCAGTCGTAACTTTTAGCAAACCTTGCTTCTCTGCCGCTACCTGTTCTTGAATTTTTTCGGCATCATCAGGACTTTCAACCCAAGCATTATAAGCTGCAATTGCTTTTTGAGCTATGGCTGCTGCATCTTCAATCTTCTTTTTAGCTGCAGTTTTTTCCTCAGTAGAAAGACTTTGACTCTTCTCAACAGCCTCGATAGTAGCTGTTTTTTCTTCCTGAATTTCTTTTAAAAACTGCTCTTTGCCAATAGGGTGAATCTTGGCTAAGCGGGCTATAGCTGTTTCTTTTGCTTGGTCATAGACTTCCTGAGAATCTGCTCCTTCAATAGCCTTCTTGGCCGCTTCCACAACCTGCTCTATCTCTCCTCTAACTGCTTTCTTTTCTGCTTCTGAAAGATTAGGATTTGCTTCCAAGTCAGCTAACTTGGCAGCCAGAGTGAAATCTACGGTTGAACTTGCTATAAATTTGAAAAACTTGTCTTCCTCGGTTACTGCTTGCTCTTGAATCACTTCCGCCTGCTCTGCTGTTGCTGCATTAACATCTAATTTCTGAATTGCATCCTCTGCTTCTGCAGCCTTCTTCCTTACAGACTCTTGGAAACTTTTCTTTTGCTCCTCAGGTAGCAAATCGCTACTATCTACAAGTTTGTCAAACTCTGCTTTCCCATTTTGGATTTCATCTAGAAGTAAATCTTTGCCGACTGGATTGATAGAGTTGATGTCTGCCAATCCATCTTCTTTAGCTTGATCAATCCTTTCTTTATCCTCAGCTGCGGCAATTTCATTCTGAGCCTTTGCAGATGTTTGATTGACTTCGTCCTTAGCTGCTGCAAGCTCCTCATCTGACAAATTTGGATTATTCCCAAGATCTGTCACTTTCTCAGCCAGAAATGTGCCTACTTCCTTGTTAGCAGCCTCCCTAACCGTTGTCAAATTCTGATTTACTGGCGATGCAGCAACTGGGTTCTCTACTGCATTTGCCACTGGCTGTTCCTCATCCGCCGCCACCAAACTGTGACCCAAAAACAGAGCACAAATAAGGACTGACCCAACACCTAAAACAGACTTCCGAATAGAATATCGCAAAACTTTTTCTGTTCTTTTCATCTTTTTCTCCTCTGAACATATTTTATTATCCTGATCAGTAACCCTTAATAAAAAGTCCAGTCAAACCTCCCATAAATCTTTCAGATTTGGTAATTTTTAAACTACACTTTCTATTTGACTTCTGATAAGATTTTTTATTATTTTATCATATTAACCTTTTAAAACAAAACAATTATCGGCTTGATTTATGTACATTAATTGTAAAATCGTCCAGTTTTTAAATAGACACGATGTCCAAAAATTAAACTAAAATTTTTTCCATTTAACAATGTGTAAACTTTTTTAGTAAAAATTCTGGGCTATTTTCTAGCTTATTTAAGATAGAAAAAGTAAAATGGTATAGGAGGGATAAAATTATGGCTCTTAATACACGAGATAGGATTTTGGATGCATTTTTTGAATTAGCAGATAAACAGCCAGATAGACCGCGTTTTACCTTTACAGAAATCGCTAAAGAAGCCGGTTTGTCAAGACAGGCTATTTACAAACGACACTTTAATAACACTACTGAAATTATCGAATACATTCGCCAAGATATGGTAAAGCAAGCCTTTGCTCCCAACTGGAATAGCAACAATTCTGAAGCGGGCTTAGATCCTTTCGCCTTTTTGGCTCAAACGATTCTTCCCGCTATTTATGAGCAACGCCAACGCATTAAAATATTATATACTAGTTCTGTCGATCCCCTGTGGAGCGATTTTATTACTGCTAGTTACAAGGACTGGATCGAGCAGAATCTAAATCTTGACCATCAAAAATTAGGTATTCCTGAAGACCTGGCCAATCAACTGCTGGCCGGCTGGATTAGTTCTCTTATCGAGAATTGGATCACTCAGGATGACCCCGTTCCTTGCAAGCAGTTTTCTAAGACATTTCTCAACCTTGTATCTTCACCCCTAACCAGCTTTGCTGCTTATGATAGTCCAGCTGGTCCTTCAAACAAAATTGTGATCGCATAGCCAACCAGAAGAAAAACAGAGAAATGACAGAACCGGTCCTTATAAGGGAAGACTGGTTTTTTAATATTTTTATATTAAATTTTAAAAATAATTGGACATTTCCTCTATAAAGTGTTATCATTTTAGTTGACAAGCGGTAAACTATTTTGTTGGAATTTGCTCTATTTTTAGACAAACCAGCAAGAACTTACTAAAAAAGAAGGAAGGTACTTATGCCCCAAGATACTCGAGACAAAGTCGTCAATGCCTTAATTGAGCTGGCAGAGCAAAATCCTGAAAAGTCTTATTTTACTTTTTCAGAGATTGCAAAACAAGCTGGTCTATCACGCCAGGCTATCTATAAAAAGCATTTTAGCAATGTTGAAGACATTATCCAATACATCCGCCAGACAATTATGACTCCGTTTTTGCCCCTGTATGAAAGCTACGAAGAAGGAAGTGGAGAAAATCCGTTCTGCTTCTTCGCCCAACATATGATTCCTACCCTTTATGAACATAGGAAATGGATGAAGGTGCTCTACACTACAGCTATCGATCCTTTCTGGAGTGACTATCTATCTACCTTCTTCACTCAGTGGGTCGTGCAAAATTTAGACATTGACTCTAAGAAATTGGGAATTCCAAAAGAAATGGCTACGGAAATTGTTGTTAGATGGATTAACTCCCTCATTGAGATTTGGATCATCAAAGAAGACCCTATGCCTGCAGAAGATTTCGCCAAATTGTTCCTAAATGTAATTTCAACCCCTATGGATCAGTTTATATAACGCCTCATAGTGAGTCCTAATTCAACTAAAAGCTATAAAACCTGCCTAATTTAGGCAGGCTTTTTTTGTAGATAAAATTTCTTACTTTACAAAAAAAGAGCAGATGTTTTTCTGCTCTCGTCAATATATAAGCTATAAAACTAAAAGCCAAGCTTCGTTTAATCTACCCGATAATAGAAGCTGCCTTGCTCGTCAAAGCTATTCAGGCCAACCCCTGTCCAGATTCTGTCTTGACCGGCATCGGAGTTGTCTGTAAAGTTTTCCTTGTCTGCGATCTTAACTCCCTTAGGAAGAAACTCAATCAGAAAACCTCCGCTTTCTCCGCCGTAGACACCGCCAGCAGCAGTGCCATAGTCTGTCAGAGAAGCTCCGTACAATTCATAAACACTTGAAACCAAGCCCTTGTCATCAAAAACAAGCTGGTTGCCAGAAGCATCCTGCCAGGTTCCTTTAACGCTGGCATAACTGCCATTTGCAAGTGCTGAAATGTCCATCGCTTCCTTCTTTTCCTTGGTTTTTTCTGTGCTCGCACTCTCTGAGCTAGTGCTGCTAGCCGCTGAAGATGCTGACACAGTTGATTGACTGGATACCTGCTCCACAGAACTTGTTACTGAGCCCGTACTGCTAGTAGGCGTCTCTGATTGATTCGTAGCACTGCCGTTTGAGCAAGCTGTCATAGCTAATAAAGCAGCTCCTGCTAGTAAAAAAGGTAAAGCTTTTTTCTTCATTTTTCTCCTCTTTCTCACGGTAAGATAAATCATGTGATTAGTAACATTATAGATTATTTTATCGCTTTTTACAAGAAGAATTCTAGCAGCTGGGCAGGAGCAAAGCTATTGATTTTATTTACTCAGCTTCTGCCACATCCAGAACCCTGTAGATTGTTTTTTCCAAAGCTGCTTCATAATCTGATGTACCATAAGGCTTATCAGTCGTGACGTGGGCTGTCTGCTTCTCTAGCTCTACTGCCACATCTGACACTCCCTCCATAGACAGGAAATGCTTGGTGACGTGTTTGACACAATTTTGACAAGATAAGTTTTCTAATTGGACTGTTTGTTTCATAGATTCATTCCTCTGTATATTTAGTTCATTTTAAAGCGTCCTAGATGCAGAGCATTGGCCACAACTGACACTGAGCTTAAGCTCATGGCCAGACCAGCTAGCATAGGATTGAGCAAGGGACCGCCGAAAAGATGCAATAGCCCCATAGCAATCGGGATACCTAGTGTATTGTAGGCAAAAGCCCAGAAGAGATTTTCCTTGATATTGCGGATGGTCGCCTGACTGAGCTTGATAGCCTTGACCACATCCTGCAAATCACTATGCATGAGCACTACATCTGCCGACTCAATAGCTACATCAGCGCCTGATCCGATGGCAATTCCCACATCTGCCTGAACCAGAGCCGGCGCATCATTGATACCGTCTCCGACCATGGCCAGTTTTTTACCAGCTTCCTGCAAGTCTTTGATAGCAGTGGCCTTACCATCTGGCAATACACCTGCGATAACTTTTTGGATTCCAGCTTTCTGGGCAATAGCTGTCGCTGTTTCTTCACGATCACCTGTCAGCATGATGACTTCCAGCCCCATAGACTGGAGCTCTTGTACAGCCGACAGGCTGCTGGACTTCATCTCATCTGCTACCGCTAAAATACCAGCCAGCTGTCCATCTACTGCGACAAACATGGCTGTTTTTCCTTCCTGGGATAGCTCCAACAACTGCCCTTGAAAGGCACTGCTGTCAATGTTCTTTTCTTTCATCAATGACTCATTTCCCACCAGAAGCTGTCTGTCCTCAACCCGAGCAGCCAATCCTCGTCCAATTACGGCCTCAAAATGACTGACAGGTAGCAAGCCAAGCTCCTCCTCTTCAGCTGCTTCCAAGATAGCCTGAGCCAAAGGGTGCTCAGAATGCTGCTCAGCACTAGCTATTAACCGCAACAAGTCAGACCGATTAAAATCACTCAAGGGCAGCAGATTTGTCAGACTGGGCTTACCAACCGTAACCGTCCCCGTCTTATCAAGAACAATAGTATCCAGCTGATAAGCAGCCTCCAAAGCTTGTCCAGACTTAATCAGAATTCCATTTTCAGCTCCTTTGCCAGTCCCAACCATAATAGCTGTTGGAGTGGCTAATCCCAGCGCACAAGGGCAGGCAATGACCAGAACTGCGATAAAGATTGACAGAGAAAAGCCAAGGCTCTCACCAGCCAGAAAATACCAGCCCAGCGCGGACAAAGTAGCCAAGCTCAGCACGATTGGAACAAAATAAAGCGAAATCTTATCTGCTAAAGCCGCTATCGGCGCCTTAGAACCCTGCGCTTCCTCCACCAATCTGACAATCTGAGCTAAGGTCGTATCCGAGCCTACCCTAGTTGCTTGGTAGTCAACACTACCATTTTGATTGATTGTTGCACTGGTAATGGTGTCGCCGACCTTCTTTTCAATCGGAATGCTTTCTCCAGTCATCATGGACTCATCCACAAAGGTCTGCCCCTCCGTCACAAGGCCATCTACCGGCATACGCTCCCCTGGCTTGATACGGATAATGTCTCCAACTCGGATATCCTCCGTATCAATGCTCACAGCCTCACCATAACGAATCACTGTCGCCTGACTAGGCACTAGCTCAAGCAGAGACTGAATCGCCTGAGACGTTCTGCCCTTAGCTGAACTCTCCAGATATTTGCCTAGAAGAACCAAGGCAATAATCACTGCAACCGACTCAAAATAGAGCTGATGAACAAAGGCATGATAGCCTAGAAAAACCTGCCCGACCGAGTAGAGGCTGTAAAAAAATGCTGCGCTGGTTCCCACCGCAATCAGACTATCCATATTGGGATGTCGCTTGATAAGATTGCGAAATCCTCTCTGATAGAAGCCGCGACCAATCCACACAGCAGGCAGAGTCAACAGCAGTTGTGACAGAACAAAGACCAAGGGATACGCCATATGATCCAAGAAGCCAGGCAGAGGAAGGCCGACCATACTGCCCATCGAGATATAAAGCAAGGGCAGAGCTGTGACCAAAAGAATTAGTAATTCTTGCTTCTTCCTTCGCAATTCCTGCGCTTTCATCGCAGCCTCTTCATTCACATCGGACGGTCGGTCTTTTCCTTTTTCTTCCGCCTGATAACCAGCCTCGGCTACTGCATCCAGCACTTGCTGGATGTCAAATCCCTCCTTAGGAACCAAACTGAGACGTTCTGTTGCCAGATTGACACTAACCTCCTCAACCGTTTCTAAGTCCTTGACCGCCATCTCAACTGTCATAGCACAAGATGCACAGGTCATTCCTGAGAGTTTGTATTCTTTCTTCTCGCTCATCAATGCTCCTCCTTTCCGTGCCCGCAACGACACTGACCTTGCGGACAGTGACATTTAATTTCCAGCGGAGCCGAAGCTCTTTTCTTATCAATGACTTGGCTGAGCCGCTCCAAGTCCCTTTGACTGAACTGACTTCTCTCAATCATCGAAATCAACAGTTCTCCATGCTTGGTGTTGCAGATATTATCAAAGAGAGCCTGCAAAGTACTTTCCAGATGATCCGATTCTAAAATCCGAGCATCGTAGTAAAACTTGCCCTCTATCTTTTCCATAGCGATAAATTCTTTTGTCTTCAGACGATTCAAAAGAGTCTTGATGGTTGCCGGCTTCCAGGAAAAATCAGCTTCCAAACGATCTATAATCTCTGTACTGCGACTATGTGGATAAGCCCACAGCACACGCATGACTTGCCATTCTGCTTGGCTAATATTTTGCTGTTCCATTGTTTAACACCTCCTTATCATTTACATTTGTAATCTAACTCTTTATTAGTTTACATCTGTAATCGTAATTTGTCAAGTATTTTTATCGTCATTTCCTGATATGCAAAAAAAGAAGGCGGGATAGTCCCGTCTTCTTACTTTATTTATATTAGTGCGCCAACATCTCTTGGGCAATTTCTTGACCGGTCAACTTACTTGGATAGTAGGTTGGCCAGTTTTCCAGCTCGTCAAAGAGTGCCTCCTGGCTTTCGCCACCATAGAAGATATGGAAGTGAGCCGCCTTGGTCGGTGCAATGTTGTGGTCGCTAAACTGAACATACTTGTACTCCCCAGCATCCTCGTCTGTCGCTTCAAACATGAAGCGAACTCCACGATTTCCCTTAGAGTAAGTCAGAGTGTGCTTGCCAACGTATTTATACGTATATTTCTTGGATTTTCCATCTACCACAAATTCCATAGTCTTGTCTGTGATATTGATATTGGAAACATCTGTCTTGTAGCCTTTGTCATAGTAGTCCTTGTATTCAGCTGCTGTCATTTTTCCAGTCAGCTTAGCCTTGTAGTCAAAGACTTGGTCCAAGGTCCCGTCTTTCAGATAAGGGTAAACAGACTGCCACTCGCCAGCATAATCAGACAAGGTCCGATCCTTGACGGCACTGTCTTCAAAGTAGCCGTTTTGCACTGTCTTATCGTCTTCTTCTTTCTCGGCTGCAATCTCCGCTCCCTCTTGGTCAGTTGTCTTCTTGAGAGCCTTTAGATTGGCCTGCATGATAGAAACATAGTCTGCTCCGTCCTTGGTCTGTTCTTCGGTCAAGCTTTCCAGCGGATTCAAGACATCAAGCTCTACTCCTGTTTCCTTAGCCAGAGTAGAAGCCAAAGCCTGGGAAGCATTCTCTTCAAAGTAAATATACTTGATTTTATTTTTCTTGATATACTCAGTCAATTCAGCCAAGCGTGAAGCGGATGGCTCACTGTCTGGTGAAAGTCCAGAAATTGGCACCTGCTTCAAGCCATAGTCCAATGCTAGATAGTTAAAGGCTGCGTGCTGAGTAACAAAGCTCTTTTGCTTGGCATTGGCCAAACCATCTTCATATTCCTTGTCCAAGGCTTCCAGCTTCTTGATATAAGCCGCTGCATTTTTCTCAAAAGCAGCTTTCTTGTCAGGATAAGACTTGTTCAGACTATCACGGATGTGCTCCACCATTTTAATAGCCCGCTTCGGAGATAACCAAACATGGGGATCATAGGCATGATGATGTCCCTCTTCCCCATGGTCGTGGTCTTCTTCCTCTTCACCACCAGGCAGCAAGAGCATATTACCTGTCGCTTTGATAACCGTTTCTTCCTTATTTTTTAAAGTTTTTAGCGTATCTGGGACCCAAGTCTCCATGTTTTCATTTTCATAGACAAAGGCATCTGCATCCTGAATAGTCGCAACTGCCTTAGCTGAAGGCTCATAATCATGCGGCTCTGTACCAGCCCCGATTAGAAGTTCAACATTGGCCTCATCTCCAGCGACCTGCTTGGTAAACTCATAAACCGGATAAAAAGTTGTGACAATATTGAGCTTGCCATCTGCATTTTTTTGATTGGAACAAGCTACTAAGAAAATACTCAGTAAACCTGCTAATAGTAAGCTAATTTTTTTCATTTTCTGCTCCTATTTCATAAATTTTTTGACCAGATTCACCAGCAAGAACAAGCTGACGAAGATAATCGTAATGCTAGCACTAGCTGGCGTCTCTGCATAGTAAGAAATATAAAGTCCAGCAATCATACCAAAGAAACCAATAGCATTTGCCAGCAAAATGACCGATTTGAAATTTTTCCCAATCCGCAAGGCAATACTGGCCGGCAAGACCATAATGGTCGAAACCAGCAAGGCTCCCGCAGCCGGAATCATGAGGGCAATCGCAACACCCGTCACGATATTGAAGAGAATAGACATGGTCCGCACCGGCAGCCCATCCACAAATGCTGTATCCTCATCAAAGGTCAAGATGTACATAGGCCGAATGAAGAGGAAGGTTAAGACAAGTACCACAGCAGCAATAACAAAGAGGGAAATCACCTGCTCCCTACTGATAGTCACAATGGAGCCAAATAGATACTGGTCCAGACTCATCGAGCTAGAACTCTTGCCCTTACTCATAACAATCAGGGAAATGGCTAAGCCAGTTGACATGAGAATGGCTGTCCCAATTTCCATGAAATTCTTATAGATTGTGCGCAGGTACTCTAAGAAGACTGCTGCGATAATGACGACAAGCACCGTTGTGAGGGTGGGCGATAGTCCAAGAACCAAACCAAAAGCTACACCTGCCAAAGAAACGTGACTGAGGGTGTCACTCATGAGACTCTGCCTACGTAAAATCAGGAAGGTCCCCAGAATCGGTGAGAAGAGACTCATGGCAATAACTGCCAAGAAGGCTCGCTGCATAAAATCATAGGAAAATAGATTAAGCATGACTCACCTCCTGTCCATTGTCGCTTTCATGCACATTGAAACAGCGCCAAGGTGAGTCCTGATTACGGACCAGGTGGATGTTGCGATCGGCATATTTACGAACTTCTTCCGGATCGTGTGTAATCATCAAGACAGCTTTCCCATGCTGGTGAGCACTATGGTGCATGAGCTTGTAAAATTCATCCTTGCTGCCTGCATCCATACCTGTTGTCGGCTCATCTAGGACAAAAATATCCGGATCCGAAGCAAACATCCGAGCAATCACAGCCCTCTGCTTTTGCCCGCCAGAGAGAGAACCAATCCTCTTATCCCGATGTTCCCACATTCCAACCGACTCCAGACTTACCTTAATATGCTCCTCATCATGCTCATTCAAACGACGAAACCAACCCTTGCGCGGATAACGTCCCGACTTGACAAACTCATACACCGTACTAGGAAAACCTGCATTAAAACTAGCAATCTGCTGAGGTAAATAAGCAATCCGCAGTTTCTTGCCTCGCACATTGGTCTTGGAAATCTTCACTTCCCCATACTTAGGTAGCAAAATACCCAAACTAGCCTTTATAAGCGTCGTCTTAGCAGCTCCATTTTCCCCCGTCAAAGTTACAAACTCACCACTGTCTAGAAAATAATGAATATGCTCTAGCACAGGCTCCTTGTCATAGTAAAAGGAAAGATTATCCACTGTGATATATCTCATTTGCTGATCTCTCCCACCAAGGCTTCCAAAAACTTCGCGATTGTCGCCTGTTCACTAGCAGAAAACTGCTCTGCCAATTTTTGATAGGTCTCCAAAGTATGTGCGTGATGATGCTGATGTTCCTTTGCAACCGGCTGAGCTAAGTCAGTCAAACGGTAAAAGGTAACCCGTGCATCTCTCTTATCTTTAAAGGCTTGCAGCATCTCTTGCCGAACCAAAGACTTCACAGCCTTGGTCACCGCAGCTTGACTCACATTCAGTTTTTTTGCTAAATCAGAATTTGTCAAAGATTCCTCAGACAAAAGCATCAAAATATGTTCCTGCGTATTGGTTAAAGGCACATCACTCGTGCAAGAACCAATCAGAATCTCATGCTGATTTTCTGCTTTCAAAATAACTTCATTTAAAAATTGATCGATCTTCTCTGCTAAATGAGTCATTTCCTCCTCCTTCTCTTAACTAGTTAAAGCTTTACTGGTTAATTATACCACAAAAAAGAAAAGAGTCAAGAATTTTCAGCAAAAGTAAGAATCTTTTCACAAAAAAATCTTACAATTAGACTCTCAAGCCCTAAATAAAAGTCAATCAGAGAATAAAAAGCAACAAATCAAGTTGACACTTTTTAGCATTCTAGATCTTATAATGCCTTTAATGGTGCAATTCGTCCGTAACCATTACACGAGTTGAGTATAAATTTACAAGAAAAATCACGATTCAATCTTCCGCTTTAGCTTGCAAGTGAATACTACAGAAAAGACAAAAAAACGAAGCTAAAATGCTTCGCTAAACTTAAGCTATACCGGCGGCCGGGGTCGAACCGGCACGTCCGTGAGGACACTGGATTTTGAGTCCAGCGCGTCTGCCAATTCCGCCACGCCGGCTCAAGTTTTTAACTGGGGTAGCTGGATTCGAACCAACGCATGAGGGAGTCAAAGTCCCTTGCCT
>NZ_CAUOLF010000003.1:0-147476 GCF_963456385.1 uncultured Streptococcus sp. | reverse complement strand
CCTGCCACAAAGTCAAAGCGACCTAAACCACCCAAAAAGAGGGTTTGCTCAGGATTGAGCTGGTAGGTTTTGGGCTTGATTTCCTTTTTGGGACTGATGTATTTGAGATTCTTAGCAGAAAGATAGTGAGCCATCTGGTGACGATGGATAATGCCCGGTGTATCATAGATATGACTGCCATCTGCCAAAGGAATCTCGATTTTATCCAGAGTTGTGCCCGGGAAGCGCGAAGTCGTAATAATATCCTTATCGCCCGTGATTTCTTGAATAATGGCGTTAATCAAAGTGGACTTGCCCACATTGGTCACGCCGACCACATAAACGTCACGTCCCTTGCGGCAATGCTCAATCTTGTCAATCAAGTCCTTGATCGCCTGCTTGTTCTGAGCAGAGGTTAGGACCACATCGACTGGACGCAGGCCTTCTTCGTGAGCCCGCTCCGTCAGCCACCGGGTCACCTTGCTATCCTTGACCGACTTAGGCAGAATGTCCTTTTTATTCCCAACCAAGAGAACATCGTTTCCAGCAACAAAGCGAGGCAGGCCAGGGATGACCGATCCATTAAAGTCAAAAATATCGACAACATTGACGACCAAAGCGTCGCTATCTCCAACCTCATGCAGAAGCCGCAGAAAGTCATCATCCGTCAGCTGGACATCGCTGATTTCATTATAATGGCGCAGGCGGAAACAGCGCTGACAATAGAGTTCACCTGTCTCCAAGCCTTTTTCTAGAGCTGACTGGGGCGTGTACCCTAGTTTGCTCTTATCTTCTGTCTGAATAGTGGCTCCGCAGCCGATACAGAGAAGTTCTTCCATACTTAAATTCCTTTTTTGTATTGAATTGGGCCGTATTTTCCAGTAATTTTCTTGAGCACACGGCGTTCACGCGCCCGATTGATCTGGGTCTTGATAGAGTCGTGCTCGACCAGTGGCTTGACCAAAATCGAACGAATCCCAGCCCGATGAGCAGCCCGAATATCCGTCATGAGCTGGTCACCCACCATGACCACTTCATTTTTTTCGAAATGAAAAAGCTTGAGTGCTCGATCAATTCCCCAAGTGAAGGGTTTCATGGCCCAGTAGACATAGTCAATTTCAAACTTTTCAACAGCCCGCTTGACCCGTTTTTGGTTATTATTGGACACCACGATAATCCGAATACCCGCGTCCCGCAAATCATGGAGCCACTTCTTCATCTCTGGGGTCCCGTCAGGATTATTCCAAGCAATCAAGGTGTTATCCAAATCCACCAAAACCGCTTTGATACCCTGTTTTTTCAAACTCTCTACTGTCAAATCGTAAACTGCCTCAACCGCAAAGTCCGGCATATAATCTTCAATCGCCACATCTCTCTCCAAAAATTCGTATTCTCATTATTATAGCATAAAATGGGCTTTTTGGCACTCATGGTCCTATTTCTTCTAGAGTGAATAGGTGATGTTCACTTTTCTATTTTTCAAGCAAATGAAAACAGCTCCCTAAAAGTGGAAGCTATTAGTTTAATATTGAGAAATTACTTACATAATCTAAAAGAAAAATTTTAATAATTCTTTTCCTTCATATGTAGATCTGTTTGATACAATTCCTGAAAATCGGATATAAATTTGGAGCTAATTGTATCCTCTTTTTTGATGTGTATCAATTTAGAGAACTTTTCAAAATCTTCTTTATTATCTCCAGGTGATATACGAATATCTATTGATTCCCAAATTTCATCTTTTTCTGTATAACCAACCAGAACAATTGGGATAATTCTAGTTGCTTGATGTCCACCTGGTAACTTTACTGATAAATCTTTTAATAATCCTGTATAAAAAACGTCAGAATTTACAAACATTATGATATCTTTCTCATGCAATTTCCCATCAACACTTGCGAATTGGATTTCTTCGTCATTTCTTGAATAGCCCAAGAATCCCTCTCTATCTTGATAGTTAAGAAAAAAGACCATATGTTTATCAGATGTAGAATTTACGATTTGATTATAAACATCTCTGTATTCTATGATTAGGCAAGAAAGACCAAAAATAACGGGGATGCTTGACATCATTAACAAGAGTTTAACCTGTTTCTTTTCTATTACAAAATGATATACAATAATAGGGTAGAAAAATAATACCAAAGAAAGTATAAGAGGATTTATAAAGACCCCTACAATATTATCATTAGCGACCTCCCACAATTTTTGATGATATAAATTTAGATATTCTTCCACTGTAGGCTCTCCTCTTACAGATTTTTCATTGATTTTGAACGATTATTTGAAAACTTATGCTTTACTAATTACATCATTATATCATCTTTCAGGCTTTTTGGCACCTTCAGTCTCAAAGATTACAAAAAGAGCAAAAGATGATATAGTAGTGATAGTATAAATTCCTCGGAGGTTTGTATGGCAGAAAAAAACAGACAGATGCAGGCTGTTTCCCCTCTTTTACAAAAGATTATCAACTGGTCGTCCGCCATTGGCGCTCTAGGAACGGTGGCCTTTTGTCTTTGGGCCTATTTCGCCGGCGTCCTCCAATCCAAGGAAACTCTCTCAGCCTTTATCCAGCAGGCAGGCATCTGGGGACCACCTCTCTTTATCTTCCTGCAGATTCTGCAGACGGTCGTGCCCATTATCCCTGGCGCCCTGACCTCTGTCGCTGGCGTTTTCATCTACGGTCATATCATTGGCACCATTTATAACTATATCGGCATTGTCATTGGCTGCGCCCTGATATTTTATCTGGCGCGCACCTATGGTCCGGCTTTTGTCCAGTCTGTCGTCAGTAAGCGCACTTATGATAAATACATCGGCTGGCTGGATAAGGGTAATCGCTTTGAGCGCTTCTTTATCTTCATGATGATTTGGCCCATCAGTCCAGCCGACTTTCTCTGCATGCTGGCGGCCCTGACCAAGATGACTTTCAAAAAGTACATGCTGATTATCCTTCTCTGCAAGCCCATCACTCTCGTCATCTATACCTACGGATTGACCTATATCATTGATTTTTTCTGGAAAATGATCTCCAAATAAAAAGAAGTTGAATTGAACCGCACCCCAAACCTCTTTCTATATCTTTGCTTATTACAACACAAACCATAAAAAAATCAGCCAGTTTTGACTGATTTTCGTCTCATAATTAAGCAAAGATTTATTCTGGCGATACCAAAATCTTGATCTGAGCTTTGTCCTGAGTCAGCTCGATAAAGCCTTCTTGCACAATATCCTCTAGCTTAATCTTCTTGGTCACAAGCTTGTCTGCAGAGAAATAACCCTGCTCCATCAGTTCCAGCACCTTAGGGAAAATATGCCGATAGGCGATAATACCCTTGAGCGTTTTTTCTTGAATGGCAAATTCATTAGGATTGACGCTGGCTTCTCGCTCCCAGATAGAAACCACCATACATTCTCCGGCCTTGTGAACAGCAGCTAAAGCCTGCCCCAGCACAACCGGCACTCCAGTTACTTCATAAGACACATCTGCCCCGCCACCAGTTAAACGATGAATAGCAGCTACCACATCTTCGCCCTCTTCTGGACGCACAATGATGGCCCCAAGCTCCTCAGCCTTGGCTTGGCGTTCTGGAGATAATTCAACTCCATAAATCTTAGATGCCCCGGCTGCCCGCAAAGCCTCAACAATCAAGAGCCCGATTGGACCCAAACCGAAGACCACCGCGGTATCCCCCGTCTTAAGAGCTGACTGACGAACTGCGTAAACAGCTACAGCAGCAGGTTCTGTCAAAGCTGCCTGCTCAAAACTAAGGCTGTCTGGAACTTTGTGAACAATATCTCCGTCCAAAACACAGTATTTGGCAAAACCACCGTCTGCCGCCAAACCGACAAAGTTTAGATTAGGGTCCAGATTGTAATCACCGACAAGATTATGTTTAGCCAAAATGGGCTCAACTGTCACCCGGTCGCCAACTTTGACCCGTGTCACAGCACTGCCGACCTCAACAATCTCCCCAGCAAACTCATGTCCCAAGGTTACAGGCGCTTTCTGACCAGAGTAGACATGCTCTGTTTCCGTCGGAATAAAAATCGGTCCGTCCATATATTCATGCAGGTCAGTACCACAGATTCCTGTGAACTTGACCGCAATTTTAACCTGATGCGGTTTGACTTCCGGTACATCCACTTCTTCAATACGAACATCTTTAGCGCCATACCAACGCGCAGCATTCATTTTTGCCATAAACATACCTCGCTTTATAAATTATTAGCTCAATTGTAAGCCTTTTCAATTTCCTTGTCAAATGATCAATGACATTTTAAGAAAAAAATTAAACAAGAAAAAAACCAGCATCAGCTGGTTATAGACTTATTCTGCAATTCTAGCAGAGTAGAAAGGAAGAAGGAACATTAAAACAATATAAAGAATCAAGAGAATCGCACGAAGCAATCCACCAAATAGAAAAGCAACTACTAAAGTTCCCAAGCAAATAGAAAAATTAGTAAAATTTGTTTCAATCAGCAAGGTTTGCCCTGATTTAACTGTCACTGGCTTAGTTTTCATAGGAGCAGATCCAGCACGGACTTCTGCTTCATTAGCTGCGATTGGAAAAACAGCCTCTTCTCCGTTTTTGATTGCGCCAACTTTCTGACCATTGATAAAGATTGGAAATTTCCCAATAATCCCTACAAAACCTGTCTCGCGTTTCACTTTGATTTCCGACATAAAGACTCCTTTGTTTTTTTAATTATTTTAACATAACTGATGTCTAAAGAAAAGATAAAACAAAAACGCTGTGATATTTAAAAATACTAAGCTATTAATCGTCAGCAACATGAGAAGCATATAGTCACCTCTATTCCTTATCTCTTAATTTGACTGTTTGATATATGACTTTTACTATTTTCAAATATATAAGCATAATAAGGAATATTTGCTGAAACATTCTCACACCTGTCTATAATTACTTTTGTATTTATTTATCACTCCATATTTACCACGATAGAATTCGTAATAACAAGTAATCGTCCTTCGTCAGAGAATTCTAGTATAAGCTCAAAATGACCCTCACTATTAATCATCACATCAACAGAGCTTGAACAATCTTTTTTTAATCCATACTTTTCTTTTAAATTATTGAAATATTTACTTGCATCTACAATATTATAATCAATCCGTTTCATACCTGTATCAGGATGTTTGATCATGTAATCAAAAATAGATAGTTCTTGGAAAAATTTAAGCTCTAATTTCAGATTTAAAACCTCTAAATCATACTCTTGAGGTACCTCCTTATCGTATTGTAATTCTCTGTTATGATAATGAACATGAAACTCCGTAGTTTGTCCCCCTTGCTCAATTACATACTCTCCAGTATTATCAGGTTTTAAATAAACACTCCTTGATATTTTACTATTAGCATTTTCATCTATCATAAAAATTTTACTGCTATATAATTTTACATTTGAGAAATCCTTCTTTTCTTCCGCTAAAAAGTTAAACAGTGGCTGAAACTCTTTCTCCAACTCGTACTGTTCTTTTGTGCGATTTTCTGGTATTTTCTCTCCGCAAGCGCTCAATCCTACCATTATCAATAATCCAGCTAGTAGGAGAATAATTATTTTTGAGACTTGTTTCATATCTATAGCTCCTATGTTTTTTTCTATTTTATCATATTTATTCTCCACAAAAGAAAACCAGCCTCTTGACTGGTTTTCTACTTATTTCTACAATTTCTCCAACTCTTCATTGAGCAGTTTTTGTGCTACTTGTGGGTTGGCTTGACCCTTGGTGGCCTTCATGAGCTGACCGATCAGGGATTTAGCAGCATTCTTATTGCCGCCTTTATAGTCATTGATGGCTTTTTCATTGTTGGCAAATACTTCTTGGATGATTGGAAGAAGCTGGGCAGGGTCTGAAATTTGAATCAGGCCTGCTTTTTGCACATACTCTTTAGCAGAGCCACCATTTCTAGCTAGATGAACAAAGACCTTCTTAGCAATCTTAGAAGAAATCGTTCCGTCTGCAATCAGAGCAATCATCTCTGTTAGGTTCTCAGGTGTCAGCTCAATCTCAGAGATGGTCTTGCCTTCGGCATTGAGATATTGAGCCACATCTCCTTGGAGCCAGTTAGAGACAGCCTTAGCGTCACCTCCTGCGGCAAGAGCTGCTTCAAAGAAGTCTGACACAGCCTTGGTCGCTGTCAGCTGCTTAGCATCGTAGTCAGACAGACCGTAGTCGCCCACATACTTAGCTCGGCGTTCTTTTGGAAAGGCTGGCAGACTACTGCGCACTTGCTTAATCCAAGCATCCTCAATCTCAAAGATTGGCAGATCAGGCTCTGGGAAGTAACGGTAGTCCGCTGAACCTTCCTTGACCCGCATGAGCAGAGTTTCGCCAGTTGCTTCATCATAACGACGGGTTTCCTGACGGATTTGACCACCGCTACGTAGGATTTCTGCTTGGCGTTTTTCCTCAAATGCTAGACCCTTGCGGACAAAGTTGAAGGAGTTAAGGTTTTTCAGCTCAGTCTTGGTGCCAAATTCTTCCTGGCCGTAAGGACGGATAGAAATATTGGCATCGACCCGCATAGAACCCTCTTCCATCTTGACATCCGAAATACCCGTGTACTGGATGATTTCCTTGAGGGCAGTCAGATAGGCATAAGCTTCTTCTGGACTGCGCATATCCGCTTCGGATACAATCTCAATCAGTGGCACTCCTTGGCGGTTGAGGTCCACATAAGAGTAGCCATCGCTGCCGTGGGTATTCTTTCCGGCATCTTCTTCCAAGTGGGCCCGCTCGATACGGATTTTTTTGGTCGTGCCATCTTCTAGCTCAATCTCAATCCAGCCATTGTAGCCAATCGGCTCATCAAACTGAGAAATTTGATAGGCTTTTGGATTGTCCGGATAAAAGTAATTCTTGCGGTCAAAGTGCATCTTCTGGTGAATATCCATGTTCAAAGCCAGAGCAGCCTTGATCCCATAGTCAATAACACCCTTGTTCATAACAGGCAAAACACCTGGGAAGGACCAGTCAATGATATTGGTGTTGGCATTTGGATCTTCACCGAAGTGAGCTGGAGCCGGAGAGAAAATTTTTGAATTGGTCTTCAATTCAACATGGACTTCCAGTCCGATAACTGTTTCAAAGTTCATTATTTTTCACCTCCAAAGATAACTGGCTGCTGTTTGTGGTAGTCAGTCGTTGCTTCAAATGCTGCGGCTGCCTGATAGATGGTCTCTTCATCAAAGTGGTTACCAATCAGTTGCAAGCCGACAGGAAGACCATCTGCAAAGCCAGCTGGGATTGAAATGCCCGGCAGGCCAGCCAGATTGACTGGAATGGTCAAGAGGTCAGCCAGATACATAGCCACTGGATCTTGGTTTTGACTGCCCAAGTCATAAGCTACAGTTGGTGCAGTTGGGCCTAAGATCAAGTCGTATTTTTCAAAAACCTTAGCAAAATCTTGCATAATCAAGGTCCGAACCTGACCAGCTTTCTTGAAATAAGCATCGTAGTAACCAGATGACAAACTGAAAGTTCCCAGCATGATGCGGCGTTTCACCTCTTCACCAAAGCCTTCGCTGCGAGACTTGACATAGACATCTTCTAGATTTTCAATGCCTTCTGCGCGGTAACCATAGCGAATACCGTCAAAACGTTGCAGGTTAGAGCTGGCTTCAGAGGAAGCAATGATATAGTAAACAGCCACGCCGTACTTGCTGTGAGGCAGGCTGACTTCTTCAACGATGGCTCCTAGACTTTCCAAGTGCTTCGCCGCTGCCAGAATCGTTTCCTTGACCTTGCTGTCAATTCCCTCACCCATGTATTCCTTAGGCAGGGCAATCTTCATTCCCTTGATGTCTTGGCCAATCTTGCTGGTAAAGTCTGGCACTGCTTCTTGTGATGATGTAGAATCCTTAGGATCATTACCAGAAATAACATTCAAAAGCTGAGCATTTTCCTTCACTGTCTGAGAGAAAGGTCCAATCTGGTCTAAAGAAGAACCAAAAGCAATGAGACCAAAACGGGAAACCCGGCCGTAGGTTGGCTTGAGACCAACTACACCATTAAAGGAAGCGGGTTGGCGAATAGAACCACCCGTATCTGAACCCAGTGATAGACGAACCTGACCAGAAGCAACAGCTGTCGCTGAACCACCAGATGACCCACCAGGAACCTTGCTGCTGTCCCAAGCATTCTTAGTCGTCTTAAAGTAAGAATTTTCGCTGGATCCACCCATGGCAAACTCATCCATGTTGGTCTTCCCAACGATAATCATATCCTTGCCGTAAAGCTTCTCCACGCTAGTCGCATCGAAAATCGGCTTGTAATTGTAGAGTATCTTGGAAGCAGCCGTCGTCAACATTCCCTTGGTTGAGATATTATCCTTGACTGCCAGCGGAATGCCGCTCATAAGATTGTCCGCATCAATGCCCTTGGCGTCTAGAGCCGCAGCCTGAGCCAAAGCCTCCTCTTCGCTGACAGTAATGAAGCTATCCACAGCTGCTTCGCGTTCTTTGATGTCCGCCAGAGTTGCCTGAGTTAGCTCTACCGCAGAAATTTCTTTCTTGACCAGCAAATCATGCAGCTCTTCAATGGTCTTGTGATTAAAAGTCATTAGGCATCTCCTCCGTCATCTAGGATGGCAGGCACTTTGATGTAGCCCCGCTCTTTTTCAGGTACATTTTGGAAAAGCTCTTCCCGGTTCCAGCCTGGCTGAGCCACATCTTCTCGCATATAGTTGATATTGGCAGCTACATTAGAAGTGAAAGGCACCCCTTCCGTGTCCACTTCATTGAGCAATTCGACCATGTCAACAATCTTGGTTAAGGTCGTCGCAAATTCAGCTGTTTCTTCTGGTGAGAAAGCCAATTTTGACAGCTTAGCAACATGACTTACTTCTTCTTGAGTAATCTTCATCTCTGATTCCTTTCATAAGATATGTGAGCTTTAGCGACTGAAAATAAGAATTTCTAGATGATATCTTTATTTCCATGCTTCAGCTCACCTTTACTTTGACAAGCTAGGGACGCTCATTTATTTGCCATCCGCTAGCTCTTTTCTTCAGCTTCTTCCTGCCATTCTTCAGGAATTCGCATCATTTCATTTTACCATATTTCAGGCTAATTCTTCAATTCCAAATGCAGTTCTTTGAGCTGTCTTTGGTCAACCAAACTCGGACTTTCCAGCATAGGATCAAAGCCAGTACCATTTTTCGGAAAAGCGATGACTTGGCGGATATTTTCTTCCCCAGCCAAAATCATAACTAAACGATCTAAGCCCAGAGCCAAACCGCCGTGTGGTGGAAAGCCGTATTCTAAGGCTTCTAGGAAGAAACCAAAGTCCCGCTCATAGTCTTCCTTACTCATGCCCAGCAGCTCAAACATAGCTTCCTGAGCCTTCCGGTCATGAATCCGGAGGCTCCCTCCGCCAATCTCATAGCCGTTTAAGACGATGTCGTAAGCGTGGCTTCGGAATTGACCAGGCTCCTGTCCCTCTTCAAAGATTCCCTGTGTGAAAGGATGGTGCATGGCTTGATAGCGGTTTTGGTCTTCATTCCACTCCAGCAGCGGCCAATCCACAACCCAAAGAAAATGAAGCAAACTCGGATCAATCAAATCCAAAGCATTTGCGACTTCTATGCGCAAATGTCCCAAAGCTTCCTGAGCCCGACGCTTCTTGGCCATGACTAGCAGGATGAGGTCTCCATCCTTGGCCTCAAAACGTGCCAGCAACTCCTGACTTTCAGTTTCAAAGGTGCTAGCCAAATCCCCAACCAACTGGCCATCTTCAACCTTGAGACTGGCCAAACGACTGCAGCCAAATTCCTTCATTTCTTGATAAAAATGACTCAGCTGTTTCTTGCTAAAAGCACTAGCTGCATCTGGCACACAGATTCCCATCACTTCCTCTTGGCTATCCAAGGCTTTCTTGATGAGAAGCGAGTCATTGGACTGGCACAAATCCGTCAAATTCTTTAGCTCCAGACCAAAGCGCGTATCCGGCTTATCAGAGCCGAAGCGGCTCATAGCCTCTTCATAACTGATAGTCGGAAAAGCTTCTGTCAACTCTAAACCGTGAGTTTTCTTGACGACAGCCTTGAGCATAGCTTCAACCAGAGCTCGGATTTCTTCCTCGCTGGCAAAACTCAGCTCCAAGTCCACCTGGGTAAACTCTGGCTGACGATCGCCTCGCAAGTCTTCGTCACGGAAACAACGAACAATCTGATAATAACGCTCAAGGCCAGCTCCCATCAGTAACTGCTTGAGCATCTGAGGGCTCTGCGGCAGCGCGTAGAATTGATTTTTAAAGACCCGACTAGGCACCAAGAAATCCCTAGCTCCTTCAGGAGTTGACTTAGTCAGATATGGTGTCTCGACTTCCAAAAAGTCCAAACTGTTCAAATATTCCCGAATGGTTGAGGTGACCTGATGACGAAGTTTAAGGTTCTGTGTCATCTTCTCACGGCGCAAGTCCAGGTAGCGGTATTTCTGACGCAGTTCTTCCCCTGTATGGGCATGCTGGTCCAGCTCAAAAGGCAGGGCCTTGCTGCTAGCAATAACCTCAATCTTTTCAGCCCTCAGCTCAACCTGACCAGACTTGATGGACTTATTGACAAAGCGCTCTTCCCGCTGAACTACTTGCCCCGTCACTGCAATGACATCCTCTTTGCCAATGTCTTCCAGCTTAGCAAAATCTTTAATCTCACCGCCGACAAAGACCTGAAGCAAGCCTTCGCGATCCCGCAATTCAATAAAGGCCAGTTTGCCGTGATTACGGATATTGGCCACCCAGCCAGTTGCGATCATGGTCTGTCCGACCTGCTCTAAACCATAATTTCCGATAAAAATTTCTTTCATGTTCTTTCCCTCTCAAATCAATTTGTAGCTCCGCCCTGTTGTTCAGGATATTTACCGCAGTTTTCCATCGTCTTCACCTGACCTACTGCAAAATAAAAAGCTTTCGTCTCTAAAACAGACGAAAGCCGTGGTACCACTGTTATTCGCTGCCCTAAAAGGCAGCCTCTGAGCTCGTAACGTGAGCGACGTTTGTGCTTAATCACACAAAAGATTACGAAACATGTTCTTCGGTTTTTGCTTTCTTGGTGCTGCTCTCAGCTATCAGCACTCTCTGTACAAGTCAGCAAGCCTACTCTGCTTCTCTTTTACTCTTAAATTGTATCTATTATAGTCGAACCCAGGACATTTTGCAAGTGGTTTAAGGCAAATTTGTGATTTTCCTCTGACAGAGAAGCCACTGCCGGCTCTACCACCTGAATCTGATAACCAAGATTATAGGCATCAATCGCTGTATGCAAGACGCAAATATCCGTCAAGACTCCAGTCAAAATGACTGTATCTACCTTTCTTTCTCGCAATCGAATATCTAAATCTGTACCGGAAAAAGCAGAATAATGACGCTTATCCATCCAAAAGATCCGAGAGTCTGCTTGATGCTTCTCATAAAAATCAGCCAAAGGACCATAAAGATTGCGACCGCTAGTCCCTTTTATGTTATGAGGCGGGAACAGCTTGCTCTCAGGGTGAAAGGCATCATTCTCATCATGGGCATCAATAGCAAAGAAGATATAATCTCCTCGCTCAAAAGCCGACTTTGTTACTTGAGCAATGGCTTCAGAAATCGCCTGAGCTGGCGCTCCTGCTGTCAACTTGCCCTCATCTGCGACAAAATCAACTGTATAATCAATAGAAATCAGTGCTTTAGCCATTAGTAGTCCCTCTTTTTAATTTCATCAAAGACATCCGGAATCAGGACTTTCAGATAAGTTCCCTTCATTCCCAGTGAGCGGCTTTCAATAATCCCAGCACTTTCCAGCTTGCGCAAGGCATTAACAATCACTGAGCGGGTAATGCCGATGCGGTCTGCAATGACAGATGCTGTCAGCTGGCCTTCATTGCCATTCAGCTCGCCCAGAATAGCTGAAACAGCTCTCAGTTCTGAGTAAGACAGGGTATTGACTGCCATGGTCACTGCTGTCCGGCGGCGGATATTTTTCTCATCCTCTTCCCGCTGGAAGTTAAGCAGCTGGATACCAACCACTGTGCTGGCAATCTCAATCAAAATCAGATCATCGTCCGCAAATTCCTTGTCATTGCGCCAGATAATCAATGAACCCAGACGAATCCCTGACACATGAATAGGAGCAATGGTGGTCAGCCCATCCGGAAACTCATCCTTGGTCTCCACTGGGAAAATCGTCAAATCATGTGCAACCGGCAGATTAGCCTCTGTTTCATAGACCAGATTAGCTTCGTGAACGTATTCCTCTGGGAAATTCTTATCCTGGAAAAAAGCTTCCACACGGTCATTATTGGTCTTGTAGCGCATGAAATAGCCTAAAAGACGACCCTTGCTGTTGATAATGCAGGCATTGCAGTGGATAATATCAGCCAACTGACGCGTAATAGCATTGTAGGGCAGTTCTTCCTGCATCTGCTCCTCCGAGCGCTTCAAAATAGACGTAATTTTTCGTGTTTTTTCTAGTAAATTGGCCATGTTTTTACCTCATATTTATTAGCTTCATTGTAACATAAAAGCAGTAAAATTTCAATAATTATCTGAAAATTTTTTATTGAAAAACAATTACATACAATTCGATAAAATAAAGAATTTTTCAAGTATATGACTTGATATGTCAAGTTATATTAAACAAAAAACAGTCAAGAATTTGACTGTTTTTGATTGCTTTTGTTCTTTCTAATCAAGAGAACGTTTCTTGTAGAACAATTTCATAGCCATGAGCAGAAGCATTTGGCCTGCTAGAAGAAGCCAAGAAGAGTTTTCCCCTGTCTTAGGCAAGACATGACCTGAGGTAGCCGCCTGTTTATGGCTGATAGGACTAGTACTTCCAGCAGTTCCAGTTCCAGTAGTTGAAACAGTCGTATGCTGAGTAGCTCCTGCTTGTCCAGTAATCGGAGAGCGAGCGAAGCGCTCCTCTGTGTGAGCCAAAACAGACTGGTAATAACGAATATCTTCTTCCTTATTTTGTTCTGCATAAGTTTGAGCTAGCAAGTCGTATGTCGCCTTAGCTTGTGCTTGAACTGCAGTTAAAACTGCTACTTTTGCTTCTTGATCTGTTTGAGCTGTAAGAGCCGCTTGGTAAGCTGCCTGAGCTACAGCTAACTTGCTTTTAGCTTGTTCCAAGTTTCCTTCTGCATTTTCAAGATTTGACAATGACTCTTTAGCCTTTTGCAAAGCTGCTTCAGCATCTGTAACAGCTTTTTCAAGGTTAGTCTTTCTTTCTTTTGCTGCATTCAAAACTGCTTCTAGCTGAGCCAACTTATCTGATTCAGTTTTTAGAGCTTCTTGAGCTGCGGCAACTGTTGCTTGAACAGCAGTCAGAGCTTCTTGAGCCTGAGTTAATTTGTCTGCTTTAGTCTTGTCATCCAAGTTTGAGTTTTGCAGAGCCGCTTGTGCTGCTGCCAAAGCTGCTTGATCTGCTGCCAACTTCTCTTGAACTGCTGCAAGAGCTGCTTGAGCCTGAGCAGTTGCTGACTCACCTGCTTGAGCTTGCGCCTGAGCAAGTTGCTGGTTGGCTTGCTCTAAAGCTGCAGCTCTCCGATTATAAGTAGATTGGGCAACTCCCTTAGATGCCAGAGCCAGTTGATTGGCCTTGAAGGCGGCATCATAGGCTGTTTGAGCCTTGGCTACTTCCTGCGGATCTACTTTTGCTGTTGGAGCTTTTCCTGTAATAGGGCTGGCATTGAAGTTCTTTTTGCTAGCATATTTAATCTGATCTTCTGACACCATGGTGAAATGAGCCATAGTGATGTCGCCTTCCATTGAGAAATCAACTCCCAGATAGTTTTTCTGGCGGCCAGTATTGAGACCAGAGATTGATGTAGCATGTAGCCATTCGTAGCCATTAAACATGAATTCAACAACGGAATCATAGACCCGTCTCTTCATTTCAGCCACACTCATCTGATTAGCATTTTCTCTCCAGATATAAGCGTTTTCATAGTACTGGAGACCTTTGCTCTCTTGCTCAGCACTTGTGGTCATTAAACCATATTCACGTGCTACGCGGTTGATTCCTCTAGCATCGTGATGGTATTCCTCCATCAAATCCCAATTCCAGTTGTCCTTGCGGTATTCTGTTGCCACCTTATCAGCGAAATCAATTGAAGATGGTGTCACAACTACTTCACCTGTTCCCATCTGAGCACGCAGTTGGTTGATGAGTTCTGAAGCAAACTGTGAAAGTTCCTGACGAACATTCTGTGGAATATTGTTGGTATCAATCAAAGCTTTGCTATCTGTAGGATCTGCTACGTATCGATTGAGAGCCTTAGCACTGGCATTCAGTGCAGCAAGTCTCTTTTGAATCTCATTAGTTTTTTGCTCTGATAAATTCGGTGCAACTAGCTCTCTCAAGGCTGCAATGTATTCCGGAGTCATTGACACACGGTTTTTATTGCTAGAAGCTTCAGTAGTAATCGTTCCAGCTTGAGCCTTTTGCAAAGCTTGTTGAGCTTGGTTCAAGTCTGACTGGGTCTTCTCAGCTGCAGCAGTTTTGTCCTGCAAGTTCTTCTGAGAAGCATCACGAGCCGTCTTAGCCTGAGTCTGGTTGGTCTGAGCTTTTGCAACCTCAGCCTGCTTCTGACTGTCAGTCTGACGAGCTGTAGCTACTTTTGCTTGAGCTGTTTCAACAGCAGACTGGTCAGCTGCCACCTTATCTTGGGCTGCTTTCACATTCTTTTCTGCCTTAGCTGTAGCTTCACCGCTTAGGTTAGCCTGAGCTTCCTTCACGTCATTTTGTGCTTTAGCAAGGCGTCCTTCTTGAGTTTTCGCTTGCTCTTGAGCCTCTTTAGTCTTGGCCGCTTGAGCATCGCGCTCAGCTTCAGCCGTCTTAGTTGCTTGGTCAGCTTTAGCCAGTTCTGACTTGTTGCTGTCCACTTGAGCTTTTTGATTGCTCTCTTCTTTCTTAGCTGTTTCAATAGCTTCCGGACCAGCTTTATCAGCTGCCTCCTGTGCCCGGTTAGCTTCAGCTTGTGCTTGCTCGACCTGACTTTGAGCCGCAGCAGTATTTGCCTGAGCCTGAGCCAAATCAGCTTTCCCTTGTGCAACATTGCTGTCGGCTTCTTGTACAAGAGCCTGAGCAGCGTCTACCTGTTCTTTCGAAACAGATTCATCCTTCTGTGTGTTTTCTGCCTGTGGTTGGCTTTGACTAACGGGCGCATCAGAATAAGACTGATTATCAACTAATTGATCAGCCTGAACTCCTTCTGCGAGCACCAAAGACAATGCCGCTGCACTGACAGAAAAAGCACTAAGTGTCTTTTTCATTGTCAATATAATCTCCTCCACTTTTTCATCATTGTTAAAAACATTGACAAACACATTCTACCATGTTTGTCTTCTGGAAGGAAGACGCTAACACATTTTTTTAAGCATTTTTGGACAGATACATAAAAAATGTTGGACAAAATCCTAAAAAATGTCGGTAAAACCGCCTATAATTTTTACCAATTGACCTGAAACTCAGTTTTCAGAGCATCTTAATTTTTTTATTTTTGCAATTCAAAGACAGACATTGGACTAAAAAATATGTAAAATCGATAAGAAAAAGGCCGGAACTTTGTCCAGCCTTTTTGTAGCATCCGCTTATTAACGGCGATATTGGCGCAAGAAGCGCGTCATTTTTTCTTGGATTTGAGCTAGCTCATCTACTCGAGGCAGATAAACGATTCGGAAATGATCTGGATCCTTCCAGTTAAAGCCTCGTCCATGGACAAGAAGGACTTTTTCCTGCTTGAGGAAATTGAGCACAAACTGCTCATCATCGTCGATAAGATACATGTTCCGGTCAATTTTCGGGAAAATATAGAGACCAGCTTTAGGTTTTACAGCTGACAGCCCCGGGATATCCTGAATAGCCTGATAGATGAAATTACGCTGTTCATAGATACGACCACCTGGCAAAAGCAGTTCATCCACAGATTGATGACCGCCAAGTGAGGTTTGGACGACTTGCTGAGCCAAGACATTGGAGCACAGGCGCATATTGGAGAGCATGTTTAACCCTTCAATATAACCCTTAACATGATGCTTAGGCCCAGATAGCACCATCCAGCCAACACGGAAGCCTGCGATTCGGTGCGACTTGGAAAGGCCATTCATGCTGACACAGAAGATATCAGGAGCCAGACTAGCCACAGAGGTATGGACATTGCCGTCCATCACCATGCGGTCATAAATTTCATCCGCAAAGATAATGAGATTGTTCTGACGAGCAATTTCCACAATTTCCAGCAGAAGTTCCTTAGGATAAAGCGCTCCCGTTGGATTGTTAGGGTTGATGATAATGATAGCCTTGGTATTAGATGTGATTTTTGACTTGATGTCGTCAATATCTGGATACCATTCTGCCTGCTCATCACAGACATAGTGAACAGCATTCCCACCAGCCAGACTGACTGCAGCCGTCCAGAGTGGGTAGTCTGGCATTGGTACCAGCACCTCATCTCCGTCATCCAGCAATCCCTGCATGGACATGACAATCAGCTCGCTGACACCATTTCCCAGATAAATATCATCAATATCTACATTAGGAAAATTCTTAAGCTGGCAGTACTGCATGATAGCCTTACGGGCTGAAAAAATCCCCTTGGAGTCAGAGTAACCCTCACTGTCACGCGCATTCATAATCAAATCATGAATGACCTCATCAGGAGCGGTAAAACCAAATTCAGCCGGATTTCCTGTATTGAGGCGGAGAATCTTTTCACCGTTGGCCCGCATGCGCATAGCTTCATCCAAAACCGGACCGCGAATATCATAGGCAACATGTTCCAGCTTGCTGGACTTGTCAAATTCTTTCATTCTTATTTTTCCTCTATTCATCAGAATGTTATCATTATACCACCAGAAAAAGCGATTGACAACAAAAAAAATAAGCTCACTTTTCACGCGATTATGAAGCGATTTATAAGATAAAGAGCACTATTCCTTTTCTAACCCCTCAAAGTAAAGGACTTTTTCTCAGCTTGTAATGAACTGGCAACATTTCCATTTTATCTTTACTTTTTTTCTGAAAAGGGTTACAATAGAAACAAGAAAATAGTTGCAAATCACTCGGGCGTTATGGACTGATTGATTTTTGGTCAGCCCAATCATTCTGTGAATGATGCGACGTCCTTTGCCGACCATTTTAGAGGAGGTAGCTCTATGACTCAGAAATATGAAAACATTATGGTTGCTGTGGATGGTTCTCACGAATCCGAACTAGCCTTTGAAAAGGGCGTTAACGTGGCTCTCCGAAACGGCTCTCGTCTCACCATCGCCCATGTCATTGACACCCGGGCTTTGCAAAGTGTCTCAACCTTTGATGCAGATGTTTACGAGGACTTACAGGAAGATGCCAAAAAGCTGACAGCTGAGCTGAAAGAAAAGGCTCAAAAATCCGGTATCAAGTATGTTGACATTGTCATTGAGATGGGCAATCCCAAGACTCTCTTGGCTACAGATATCCCAGAAGAGCACAAGGTAGATTTAATCATGGTCGGTGCTACCGGTCTCAATGCCTTTGAACGGCTGCTAGTCGGCTCTTCCTCCGAATATATCCTGCGCCACGCCAAGGTTGACTTGCTGGTTGTCAGAGACCCAGAAAAAACTTTATAAAAACTAGAGCAGTTCAATGACTGCTCTAGTTTTCTTCTTTCTGCTCTAAGGTACGCTGGTAGGCCTGAATCTGTCGTTCCAGTTCTTCTTTGATAGCTCCTTCGGGAGCGTATTTTTCTTCCCAATCATCTGGTTTGAGAATTTTATGGGTAACGGGGTCAAAGTGAGCTTTTCCATCTGGGAAAATTTTGCCCATATTAGCCCGATGGACAATATCGAACAGCTGCTCTGGATCCACTCCCATCAGGACAAAGCTGCCATAAGTGAAGTAAAGAGTATCAATCAAGGCATCTACCTGACCGACTAGAGAAACCTCAGCCTGACTCTTGGAGCGAACCTTGTCAGCAGCCTTGTCAAGCGCCTGATGAAGGTAGGCTACAGAACTGTCAAAGTCTGATTCAGACTTACTAGCTGCTCGCAGAAACTCGACCAGCTCTTCCAGTTTGAAGCCTGCCCGATAGCGAGCGTCCTGAGGCGACCAAGCAATCGGCTCTTCCTGAGTGCTTTCATCCATGACACTATGGAACTCTTTAACCTTATTAAAGTGATGGTCACTGCTGGTAAAGACCTTTTCCCTCGCTAGGATACCAAAATGCTCCAGAGCCTTGTGAATCCCATCCTGACTATTGCTGGTGGTTGTGTGCTTGGCCACTTCCTTGACCGAGCTGGTTCCATTTCCCATAGCAATGGAGAGGCCAACTCCCGATAGCATTTCCAAGTCATTGTCAGAGTCACCGAAGGCCATGACCTGATGAATGTCAAAACCATATTCCTTGCCGACTCGGCGAATCCCCTCTAGCTTAGATGTATCTTTATTGATAATATCAACCGCATAGGGGCTGCTGCGGGTAAATTTCAAATCAGGAAAGTCTGCTTCAATCTTACGGCTTTCTTCTGGACTGGCCAAAATCAAAGCTTGGTAAATCGGTTCCTGAATCAGCTGCAGGAGATCCTTTTCATGCTGGGGCAGCGCCTTGCTGATGACCTTATTAAATCCATGACTGACTGTTCGAGCCATTCTCTTAGGGATGAAGCGGCTAGTCCACTGGGAGAAAGGGCTCATGCCAAAGGACATAATCTTGGAGCCCAGCATAGCCTCAGCCGTTCCCAAGGAAATTTCTTTCCGATGCTTCTTAGCATAGGCGATTAAATCCCGCAAACTCTGCTTGTCAATGGGACTGGCAGAAATCACTCTGTCTCTTGAAAAAATATACTGGCCATTGTAGGTCACAGCAAAGTCTAAGTCCAATTGCTCCATAAAAGGTTTGACAAAGAAAGGACCGCGGCCGGTTGCCAAACCGACTAATATTCCTTGCTCCTTTAAACTCTGAATAGCCTTTTCTGTAGATTTCAAAACCGTTCGACTGTCATTGACCAGTGTCCCATCAATATCAAAAAAGACGGCCTTTACTTCCATTGATTTTCTCATTCTTTCCTTTTATGATACAATAAATTATAACACAAAAATGACATACAATCACATGAATTGCAGAAAAGAAAAGCTGGAGTAATATCTATGCAACAGAATTGAAAACTCTATGAAAATATAATGTAGTTTTTCAACTCTGCATCATAACTATAAGGAGAAAAAGGATTTATGACAAAAAAAATCTTGGTCCTGCATACAGGAGGAACTATTTCCATGCAGGCTGATGGCTCTGGGGCTGTCGTTACCAATGCTGATAACCCTATGAACCATGTGACTGTTCCGCTTGAGGGGATTGAGACGGAAGCCGTTGACTTTTTTAATATTCCCAGTCCTCATATCACGCCCCAGCACATGCTCAAACTTTACCAGAAAATCAAAGCCAGTGCTGACCAATTTGACGGAGTAGTCATTACTCATGGGACAGACACTTTAGAAGAGACAGCTTACTTTCTGGATACTATGCAGCTACCGAAGATTCCGGTCGTTCTGACCGGAGCTATGCGCAGTTCCAATGAGCTGGGGAGCGATGGAGTCTATAACTACCTGACAGCCCTGCGGGTGGCTAGTGATGAAAAAGCCAGCGATAAAGGCGTTCTTGTCGTTATGAATGACGAGGCACATGCTGCCAAGTATGTAACCAAAACCCACACGACCAATGTCAGCACCTTCCAGACACCGACTCACGGACCGCTTGGCTTGATTATGAAGCAGGAAATTCTCTATTTTAAGACAGCGGAGCCTCGGGTCCGCTTTGACTTAAACAGCATTTCTGGTCTGGTGCCCATCATTCCAACTTATGCAGGCATGAAGACAGAGCTTCTGGACATGCTGGATTTAGACAAGATAGACGGCCTCATCATAGAGGCATTCGGTGCTGGCAACCTCCCCAAGGAAGTGGCTGGCAAACTGGCTGATATGATAGCTGACGGCTTGCCAGTTGCTCTGGTCTCTCGCTGCTTCAACGGAATTGCTGAGCCAGTCTATGCTTATGAAGGAGGCGGCGTTCAGCTGCACCAGGCTGGTATTTTCTTCGTCAAGGAGCTCAATGCTCAAAAAGCCAGAATCAAACTGCTCATCGCCCTGAATGCTGGACTCAAAGACCAAGAACTACGAGATTATATGGAAGGCTGAGAGAAAAAGTCCTTATTTACTTTCTTTAAATCAAAAAGTGCTAAGGTTGCTTAGCACTTTTTTGATTCTTTCGTATTCTAAAACTGGGCAAATTCATTGAATCGCCAACCCTAAAAGATAACCTCAAACAGAGACTCTAGAATTTCAAAAATATAATCACTTACCATAGATCACCTCCATTTTCTGAGCTTGCTTAAATGTCTTCGGATAGTGGACTTTGATTGTAACTTTCATAGCTTTTACCTCGCTTATCATTAATCCTTTAAGAGCAAAAACGAAACTCTTGGAGTGTTTAGCTCCAAGCTTTGGTTCTAATCTTTTTGTTCTTACTTGGATATAAGGATACAGCCCTAAACTTAAGAATCTCTTATAGATTTCTTAGGGAAAGCTTATAGTCAAAGAAATCCGGCAGCAATCCCTATCTACTATTTGAAACGAACAAGTCTTTTCAGTCACATACAAAAACTTCACCGATTGGGTGAAGCTTGTGATTTGTTAGGAGATTTATGATGAAAAAATTCTAAATTATTCTTATTCTTTGAGTGGCTCATACCTCGCAAGTCTTCTAGTCTTCAAGCTTTGGTTACAGGATTTTAAGGGATGTTTACTTTGTCATTGGTCCTACCTCTTTCTTTGATTTGACAATAGTATAATCCCCCAGGTTCGCATTGGTGTTGGTGGAACTCCCTACCTCTTTCTTTGATTTGACAATAGTATAATCCCTCAAACTTAAAGCCTACTTATAAATATCTTGCAGGAAACTTAATTCAAAGAACCTTTAATCTAGGTAATCTCGCTTGTCCAAATGAAGAGCAATCAAGTGCCAACTAGGATCTGTCCGCCAGTTCGGATCAGCTGTAATCTGGCTGGCAACCTTTCTGGCTTCTTCTAAAATCGGATAATCTTCCACGATGTCTGCCACTTGAAACTCTGGTATACCAGACTGCCGAGTACCAAAGATTTCTCCAGAGCCTCGCATTTTCAGATCCTCTTCAGCCAGCAGGAAACCGTCGGTCGTCTCAGTCATGATTTTCATGCGACGCTTGCCCGACTCCGTCTTAGGATTGGCAACAAGGACGGCATAAGACTGCTTGCTGCCTCGGCCGACACGGCCTCTCAGCTGATGAAGCTGGCTGAGTCCGAAGCGGTCCGCATCCATGATGACCATCACCGTAGCATTAGGGACGTTGACTCCGACCTCAATGACCGTGGTAGAGACCAGAATATCAGTCTGTCCTTCCTTGAAGTCCTGCATAATCGCCTCTTTTTCCTCACTCTTCATCTTGCCATGAAGCAGAGCCACTTTGGCCTGCTGACCAAAATAGGCTGTCAGTTCTTCTTCTAAGGCAATGGCATTCTTAAGATCCAAAGCTTCTGACTCCTCAATCAAGGGAGAAATAAAATAGATCTGAGCTCCCTTATGAAGCTCTTTTTTTAGCCAGTCCAGGACGACTTCCAGCTGCTCATGCTTGACCCAGCGAGTGATGATAGGCTTGCGTCCCGCCGGCATCTGGTCAATAATGGACACATCCATATCACCAAAAGCTGTAATGGCAAGGGTTCTGGGAATTGGTGTCGCCGTCATCATGAGGACATCAGGATTGTCTCCCTTTTCCCGTAAAATCCGGCGCTGCTCCACCCCAAAGCGATGCTGCTCGTCAATAATGACCAAGCCCAACGCATGGTAACGGACTCCTTCCTGAATCAGGGCATGGGTTCCGACAATCATGTCCACCTGACCGTTTTCAATCGCTGCCAAGGTTTCCCGGCGCTCAGCTGCTTTCATCCCACCAGTTAGCAGGGCAAGCTTCAATTCTGGAAAAAGCTGAGCTAGACTGTCAAAATGCTGCTCAGCCAAAATTTCTGTTGGAACCATCAGAGCAGACTGAAAGCCAGCTGTATAAACAGCATACATAGCCAAACCAGCGACAACAGTCTTTCCACTTCCCACATCCCCCTGCAGCAGACGATTCATGTGTCTAGGCGACCGCAAATCCTGCAAAATCTCTGTCAGACTGCGCTCCTGAGCCGAAGTCAGCTCAAAAGGTAAGCTCTGCTTTTTCTCGGCTACAGCATCCGACTGCCAATCAATTTTTAATCCATTGCTGACAGCCTTGGTTTCTCTCTTTAAGACCTGCAGCTGCATTTGGAAATAAAAGAGTTCTTCAAATTTAACCCGCCGAAGAGCCTGCTTGTAGTCCGCCAAGTCCTTTGGAAAATGCATAGCCCGCACAGCCTCCACTCTGCTCACTAGCTGGTAGCGTTCCAGCAGGGGCTGGGGCAGATTTTCCTCTAAGAGCAAATCCAATCCTTGGTCAAAGGCAGTCTTAATCAGCTTGACCAAACTAGCCTGACTAATTCCCTGAGCCAGCCGATAGACAGGCTGCAAGTCGTCCTCTACCTGAGCCAGCAGTTTCATTCCAGTCAGACTGGCCTTGGCTTTGTCCCACTTTCCAAAGACGGCTACATTGGCTCCCACTTCAATCTTGTCCGCCAGATAAGGCTGGTTAAAGAAATTAACTGCCAGAACGACTTCTCCCTGCTTGATGGTAAAACGCAGGCGATTGCGTTTGTAGCCATAATACTGGACATTGGCTGGGGTCACGACCTGACCAGAAACAACCGCCTTTTCTCCATCCTCCAAGTCTAGGACATTTTTACTCTTAAAATCCTCATAACGAAAAGGAAAATAAAGCAGTAAATCCTGCAAGGTCTCTAGACCCAGCTTGGTAAACTTTTCTGCTGATTTCGGTCCCACACCAGGCAGAACCGTCAAAGGTTGGTGTAAATTCATAATTCCTCTTTCAGTTCTGATACTGCTACGGTGCTAATATCACAGACAGGGGGCCAAGCTAGAACATTATCAAGTACTTCAAGCGGGTTCCCTGCATTAATCTTCTTAGTCTTTATAGACCCTCGGTACACGGTCACTAATCAAGCAAACCACCTCATAGTTAATGGTGCCACGCTTTTCTGCCACATCTGTCGCCGTAATGGTCTCCGCACCGCTATTTCCAATCAACACAACCGGCGTGCCAAGGGGATAAGCCCGAGGCAGGCGCACTGTAATCTGGTCCATGGAAACGCGGCCAACAATAGGGCAGCGCTGACCATCAATCAAGACATCAAAGCCCTGCATATCGCGTGTCCAGCCATCTGCATAACCCAAAGGAATGGTGCCAATCCACTCTTGAGACTTACTGGTGTAGGTGGCTCCATAGCCAACATCTGCTCCAGCCTCTACTTCCTTGACATGCACCAATTCTGAGACCAGCGACAGAGCTGGCTTGAATTCATAAGGAAGTTCTAAGACTCTTCCGCTAGGGTTGAGGCCATAAATGATGTCACCCAGCCGGACGGCATTTAGAACAGTCTCACTGTGCCAGAGAGAGGTGGCAGAATTACTAGCGTGAACGAGAGGAGGAACACTGTCCAGCTCAGATAAGATCTGATGGAAACGAGCCAGCTGGGCTTCAAACTTATGGTGCTCCGCTTCATCTGCCGTTGCAAAGTGGGTAAAAATCCCCTCTGCGACAGCCCCAGCAGCCTGCAAGCGATGGATCGCCTCCTGAGCTTCCTGACTATCTCGAAAACCAATCCGCCCCATACCAGAGTCAATCTTGATATGAAAATTCAATCCAGTCAAGTCTTCTTCAGCAGTTAAAGCTAGATCCAGCCATTCTAAACTGGCTACGGTCAGAGACACCTTTCCCTTCCTAGCCAGCGAAAGCGCAGCCAGATCTGACACTCCTAGCACCAGAATTTTTTTGCCAATGCCCGCTGAGCGCAGCTCCAAGGCTTCATCGATATTAGACACACAAAATCCATCTACGAGGGGCTCAATATACCTAGAAACCTCAATAGCTCCATGACCATAAGCATTGGCTTTAACGACAGCCCACTTCTCAGTCGTCTGAGGCAGTTGGGCACTCAGTTGTCTAATATTAAAAGCAATGGCAGCTAAATCAATCACTGCCTTGCTAGGTCTATGCAGACTAGCTTTCATCATTTTCCTCCAAAATAACGCTGGCTGTAACTAGGCCAGCAGCATGGCTGAGCGAAATCCAAACCTTGCCAGTAAAAGGTGACCGGCTGAAATAAGGCGCTCCCTGACGGGCATTTAAAATCTCTAAGTCCTGAAACCTGAGTTTACCGATACCGGTTCCCCAAGCTTTAGAAAAAGCCTCCTTGGCAGCCCAACGGCCAGCCAGAAATTCAATTTTCCGTTTGCCGGATAACTCCTCAAAACGAGAAAGCTCCGCCTCTGTCAGCACCTTCTTTGCAAAGCGGGCATTTTTCAGATAGGCTCGCTCAATGGCAGCCAGCTCTTCTATATCAATTCCGTGTCCTTTTATCATATCATTCTCTAGAAAGGCGACAAAACTCAGCTGGGTCGCCAGCTGAGTTCGTCTTCACCCGACAGTTAGTCCTCTTTACAGGTCAAGACTGTCCCTTTCAATTTTCCTTAATTATCTAAATAAAGTGTTGTAAATTTCTTCAATGAGCTGAACTGTATTATCCCAGCCCAGGCAAGGGTCAGTGATAGATTTACCAAAGACTTCCGCCTCATTTTGCCGGCCGTCTTCCAGATAAGACTCAATCATAAAACCACGAACCGCTCTCTTAATCTTTTCGTTCCAATCCCGATTCAGCAAGGTCTGACGCACAATCCTAATCTGTTCCAGATATTGTTTGCCGGAGTTATCGTGATTGGTATCGATGACGATGAAAGGATTCTCCAAGCCCATTTTTTCGTAGTAGGAAATGGCATCCAGCATATTTTCATAGTAGAAATTTGGAATATTTTTACCATATTCATTGGTCGCCCCACGCAGAATAACGTGTGCCAAAGGATTCCCAGATGTTTCTACTTCCTGACCATGAAAAAGGAAAGTCTGCTTATTTTGTGCCGCATAGACAGCGTTAAACATAACACCCAGATTGCCAGAAGTTGGATTCTTCATGCCGACCGGAGCGTCAATCCCAGACGCTACAAAGCGGTGCTCCTGGTCTTCAACCGAGCGTGCACCCACAGCATGATAGCTAACCAAGTCATCTACCAGCACAAGATTGGACGGATAGAGCATCTCATCAGCCGTCGTCAGACCAGTCTCTGTAATGACACGGTAGTGCAGCTGACGAACTGCCTGCAAACCATTGATAAGACTAGGAGCTTTAGAAGTATCCGGCTGGTGAACCAAGCCTTTATAGCCATCCCCATTGGTCCGCGGCTTAGCAGTATAGACGCGCATGACGATAAAAATCTTATCTGCGACCTTCTTCTGCAGCTCTGACAAACGGCGGGCATACTCCAGCACAGCCTCTTCATTGTCCGATGAGCAAGGACCAATCACCAAGAGAATACGCTCATCTTCCCCACTGAGAATCTCAGCTAGTTCTTGGTCTCGCTTGTTTTTATGAGTCAAGGCCTGACCAGTCAGTCTGGTTCTGGACTTAATCTGCTCAATGTCAATTTTCTGACCTTTTTCAATAAATGCCATACTATTATCCTAATGTATCATAAATTTCACGAACCAGCTGTTCTGTATTTGCCCAGCCCAGACAAGGGTCAGTAATGGACTTGCCAAAGACTTCTGGTTCGTCCTGCCGGCCGTCTTCCAGATAAGACTCAATCATAAAGCCACGCACGGTAGCCTTAATCTTTTCATTCCAGTCCCGATTAATCAGCGTCTGGCGAACGATGCGCACCTGCTCCAGATACTGCTTACCAGAGTTATCATGATTGGTATCAATGATGATAAAGGGATTTTCTAAGCCCATTTTTTCATACTGGGCAATGGTATCCAGCAGGTTATCATAATAGTAATTGGGAATATTCTTGCCGTATTCATTCAGAGCACCGCGCAAGATGGCATGCGCCAAGGGATTGCCAGATGTTTCTACTTCCTTACCAGCGAATAGGAAACTCTGCTTGTTCTGAGCTGCATAGATGCCGTTAAACATGACATTGAGATTGCCAGAAGTCGGATTTTTCAAGCCAGTTGGCAGATCTGCTCCACTAGCCACAAAGCGGTGCTGCTGGTCTTCGACCGAGCGAGCTCCTACAGCCATGTAAGAAATCAAATCATCTACTAGAGGCAGATTTTCTGGATAGAGCATCTCATCAGCCGTGGTCATGCCTGTCTCGGAAATAACCCGATAGTGCAGATTGCGGACCGCCTTGATGCCGTTAATCAGACTTGGAGCGGCCGTCGCATTAGGCTGATGAATAAGCCCTTTGTAGCCATCTCCGTTCGTCCGAGGCTTAGCAGTATAAACACGCATGACCATGAAAATGCGGTCTTTTACTTCTTCTTGGAGAGCAGATAGACGCTTGGCATACTCTAGCACCGCTTCTTCGTTATCTGAAGAGCAGGGACCGATAACCAAGAGAATGCGGTCATCTTGACCACGCAGAATTGCTTCTAACTCTCGGTCACGCTTTTCCTTGCGAGCTAACATGTCGCCTTCTAGCTTAGCAAGTTGACGAACTTCTGCCACATCAATGGGTTGACTGGTTGCTTTAAAGGTCATCTATTCTCCTTCTTTTATACTTACTTTTTACGGCCGTGACAGTTCTTGAACTTCTTGCCAGAGCCACATGGACAAGGGTCGTTTCTCTTTACGTTAGACAGGTCTATATTATCAGGTATATTTGGCGCCTTGGCAGAGATATTGCGGGTAGCTGTGGTACTGATAGCCCGCTCTGTCCGAGGGCGCTCTTGCTCATGAATCTGCGCTTTCATCATTAGACGAGTCACGTCAAACTCGATGGAGCCAATCATGTCGTTGAACATACGGAAGCTCTCTGCTTGGTATTCGACAACTGGGTTATTTTGTGCATAGCCACGCAGTCCAACAGCATTGCGCAGCTGGTCAAGGGCGTCGATATGGTCAGTCCACTTGCTGTCCACCACGCGCAGAATCAAGACCTTCTGGAATTCACGCACAGCTTCTTCGTCTCGCAGCTTAGCAATCTGACTGTCGTAAACTTCCAGTGCACGTTCAAACAGATAATCTTTGATTTCTTGGTCAGACTTGCCTTCCAAATCGCTATCTGAAATAGAATCTTCTGAAACCAAGTTATACTTAGCAAAGTTTAAAATTGCTTCAATCTTATCATCCTGATCAGAGTGGCTGCTGCCATCAACGATACGGTTGATAGTCCGTTTAATCATAGCATGGATTTCAGGACTGAGGTCACGGTCAGCAGTAATGACATCGTGGCGCTCAGCATAGATAATTTCCCGCTGCTCACGCATCACATCATCATACTGCAAGACTTGTTTCCGTGTATCGTAGTTATTTCCTTCGACACGCTTCTGAGCTGCCTCTACCTGACGGGTCAGCATGCCAGACTTGATAACAGAATCTTCGTCGCTAAGGTTCATTCGATCCAAGAGGGCTTTAATGCGCTCTGACCCAAAGCGACGCATAAGCTCATCTTCCAGTGACAGGTAGAACTGTGACTCCCCTGGATCACCCTGACGGCCTGAACGTCCGCGCAGCTGATTGTCAATCCGGCGGCTTTCATGGCGCTCTGTACCGATAACACAGAGACCACCCAGTTCGCGAACACCTTCACCTAACTTGATGTCAGTTCCCCGTCCGGCCATATTGGTCGCAATAGTAACCGCCCCACGTTGGCCAGCATTCATGATAATTTGCGCTTCTTTATAGTGATTTTTCGCATTAAGAACTTCGTGAGGAACCCCAGCTTCTAACAATTTCTTAGAAATATAATCACTGGTTTCAACCGCAACGGTACCGACCAGAACAGGCTGGCCTTTTTCATGACGCTCTTTAACATCCTGAACAACTGCCTTGAACTTAGAATCAATACTTGGGTAGAGCAGGTCAGAATGGTCAATACGTGCTACCGGACGGTTGGTTGGAATCGGAATAACACGAATGTTGTATGTTTCGCGGAACTCTTCTTCCTCCGTCTTAGCTGTACCTGTCATGCCGGACAGCTTCTTATACATACGGAAGAGGTTCTGATAGGTAATAGAAGCAGAAGTCTTTGTTTCTTCCTGAATGGGCACACCTTCTTTAGCTTCAATCGCTTGGTGGAGACCATCAGAGTAACGGCGGCCTTCCATTGTCCGACCGGTAAACTGATCGACAATCAGAATTTCCTGATCTTCACTGACCACATAGTCAATGTCAAGGAGCATGATGTAGTTAGCTCGCAGAGCATTGTCGATAAAGTGAGTCAAGGCAACATTTTCAATATCGTAGAGATTGTCCAGCTTGAAGTAGCTTTCTGCCTTGTCAATACCTGAGTCAGACAGACCAATCGTCTTAGACTGAACATCGATGATGTAGTCGTCCTTATCCAGTGATTTGACATAGTGGTCAGCCATATGATAAAGCTGGTTGGTATCTGAAGAAACCGGTCCGGATACAATCAACGGTGTCCGAGCTTCGTCAATCAAGATTGAGTCCACCTCATCGACCAAGGCATAGTTGAGTGGGCGCTGTACCATGTTTTCAGCACGGACTACCATGTTATCACGCAGATAGTCAAAGCCGATTTCAGCATTGGTTGAATAGGTAATGTCGCAAGCGTACGCTTCTTTCTTCTCAGATGGAGACTTAGCCGCCAGATTGATACCGACAGAAAGGCCCAGCCAAGAGTAGAGTTCACCCATTTCGGTCGCGTCACGCTCAGTCAGGTATTCATTGACTGTGACAACGTGCACACCTTTTCCTGCAAGGGCATTTAGGTAAACTGGCATTGTCGCAGTCAAGGTTTTTCCTTCACCGGTACGCATCTCTGGAACATCACCATGATGGAGAACAATCCCTCCCATAACCTGAACCTTATAAGGGAAAAGGCCCAACACTCGCTTAGCTCCTTCACGGACAACCGCAAAAGCTTCAAATAAGAGCTGATCTAAAGTTTCGCCATCAGCATAGCGTTTCTTGAATTCTTCTGTTTTTGCCTGAAGTTCTTCATCAGACAAGGCCGCCATTTCGTCTTCATAAGCCAAGACTTTGTCAGCCATTTTTTCTAATTTTCTTAATTCACCTTTATCATTTTCAATGATAGTCTTTAAAATATTCGCCATTTTTTTCCTTACTATATAATAATCTTTCTGATTTTTAGAATGTTCTTTTCATTATAGCATGTTTTCCTATATCTTTCAAGAATGAAAAAAGCAAAAAAGCTCCAGCAGACTGTGCTTACAGAACTGGGAGATAGCAGGAGATTCGAGGATAAAAAAGAAAAGGCAGAGGTCTTGCTCTGTCTTTTCGAGTCCAAACAACACAAGGATAAACTTGTTTTTTCTTGTTGATATAGAAAGTTATTCCTGCACTCCTTGAACATTCTACCCCTCTTTTGGCTACTTAAATTCCAGCAAGCGCATGGTGTCTTGGGCAATCATCAATTCTTCATTGGTTGGAAGAATGAGAATTTTAGCCTGAGACTGGGAATTTTGGATAAAGAGCTGTCCTTGCTCGTTAGCTGCCTGATTTAAAGAAAGTCCTAAGCAATTGAGCTTTTGAACAACTAAGCTGCGGATCAAGGCTGAATTCTCACCGATTCCAGCAGTGAAAACCAAGGCATCCAGACCATCTAAATCTGTGATGTAGCTTGCAATGGTCTGAGCGATACGGTTGACAAACATATTGACTGCTAGACTAGCTTTTTCATCGCCTCTGTCACAAGCTTCCAGAACATCTCTTAAATCATTGCTGAGCTGGGAGATAGCCAGCAGACCGGATTCTTTATTGAGGACATCGCTTAATTGCTGGGCTGATAATTTTTCCTGTTCTAGCAGGAAAGGGAGAATCATAGGGTCAATATCACCTGAACGGGAGCCCATCATCAAGCCAGCTAAAGGGGTGAAGCCCATCGAAGTATTGACAGACTGACCATTTTTAATGGCGCAGATACTAGCACCATTGCCCAAATGGCAGTTGATAATCTTCAAATGCTCCGCAGCTTCTCCTTGCCCCTCCCAAATCTCCTTTACCTTTTGAGCAATATACTTGTGACTTGTTCCGTGGAAACCATACTTTCTCAGACCGTATTTATGATAGTAATCCCAGGAAAGAGGATAGAGATAATAGGCTTCTGAAAGGCTTTGATGGAAGGCTGTATCAAACACAGCCACTTGTCCTGTCTCCGGCAAGGCCTTTTGGAAAGCTCGAATCCCTACCAAGTTGACAGGGTTATGGCTAGGAGCCAAGAAGGACAGCTTCTCAATGATGGACAGCACTCGCTCATCTATCAAAGCAGAATCATCAAAGGACTCGCCGCCATGTGCTACCCGATGACCGACTCCATCTATCTCGTCCAGAGAAGCAATCAGCTTCCGCTCCAAAAGAAAGTTCAGCAGGTAATCCACCGCAAATTGATGAGAGGGAATCGCAAGCAGTTCCTTTTCTTTTTGACCTTCAAATTCAATCTTAAAAATGCCTTCCTTTAAGCCAATCTTTTCAAAAATTCCTTTCACCAAAAGGCTTTCATCAGGCATACTGAGCAGTTGAAATTTTAATGACGAACTGCCCGCATTAATCGCAAAAATTTTTTTAGACATATTTTTCTCCTGAGCAATGAAAACAGTGATTTTTTCAAATAACGTTTTTTGAAAACTGAAACTTTCCATTGCTACTTGTTAGATAAATAAGCTAGCTTCAAATGGTTGGCTAGCTTATTTACTATTTTATATATTACATAGTATTGACTGCCAAGACAGCCAAGACAGCGCCGATAGTCGGCCCTACAATTGGCACCCAAGCATAGCCCCAGTTTGCATCTCCCTTATTCGGAACTGGCAGGAGGGCATAAGCCAGGCGCGGGCCGAAGTCCCGAGCTGGATTTAGAGCAAAACCTGTCGTAGACCCCAGAGCCAAGCCGACCGCCATAATGAGGAAGCCGACCAAAAGCGGAGTGAGTCCCGGTGTGATTTCGCCGTGCGTTATCATCAAAAGGGCAAAGATGAAGAAGAAAGTTGCAACGATTTCGCTGAGCAGATTAAATGCTGGATTCTGGATGGCTGGTCCAGTAGCAAATACGCCAACTGAGTTGCCTTCTTCTGCTTTGGTTTCCTTGAAATGCGGATAATAGAAGAGCACTACAATAGCGGCTCCGACAAAGGCCCCTAGAATCTGAGCGATGATATAGCCCACTACTTGCTCCCAGGGGAAGATACCCCCCACCGCAAAAGCAATGGTGACAGCTGGGTTAAGGTGACCGCCAGTATTGTAAAATCCTGCCGTATAGACACCCAAGGTCACTGCCAAGCCCCAGCCAAATACAACGGTAAACCAATTGGGAGAGAAACCTTTTGCGATACTCTTATTAAGACTGATAGACGCTCCGATTCCATTCCCAAAAACCATCAGAACCATGGTGCCTAAAAACTCACCTATATATTTTTCCATACTCCATACTCCTTCATTTCGAAATATTTTATACTCTCTCCTCTATATTGCTTCTACAGCGCAATAGAGAGTCTAAGAAAGTATAAGAGAAATATGCTCGTAAAATAGGAGAAAATCCCTAGCTCCAGAGCATGGATTGCAAGTGGTATTCTCTCCTCTGATATTATTTAATTAGCTTGCTTCTCTACAGACCCACAGCATACTCAGCAATGGACTGGTCTTCTTCAGAACTTCCTCCGCTGACGCCGATACCACCAATCATCTCTGACTGGCAATAAATAGGAATGCCACCTGCTAAACTAACGACCTTATTGTCGGTCATCGTTTCCAGCTGGTAGAGCCATTCCCCTGGCTGAGTTAAAGGTGCTAAATCCTTGGACTGCATCTTCATGCCAACAGCTGTGTAAGCTTTCTTATAAGCCATATCGTTACTCACTAACAAGGCATTTTCCATACGATAGGTCATCACAACTTGTGCTGCTGGATCAACCACCGTTATCACGACGGCTAGTCCCAGCTCTTCAGCCTTGCGTCTGGCCCTTGTTACCAATTCCCAGGCATCCTGATAGATATTTGTGAAAAGAACAGGCTCTTTATCCAGTAAGGTTTGGCATCTAGCAAGGACTTTTTGGATGATGATGTCCTGCAATTCTGAGTTTCCTCCCCAGCTTGATAGTTCTGGACTGCTGAGCTCGTCTTTCTCTCTATCTCTAGCCATCCATTTCACCTCTTTTCAGTAGTTGCTACGGACATCTTTTTGAATCGATCGGAACAAGTCAAAAAGATGCTTCTAACAGGTCAGATTTTTTAAATGGGACTCCCTTGACCAGCCGCGCTGCATTTGAGCCAAACAGGCGCAAGACGTGGTCCGGTATAGCGGAATAATCTTTGATACGATAGATAAATTTTTCAAGCGGCAAGTTACGATAATGGAGGACTGCATCTCGCCCGTCACAGGCAATCCCTACTAAAAGCTGGGATTGAGTTGCAGCCACATGCGCTAGTGATACAGGATCGCTAGGTTCATCTGGGCAGACCAGACTGAAAGGGATACCTTCCTCTTCGATACCGTAGCCGATTTGTGCTACCTTATCCGCAGGAGCATTGTCCGTAGCTATCAGCCTAATGGTTGGCTTTCTAGTATAAGCTAATTCCATAGTCGGCCCCCCATTTCTCTCTGACATAGGTCAAAATCAGTCCGGTCGCTACTGCATTTCGAGGTCCCACCAAGCCACGTACATTGCCTCGACCAGCTACAATAGCATGCTGAGAGAGGGCTTCGGTCACTAGCTGAGGTATTTCAAAGTCCAAAGCTGAGCCACCTACGATGACAACGAAAGGAATGTCTCGAATATTCTGAGTAGGGCTGACACGCTTGAGAGCCCGCACTGCATTGGTAACAAAGACTCTTTCCTTGGCAGACTGCCGAACGAGTTTGATTTTTTCGATAGAGTAGTCTCCATCATCAATAGGAACAAATTCATCATTTTCCTTGACGATGACGACTCTAGCAAACAAATCTCCAGACAGCGGCTTGTCAAAAAATTGAACAGTGCCGTCTTCATGCCGGATATGGAAAAGACTTTCTACCTTGGCCAGAGGATATCGTTTGATGTCCTCTGCCAGATGATGATTTTCCAGTCCCAACTCCGAATTGATCAGCATGGTTACCATATCACCGGCACCGGCTAGATGGACAGCCAAGATTTGACCCCTGCTATCAATAATGGAAGCATCTGTCGAGCCCGCTCCCAAGTCCAAAATAGCTAAGGGGCGATCGGTCCCTGGTGTAGTCAGGGCTCCGAGGATAGCTGATTCAGCTTCTGCTCCACCGATTTCTACAGTAATACCCAGCTCTCGTTCGACTTCTTGGGCAATGATGGACATTTGCAGCTTGTCGGAATTTACCATAGAGGCAATGCCGACAGCCTGCTCCATAGAAAATTCTCCAGCCACACCACCGCGCACAGAAATCGGAGCAAAAGTATTGACGGCTAGTAAGTCACGGATATAAATGTCAGAAGGCTCTTTCTCGGTCAGGTCAGCCATGGTTTGGCGCACTTTCTCAAGCATACCACCAACATTGGTGCCCGCTTCTCCGACAACATTGCTAATCTCGCCGGCGTAGACGATTTTTTCCATAATCTCATCGGCGCCCTTGGAAATATCCACCTTTAAGGTATGCTCCTTGCCGATAATTTGGATACTGCCTGCTGGAATCGTCCGAGCCTGAACGTCACCTGCCGGTGTCTTAATCACGACAGCCGAGCGGTTGCCAATGAGGGCACGGGCAATGGGAACGATGCTTTTCGTCTCTTCTGCACTCAAGCCAAAGACCGTAGCAATGCCATAGGGATTAGACAATTGGGAAATCACCTTCCCCTGCTCTACCACTTCAACAGCAGCTTGCATTCCCAAAGGCACCTTGTCAATAAAGAGAATCTCATCCACGATTGGAATCTTCTGGCTAATGCGGTTATTGACCAGAACCCCATCATCCGCTTGCAAGATTGCAGCGGTAATCTGATAGCCCTTGGCTAGATAGGCATTGATCAGCTGGGCAACTAAGTCAAAATCAATGATCTTCGGCACTACCACGATGTATTTCCCATCAATCGGATGATGAACCAAGTCGAGAATATCTACCGTGAGCCCAATCCCCAGACCCAGACCGCCTGGAGTACGGGGATTATGACCAATCATGGTAGACTCAGTAATGACCGTCTCTGTGATGGTTTCCATGGCAACATCGCCGATAACAGGCGTCGCTTCATTAATCCGAATCAAATCAACTTGTCCCAGTTCAAAGGCTGTTTGCTCCATCAATTTTCTCAGAGATTGATAAATCCCGTGGACATTTTCCTTGGTCCCTTTGATACCTGTTGTATCCGCAATGGCTGAGGCAAGAAAGTGAATGCTTCCATCATCTTGCACTTCAGCTAAGGCAGACTCGGTCGAAGAATTTCCTATGTCTACTCCAATGATTCGTTTCACATTTTCACCTCCACCAAGATTAGGCTATTTTGAGCAGCATTTATAAAAGCAGTGATAATAATCTTTTCTCAACCCAAAATAGCCTTGATAAACCGGATTAGTTGTCGCCTTTCAACTTCTTGCGGCGCTCATAATTTTCAGCGGCTTCTCTGACAAAGCCCGCACAGATAACAGCTCCATATTGTTTTTCCAATTCATTGGCAATGTCCAATAATTCCTGTTTGGAAGACCGGTAAGGGCGCAGGGCATTGTAGATTTCCAGCACACGCGCATCCGGAACCTTGGTCAGTTCGGCAGCCCGAGAAAAGTTATACTGGATTGCTTCACGGCCGGCATTCTTAGCAATTTCACCTTGCTTGATCAAAATCTCTGGCTTAATCCGCAAATCCTCTGCAGTCACATAGCCAGACAAGATATTTTCCAGTGTAATATCTTCGAATTTCTTATCCTGACCAACCTTTATCCAGTCTGGATGTTTTTTAGAAATAGGATAATCAGCCGCTGTCGCTTCATCAGAACTGATAGGACGATTGGCTGCTCCTTGACTAGCTGAGCCGCTATCGCTTAGCTCGGCTAATATTTGTTTTACTAATGTTTCTACTGATTCACTCATTCTGATTTCTCCTTGTAGACATCATATGCATTAAATCACCTGACATTCATCAGCTGGTTTTCCTCTTTTAACCAGTTTCGTTTCCTTAATATGCAGCAAGGCTGAGTATGCCTGGTACTTAGGACGAGCCATTTGGTCGTTAAGGGTTGGCACCGGATTTGGTGTTTCACCCTTGGCATACTTAGCAGCATTTTTACCAATCAAACGATAGGTTTCAGGAGTTAACAAAGGTGCCTGCGGGAAGAGTTCCAGATTACTGAGCGGTGGCAAATCACGTTGGTGAATAACCGTTGTTCCCTTAGACTGAACACCGATAGAAATGCCAGAACCAGACAAGTGGTCTCCTTCTACCGCTACAAAGGCAACGTCAGAAGAACGATAGACCTTGACAATGCGAGCCTTGAGCCCTTCTTCTTCGATACCAGCCACCAGCTGACGAAGTACTTCCGTATGAGGAATGTCCACCATTGTCTTCACCTGCTGTTCCCCAAAGGCAGGTCCAACTGCAATAACGACTTCATCCGTTGACTGGCTAGGCTTAGCCACACCAACTGTACGGATGACAGCTTTTTCATTGGACACAGGCTTTGTGGCAGGCTTTTCGCTTGTTTTAGCAGCTGTTTCGTTGGTATTGGCGCTCATCTCTTTCATCACTTCTGCAATAATGGAGCGCAGTAAAGTTTCATTTATCTCTGTCATCTTAGCTCCTCCTATACATCACGCGGGTCAATCGCTTTAGGAATGTCTTTGACTTTTTCCCATTCTTCGCCGACCAGACGATGGCCTGTACCGACACCAACATAGTCATTCGGTGAATTCACCGCTGAAATAACATTCCAATCTCGATCAAAGATAGCAGATGTTTGCAGGAAATCCCCTGCTACACGTTGCTTGAACAAATTGAGCAGCTCATTGGCAACTTCAGGGAAGCCATTATTAGCCAAGGCTTTTATCAAATCAGCCCCTTGAACTCCGCGTTCCAGAATACCTTGAGCAGCCTTGATGTCTTCAACCTTATCCCGCTCTGGCATATCTTTAGAGCCATGAGCATAGGTAGCTGCTTCGACTTCTTCGTCGGTAATCGGCGGCAGGCCCAAGCCTTTGAAAAGAGCTTGCATAACGCGTGCTGCCTTGTTCCGAACCTTCACAACTTCCTCTTCACGTACAGGACGAAGACCACCGTCTACCCGCAGGTCACGTTGCAAGACATTGTAGTCGTCAAAGTCTTCCGCATCCCAGTTAGATCCGGCAAACATATTGTCATAGTTTGGTGTAGCAGAGTAGCCAGAGTTGATAAAGTCTGTACCTGGCGCAAACTGCATCAAAGTCCGAACAGAGCGACGTAAGTCTGAGTGAGTAAAGGTTTGGTCATTTGATGAAGCACATTCCAAATCAAGCATGCTGGCAATCAAGTTTTCAGCAACGACTGCTCGAATACCACTTGGAACAGCTGCTGGAATACCGATACAGCTTACTGATCCATTCTGAGTTCCTTGAACCCCAGCTGCTTTTGTTACATAGAGACAGCGAGCTTCCAGATAGAGCATGGACTTGCCTTCGGCTTGTCCCATTTGCACTTCAGACCCTGTACCAGAAGTGAAGCGCATCTTAAGTCCACGAGAGGCATAGGCTGAAGCCAGAAAGGCCTTGGACCAAGGTGTATCATCTCCATCGGTGAAGACATCTTCTGTACCATAAACAGAGATGGTCTCAGCATAGGCCGTAAAGCCACGCATACCAAATTCTAGTTCTGTCGCTTCTTCCAAGGAGCACTGAGTCAGCACCCCAGGACGGCCCACTTGTGAGCCAATCATCAGAGACAGGGCATTGAAAGGAGCGTAACGCACTACGGCAACCGTTGTTTCCTGCTCTGCAAAACCACGCAGAGCTCCTTCAGCCGCATCTGCTGCAATCTGCACTGGATTATCATTAACATTAGTGACGTGGGCTTGAGTAGCTGTTTGCTTACGGGTCCGCATCTTTTGCAGACACATCATGATTTCCACGACATTCATCTGATTGACCACTTCAATGATTTTAGCCGGAGTCATGGCCTTGGTCAGCTTGATGATTTCTGTCCGAGGTACATTCGGTGTCAATATTTTATTGGCAATCTCTCTTGAGTCCATCTGAATAACTTCTTCAGCTCGGCTCAGGTCAATCCCATAGTTGGCAATGAACTGGTCAATCAGGTCAAATTCTTCTTTTGGTTTGCCGTCTAACTCAACCACTTTCCCATTTTGAATCTTGATACTGGGTTTAGGGTCATTGGGGCTTTCCATAGCTACCAAACCTTCTTCAACCCATTCTTTTACAAATCCATCTTGGTTGATAGGGCGTTCGCTTAATACTTCAAAACGTTTGGATCTCATACCGTTTCCTCCCTCTCACTCTTAAATGTAAGATGGCTGTGAGTTGGTTGGCTCGTCACCCATACTGCCTAAAAGTGCCAGTCCAACTTCACGCGCTGAGATAACTGATTGTCTAACTGCTCCAGAATCCCCACTGATAAAGAGGATAGCTTCATTTGAGTGGCTGGTGCCACCATTTCCTGGAGAAGCATAGCCTACAACAGTAACGTTTGCAGCCTTAACAGCTGTATCCGCCATAACAACACCAATGGCTGCAGGTGCTCCGACAATCAAGCCAAAGGCACGACCGTATTCAGCACCAAAGGCAGTCTGACAAGCATAGCTAGCACGCGCAGTATACTGGAGTTCAATATGCCCTGCATCATTAGCATAAACATCGCCGAAGGTTCGATCTACTTCCTTCAAGGTTACTTCTACAGCTCGTCTGACATCTGATACATCTTCGCCACCAAAGATAATCAAACTTCCGTGTCCAGCACCACCCTTAGTATCACGAGGCAGTTCGATTTTAACAATTTCTGTATTGGTTGCTTTGACCGCTTCATCAGCAGCCATGATATGAGGACCTGCACCGGTACGAGCACCGACCACACCGATTGAGCGATAGCTCTTTTCTAGCTTCATAGCATCCAGCACCTGCTGGTCCACATTGGCAATGACAAGTCCAATTGTATCGCCTATCGGATTAACACCGACAAATTCTGTAATATTGCATTTGTTTTCCATAAGACAGCTCCTTTCGCTGACATATATTTTGAAGCGCTTACAATTTTAGGGAATAAGGAAATCAGATAAGAGGTGCACCATAGCTATACGCCTCTTTCTGATTCCTTTTTTTAAACTTTTTTTGGGTCAAAAGAATAGATTATTCTAAGGTTTTCTGTTAGAATGAATATGGTTGTTTTTTAAAAAGGAAGATTTTTCCGCGTTCTCCAAAAAAGCCTAACCAACTTTTTTAGGAATGCCAAGCTAAGCCTACAAGAAATATACTTGACAGGCCTTTCCCTTCAGAAATAACAATCGCAGAGGCAGATAACAGATGATAAACTTTTCGCAGGGTTGCTCATCTTTTATCTGTTTTTTTTATTTTCCATCATTACAGAATGGCAGGACAGCAGGCCGCTGTCCTGCCATTCTAGTAAATCTGATAGTTGAATCTTCCAACAAACTAGCCTTGCCAGTCAGCTGGATAGGTCACATAGATAAAGCGGGCCTTATCTCTGACAGAGAACTGAATGTCACTGCCTTTAGGGATGAAGAGTACTTCACCAGGGCCAGCTGTCATGACTTCGTCACCAACGATAATATCAAGACGCCCTTCAATAACATAGTCCACTTCATCATAGTCCAGATGCCAAGGGAAAGTTGTCTTTTCCATAGTCATCAGCCCCAAGCCCAATCTTGGACTCTCATCTAAGGTCAGCAAGTCTCGTGTATAAACTTGATGGCTCGAATCACCTGTATCCAAGCGATCTTCTGGACGAACATCCAGACCAGGCAGGGCGATAGAAGCTACGCCTGCCTTGCTGACTTTTTTCCCACCATCTTTAGTAGCTAATTCTTCCAATAGAATCTTACGAACCAATGTTTCTAGGTCAGAACGATTAATATCTGCCATACTTCATACCTCCAAGTCTAAGCTTCCTTCTTCGTTAAGAAGAAAGCCAGTAATACCGCTGTGATACCGCCGACAAATTTACCAATCATCATCGGCACAATCATTTCCGGTTTTTGACCAGCTGTGAAGCCTAGGTGATCTCCGATAACAAAGGAAGCAGATACGGCAAAGGCTACGTTGATAATCTTACCGCGTTTGTCCATATCCTTCATCATTTGGAACATGGCAATGTTATTAGCCAGAGAAGCTACCAAACCAGCTGCACCAACTTCGTTCATTCCTAGGGATTTTCCGATAGCAGAAAGCGGTTTGTTGGCTACCTTGGTAAAGACAGCTACCAAACCAAAGGCTCCAGCCAAGGTTACGGCAATCGTTCCGACAACTTCAAAGGCTTCTTTCAGTGTCTCAGCACCTTTTGGATAGATGCTGATGAGCCATTCATTTCCAGTCAGAAGCTGCGCTGCACCAAAAGCCAAACCAAGCGTTGCCAAGATAACAATAATCTGACCAAACACTTCAAAACCTTTAATCATGGCATTAGGTGCCAAAAGCAATCCTATGAAAATCAGAGCAGATACAATGATAATCGGGATAAGATTGACAACCAAGGTTCCAAAAGGCAGACCTGGCACGAAAATTCCTCCGAGGAGACAGCCAATCGGAACAGTTACCAAACCGTATAGGATTCCGCGAGCCAAAAGCGGACGGTCATCTTTTTCAATAATACCCAAGGCAACTGGAATCGTAAAGACGATGGTTGGCCCCATCATAGAGCCCAGTACAAAGGCAGCGAAATTTCCTACTGCTGGATCCTGAGCCAGACTGAGAGCCAGAGGAGCTCCTCCCATATCATTGGCAATGAAGGTTGTCGCAAAGATAGACGGGTCAGCCCCCACCAAGCCATACAAAGGCACGACAATCGGTTTCAAGACATCCGCCAAGAGGGGAGCGATTACCATAATCCCAGCCATAGACAGAGCCAAAGCTCCCATAGCCATGATACCTTCTTCAAATTTTTCACTTAGTCCTAGTTTGCCACCGATACATTTATCCACTGCACCGATCAGCATGAATAGAACCATGATATAAATGATAATTTCATTGATACTCATAACATTACCTTAGTTTCTAATATTCTTCATCACTGTGATAGTCAACCTTGTCAATGATAGCCACAACGACCATATCCACAGGGATATTCGTCTTATTTAGGCTCATCCGGGCAGAACTGCCAGTGGTTACCATTACTTGGTCTCCTTCGCCTGCACCGATGCAGTCGGCCACAATAAGCAGAGCTGGGTCACTTTGATGTTCATTTAGCTGCCGTTCGACCACTAAAAATTTCAAACCATTTAAATTTTCGTCTTTTCTAGTCGCCCAAAGGCTTCCTTTTACTTTACCAACAAACATCTCTACCCACTCCTTTATTCTATGATTTCTATTTTTTGACGTTTTAGATAATCTCTCGCCAAGGCTGTCACAATCATTCCTTTTTCTATTTTAAAGTTTCCATTTTCAGGTAAGCCCATTTCTCTCAGCCTCTTCTCTGTAAGCAAAACCGGCTTGCTCGGAGCCTTAGTCTTCTGGCTGACTTCTTCTGCCACCGCCCGTTTCACTTCCGGGCGAGGCTCTTCAGCCTGATCGCTTTCTAGGAGTGCTAAGAGTTGGCCTTCTTTATAAAATTGCAGACCGTAGCGAATCAGCTTTTCTCGCTGTCCCTGCAGTTCCTGATACAAGTACACTTTAGAAGATTGCTTGTACTGCTGAATAGCAAAGGCGCTGTCTGACACTAGAACTTTTTTGCCTTTCAAAAGACTCTTTAAAATGACTGCTTCCTCCACCGCTAAAGGGCAAAGGGATGAGAGTCTTAGAAAAGCATCAAAACCAAGCGACTCAACAACAACAATCTCTGCTGTGCAAGAATCTTTTACGACTTGAAAGCCTTCCCCTTCTAATAAGTCAGGAATCTTATCGCCTCCAATGACGTATACTGAGGGTTTCTGAGGCTTTTTCTTCAACTTTTCCATCAGGCGGTCTGTAATCAAATCTACCAAATGATCTAGATTTTCCATTCTTTACCTACCTTTTATTTGCTCATAGGACTTATTTTTTAATAATCCGTCCGCGTGTTCCTTTTTTGAAACCACAAGCATTGGCTTCATCGTAGTCAATATGCATATAAGTCGCAAACTTGGGACTAACACGGATAACCACATCGTCAAAAATCAGCGGACGAGCACCTTCTACTCTGACTTGTACAATCTCGTGATTTTTTACATTCAGACGTTCGGCATCTTCCGGTGTCATATGAACATGACGCTTAGCTACAATCAGGCCCTTATCCAGACAAACTGCCTTGTCCCCATGAGCCAAGATGACACCCGGTGTTCCTTCGATATCGCCACTTTCGCGAATGGGAGCCTTGGTGCCCAGCTGCAAACAATCGGTCAGGGAAACTTCTACCTGAGAATGTTTGCGAACAGGCCCCAGAATAACCACATTGTGAAAAGCGCCTTTTGGACCGACAACTGTCAGCCTTTCTTGACTAGCGAACTGGCCTGGCTGTGATAGGTCTTTTGCTTTTGTTAATTGATAGTTGGGACCAAACAAGGCTTCCAAATCTTCCTGACTCAAATGGACATGACGTCCGCTCGCCTCTACCTCAAATGACCCCTGCAATTCTTCCTGAACTTTATCAATTACTTTATTTACCAAATTTTCTAAAGTCATTGCTGTTCTTCTTTCTCTTGTTATTAGCTTGCTATCAACCAGAGCAAGACTTCAATTGATTTTAATAATTGAGAAACCTTACAAGCAAATTGATCTCTGTCACCATCAGCAGCCTGCTCCAATTCTTTGCGCAGGAGGGTCGTTTCGATATATGTTTCATAGCAATTCAGCTGCCAAGTCGGCTCCTGATAACTCATCATAACCGTTTCTTGATCTAACTGCCGACTGACCCGAATGGCCTGCAATTCTGCATTGCTAGGCAGGTCTGTCTGGTAATCAGAAATATCATCCAGAATATGCTGACCAACGATTTGTTCTACTATGTTCAATAGTTGGCCAACTTGCTCACACTTTTCATCCTGAAAAGCTTGATGCAATTCTCTCTGGTTCTTCAAAAAGCAAGTATAAAGTTTAGTCAGTCTAAATAGTCGTGGATACACAGCAGAGTCCTCAAGGTTTGTAATCGGCACCCTGATAGCATCAGCAGCTGAAGCTGTTTTCCCTTTGGTCTGACCTGAAGAAATGATTCGAATATGGTGATCATTGAGAAAACCTCTGGCTGCTGGCGTCAGTTTTTCATCTTTGTTTAATTCAAAGACACCGTTATCAGCGAGAACGGATTCTCTATAAAGCTTTCTGATCTTAGCTTCTGTAAAAACTGACATGTATTCACATCCTTCTACTCCGTTGATACTCTGTGAAAATCAATCTGATACTCTCCGAAAATCAACATTTTCGTTTACGTATAGAGCTACTGCTCATAAGCTTCATTTTCACTGAGTATTCTATTTACCTCAGGGCCTGTATCAGGCCTAAACGCTACAATACAGGCCCTTTCAGCAAATATTTATCTGTCCCAAATTATTTGGGAAGAATAACTTCCACTTCAGCATGTGGACGTGGAATTACGTGAACTGAAATCAATTCACCAACATTTTCAGCTGCAGCTGCTCCAGCATCTGTCGCTGCTTTGACTGCGCCCACATCACCACGAACCATTACAGTTACCAATCCAGCACCGACTTGTTCTTTACCAATCAAAGTTACGTTAGCGGCTTTGACCATTGCATCAGCTGCTTCGATTGCGCCAACGAGTCCTTTTGTTTCTACCATTCCTAATGCATTTGCGTTTGCCATGTTTATTTCCTCCGATTATTCTCTTGTTTTTAATTTTATCCGAAAGTCTGTAATCTTATTCTTGATGAGGCAAGATTACTTCTACTTCTGCGTGTGGACGTGGGATTACGTGAACTGAAATCAATTCACCAACGTTTTCAGCTGCAGCTGCTCCAGCATCTGTCGCTGCTTTGACTGCACCGACATCACCACGAACCAAGACTGTTACCAATCCAGCGCCGACTTGTTCTTTACCAACTAAAGTTACGTTAGCGGCTTTGACCATTGCATCAGCTGCTTCGATTGCGCCAACGAGTCCTTTTGTTTCTACCATTCCTAATGCATTTGCGTTTGCCATGATTGTATCCTCCAATTATAATATTTAATATTGACTATTTTAGTTTTTCCAATACACGTTGAACCAACAAGGTTACCAGTTCTTCTTCGTTTGATCCGTCAACTGCTGCTGCTTTTGGTTCTTCCACTGCCATATTTTCTGCTTGTCGCAGGTCTGACAGTTCTGATGTACCGTAAGCTACACGACGGATATTGAAGAGATTGAGCGGGCTGACATTATCAGATGTCGCGCTGCCACCCACTGCTCCACAACCCAAAGTAAAGGCTGGGAAGAGGCCAGTCGTTGCACCGACACCACCCAGAGCTGCTGGCGTATTGATCAGCAGACGAGATACTGGTTTTTTCAGTGCAAATTCACGAATAATTTCTTCGTTTTGACTGTGGATAGCAAGAGTGTGGCCTGCACCTTCATGATGCAAGATCTTAATACTCAGCTCACAAGCTTCCAACCAGTCCTTGACAGTGTAGAAACCTAAGACTGGAGCCAGTTTTTCCATAGAATATGGATACTGCTTGCCGACGCCTGTTTCTTCTGCAATCAAGACCCGAGCATCAGCTGGAACTGAAATACCAGCTAACTCAGCAATCACTTGCGGTGTTTTACCAACCATTTTCGGATTCATCGCACCACTCGGCTGGATAATGAAGGAGCCTAGTTTCTTAGCATCTTCTGCTGGAACAAAGTAAGCACCTTGTTTCTTGAACTCTGCTACAACCTTTTCCTTCATATCTTCTTCCACGATGATAGACTGCTCAGACGCACAAATCACACCATTGTCAAAGGTTTTAGAATCCAAAATCTGACGAACTGCTTTTGGCACATCTGCTGTTCTTTCGATGAAGGCTGGACCGTTACCAGGACCTACACCGATTGCTGGTGTACCAGATGAGTATGCTGCTTTGACCATGGCATTTCCGCCAGTCGCCAAAATCAAATTTGTATCCTTGTGTCGCATCAACTCATTTGTAGCTGCGATGGATACCCGATGAATCGCACTGATGGCTCCATCTGGACATCCAGCTGACTTAGCAGCTTTCTTGATGATTTCCACAGTTTCCTCAATACACTTAAGAGCATTTGGGTGAGGAGAGAAGACGATACTGTTTCCTGCCTTCAAAGCGATCAAAGCCTTATACATAACCGTTGAGGTCGGGTTGGTTGATGGAATCAAGCCAGCAATGACACCGACTGGAACGCCAACTTCCAAGACTTTCTTTTCCTTGTCTTCGCTGAGAACCCCAACCGTTTTCATATCCTTGATTTCTTCAAGAATACCTTTGGAAGCAAGAGCATTTTTCAATACTTTGTCTTCCCAGCGGCCAAAGCCAGTTTCCTGAGCCGCCATTTTAGCTAGGCGTTCACGCTCATCATAACAAGCTTTCGCTACTACTTTTACAATGGTATCAATTTGCTCTTGGCTCATTTTAGCAAGTTCTGCTTGGGCTTTCTTTGCATCTCGAATCAAATTCCTTACTTCCTGAATTGATACCAAATCTTTATCTTCTAAAAACATCCGCAATTACTCCTCTCCTATTGTTTCCATCAAAGTCTCAACGAGAAGTTTCTTGTTGGCAAATTTGATTTCTTTCTTGCTGAGACGGATACCTTCTTGATGATAGGCAAGGCTGCGTAGTTCGACGACTTTTAGTTTTTCCAGTTCTTCTCTGGTGTAGGTCCTTGTCTCTCCTTCAAGCTTCTCTGCTGGTTCAGCCTTAGTTTCCTTTACAGGCTGAGGCTTTTCTTCGATTTTTTCTGAAGGGATTGTTTCCGCCGTAGAAGCAATCTCTTTTTTAGCTGTTTTACTGTTTCTCTTTGGTACAAAGAGAATGTCTGTCTGGTTATCCAGCCTAGAAATTACATGGCTGGCCAGATAGTAAGGTTTATCCTGTACCAACTCAACTGCCGCATCAACCGCTGAGCGGACTGCACTGACATCGCCTATTAATTGAACTGTGTTCAAACCAGCTTTGACCGTTTCAATATTAAGCAATGATACATTGGCAGCCTTCAAAGCCGCATCTGCCGCAACTACAGCACCTAGATAACCTTTTACTTCAATTAAACCTAGTGCTCTATCTGCCATTTAATCAACCCCTAATCAATAACTTTTAGGATCATTTGCTACTGCGATAACTGCATTCGCAAATGCGTCGCAGGCAGCTCGGCAGGCTGACTGTGATCCGACTAGAAGTCCGCCGGCAAAGTTGGTTTCGCTCGGTGGTCCATAGAAGGCTCCAACTTGCACATCTGCCGCTTTCAAAGCTGCATCCAGTGCCACCATAGCTTCACCCGGTGGAGCAATCAAGTAAGCAATTGCTGTTCCTTCTTCTGCATTAGCTCCCTCTGACAGGTAAGAACCTGCACGAGAGATACAATGAGCAAAATAAGGAATGCTGTCATCATCATTGGCACTGTAGAAGCTAGCCCCATTTTCGATTTCATAGACTGCTACATCCAAACCGCTGCGAACTTCTTCTGGGTTTGGACCAGCCAAGATACCGATGACTTCACCAGCCAGCTTAGTTGAAGCGTTGCCTGCACCAGCGTACATACTGCGAGCATAGACTACTTCGACATCTGCTGCCTTAGTTGCTTCATCCAAGGCTACATAAGTGACATCATCACAGTCAGAAGTGATAATTCCCAGGCTTCTGTGATGTGGTTTAAGCTCCAAAGAAGCCGCCAAACCTGCATCCACGTTCGAAATCAGAAGGGCACTTAATACACTTGCACCTAATCGATCATTTTTCAAAGCCACTACCTCCTATTATTTCAAATCAATTCCTGATTTCTTATTATCAAGAATCTTCTTAATGATTTCTGCTACATAGGCTCCAGCTTCAACGGCTGGTGTTCCGCCTTTATGAATATTGGAAACAACAGTCCGTTTCGCTTCCGGCATACCAACTGTTGGCTTGTAAGCCAGATAAGCACTCATGGACTCAGCTGTTACCAGACCTGGACGCTCACCAACCAGCATACAAATAACTTCTGCACCAGTCAGCTCTGCGATTTGGTCCATAGCCGCCACCCGAGCATGCTTGATAAAGAGTACCTCACCAAAGTCCAGTCCGAACATTTTCAGACCTTGTTTCAGAGCCGGCAAGAAGTCTTTAACATTAGCCTCGATAGCTGATGAGCTAAGACCATCACCAACGACAATCTGAACTTTGGCATTAGGTTTGCATTTTTCCTTGATAATCGCCTGCTGATCTTCTGGGAAGATGCGGCCAAAATCTGGACGTGTCAAGTACTCATCCTTAGTTGCTGCCTTGGTCTGTACAGGAATGAAGCCCATTTCCTTAACAAATTCATCAGATACGTAAGAGAAGACCGCATCCTGAGCTGCCGCATGGTCTGCACGGAAACGCAAAACACTTTGTGTCTTGTAGCGATCACCTGCCCGCCATAAGCCCAGACGTGCCGGAGTAAATTTCTTAATCTTCCTGTAGGCTTCTTCATTGATGGCATTTGGAACCAAGAACTGTTCCTGAATATCTACTTCTGTTATATCCGGAATGATGCCATCTTCAATCACTGAAGTGTCTTGTTTGACTTCCTCCTGCAGAGAAACCGCAGGTTTTTCAGCTTTATTCTGGTCAGTCGCTGCTGTTTCTTTAACAGCTGAGTCGCCGCCCATCTCATTTAACAATGAGCGAATCATTTCTTTTAATTGCAATTCATCCACAATGATTTCCTCCTTGCTAATTTTGTCTCATAAAGATGGAGCCGTCTCCGCCGATTTCTGTCAGGTGGCCATCTTCCATCAAGCCCATCTTTTCCATCCACTCTTCAAATTCCTTGATTGGACGTTTGTTGAGAAGTGAACGCATGGTTGCTGTTTCATGGTAACCAGTTGTTTGATAGTTAAGCATGATATCGTCACCATGAGGAATCGCCATGATGTAGTTAACATTAGCTGCTCCGAGAAGAACCAAGAGATTTTCAGCATCGTTTTGGTCAGCTTTCATGTGGTTAGTGTAACAGATATCACAACCCATTGAGATACCAGTCAGTTTGCCCATGAAGTGGTCTTCCAAACCAGCCCGGATAACCTGCTTAGAATCATAGAGATATTCAGGTCCGATGAATCCAACAACGGTGTTCACCAAGAATGGATCGAAGCGTTTAGCGAAACCATAACAACGAGCTTCCATAGTCACTTGGTCTGCTCCATGGTGAGCATCAGATGAAAGTTCAGAACCTTGACCTGTTTCAAAGTACATGACATTCGGCCCAGCAGCTGTTCCCACTTTCAGAGCTGTATCCCAAGCTTCTTGAATGATTTTAGCATCAAAACCAAAGGCTTCATTTCCTTTTTCAGAACCAGCGATAGACTGGAAGACCAATCCTGTCGGAGCACCTTGATTCATGGCTTCAATCTGAGTAGTAACGTGAGCTAGCACACAGTGCTGAGTTGGAATCTTGTACTCTTCGATGAAGTCGTTAAACTTATGCAAGACCCGCTTGACGCTTTCTACTGAGTCGTCTACTGGGTTCAATCCTAAGAGAGCATCCCCACATCCATAGGCAAAACCTTCCATAGTAGAAGCCATAATCCCGTCTGGATCGTCTGTGGTATGGTTTGGTTGAAGACGAGAAGAGAATGTTCCCGGCATACCAATCGTTGTATTGGCATGTTTGGTAATGACAATCTTATTGGCAGCTACAATCAAGTCCAAGTTGGTCATCAACTTAGCAACCGCTGCTACCATTTCAGAAGTCAACCCACGAGACAGCCACTGAATGTCCACGTTCTTAGTCTTGTTATCCAAGATCCACTCACGCAGTTCTTCTACTGTCCAGTTCTTAATCTTTTCGTAAGTACGAAGATTGACGTCGTCAATGATAATCCGTGTTACTTCATCTTCTTCATAAGGCACTACCGGATTATTGAACAAATCAGACAGTTTCAGCTGAGCTAGTACAACCTTAGCAGCGACACGCTCTTCAGCAGATTCTGCTGCTACTCCGGCTAGCTGGTCTCCGGATTTGTACTCATTGGCTTTGGCCAGCACTTCTTTTACGGATTTAAATTCGTAAAGCCGACCAAACAATTTTGTTTTCAAAATCATGGATTACTTCCTCCTTTGTGTTAATAAAAGTTTAATTAAACACCAATGTTTTCACGACAATCGGTAAGACCGAGCCTTCAATGACTGGATTACCAATATCAATATAGTCGCCATTTTGAACATCCACTGAGTCAATGCAGACAAATGGATAATCCTTAGGCAACTGAGCAAAGAGACATTGACCTAAAACCTTGGCCATATCTTCTCTGACCACCACTAGCAGCGGAATTTTCTTTTCAATGCTTTCGCTCATTCCGCCAACAATAGCCTCTGCGTATTCCAAAACCCGGGCGAAGCTTGGGCTTTTTTCTCCATTGATTGCCAAAGCCACCTGCTGGACTTCATTTTCCAGTGTGAACCAGGCCACCTTGTCCTTGATAATCTGCTGCAGTCCCTCCTTATCCTCATGCTCATCAGAAGCAGCCAGTTTGAGAACTGGAATGTTCTTAATAGGGAGGATATCAGAGATGTAGGTAATGGTACTGCCGCTGACATCAGTCGTATGGCTGCCTGCTCCAACAACGGTTGCCCGAATGGTCTCAGCTGACTGGATGACTTTCTTTTGATCAAAAATCTTGGATTTGCTCAGCGCTCTGCCAAGCAGGATACCGATATCTCCATAGCGGAAATCATCCGCCGAGGTCGTTTCCAAGTATATTCCATCAGCTACACCACCAGAGAAAGATACGCAGTGGAGATCATAGTTCAACTTGAGACCGTGGTTGGTCTGTAGGAGCTCATAGTAAGGACTGTGATTGTCAATTCCTACAGACTGTTCTAATACGGAGACCATTTCTTGAATCAGCCGATCCAAATCAGCCCGATGGACCGTTTCACCAACTGCAAGCTGAAGCCCCTGCTCTGCAATAATAGTCTGCAGTTTTGGAGCAATATAGCTAATCCGCTGGGTCTGCGGATCCATTTTTATCAGCCGACCTCCGATATCAAAACACCCTGTATCAATCACATCTCCTTCTCGGAAAACTGCCAGATTGGAAGTCCCCCCACCAATATCAATATTGACGACTGATGTATGATGCTCTTGGGAATACTGATGGCTGCAGGCCCCTTTACCAGCGATGATACTCTCAAGGTCTGGCCCAGCCGTCGCAACAACAAAGTCACCAGCATAACCACTCAGCGCTTGGAGCACCTGACTGGCATTTTCCTTGCGAGCCGTCTCACCAGTAATGATGACTGCTCCCATCTGAATATCTTTTTTCTGAATGCCTGCCTTCGCATACTCATTCAGAACAAAGTTTTTGATCTTATCCACCTCGATCAAAAGTTGATCCGAAATTGGTGTGAAGATAATTTCACTTTTATAAAGAACTTTTTTATCTGTAATATAGACACGAGGAATAGTAAACACAGAAGCAATATTCTCGATGGTAAGCTCTGACAAGATCAGCTGTGTAGTGGCTGTCCCGATATCAAGCCCCACACTCAAAATTTTATCTGACATACTAAAAACCTCCAAAAAAAGACGCTCAAAGTAATGCAAACAAACTGAGTTCATTTACATTCTTCAAGCGTCATTGCTTTTTTCGACTGACATCATTGTTAGTCTGGTAGTATTTATTTTTTAAAACGAATGGTCGTTGTCGTTCCCTCATAGTCTGAGTGGATAGACAAGGTTCCAAACAATTTTCCTTGGACAAAGCGCTCCACCAAGAGTAGACCCAAATGATTCTCAAAGGAATGCTCTCGATTGTAACCGCTACCATTATCCAGTGCTTTTAAAGTTATTATATCATTTTTAAGTCCAACCTGCAAACGGATTTGCGGTTTTTCTGGATTTTTTTTGTCCTTAAAAGCATGTTCATAGCTGTTCTGCAGTAATTCATTGACGATTAGTGCCAGTGAAGTAGCCCGGCTGCTGTCGAGACAGAGTTCCGGTTCCAGGCTGTAGGTCAGGGTTATTTCCCTATGCCCGGAAAAACAGCGCTGAACATTTTCGATAACTTTTTTCAGCAGATGCTCAATCTGAATGCTGTCATCCTGCTGAGAAGACAGGAGCTCGTGGGTCGCCGCTATGGAGAGCACACGGTTCATACTGTCATTAAGAGCTTTTTTGGTGTCTGCTCCTGGACTTTGCTGAGCCTGTAGTCGTAGCAAGGAAACAACGGTTTGCAAGTTATTCTTTACCCGATGGTTCATTTCACGAATGGTAGTTGTATGGGTTAAGAGCTGCGCTTCCTTTTCCTTAATATCTGTAATATCCTTACAGATCATGACCACATTTTCACTCTCAGCCAGCAGGTAGCGCTTGACCAAAAAGCAATAAGTGCCATAATGTACCTCAACTTGGTGAGGTTTTTCTTGAGGGGCTTGCGGTCCCAGTTGCTGGATTTCTTCAAAAGTCAGACTGTCTAAGACCAGATTGCTATAGTGCATTCCTTCAATCGAGTCCATATAGCCCAGCTTATGGCGATAAGAATCAGCGGCTGCTTGATTGAAATACTTGAGATAACCCTGCTGGTCAAAGACCAGACAAGCTTCATCTATATGATCAAATAAAACAAACTGCTCTTGGGCTGAAATCTCAGGAGTGCTCCGTAACTCAAAACCGTCGTTCTCTTTATCTAAAGAAAAGTGGTCCGGTAAAGTCTGAGGAGCATTTCTTTCGATAATCAGCGTTCCAATGACGCGCTCTTCTCTCACTATCGGAAAGACCGTCTGATGGATGGCTAAGCCCTCCTGCGATCTGGCCGAAAGCCCTATCGAAGGAGCGCCCGTCTCCAAGGTCCGGATAACACCTGGCTCATTTTCCAGATAGGCCATAGCACCTACAACCGAGTTTTCGTACAAGCTGAGCTTGCTTTCCGGTTTTTTGTGAAAGATGACAATGGCATGTTCCGAAAAGATGTTCTTTACATCAATGAAGACATCTTCATTGGCATAAGCTGAGTTTTTCAATAATTCGTCAGCCTGTTGGACAAGATGCTCGATATCAGCCTCATCCAAATTTGTCTGTTCCTGACAAAGCTGCTTTATCTTATCTTTATACATCATTACACATCATCTTGGAGCACCAGCAATTTAGCAATCTCAATCATCGGCACTCTCTTTTGCATACTAATTGTCCGAATGCGCTTGAAAGCTTCTGGCTCTGACAAATGATCACGAGCCATCAGTAAGCCTTTGGCCTTTTCAATCACAATCCGATCGTCTATCTTTTTCGACAGCTTGACCATTTCATTGGACATCTGCTGAAGCTGGCGGCCCTTCTCAATGCAGACCTCTACCATAGGAATCAAGGATTTGGCATCCAAAGGTTTAACCAAGTAAGCACTAATCCCATTGGTTTTAGCTTTTTGAACATAGTGTTCTTCACTGTAGGCTGACAGTAGAATCACACTGTAGGCTAAAGCATCTTCGAGTATCTTCTTACCCGCTGTCAGGCCATCTAGAAGCGGAAGCTTGATGTCCATCATGACCAAGTCACAACGATATTTCTGACACAAATCAATAGCCTCAAAGCCATCGGATGCCTCAGCCACCACTTCATAATCAGCTGCTTCTAATATATTTCGGATATCTAATCTTACAATTGGATCATCATCAACAATTAGTATTCTGCCTTTCATACTTCCCCTCGACAGTTTGATTTTTTATGTCCGCGTTACGACAGTGCTGGAGAAGCCCAAAATCTCTTCCAGACCTTGTAAAACGGCAATGAGAGCTGCCTCAACAGAAGAAACGTCACCTGTCATCACGACAGAGCCGCTGAAACGATCCACAAAACCAACTTGAACATCCGCAGCCTTGGTCGCAATATCAACCGCAATGATAGCCGCTTCACTCGGAGTGATCGTCAAGATTCCAATCGCATCCTTGATTTCTGCCTGCAATCCTAATTTTTCAAAAATGACTTCATCAGGATTAGCGATAAGGTGCGCCAAGGTCACTTGTTTCCCAGGAACGTATTCCTGTATCATTCTTTGTTTTTCTTCCAATTTAGTAAACCTTCTTCATGATTTTAAACCTTCAGAAGTGTACTGCATGCTCTTAATCATTATACAATAATTTTGGCATAACAGCAATTCAGAGGATTAAAACGCTTTCTCTAATACTTTAAGCAGTTCTTCTGCCGTAGGGACGCGAGGGTTAGTCGGAGTACAGCCATCATGCAGAGCAGCTTCTGAAATTTCTACCTTGTACTGAGCAAAAGCATCTGCTTTCACACCATATTCTCTGAGAGAAGTTGGCATCTCCAGCTTTCTTTGTAGTTTCTTGATGGCTTCAACCAGCTGTCTTACTCCTGACACAGGACTTGAAGCACTGCATCCCAATAGTTTGGCAATATCTTGATAGCGGCTCGCTACAGTCTTGTCTGTCGCCTGCCGGTTCCGATTGTTGAATTCGATACCAGCATTATACTGAATGACATGGGGCATTAAAATACTGTTTAAACGACCATGAGGTACATGGAACTTAGCTCCTGCCGCATGTGCCAGACTGTGATTGATACCCAAAGAAGCTGTGTTAAAGGCCATACCAGCCAGAGTGGATGCTGCATGCATCTTTTCACGCGCTTCTACATCCTGACCATTTTTGTAGGCTTTAGGCAAGTATTCAAAGACCAGCTTGATCGCCTTTTCAGCCAAGGCATCAGAGAAGTCCGTAGCCTTGGTCGATACATAAGCTTCAATGGCATGGGTCAGTACATCCATTCCAGTGTCAGCCGTTATGTTACCAGGAAGGGACAGAACCAAATCCGCATCTAAGATTGCAACATCCGGAAGGATTTCTTTGGTCACTAAAGGATATTTGGTCCCTCTCTCTGAATCCGTGATGACAGAAAAGGACGTTACTTCAGATCCAGTTCCGCTCGTTGTAGGAATGGCAATGAGAATGGCCTCTGAGAAGGCACCCTGCTTCTTGGCAAAATAATACATAGCCTTGGAAGCATCAATGGCAGAGCCTCCGCCAATAGAAAGCACAATGCTGATTGGTCTGTCTCCTGCACTCTTGATACCAGCCACAACTGTTTCGATTGGCGGATCAGGCACAATATCTGTGAAAACAACAATATCATTGCTGTCATCAAAGTTGGCTAAAATAGCATCCAGCGTGCCAGATGTCTTCAAAAAAGGATCGGCAACGACTAAAATATGCTCGTTTTTATAATGGCTTAATTGCTGCAGAGCGCCCTTGCCCACATGCAATTCAGTCTTATAGGAAATCTTATACATCTTTTCTCCTTTCTGTTGTATCTGTTTTTAAACAAAAAGAAACTATATGAAAATAAGACTGCTCCCCTACACACGTCACAGCATTTTCATATAGCTTCATTGCTTATTTATCTTCAGTACCCCTTTGTACTATATTGAATTATAACACAAAAGCGCTTTCATGGCAATAAAAAAGTCATTAATATAAGAAGTTTTTAGTGCCGCTTCTCCTTGCAAAGCCAAGCTTATTTGAAGGATTAAATTTTTATTAAAATTTAGTTCATTTTCCTTGTAATTCCCTGTGAAAGGTGTTACAATCTAGTTACTAGGAAATTGATTTTAGTACTTTTAAGGATATGGAAGTCTGGTGCAAATCCAGCGCGGTCCCGCCACTGTGATAAGCTTTTCAGCTTTAAGTCAGGTCTTTATTCTTAAATTTTAGTAGATTTCATGCCTCGATGTAAGGTAGTGATGTCAGTTTGGAACAAACATTTTAGCTTAGTTTCCATTATTGACTCTACGTTTAAGTACGTTAATTTTCTAAAGATGAGGTTTCTCTTGTCTTTCTGCAAAGGAGCAGAGTCAATAATTGGAAAGCTAGTGCTAATCAACGAAGCTTAGCATGAAGATACGATGATGTATAGGCGGCTTTCTTTTTTAGAAGATCAAAATAAGTTCTGTCCTTCCAAGACTTGGTAAAGTCAATTTGGAAAGACAGAACTTTTTCTGTTTCTTTTTGTCACTGGCGTTTGCTTGCCCAACGCTCAACATCCGCCTTGGTGATATTGTGGAAGACCTTGGCACCTCTTTCATAGGCGATGTCTTCCTGGTTTTTAGTAAAGTTGATTACTCGAGCCAAGGCAAAGAAGTAATCTGATAGACGGTTGACAAAAATCAGGACATTATTGTTAATTTCTGTAGTCCACATAGCCCCTACGATATGACGCTCTGCCCGTCTTGCAATGGTCCGAGCCACATGAATCATGGAAGCAATCTCGTCACCGCCTGGCAGGATAAACCTTTCCAGAGCCGGTGGAATTTCTGCGTAGGTATCAATCCTCTCCTCAATCCAGTCAATCAGCTGCTGATCGACCTTATAAGGGTAAACTCCCTGAGGAGTAGAGAGGTCTGAACCACAGTCAAAGAGATAATGCTGCAGCTGGAGCAGCTCATCTCTCAGCTTATCATCCTTGTCCAGCTTGGTAATAGTATAACCAATCCAAGAGTTCAGCTCATCAATGGTTCCGTAAGCATTCACTCGTTCTGCATCCTTGGCAACACTTTGGCCGCCAACTAGCTTGGTCAAGCCCTTGTCACCTGTTTTTGTATAGAGTTGCATATTTTTCCTCCTTTAAGTCACATTTTTGCGAATATCAACATAATCTTCTTCTTTCAAGCTGCCTTCAGCAAAGGTTGGCATGTGCTCCATGGTATAGACAGCATTTTCCAGCAGAAAGAAAGCCAAAGGACAGCCCGAGCCTTCACCTAGCCGCATATCCAGCAAAAGCATGGGCTCCAGTCCTAGAAAGTTACTGACCAGTTTGTAAGCAGGCTCCGTCGAAGCATGGGAAGCAAATGCATAGTCCAAGACATGAGGAGTCAGCTGATGGGCAATCAGAAGCCCCGTCAGAGAGATAAGACCGTCCACTACACAAGGCAGCTGATAGCTGGCACAGGCGAGATGAGTGCCTGCCATAGCCAGCATATCTAGCCCACCAAGCTTAGCGGTCAGATCAAGAATATCTCCATAAGGAGCATGACGATCCAAACACCGCTGGATAATGGCTGTTTTATGAGCCTTCATATCCTGAGTCAGACCAGCTCCATAGCCTGTGACATCTTCTGCTTTTAGACCGAGAACCGCTGCAATGACAGCAGCCGAGGTGGTGGTGTTGCCAATCCCCATTTCTCCTGTTCCAAAGAGACGATAGCCGTCTTTGATCAAGGCCTCTGTCTTCTTGTAGCCGACTAGAATTGCCGCTATAGCCTGCTCGCGAGTCATGGCTGATTCCCTGAGCATATTGCGCGTCCCATGACAAACCTTGTCCTTATTTTCCTCAAAGATATCCTTCTTGCAGCCAATGTCTACCAGACAGATGTCTGAACCTGCATGTTCTGAAATGGCACACAAGCCTGATTTCCCTACTAGAATATTGCGAGCAACAGTATAGGTCGTTTCCTGAGGGTTGGCAGAAACGCCTTCAGCCACAATGCCATTATCTGCCACATAGACGAGGACAATCTTCTTCTCTAGGTCAATAGGTCCAGAAAACATGGCATGCAAGCGAGCATAGATAGTCTCGAGCTTTCCCAAGGACCCCGGAGGTTTCCCTAATTGATCACAATAGCGCTGGCCTTCTTGAACCTTGTCTTTGTCTAATGGAAGAATCTGCTCAATAATTTTTTCTAAGTCTTTCAAACTAGTCTGTCTCCTCCCTGACCGGCTGCACCCCTTCAAAAATAATCCTGCTCAAGGTCCGAGTCTGATAATAAGCCCCACTGGCTGAGCGAGCTAGCTCAGACTCTAGCTTAGGCAAGACTTCTAGCTGTTCCCTGCTCAGCAACAGACCAACCAATGTACCACTATGGGCAACATTGAGGCCTAAACACTGGTGTTCTTTTACCAAAGCCAGTAATTCTTTCAGATAGGGTTTGGGTAGCCGTTGGTTGTTCAACAAAGCACTATAGCTCGCTAAATGGCCAAGTTTTTCCAAACTCTTCTCCTGACAAGCCTCCTGAAAGAGAGGAAGCAAACACTTAGACTCCTCAGCCGGATAGCTAGAACTGTCCTTCATCCGAACCAAGTCAAGAGTTGTCACCATTTCCACAGGCTCCAAGATATAGACATAGAGCTCCGGTCGCCAGTCTGTCTGCCAGACCACTTGACCAGTCAGGGGCTCAATGACCGTCCAGTCCGCAAAAGCCACCGAGTCAGTAGGCTCAATCTCGGCACAGAGACGAGTTAAATCTGATGCCTTTAGAGGCTGCTTTTGTCCCAGAGCAGCTGCCTGCAGGCAGCTAATCATATCAGCTGTGCTGCTGGAATAGCCCTTGCTGATAGGCAGGTCTGACTCCTGAACAAAAGAGAAATCATTGGCCACAGGCAGGAGCTCCAAAGCTCGCCTTACCTTTTCACCTTGGGGTTGCCTTGCGAGAGACGAAACCCCGTCCAATCTCACTCGACTGCGCTTCTCAATCCCATAGGAGAGCAAGATCTCCTGCTCTCCTACTAAACCTTGAAATAATTCACCGCAAGAACCTGGACAGGACACGATTCCCTTAGTCATAAGGAGCCTCTTTCGCCAAGACCTCTGTCAGACAAGCCAGAAGCTGTTCATTCTCCTGATGACTGCGGATGGCTATGCGGTAATGACGTTCTGTCAGATCATGATAATTTTGACAGGAACGGATAAAAATCTTTCTCTGCCGAAGCTCCTGACGCAGATCCTGCCGACCTAAATATTCAAAGAAGATATAGTTGACACTAGGCTTGACCGGCCGAATCTGTGAAAATGCAGTCATTCCTTGAAAAAGGAAATCTCTTTCTACTCGAAGCCACTCCTTGGTAGCTTGCTGATAGGCCTGATCCTCCAAAAGGACAGGCAGGGCGTGATCCGCCATAGCATTGACCGACCAAGGAGCGCGGTTCCCCTCTATCTCATCAAAGCAAGTTGGATGACAGCTGAGAGCATAGCCCAATCTCAGACCAGGAATAGCATAAAACTTGGTCAGAGACCGCACCACTACTGTATTTGGATAGGTGGCCAGACAGGAGACGAAGCTATAGTCCTCCTCATCGTTCAGAAAGTCTATAAAAGCCTCATCTAGTATCAAAAAGATTTGCCGCTCCTGCAAGTAGTCAGCTAACTTTTCTAACTCAGTACGCCGAATCAAGGTACCCGTCGGATTATTAGGATTGCAGATGAGTACAGCGTCTCCTGCAGTCAGTGAATCCAAGGCTGGCAACATGTCAGTTAGACTCCACTCATAGGATGGGGAAGGGAGGCTAAAGCGCTCTACCTTGGCCTGTACCTGCGAGAAGGCTTTCTCATATTCCATGAAAGTAGGGCTCAGAGTAAGGACTGTTTTTGGACGCAGGAAGCGGGCCAACTCATAAAAGACTTCTACCGCGCCATTTGCCAGCAGTACATTGTCCTTTTCTAGGCCATGATGATGTGCCAAAAGCTCTCTGGAGTGGCTGTAGCTGATGTCTGGATAATGAACCAGCCAATCAATGGACTCGGTCAGACAAGCCCTTAGCTTTTGAGAAATCCCCAGAGGATTGATATTGGCACTGAAATCCAGACAGTCTTCTAGAGAAAAACCAAATTCCTCAGCCAAAGCTGCCGCATTTCCCCCGTGCTCTACTTTCATAAATAGACATTCCTTCCTCGTTTCCTTGTTAGAATCTAGTATACCATATTCGGCTTTTCGTCCCTAGTCTGACTCCAGATAAGCCTGAAGACGGTCAATTCCTTCGTTTTCCGTCGCTGATATTTCAAAAATTTCCTTGGCTCCAGCCGCTTTCAGCTGCCGCCGTGCTTTTTCGATTTGTTCTTCCTTATCAGCCATATCAATCTTGGTGACAATGCCAATCACTTCTTTATTGAAGAGGGAAGAAAAGCCTTGAGGAAAGGTCTGCATCTGATTGGAAGCCGCCACCAAGAGACCAATAACATCAGCCTCCGTTGCCGTCACGTTCAGAGCATTATAATACTTACGATGCTGGAGAAATTCTCCAGGCGTGTCAATGATGGCATCATAGAACTCAATAGCCTGAGTCTTAAAGTAGCTTAGCTCCAAGCCTTTCAGTCGCTGGGTCAGAGTAGTCTTACCCACTCCGACTGGACCAACAAACATGATTCTTTTCATATTTTGCATCCATTCCTCTCTATGACAGGGGACCGCCCGCTATTTACTGAGCTGGGCTTCCTTACTATCTAGTTTGATAGTTTCCCTGCCGTTGAGCAGTACACCTTTATTTTCATCGCGGCCTTGCAGGTAGTAAAGTGCATCTTCCTGGCCGTAAGTTTCAATTGCCTTAGTTTGCAAAAGACCGATTCCCTTGCTAGGATCTCTCAGAAGATTGAAGATGATACCCATTTGCAGTTTAGGGAAATCCTTGAGCATAGCATAGTCGCCATTACTGTCACCGGCAATCAGGATTGGTTCTTGATTGTCATGATTGACAGCAATCAGCTTCTTAATAGTCTCTGTCTTGCCCTCCCCCTGAGTCTGAGCATAGTTGGTATCGTATTCCGGCTGAATCACTCCCTTGTCATCCTTTTTCAGGCGCATAGCAGTAACATTTTCTTTAGGAATATTGTAGCCATACTTAGAATTGCTAGCATAAGGGATAATCACATCGATATAAGACGCTGAGCAGATATAGACATCAATGCCGTTAGCCATCAGAGTCTTATAGAGATTTTGCATTTCCTTGACCGAGCGAACACCGCGCTTGAAGGTCACGGTGATTTGGCCTGACTCACCTTTCAAGCCTTCTGGACTTTCCCAAGTTTCAGAAGTCAGCTTGTCCTCAAGAGCCTGGTCAATAGACTTTTCAGATAGGGCTTGAACTTCTTCAGAAGTCATACCTGCATAGAGGTAGGTCACCCATGGATAGCTGATGTCAGAGCTGAAAGTGTCACCAATCGCTTCGTAAAGATAGCGGAGTTTAGCAGCAAAGTCTTGGTATTCATCAGTCTTTTTGACTTCTTCCAGAGACTTGTCTCCTTGCATTCCCTTATAGCTATTGTAAATAGCTGTATAGTCAGAAAGCAAGTCAGCCGCAATCTTGTCGATGTTTACTGGCTCACCATCTTTGTTATGGTAATCCTCAACAAAATCGTCGCTCGGTATATTGGTCCGCACTGCTTGGTCAAATTCTTCCGGCGTCATCTTGAAGGCCAGATTTTCAATTTGATAGGTAAAGGTTGCTTCGCCAATATCGTTAATGACTGTCGTATTGTCCCAGTCAAAGACGGCATAAGGTTTTTTATTTTTATCATAGCTAGAGCTGGTGTTCCCATTTTCCTTGATGAGCTTGGTCAGACGGGCATAAAGCTTGTCTTCCCAGACGCCCTTATCCAAAGTCTTAGCCTTGTCCTTATCTGTTGTCTCCGTCTTAGCCGAGGATGACTCAGTCGTCGTCTTATTATTCCCCGCTTGACAAGCTCCCAGAAGCAAAGCCAAACTACAAAGCAGCACAATTCCTTTTGTCCGCATAGAAACAATCCTCCATAAAAAATAATAGTGCGCAAAAAAATGGCATAGAAAACCCCTTTGATTCTGAAACACTCGCTTCATTGCGATCAAATCAGGCTTCCTTGCCATTTTCTATACTGTTATTATATTATAAACTATCTGGCAGACTTTGTCAATGAAGCGCTTTCAGATTTGTGAAAAAATAAAGGCAGAGAAAAATTATTTCTCTGCCTTAGCAAAGTTTTCTTCTAAATGTTGCAAGATTTTCTTACGTTTAGACATTTGGTAGTCATAATGAATCATAATAAGCGCATAACTTAAAATACTACCGAGTATCATCATCATCATATCACCATCTTTTAAATACAATATGGAAAGTAGTACCACACATGGGGTACCAAGTAATTGTGTTATTCTAATTACTTTATAATGTTTTTTTGCTTTTTCTATAAACTCCTTTCCCTCAGAACCTTCTAAATTTACTATAGAAAAAGTGGTTTTCTTTTTCATAGAAACCATTGCCATTCTAGTAATAATCCCAGTAAGAAAGATGGTTAAAATTAGTATTATTAATCGAATGTTAAAAGAATCTACTACAAGTTTCTTTGCTATCATCCTTAACAATGGACCAACTATCAGTATAAAGGCAGGGGTATAGGTCTGAATTTTCTCAGTATTTTGTAAAACGTTAGATAGTTTTAATTGTTCCTTCTCTAAATCATAATAAAGGGCCTTACCCTGATACCAGCCTAAGTTTACTAAATTAGAATATTTCTTCATTCATTTTCCTTTTAAAGTATATTTTTTATCATTGTTTAACTATATTGGGTATATTCGGTACACCACTTAAATTTTTGTCAGCTAGTAAAAATACCTCAAATCAGTTCATCACTTTTCGGATGTTTCCTTATATAAATAGCTGCATAAAACGCATCTACCATGACAGCTGGCAAAGTCAAGGTCAACAAAATTCCCAATAAAACACCAAAAGCAATCTGAATATAGCCTGTTAGGAGGGAGGGAATGATTGTTGCCCCGGCAAAAGCTACAGCAAAATTATTCCACCATGTTTTCTTTCTATTTCCCTCTTTTACTTGATTAAAAGCCCAGACTTTCCCCTGATTCTTTGGGAGATAGTACCAAGCATAGAGACCACAAGCAAAGATAAAAAGGAACATCATCAATATTACATAAAATGGAGTGAGAGGGGATTGATATATCTCCTTAGCTCCTATAGAACTACCGTCTGAAATAACCATTAGTAAACAAATAAAATTTGTAACTATCACTAAGCTTAACACTGTGAGGGCTATCAAATAATATGTTAAAGCCTTCCATGCGTTTACCAAATAGGGAATAAAAGAAATGATAATACCTAATATATTCACAAGACCGCAAAACAAAGAAAGTCCTTTAAAGATGCCTAGATTGTCTTCATAAGTTCCACCCACATACAGAAAACCAGTTAATGCTAAAGCAATCCATGGATATAACTTAATATAAACTAAACTAACACCATGTGTAATCAAGGGACCATGGTATCTCTCTATATCAGTAATCTTTGCTTGATTTTTTCTATTTATCTTTGCCATTAACTAAACCACCCTCCTATTGTTTTTAAGCCATCATTGCTTTTCTCAACTCTTCTTTTGCTTGTTGAACAATAAATAACTGTTCGTTCTCTTTGGCCAATTCCTCAAAACATGTCAGCACCTTTTCTTCATCACGATTGAGCTTCGCATTTATGCCTTTGTAGTAAAGATTAAACAAATAAGAAAACCTATTTTTAGCAGTATGAGTCTCAAAAAAGGGATTAGGCTGTTTATTTATTACTAAATCATGAATCGCTTGCATTTCTTCTAGCAAAGAATCTTTGAGCTTTAAAAGGGATTTTCTATTTGTCGCCACTCCTTGCAAACTAGACAGCCAATATTGATACTTCTCTTCGTCTGCTAAATAAATAGAACACAGTATCAATTGTCTAAAAATCGTTAACTGTCTAAAAGTTGTTACTTTCTCTAAACTATGATTTGAAATCGTTGTTTCCAATATACTCAGAGCATCTTTAAATCTTCCTTCGGCAAGCTCTATCCTACATTTTCTAAATGTAGTAAAATAGATAGTTTCCGCTTTTTTCCCAGGTTTGCAAATCCCTACAAAGTATCTATAGGCATCCAAATCAATATCCTCTAAAAATAGATTATTAATCCGAATACTCAATTGTATACCACAAAAGATAAGATAAGCCAAAAGAGAGAGATAAATTATCCAAAACAATACGTTAATATGGGGCAGGCCAAGCCATATATACCCAAGCCATATATAAAATAAGAAAATCCAAAAAATAATACCATAAATCATTTGATAAATACTTTTTTTCTTCAATGCTTTATAGCGCTGCTCACCAGTTCCTTGTCTTTGCATCAGCTGGCTCCTTCTATCGTTGATTTTCCCTTAACTTGAGTTTCTTGTAGCGATTACTACCTTCTTGAACAAAAAGAATTATACTATAGTAATATTTTTTCTTCATTTTGCAGCTCCTATACTGATATTTTTGTTTCTTCTAAACTTCTCAGTATTAATTACTCTTATCCATTTTAAATCATTCTTGATAAACAATCCAGTTATAGCGGATGCATTCACATTTACTTCTTCACTCTTAATAAAAAAAGGGAAATCGTTTCTTCGACAATCCCCCTTCAATTCTACCATTTATCAGGCACTTGATTTCTCCAGCCTGTGAAAACTTGTGCATAGCCCAATAGATACAAGGGCGTCAATGCAATGCTCAAGCCTACTAATGCAATAATCATATAGATTCCTGACAGCATAAACAGGCGAGTGATGACTGCTACTGCTGCTGACAGGCAGCACAGGACGATGGCGTGAATCTGCAAAATGTTGATCTTTTGTTTCTGTTCAAAATATCTCAATTTTGAAACGATCACCATCTGATAGAGCAAATTGATCAGCTGATAAGACAAGCTGAGTATGATAAAAATCATAAAAAATGCTAAGTAGTTCTCACCAAAAAAGATGGAACCCCAAAAAAGCAATTCAAAATGCAGAAATAGGTAAGAGCTGGTCGGAATGAGCTGCAAGGCTTTGGTATCAAAAAACTTTTGGAACAATAAGAAGGCTAGCAACAAGATAGCGATGTGCCCAATAGTAAACTGCATGACCATCATGCTCCGCTCATGCATCTCACCGCGTAAGAAAATCGAAACGATAGATACCAGTGAGATAAAAAACAACTCAATTAAACCAGCCTTATAAAAATCTAAGTTTCTGATTGGATTACAATCCGTAACAAGAACATTCAAAAATTCATAATATCTCTTTTTCATATTATAACTCCCATTTATTAAAAAAATTCCCTAAACTTTTCGGAACTTTCTATAAAAAAATTCCATATTTCATTATATCATACAGTATATAGGCTAAGGAAGTCTTATAAAATATTGGTATATCAATAAAGTATAGATACCTTTCTCAATCATTCGCCAAGTTGGCATTTTTCCGCTATAATAGTAGGGATGAACATCAAAGAAGAAATTATTAACTTAGCAAAAGAAATTGGGATTTCTAAGATTGGCTTTACGACAGCGGATGATTTCGACTATCTGGAGAAATCACTGCTCTCGGCTGTAGACGAAGGGCGAAATTCAGGATTTGAACATAAGAACATTGAGGAGCGGATTAAGCCTAAGCTGAGTCTAGCTTCAGCCAAGACCATCATCTCTATCGCAGTCGCCTACCCCCACAAGCTCAAGCAACAGCCTCAGAAAACAACCTACAAGCGGGGAAAATTCACCCCTAACAGCTGGGGGCTGGACTACCATTATGTCCTGCAGGACAAGCTGGACCGGCTTGCCAAGGGAATCGAAGAACTGACCGCTGACTTTGAATACAAGGGCATGGTGGACACGGGCGCCTTGGTCGATACCGCCGTGGCCCAAAGAGCAGGAATCGGCTTTATCGGCAAGAATGGCTTGGTCATCTCCAAGGAATTTGGCTCCTATATGTTTCTGGGCGAACTCATCACCAATCTGGACATCGAGCCTGATCAGCCTGTCGACTACGGCTGCGGAGACTGCAATCGCTGCGTGACAGCCTGCCCTACTTCCTGCCTGATTGGTGACGGCAGCATGAATGCCAAGCGTTGTCTATCCTTTCAGACTCAGGACAAGGGCGTCATGGATCTGGAATTTCGTAAGAAGATTAAAACGGTCATATATGGCTGTGATATCTGTCAAATCTGCTGTCCTTATAATAAAGGCTTGGACAATCCGCTCGCAACAGAAATTGACCCCGACCTTTCTCATCCCGAGCTCCTGCCTTTCTTGGAGCTTTCCAACGGTCAGTTTAAGGAGAAATTCGGTCATGTGGCCGGCAGCTGGCGGGGGAAAAATATCCTGCAGCGCAATGCCATCATCGCTCTGGCAAATGCCAATGACCGCTCTGCCATTCCCAAAATGCTGGAAATTATCGACAAGGGGCAAAATCCGATTCATGTCGCTACAGCTATCTGGGCTCTGAGTCAGCTGGTGCGTGAGGTCCATCCAGAAATTATAGAACTAGTCATGGGCATCAAAAATCCGACTCCGCAAATCCAAGAAGAGCAAGGCCGTTTCCTAGAGAAATTTGGCCTAGAAGAAAAACTTGTGATAGAAAACTAAACCGCTGAGACGTAACTATCTCAGCGGTTTCTTTATTTTTCTTCTTGTTTGCGGATTTCTTTGATAATGGAGCCCATCTTGACCGACTCGTCGTTAAAATAGCGGTAAATCCGGCCATCTCCATCTCCCATGTAGCTGATAGGAGAAAAACGGTCACTGCGGAAAGCGTCATTCTCATCAATCAAGTCTTCATCAACCACGCGCCGAGTGACACGGGCGATGACATTGGTCAAGGCACCGCATTCGACCATATCCAGCACCTGACATTCAATGGATACAGGGCATTGGTCTACCAGCGGCGCATCCACGGTCTCGCCGATTGTGTAGCTAAGACCGGTCAGGGCAAACTTGTCCTTGCGGCTGTTGAAGCCAGCAATTTCAGACTCTTTGGTCAAATCCTTCTCAGGGACATTGATTGTGAATTGCTGGTGCTTGGTAATCTCTGTAATAGCATTCCCCTTGGTACGCATGGCAATAACCATCATACTGCCCAAGGAATAAACCGAGCTTGAGGTTGAAATATTATAACCGTGGACATCGTCCTTATAGCCTAAGAAGAAGACCGGAAAGCCGAAGTAAAGTTTTCTCGTTTCAAAAGTACGTTTCATATATGTTCCTTTATGTTTAATTTTAAAATAGATCAGCTAGTTAAGATATTCGTCAGCTGAAATGTCCTTTGTCGCCTATCAATTTTTTTGTCACGGGGTGATGAGCCTGGATAGGAAGCTCAAAGTTCTTTATCTCATCAACGATTTCCCCGTCTGCCATGACCAAAATCCGATGGCAGAGAGCATAGCTCAGCTTGAAGTCATGCGAGATGAAAAGATAGGTCAGCTGGTATTTCTCCCACAAATCATATAGCAGGCGTAACAATCTGCCTTGAACAATGGGATCCAGACCGCTCAGAGCCTCATCAAAGATGAGAATATCTGGCTTTAAGAGCAGGCCGCGGGCGATGCAAATCCGTTGGAGCTGGCCACCACTGAGCTGGCGTGCCGGCTGACTCAGAAAGCTTTTGTCTAGACCGACGTCTTCTAGAATGGTCTCTATCTCTTCTCTAGCCACATCCTTTGGCAGGGCCTCTGTCAAGACCTGCTCGACTGTAAAGTTCGGATTGACCGAATGGAGCGAGTCTTGAAAGACCAACAGAATTCTCACGCCAGACTTTTTGACTGAGTAGGGCTGACCATCCAGCAGGATCTCACCCTGGCTAGGTTTTTCTAGGCCAAGCAGCAATTTCGCCAGTGTGCTCTTACCGCTGCCGCTCTCGCCCATCAGGCCGATAATTTCACCTTTCTGGACGGTGAAATTGCAGTCTTTGACAACCATTTTGCCATCGAATTTTTTAAATACATGTCTACATTCCAGCATCGTCTCTCACCAACCGTTCGTATGGATTTCCTAAGATAAGGTCTTGGCTATAGGATTGCGAAGGACTTTCAAGGAGCTTGGCCACTGACCCTTCCTCCATGATAGCCCCCTGATACATGACAAGCATCTTGCCTCCCAGCTCCTGCGCCAAATGATAATCATGGGTCACTGTGATGAGGGTCTTTCCCTTAGCTAGCTGCTCTTTTAAGATAAGGATAATCTGCTCTCGGTTATGGATATCCAGCGCTGAAGTAGGCTCATCCAATATAATGGTCTCTGGCTCTAGGCAAAGCAAGATAGCCAGCATGACTCGCTGCAGCATACCGCCGCTGAGCTCAAAAGGATATTTTTTCAAAAGTTCTTCCGGCTCTCCCAGTCTGACTTCTTTCATAGAGGCTACGGCCTTAGTCAGACAAACGCTCTTTGAAATCTTGCTATGGCTGCGCAGGGTCTCCCAAAAGTGACTTTGAATAGTCTGAAAAGGATTAAACATAGCCATCGGATTTTGCGACATGTAGGCCACTTGACTGCCTCGCAGCTGCTGCCAAGCTTTGAGAGAATTTCGCTCCAAAGCCATGGTGCCGTAGTGAACTTCTCCTTGCAGGCTTAAAGATGAAGGTAGCTGCCCAATCAATATCTTGGTTAAGAGGGTTTTACCAGAACCACTCTCCCCAATAATGACCAGAGACTGACCTGCCTCCACTTCAAAGCTGATGTCCTGCAGAATGGTCTTTTGCTCGATTTGGGCTGTCAGTTTCTTTACTGCTATTTTTTCCATATCTGTTTCCAGCCTTTCTCCTCAAAGCATTCGGCAAATAGATTAAAGGCGACCACAGTCAGGAAGATAGCCAGTCCGGGCGCCAGCATCATCCAAGTTGCCGTTTGAAAATGGCTTCTAGCATCATGCAGCATCATGCCCCACTCGGTAATGTTGGGTTGGACACCGATTCCCAGAAAGGAAAAGCCAGAAATCATGAGAATGATATTCCCGATATTCATCAGCACAATAATCAATATGGGCTTGTAGATAAAGGGCAAGATATGAGTTTTGAGAATATGAATCTGGGAGAGTCCCATGGTCTGGCCAGAAATGACATAGGCTTCCTCCTTGGCACTCTTGACCAGATTGGCCGTCACCCTTGCATAGTAGACCCACTCTATGATAACAATGGCTAGAATCATATTGGTCATTCCCTGTCCCAATATCCCAACTGTAGCTAGCGATAGCAGGAAGCTAGGAAAGGCAGAAATAACATTTGCAAACCATAAGAAGGTCGCTTCCGTCTTTCCTTGGTACCATCCAATCAGCAGTCCGACTGTCACACCGATGACCACTTCCAGCAGACTGATGGTCAGGGATAAAAAGAGAGAATAACGAGCTCCATGCAGCAGACGAGACAAGACGTCTCTGCCTAGCTGATCCGTTCCTAGCAGATGAACAGCATCAGGTGGCATCAGTTTATTGGAAATCTCTACATGCTGGGGGTCAAAGGTGGATAGATAGGGTGCAAAGAGAGCGCAGATGAAGAGAGCCAGCAAAATGACACTTGAAAAAATAAATCGTTTAGACATTACTCCTCCTTTTTCTGACTCTAGGGTCTATCCAGAGCGGCAGCTGCTGGGTGAGAACATTATTCCCCAAGAATAATAGGCCAAATAAAAGCATACAGCACTGAATAATGGGCAGGTCCACAGACTGGAGCGCATCTACAAAGAGGGAGCCGACACCATTCCAAGAGAAGACTTCTTCAACAATTAAGGAGCCTGTCAGGAGATAGACCAAGGTCAGGCTCAGGCCTGTCGCAATGGCTGGCAGGGAATTTCTCAAGAGATGATTCTTGACCAGGAAGAACTTGCTGACTCCGCGCAGGAGGGCATTTTCAACATGGACACTGTTCATCTGCTCCAGCACAGCCTTGCGGATCAAAGCGGTATATTGGCCAATCAAAGACATACTAAGGGTCAGACTAGGAAGAATCAAGCTGCTAAAATCCTGCTTGCCCGAAACTGGCAGCCATCTCAGCTGAACAGCAAAAACCACAATCAGCATGTAGCCTAACCAAAAGCTGGGCATGGAAACGCTGGAAAAGGATAGAAAGCGAACGACCTTATCAAAGAGAGATTCCTTATAGACCGCACTGAAAATACCTAAAGGTATGGATGTCAGCAAAATGAGGACAAAGGAAGTCAGTCCCAGAGAAAGGGTGGACTGGAAACGCTCTAACACCAGGGGCAGGACAGGAACCTTTAATAGATAAGATGTCCCAAAATCCCCACGAAGAGCCTTAGTCAGCCAGCCTAGATACTGCTGGGGCCAAGGTTGATTGAGTCCCAGATATTCTCTGGCTTTTTCCAAGGATTGAGGAGTCACTTGAATCTTAGATACCCTTAAATAGTTTTCTGCTTGATCCGCCGAGGACAGCTTGGCCAAGAGAAAGGTCAAGACTGATATCATCAAGAGGGCAGCAAAGAGAGAAACTATTGTTTTAAATAAATCTTTTTTCATGTTTCTTAAAAGAAAAGGGGCGGCTGATAAGCTTTTCAACTTAGCAGCACTACTCCCTTTATATGCAAATTTTTATGTATGAAGTTAGCTTTTATTTTTTCTCAATGTAGCGCAGTGGGAAGGCATTTTCTTCTGGAGCAAAACGCATGCCATCAAGTTCTCCCTTGCGGTAGACGGAAACAACGGATTGATAAGTGATTGGAATATAGATAGCTTCATCATGGAGCATGGTGAGGACTTTCTTGTAGCCTTCATCAACTTTTGCTTCGTCTGGCTCAACCAGAGTCGCCTTTATAATGCTGTCCATTTCTGACTTAGATGGCAGAGCTTCTAGGGAAACATTTTCTGGGTGGCCATGGTCTGCTGGTGAAGTCAGGGCAGTCATCCAAGCATGCGGATCCCAAGGTGCTCCCCAAGAGAAGGTCAGCATCAAATCAAAGTCGCCCGTCTTAATATTTTCCCAATAGTCATCTTCTTCCATGGCTTTGAGCTGAACGTCAATACCGATTTTCTTCCATTCGCCTTGGAAGTACTCAACCAAGTCCTTGTCTGTCGCCTTAGAAGAGATATAAGGGACATTGAGACTCAATTTCTTGCCATCTTTTTCGCGGATACCGTCAGAGCCTTTCTTCCAGCCTGCTTGATCCAGCATCTTTTCAGCCAGTTCGATATCGTATTCATAGGGAGTCAGATTGGCGTCAGAGTGCGGAGTAGACTTGGAGAAGATGGTATCAGCCGGTGTTTCTGTGCCGCGGAAAATGTCTTTCGCGATAGACTTCTTATCAACCGCATGGTTCATCGCCTGACGGACAGTCTTGTCTTTGAAAATTTCTTGCTTGGCATTCAAGAGCATGAGGCGGCTGGACATAGGCTGAGATACGTCTGTCGTGTACTTATCATCCTTGGCATACTTGGCAAAGTTATCCAGACCGATAACGCCATTTCCATAGATCAAGTCAACATTGCCAGACTCAAACTCAAGAGCACGGGTTTGTGGGTCTGGGATAATCTTGACCGTTACTTCTTTCAGTTTAGGCTTTTCACCCCAGTAATTTTCATTACGGGCAAAAGTGATGTACTCATTTGCCTTCTTGTCTTTGACAACCCATTGACCGGTTCCGATTGGCTTTTTGAGGTTGTCCTTAGTTGTGTCATCTCCGTCAGGGAAGGCAGCATCAGCTACGAAGCGGATTGGACGAATCATTGATAAATCATAGAGAGTCGCACTGTAGGCTTGTTTGAGCTTAATCTCAAAGGTATGCTCATCGACAACTCGGTAGCTTTCCAATTGGTTAGTAAAGTCAAACCAAGTGTGGTTTTTCTTATTTTCTTCTGAAAAGACTGTATCGAAATTGCGTTTGACATTCTCTGCATTAAAGTCAGAGTCGTCTGAGAATTTTGCCTTTCTCAGCTTGAAGGTATAGGTTTTACCATCTTCGCTGATATCCCAGCTTTCTGCCAAGGCTGGCTCGATTTTCCCATTGTCACCGTAGCGGACCAGGCCTTCATAGACCATATCCTGAATGACAAATTGGTCTGGATTGTAGCGGTGAGGGTTGACATCCCCAAAGTCTTCACCCCAGACCATAGTGAGTTTGTCTTTCTCATTGACCTGTTGGGAAGAGTTTGAGTTTTGCTGGCAGGCTACCAAGAATAAAGGCAGCAAGAGGACAACTAATAAAAATAATTTTTTTCTCATTTTTATTGAATCACTTTCTTGTATTCATATTTTTTTTGATTGCAGTCCCAAGAGATAGGGGGAATGCAGTTTTTTTAGCTGTTGATTTTTGATGATTAACTCATGCGATTGTACTTGCTGTTGAGAGCATCCCCGAACTTGGTAAAGAGGAGAATAGTCAGAATCAGCAAGATACAAGGGAAGACTACAATCCAAGGGGCTTCCTGAATGTAAATCCGGCCATCATTAATCATGGCTCCCCACTCAGGCGACGGTGCCTGAGCTCCCAAGCCGACAAAGCTGAGACCAGCGATTTCCATGATAATGGTGCTGATGTCAAAGCTCATGGTTGTCAGAATCTGAGGAAATAGACTAGGAAAATAATAGTTTTTCAGGGTAGTCCAAAAACTATTGCCATACATTTTCGAGGACTGGATATAGGGTTCATTTTTCAGTTGCAGGGTCATGGAACGCATCAGGTAGGCGTACTTGGTCCAGGCCGTCAGGCAGATAGCGATGAGTGTCTGCTGGAGACCGATCCCCAAGATACTGACGATGGCAATGACCAAAATGATAGATGGGAAAGATTGAAAGACCGTGATTACCAGCAAGATGAGCTGGTCGAATTTCCCGCCGATGAAGGCGCTGGTCACTCCGATAAAGGAGCCCACCGCCGCAATCAGCATCAAAATCATCAGGGCCGGCAGGACCGTTTCTGCGCCTCCGCTCACGGCACGTGCAAAGACAGAGCGGCCTAGAGCGTCCGTTCCGAACCACTCACTGCTGCTCGGTCCTTGCAGGGCTTGACCTAGATTGACCTTGGTCAAACTGTCACCCAAGAGACGAGGAGCCAAGGAGGATAGGACTAGGGCCAGGATGATAAGGCCGCCCAAAATCAGGAGTTTTCGATTGATTTTCTTATCCATACGAACCCTCCTTGCTTGCTTTTAATTTCTTCATACGCGGCAGCAGTTTGGGATTTTCCTGAGCCAGTCGGATGCGAGGATTGAGCCAAACCGTGAGCAGTTGAAAGACTAGATTTACAGTCAAGACTCCCGCTGTGATAAAGAGGACCGCCCCCTGAATGAGGGGATAATCCCGATTGGCGACTACGCCAATCAGCATCTTACCGATGCCCGGCCAGGAAAAGAGGTGCTCGATAATAGCCACACCGCCTAAGAGCGAGCCCAGAGAAAGGCTGACCAAGGTCAGAAGAAAGGGCAAGACATTGTAAATCACATCGTGCAACAGGATATGGCCCTCTCGAATCCCTCGACCTCGCGCACCTTCGACTTCTGGCGAATGCAGTACTTCTATCAGAGCAGTTCGCAGCTGCGGGATATAGCGAGTGGACATGATCATGGCCAGTGTCATGACTGGCAAGACTAGACCCAGCTCATTAGCCGTTGCCTGAATGGGAAACCAGTGAAGCTGAACAGAAAAAATCAGAATCAGGATAATTCCCATAACAAAGCTAGGAATGGCATTCAGGAAGACCAGACCTGCCATCAGGAAGCGGTCGATAGGCTTTCCAGCATGGTAGGATGTGTAGAGAGCTGTCGGCAGGGAAATCCCCAGAGTCGCTAGCAGGGTATAAAAAGCTAGGTAGACTGTATTGGGAAAATAGAAAACCAGCTGCTCCCAGACCGAAGCTCCAGAATTATAGGTCACACCAAAGTCACCATGGACAATCCTGCCCAGCCAGGCCAGATATTGCTCCATAAAGCTGCCATTCAGTCCCATCTCTGCTCGTTTGATTTCCAACAGTTCCTTGGTATAAGGAATGCCCTGAGCGTTGAGGATGCTCTCAGCCGGATCTCCCGGTGCTAGATAAACCAGTAAAAAGGAGATAAAGCTGACGCAGAGCAGGATGAGGACGAATTGCAGAATAGTTTTGATAATAAATTTAATCATGCGCCTCCCTTTCAGATGTCTGGTAGCTTCCAGGCTTCTTGCTAGCTACAGCCAACAGCACTTCGCCTTGGTGGACGACCAAGGTCGCTTTCTGGTAGAGGACCAGACCATCTTCCTTGGCAGTCACCTTTTCTAAAATATTGCCATAAATATCACAGATTTCACCGATGACCTGACCAGCCTGTACTGTTTGATTGGGACGGACAAAGCACATCCAGCAGCCCGACCTCTGACAGTTCAGATAGTAGCTGTCATCAAAGATCAGTGGCGCCTGCTTATAATAGGGCATGCTCCCTTCAAAAAGATAGCGGGCGACTTGTTTGACCGACTCTTTCATGGCCAGCACATCCTCTGGCAGACAGGTGCCGTTTTCTCCCCGCTCCAGCAGGATGCTAGGCAAACCATAGTCCACCGAGGCAGCGTGATAAAGATTGCCGCGGTCCTGAGATTGATAGATAATCGGTGTCCCAGAAGCCTGCAGCATCTGATAGGACTTTTCGACCACCTCTGGATTCGCCCGCAGAGAATAGTAACCATGAGGGGTCAGCAGTTCTTCCCGATTACCACTGTGCAGGTCAATCAGGAAGTCACTGACACTAAAGACCTGGCTCTCAATCACAGACCGAATCTGATAGCTGAGGCTGGAAACTGGCCCTTGGTCCTGAAAGATCCTGTTTAGATTGAGACCGTCCTCAGGTACAAGCGTCGTCTCCCGAGCCCAGAAGCCGCTGACATTGACTGCATGCAGGAGGAGGACAGAGCCCTGAAAGTTAAAGTCCCATTCATGCGCCAAGTCCATCAGCGCCTTAACTCCGACATACTCGCAGCCATGGACTGCAGCACTGATGGTCAGCAAGGGCTGGGTAGCCTGTCCTTTAAGCAGAGTGTACTGGATAGCCAGCTCATCTGTGATGGGCAGACTGCCTTGATAGCTGCTGCAAGGAGCCATAGAGTCTAGTTCTTGCTTAATCCTCATCTTTATCCTCCCTGTACTGACTGAGCAAGAGCTTGGTATAGTCACTCTTAGGAGCAGAGACGACCTCTCGCATGCTGCCCTTTTCTTGCACGATTCCGTCCTTGAGGACGACCAAATCTTCCGCAAAATTGCTGACCAGTGCGATGTCATGAGAGATGAAGAGAAAGGAGGTTTGCGAGCGCTCCTTGATATCTGCCAGCAGCTGCATGACCTCATATTGAACGGTCACATCCAGAGCACTGGTGATTTCATCGCAGATGAGCACATCGGGATTAATCACCAAGGCACGGGCAATAGCCGCCCGCTGGCATTCTCCTCCGCTCAGCTGGTGCGGCAGCCGCCGGGCAAGCTCAGGTGTCAGACCAACCGATCTCAGCAAGTCATGGATGGCCTGCTTTCTATCTGACTGCTGCTGGTAGAGAGAGAAGTTTCGACAGACCTCTTCTAGGCTCTGCTGAATGCTGCGCTTGGGATGAAAGGTCGACTGGGGCTGCTGGGCGATATACTGGACCCGAGCATAGTAGTCCCTATCCTTGTAGGCAGAGACTGGCTGGCCCAGTAGAGTCAGCTCCCCTTGGTCTGGCTTTAAAAAGCGGCAGATGAGTTTGGCAATGGTACTCTTACCTGAACCTGATTCACCGACCAGACCCAAAGCCTGTCCCTTTTCCAAGCTAATGTCAATATCAAAGACACCGATTCTCCGCTCGCCTATCTGACTGTACTCGTAGGTCAACTGGCGACCGATCAATACTTGATTCATAGCTGCTCCCCTTCTCTAAATGCTGCTAGCTTAGGCACGGCCTTCAGCAATTTCTGGGTATAGGCCTGCTCAGGATGGCAGAGAACTTGATGGGCTGGACCGATTTCGACAATCTGTCCTTCCTTCATGACGACTACTTTTTGCGCCAGATGCTCAGCTACGCTGATATCATGAGTGACAAAGAGAATGGCCATGTTTTCCTCCTGATGAAGCTTGCTCAAGAGAACAAGCAGCTTCATTTTCGACAGGACATCCAGAGCGCTAGTCGGCTCATCAGCCAGCAATAGTTTGGGTCTGCTAGCTAGAGCTAGCGCCACACCGACTAGCTGCATCATACCGCCACTGAGCTCGAAAGGATACTTATTGACGACTTTTTCAGGCAGCAGCCCCACCATCTCTAGGCATTCTTCCAAGGGACGGAGATTTGCTGCTTGGTGGCTCTGATTTTTCACCAAGTCCTGATAATGCTTTTTGATCTTACGGCGGTTATTAAAGCTGAGACTGGCATGCTGGCTAATCCAGGCCACTTCTCGGCCCACAAAAGGCAGATAAATACGGTGGTCCTGGGGCTGAATTTCCTGCCCCTCAAAAGTAATACTGCCCTCTGTTACTGTCAGCCCCCTGAGAGGGAGACCCAGCAGCATTTTGAGCAGGGTAGACTTGCCACTGCCACTCTCGCCCACAATCGAAAGGGACTCCCCCTCAGCAAGAGAGAGGGAGACCCGATCGAGAATGACTTTATCTGCTGACTGCACCAGCAGATCTTTCATTTCCAGCATGTTTTATTCCTTTGATAGTTTGTTGCTGACGTGATAGTAGTCTGTCGGATGGGATTCCAGACCAGAGACCGACTTGTCCATTACCAGAGCGACCTTGAAGAAGCCGATGATGGTAAAGCCGTAGTCCTTATCCATGATTTCTTGGATTTCCTTGCTGAGCTGATTGCGCTTAGCTGGATCAGTTTCAGTCGCCAGCTCTTCGATTTTCTTGTCTGCTTCTGGGTTGCTGTAGTGACCGATATTGGCTGTACCATTGGTCTTAACGGCACTGTTGAAGAAGGCATATGGATCACCGATAGGAGCTGCTACCACCGCGTAAGGTGTGAAGGCATAGTCCTTTTCACTGGCAACGGCACTGACTTCAACTTTCTTAATAGTCGCTTCGATTCCGACTTCCTTGAGTTGTTGTTGGCTTGCTTCTACAGCCAGCGGCATTTCAGGCAGACGAGTAAAGGACAGCAGCTCAATGCTGACTTTTTGATCGTCTTTTTCACGGTAGCCATCGCCGTCAGTATCCTTGTAGCCAGCTTCATCCAAGAGTTTCTTAGCCTTGTCTACGTTAAATTCATGGACGCTCTTTTGCAGAGCAAAGGCAAACCCTTTAGGGAAAGGTCCAACAGCTGGTACAGCTGAGCCTTTAAAGAGGGATTCAGAGTAGGTCTTCTTGTCTACCAAGGTATCTAAAGCCTGACGGAACTTGTCATCTGCTACGTAAGGATTTTCAAAGTTATAGTAATATGCTAGGTAGCGAGAACCTTCTACTTCAGAAATTTTGTAGTTCTTATCGGAAGCATAGGTACTTAGATTTGCATAAGGCAGACCATAGACGGCATCGACTTCCTTAGACTTGAGGGCTGCAGAAATAGCTGTCGGATCAGAGAAGTATTTGATCTTCAGATTAGCAACTTTTGGCTTGCCATCCCAGTAGTCATCATAAGCCTTGAGCTCTGCTCCGCTCTCAGGAGTGTACTTGGTCACCATGTAAGGGCCAGTTCCGACAGGAGCCTTGTCAGATGCACTCTTGCCAGTCGTATCGACAATGGCGGAGTATGGCTCTGCCAAGAGATTCGCCATGATCGGTTGCACAGCCTTTGTCTTGATGGTCACAGTTTGACCCTCTGCAGATATGCTGTCAATGCCCATATCTGATGCTGCCCGTTCGCTGGTCTTAATCAAGCGTTCCAGAGAGGCTTTGACCTTTTCACCAGTCATTTTTTCACCATTTTGGAAAGTCACCTTATCCTTGAGGGTAATTTTCCACTCTAGGTCTGAGACTGCTTCGATTTTCTCAGCCAGCCAAGGTTTTACCTCAAGTTTGTCGTCCATCTTAAAGAGGGTTTCTCCCACTCCGTAACGGACCGTGAACCAGCCATTGTATTCCGCTGCTGGATCTACATTTGCTGGAAACTGGGTATAGCCAATAGTTACAGTCTTGCTGTCACTATCGCCAGTAGGCTCACTGGTTTTGCTAGGGTTTACACAGGAGGCTAGGGCTAGGCCTGCCAAGGCTAGAGCCATAATCTTTTTAAAATGTTTCATAAAATATTCAAATTCCTTTTCTATTTTGTAAACTACTTTAAGACGGTCTGTCCTAGTCAAATCTAAATACGCTTCGCTCTCTGTCTAAGGTGGTTCTATGTCCTGAAGATGAGAGAGCAAACGAATGAAAAACAAGTGATTGCTCATTCTATTTCCTCCTTGGGGATGTGCTTGTCTTAATCTTTTCCTTCCAGATAGCTTCGAGCATCTTCGACAAAGGCAGTTGGCAGAGCCAAGTCTGCCTGCAACTCATCGCGATAAGCTCGGATGACTTCTGCCTCTCGGCCAGAGACAACCTTTTCTGCCCAGTCGGGGTCTAGGAGCAGGGCCTTGCCGAGGGCAAAGAGCGGAATCCCCGCATCCAATACACGCTGGGCATCCTGCTTGGTCTCAATCTGACCGACACCAATCAGGGGCACTCTATCATTAATTTTTCTGATAATTTTTTCAATCACTGGCTCCGAGTCCTGAGAATCTCTGATAGACGAGCGCCAGACATCAGAGGTCGAAATATGCAGATAGTCCACCTGATGATAGATGAGCTGCTCCAGCAACTGCAGGGTATCATAAAGCTGGATTCCTGGCTCTTCAATCTCTTCCGGAGAAAAGCGGTAGCCAATCAGGAAGGGACGGTCGGCCTCTTCTTTGACCAGTTGCTTGGCTCTTTTCAGCAAGGTCTTTGGAAAGCGCAGGCGGTTGTTAAGGCTGCCGCCCCACTTGTCCTGACGGACATTGGAATGGGGAGAGACAAACTGCTGGATCAGGTAGGTATTGGCTCCATGAAGCTCGACACCATCAAAGCCAGCCTGAATTGCCCGTCTAATAGCTGACAGAAAGTCCTCTATCACCTGCTCCACTTCAGCGTTCTTGAGCGCCCTCGGCTCCGCCAGATAATCGCGTGGAGCCTTAACAGCACTGGGTGCTACTGGCTGACCGTCAATCAAATCAGGCAGAACCATACGACCGCCATGATAGAGCTGAACAATAGCCAGAGCCCCTTGGTCCTTGATGGCCTTGGCCAGACGGCTAAGCCCCTCAATCTTATCGTCCTCGGCGCCGCTGAAGCTCTCCGCAAAGGACTTGCCCAGAGGACGGACATAGGTACTGCCAGTGATGACCATGCCAACCGACCTCGAACGGCGGGCAAAAAAGTCAATATCTGCCTGAGAAACATAGCCGCCCGGATCACTAGCGCAGATGGTCATGGGAGCCAAGACAACGCGATTGCGCACAGTCTGACCATTTTTAAAAGTAAATTTATCCTGAATCTGTGTATTCATCTGGTCACCTCTTTCCCAAGATAAATCATATTGTTTGTTTTTTTATAATAAATCCTTAGAGTAAGGTCGCCTGCCAAGTCTGGTCACGCTCTTCCAAGAGCAGCACTCGTCCTTGGGGGACATCAATGTTCCAAAAAACAGCCTCTCCATCAACCAAATGCTGGTAAATCAAGCGAAGGACTCCCAAATGAGCTACTAGAGCGATTGAGTCCTCAGTACTATCTAGCAGGCGGTCTGTTGCTGCCCAGACTCTGGTCTGAAAGTCAGCGAACACTTCTGCCTCAGGAGGCGTAATCTCAAAGGGAGCCTCCAGCCAAGCCTGCCAGATTTCTGGAAAGGCTGCCTGAATCTCATCAGCTGTCAAACCTTCCCATTGTCCGAAACCTCGCTCGTCAAAATCAGCTAAGGCCTTGACTTGCCTGTCTGGAAAAGCCAGCTGGGCTGTTTCCTGCGTCCGCTTGAGACTACTAGTGTAGATTGCATCGACCGTGTGCTCCTGCATCAGTAGCGCCAGCTGCTTGGAGTCCGCTTGGCCTTGCTCGTTGATAGAGACATCATGGCTGCCGTAGAAACAGCGCCTGCGGTTGTAGTCTGTCTGACCATGCCGCATCAAATACCATCTTTTCATCCCAGCACCACCAATCCTAAAAGATAGAGGAGCTGGGCAATTTCGACATAGGCTCCCAGCGTATCGCCTGTGTGGCCATCAATTTTATTATAAACGAACCGGCGATAGCCGATTGCTCCCAAAAATACTAAGCCGTAAGCCAGAAGGCCTCTCCAACTGAAAACCAGCAGAGATAAGAGTAAGGGAAGAAGCTGGGCAAGCAGGATATGACTAGTCTTGCTACCACTGAAGAAATTTCCCGAGCCGCCGCCTTCTCTAGCATAGGTCATCCGGTAAAGCTGTAGGCTCAGACCGGCCTTGCCAATCATGGTCAGACTAGCCACGATAAACCAGCGAGGCTCTGGCAGATAAGAGTAGAGAACCAGCATCAGAGCATAGTAGAGAATGAGCGCCAGAACGCCATTGCTGCCAATCCGGCTGTCCTTCATAATCTCCAGCATCCGCTCCTTCTTACGAGAAGAGAAGAGCCCATCCGCCGTATCCGCCAAGGCATCTAAGTGAAAACCACCTGTCAGCAGAACATCGAAAGCAAGGGTCAGAACCCAAGCGACAATCCCTGGTAAGACTAGGCTCACCAGGAAATAAAATCCACCTGAAATCAAACCCAGCAAGAGGCCAAAGAGGGTCAGAAAAGGAAGTCCCCGTCGCAGATAGGAAATATCCACTGCCTTTGGAATCACAATCCGGCTAAAAAATTGGGTATAGATAATCAATGCCTTTATCATTTCAACTGCTGAGCGAGGCCGCAAATGACTAGATAAGCCTCACTCGCCTCCTTTGCAATCAGTTGGTTGATCTTGCCCTGCACATCACGAAAGAAGCGCCCTAGTCTGGTCTCTGGGACAATGCCCAGGCCAACTTCATCCGTTACAATCCAGCACTCAGCATTTGTCTGACGGATTGTAGATAGGAGCTCTTGCCATTCTTCTTCCAAGAGCTGCAGCAAGAAAGACTGCTCCTGCCGACTGAGAAAGTGTTCCTCGGTCAGCTCCAGCTTGTCTGGAAAATGCTGAGCAATCAAATCAAAGAGGCGATTGCTAGTCAGAAGAGTGGCACAGTCCAGCAGGTAAACTGGATGCGACTGCTCTCGCAGCCAGTCGGCCAGCCCTGCATACTGCTCCTGAGTCGTCCAGGAAGCCGGCCGGCGCTCTTGGTGCAGCCGAATCCGCTCCTGCCATTCTGGATCTTCTCCTCGGGGAAGACCAGTCGCAATATAGCAAACTCGCTCTCGGTCCGCCAACTGCTCCTCCGCAAATGCCGACTTACCGCTTCTGGCCCCGCCTGTCACTAACACAATCTTAGCCATTTGCTTCTTCTTTCATTGCTTGAAATGCCCGCTCAAAGGCCGCCAAGGTCTGGTCTAGGTCCTCTCTAGTATGGGCACTTGACATAAAGTTGGTTTCATACTGAGATGGCGCCAGATAGATGCCTTGCTCCAGCAAGAGACCGTGCAGTCGTGCAAACTGAGCATGGTCAGCCGCCTTAGAATCCTCAAAATTGCGAACTGGCTTCTGACTGAAGAAGAAGCCAAACATGGTACCTTTTGATACGACTTGCAAATCAATACTGTACTTGTCTGCTAGATTTCGCAAGCCATCACAGAGGTAGCTTGTTTTCTCTTCGATCTCAGCAAAGAGCTCCGGTGTCAGCTGTTTCAGCGTTTCGTAACCGGCCGTCATGGCGACTGGATTGCCCGACAAGGTACCAGCCTGATAGATGCTGCCTAGAGGCGCTACCTGATCCATATAGACAGCCTTACCGCCAAAGGCTGCGACTGGAAAGCCGCCACCGATAACCTTGCCCAAGCAGACAAGGTCTGGCTCTGTCTGATAGAGGCCGACTGCCCCCTGATAATGAGCTCGGAAACCACTCATGACCTCATCAACGATGAAGAGAGAGCCGTATTCCTGAGTGAGGGAGCGAATAGTACTGATAAAGTCCGCATCCGCAGGAATCAAGCCCATATTGCCAGCAACGGCTTCTAAAATGACACAGGCAATGTCGTCTCCGTGCTTTTCAAAGCAAGCCTTGAGAGCATCTGTGTCATTGTAAGGTAAAGCCAGAGTTTCCCCAGCTACCTGAGCAATGACTCCGGCAGAATCAGCAATCCCAAAGCTGGCCAAGCCTGAACCAGCCTGAACCAAAAAGGAATCGCTGTGGCCGTGATAGCAGCCGATAAATTTGACAATTTTAGAGCGCTTGGTCACTCCACGCGCTACCCGAATGGCGCTCATGGTCGCTTCCGTTCCCGAATTGACCATCCGCATTCTTTCCATGAAAGGCAGGCGCTCCTGCACCAGCTGGCCGAGGGCAATTTCTCTGGGACTAGGAGCACCAAAGCTGGTTCCCTCCCAAATAGCTTCCACAACTGCTGGTAACACATCCTTAGGAGCATGCCCCAAAATCATAGGCCCCCAAGACAGGACGTAGTCAATATAACGGTTGCCATCGACATCATGCAAATAGGCTCCGCTGGCTTTTTCGATAAAAAGCGGATGGCCGCCCACAGCCTTAAAAGCCCTGACAGGACTGTTGACACCGCCGGGAAAGAGCTTTTGAGCCTCTGTGAAATATTGGTTGGAATGTTCTCTCTTCAAGTTGGTCCTCCTTATCTAGAAAACTGCTGATTTTCCGCAGTCTCTATCCTTCTCTCAGATAGCCGGCCACATCCTTGGCAAAATAAGTGATAATCAAGTCTGCCCCAGCCCGCTTCATACTGGTCAAAGTTTCCATGACTATAGCTTTTTCATTGATCCAGCCCTGCTGGGCTGCTGCCTTGACCATGGCGTATTCTCCACTGACATTATAGGTCACCAGAGGCAACCGAGTTTCCTGACGCAGCTCTCTGAGGATATCCAGAAAGGCCAGAGCCGGCTTAACCATGAGAAAGTCTGCTCCCTGCTCCTCATCGCTCTTGGCTTCTCTCAAAGCCTCCAATCGATTGGCCGGATCCATCTGATAGGTCTTGCGGTCACCAAAGGCCGGAGCACTCTCACCAGCATCTCGGAAAGGTCCATAAAAGCTAGAGGCAAACTTAATGGCATAGGACATGATCGGAATGTCTTCAAAGCCCGCTGCATCAAGTCCCTGACGAATAGCCGCCACAAAACCGTCCATGGCATTGGAAGGCGCAATGACATCTGCTCCAGCCCTGGCTTGGCTGACAGCGACTTCTGTCAGTCTAGTCAGAGACAGATCATTATCCACTTCTTCCCCTCGCAAAATACCGCAATGGCCGTGACTGGTAAACTCACAGAGACAGGTGTCTGCAATGACGACCGTCTCAGGAAAATGCTTCTTGATCAGACGGATAGCTTCTTGGACAATGCCATTTTCAGCTGAAGCCTGACTGCCTATTTCGTCCTTTTCTGACGGAATGCCAAAGACGATAAAAGCTCGAATACCTAAGTCCACACATTCCTGAACTTCTGGCAGCAAATCCTCGATGGAGAACTGATAAACTCCCGGCATGGAAGCTACTTCTTGCTTTTCAGTCAAGCCTTCCTTGACAAACAAGGGTTGGATAAAATCATCCACAGACAGCTTGGTTTCTCGAACCAGCTGCCGCAGACCGCTGCTTCTTCTCAGCCTGCGATGTCTATAAAATTCCATGCTTCTTCTCTTCTTTCTTGATTATTTCCTTGACCATTTCCTCAACAGAAGGACTCTGGGGCTGGTAGTCTACCCTATAGCCGGACCCCTTAACAGCCTGAGCCGTTGTCTGGCCAATCACTGCAATCTGATGGCTGGATGCTAGATGGGGCTGAATAGCACAAAAACTCTGCCAAGCCGACGGACTGGCAAAGGTCCAAATCACATCCTCTTGGGACAGATAGGTCTCGAGCTGGTCCTGACCAGCAGGATTTGAGGTTGTTTCGTACATAGGCCAAGCCCAGACATCATGACCTGCTTCTTTTAACTTCTCAGCCAGACTGGGATTGGACAGGCTGCTCTGAGGCAGCAAGATCTTCTGCGTCGGCAGAGCCAAATCCAGCCACTCTTGAATAAAGTCAAGACCATAGTGGCTGCTGGCCTGAAAATCACAGACTCGGCCTAGCTTGTCCAGCGCCTGACTGGTCTGCGGCCCAATGGTCGCAATCTGGTAGTCAGCTTTCATATAGGGACTAAAAGCCTCCACTGCGACAGCACTGGTAAAAAAGACCCAGTCGGCTTCTGGCGGAATTGCTTGGACAGCTTCTGGCAAGGGCAGAGACTGACATCGAATGAGAGGAACATGATGTGTCTCAAATCCAGCCTGTTTGATCTTTTCTAGCCAGGCAGAGTCCGGCGCCTGCTCCCTGGTAAAGATTATTTTTTTAACCATGGCATTCCTACTGCTCCCTTATCGGCTAACTGGCGCACAGCCTGCTCTGCCAATTCCTGACCATCCTGCCCTTGAAGGCTGACAAAGACACATTGGCCGTCCTCCTTGGCCAGCATGGCCTCTAGCTGATAGTCCTGACCGTTTTTCTGGGCAAAAGCAGCGATAGGGAAGGTGCAGTCTGCATTCATCTGAGCCAAAACTGCCCGTTCAACTGCCACTTCAGCTGCTGTCTTCTCATCCTGAACAGCCGCTAACAGACTCCGCAACTCCTCATCCTCTTCCCGGCATTCCACCGCCAAAGCGCCCTGAGAAATAGCCGGCAGGCAAAGACTGGTCTCTAAAGTCTGAATGTGAAGTCGGCTTTGGTCCAGCCAGCCCAAGCGTTTAAGACCGGCCATAGCCAAGACAATCGCATCGTACTCGCCTTCTTCCAGCTTCTTGATGCGTGTATCAATGTTGCCTCGAAGTGGTTTAAAAGCCAAATCCGGTCTCTGAGCCTGCAGCTGAACCTGTCGGCGAATGCTGCTGGTTCCTATAAGAGCGCCCTCAGAAAGATTAGCCAGCGTCTGGCCAGCTTGACGGAAAATCAAGCAATCTCGAACATCTTCTCGCTGACTAATCGCACCGAGCGCACAGCCCTCAGCTAGCTTAGCCGGCATGTCCTTGAGACTGTGGACCGCCATATCAATCTCACCAGCTAAGAGGGCTCGCTCAATTTCCTTGACAAAGACTCCCTTGCCGCCAATTTCCTGGAGGCTGACATGGGTCAAGCGATCTCCTTTTGTGGTATAGGGAACGAGGACAAAGTCCCGCTCTGGATGGAGCGCCTTGAGCTGGTCCACTAACTGTTGGGTCTGGGTCATGGCCAGCTTACTCTTGCGGGTTCCTACCTTAATGACCTTCATCTTTTCCCCTTTCTCTGTGCAAGCCAAATATCTTGGCAATCAAGGCAATGTCATAGTCTGAATGCTCTCCGACTGACAGCTCTTTGAGCTGCAAGATTGGCTCCTTCAGGACTTGGTTGATAATACTCTTCATGTGCTTGGAAATCTGCTTCTGCTCCCGCTCTGTCAAATCCGGAATCTTGCGATTAAGGCTTTCCATGGCCGAAGCTTGAGCTTCCAAAGCCTTATCCCTGATTTCCTGAATCAGAGGAATAATACCCAGCTGCTGACGCCAGTCAGCAAACTTGACCAGCTCCTCATCAATCTCCAAAGCAATCCGAGCAGCAATCTCCTGCCGTTCCGCTTTGTATTGCTCCAGTTGATTGGTTAGATTTTCGATATTATAGAGTTTGAGAGACGAGCTCGGATGGCAGGAACGAGGCAGACAGAGGTCAAACACGACCGCACCCTCCTTAAGCATGGAGGGAAAGATAATGTATTCTTCCGTTTTAACCGCTGAAAAGACCACATCCGCATCCGCCAGCACCGCTTCCAACTCATCCCAGCCATGGGCAGATACCCTGTCTTCTGTCAGAAAAGGCTGGGCCTTGCTGACTGTACGGTTGAGGAGCATGACTGACTTGAAAGGCCGCTGTAAGGCATACTTGGTCACCAGCTGACCAATCTCTCCCAGACCAATAATAGCTACCTTTTTGCTGGTGTAATCTAGGCCTAAACGATCCAGCTCTTGGATAGCTGTCAGGCCGATAGAAATAGGCCGGTCATTAATCCGATAAGAATCATGCATGCGCTTAGCAAAGGTCAGCGCCTGCTTGAAAGCCTGATTGAGAACAATTCCAGTCGTACCAGCATCTTGCGCTGTCAAGAAAGCCTGCTTGAGCTGGCCCAAGACCTGACTTTCACCGACAATCTTGGATTCCAATCCGATAGAAACCCGCAGCAAATGCCGCAAGGCATCATCCCCCTCACGAAAGACTAAATACTCTTCCAGCTCCTTGACAGGAATTTGAAACCAGTCCGCCAAAAAATGCTTGGAATAGTAGCGGCCAGTGTGCAGCTGGTCCACCACCAGATAGAGCTCGGTCCGATTGCAGGTGGACAGAATAATATTTTCCAAGATACTTTTTTCTCTTTTCAGGAGCTTCAGAGCTTTGAGCCCCTCCTGATCTGAAAAATGCGCTTTTTCCAAAATTGTCAGCGGCGTTTCCCGATGGGTCAAACCCACATATAATAGGTGCATGCTTCTTTCCTTCTTTTAAAGTTGGTCTAAAATTGCTTCTATCTTCTTGCGAATCTCCTTGGAACGGCTGGGCGAAAGACCGTTGGTCGAGATCATGACAGACACGTCCTTCTTTCTCGCAATGGCTACATTGTAGAAGTCAGAAAAGGTCTTGTCGCCCGTATTGTTCACCAGCTGACTGGGTGCCGCCTCCTCCATAATCTGACGGTTGACTTCCTCCTGATCTGTACAGGCAAAGACCAGCTTCGCGCCTTCCAAATCACCTGTCTGGTAGGGTCTAGCTAGCCACTGGACCTCCGCCTGCGGAATGTCAGCATGCAGAGTCGGACTGATTACTGTCACAGCAGCCTGCTCAGTCAACAGGGTCTTAATCTTCCGCGCTGCGACCTTGCCGCCTCCCACTACCACGACTTTCTTCTCTCTGATATTAATCATGACTGGATACATGCTAGCTTCTCCTATTTCTTTTCCCGAAAGATTTTCGCGCTGCGTTTGTAGACTGTATCCGGCTCCTCTAGACGATCATTGACCAATCGAGCCAGTACAAAAAAGTAATCCGACAGACGGTTGATATAGATCAAGCCGATCTCATTGACTGCTTCTTCTGCCTCTATAACAGCTACCATGCGCCGCTCTAAGCGTCTGGTCATGGTGCGAGCCACATGCAGGAGACTCGCAATCCGATGGCCGCCCGGAATGATAAAGCGGTCGATTTTCGGAGGGATATGCATATACTCATCCATCCGCTCCTCCAGCCAGCTGACATTGGCTGGCTCTTGCTTGTAGGGGCGTAACTCCCGCGGCGTAGCCAAGTCGCTGCCGCAGTCAAAGAGATGCTGCTGGATTTCCTCGCATTCCAGACGCAGGTCGTCCAAGATCGGATAGTCACGCATCTCAGATACGACATAGCCTAGATGAGAGCATAGCTCATCCATCGTTCCATAAGCTTCGACCCGAATATGGGTCTTGGATACTCGGTCCCCACCGTAGAGCCGTGTAAAGCCCTTGTCACCGTATTTCGTATAAATTCTCATTTTTCTTCTCTGTTGATGATTTGATAGATCTGCTCCATGTCCAAAGACTGGCGAAGGATGTCTGCCAACTTATCATACTCCCTGTCTTTAAAGTCTTTGATACTGACAAGCTGGTCCTCTAGTGGCTCTAAGCCCTTAGCCAGACGAAGTTCATTCAGGTACTGTCGAGTCCATTCTAGATTGTCAAAGACCCCATGAAGGTAGGTTCCTTGTACTTGCCCACCATAAGCCACTGCTCCATCTAGTCGCTCGGCTGCTTCACCATTTTGCTCCTTGATGATGGAGAATGGCTCCAGACTATCCGCCAGCTGGGTTTCCCCCATGTGAATCTCGTAGCCCTCTAGCTCTTGCCCCTCATGCAGGGCTCTGACCTGAGTCGTCCGCTTGACCGGCTGAAGTACCGTCTCTGTCTCTAAAATACCTAGACCGCTAATCTCTTCTAAGTCAGACTCTAGGTGCAGAGGGTCACTAATCTTCTGCCCCAGCAGCTGATAGCCGCCACAGATACCAAAGATTCGCACGCCCTGCTTTAGACACTCGAGAATCTCAGCTTCAAGACCAGACTCTCGCAGGTAGTTCATGTCTTCGATGGTGTTTTTGCTGCCCGGCAGAATCAAGAGATCCGGCCGACCAATTGCATCACCAGGCTGGACATAGCGGACAGAAACATCCGGCTGGATTTCTAAACTGTGGAAATCCGTAAAGTTGGACAGGCGCTTGAGGCTGACAACTGCGATATCCAGACTCTTTCTGCTATCAAAGCGCCGGCTTTTCTGCACCAGTGCGACACTGTCCTCGCTGTCAATATCCAGCTGGGCATAAGGCACGACTCCGATGACCGGCACCTGAGTCAGCTCCTCAATCATGTCAATACCAGACTGCAGCAAGGCCACATCGCCGCGGAATTTATTGATAATAACCCCCTTAATCCGCTTGCGGTCCTCAGGCGGCATGAGCTCAATCGTTCCGTAGATAGAGGCAAAGACGCCTCCCTTATCAATATCCGCCACTAAAATCACTGGCGCATCAACCAGCTTGGCCATGCCCATATTGACAATGTCTCGGTCATTGAGATTGATTTCAGCTGGACTGCCAGCACCCTCAATGACGATGATATCATTCTCAGCGCCCAGCTCCTCATAGACTTCCTTAATCTTAGGCAGGAGCTGCTGCTTGTATTCATGGTATTCGACGGCATCCATATCCCGCAGTACACGGCCTAAAAAGACGACCTGGGACTTGCGGTCAGATGTTGGCTTGAGCAGAACTGGATTCATGCGGACATCCGGCTCTTTACCAGCTGCCTCAGCCTGAACAACCTGAGCCCGGCCCATTTCATCTCCTTTTTTGGTAATAAAGGAATTAAGCGCCATATTCTGCGACTTAAAAGGCACCACTTCTAGGCCATCCTGCTTAAAAATCCGACAGAGGCCCGCCGCAATAATGCTTTTTCCAGCATCTGAGGCAGTCCCCTGTACCATCAATGATTTGACCATGTTCCATTTCCTCCTAGCTGCTCAAAGAAAGCAGCTTCATTTTCTGCCAGTGGCGTCTGGATAGTCTGATGAAGCTTGACAATCCAAGGTACAGCCAAGCCTGCCTCTACTAGCAGATCTCCCTGCTGGAAGAAATCAAACTTGCTGCCCTGTGCGATCAAATGCCCCTTCTCCAGTAGGTAGGCATAGTCACAGCAGTCATACATCAGATCCATGTCATGGCTGGATACGATAATGTTGGTTCCAGCCTGGACCAGCTTTTTCATGGTCGCTGCCATCTGGTCCCGCCCTTTTGGATCCAGTCCTGCCGTAGGCTCATCCAGCAGCAGATACTTGGGCTGCAGGGCCAGCATGCCAGCAATAGCCACCCGCTTTTTCTGGCCGTAGCTCAAATACTGCAAGGGTCTGTCCTGCAGATGGGAAATGTCCATCATCTCTAAAGCCGTCGCGACTCTGCTTGCTATCTCGTCTTCTTCATAGCCTAAGTTTTCCAAGGCCATACCAATATCGTCCTTCACAATGGTATAAAAGAGCTGCTGCTCTGGATTCTGAAAGACCATATTGACATGCTGCCGATACTGAAACAAGGCCTTCTTAGAGTCGCCCACAGGCTGACCATCATATAAAATGCTGCCCTTCTGCGGTTTGAGCAGGCGGGTGATAATTTTCATGATGGTAGACTTACCTGAGCCGTTAACTCCTAGAATGCCGGTAATCCGGCCTTCTTCGAAGTCCATAGAAATATCGTGCAGCGTTGGATTTTCGTCATACGCAAAAGAAATATTCTTCACTTGTAACATCTGAGTTTCCTATCTACTTTCCATTATAGTATAAAAGCAGTCTTCTTGTAAATGCGCTTTCATTATTCACTGTGCTCTGCATCAAATCTTAGCGTCAGCACCTCATTTAAATGCTGATTATCATCCAGCAGTTTGACAAAGAGAGTATTGGCTAATCTACCCCAAGCCTGGTGTTGCTTCCTTTTATTGTAAAAGGAGAATTTCAAGTCCAAGGTATCCCGAATGGTCACAAACTCATAGAAGACCAGGAAAATGAAGCGATACATGAGGACAATCAAGTCTAGCAGAACCCGCGGGACGTGCATGGCTTTAAAAAGCCGCAGCATCTGAGCAAAAGGTACCGTCAGGACAAAGAAATAAGTCGAAACCAAGGATGAGTAGATGCGCAAAAGGATAAAAATGGTCTGCTGGACAGAGGATTGGCTGATACCCAGATAACCCTGACCTAAAGGCAAGGCCAGCAAGAGCTGTTCCTGATTATTCTGATAGGTCAAGATAAAGGTCAAGAGACTAATCAGAATAAAAATACTGGCGTGCAGATACCACTTTAGATAGCGCAACCACGGAAGCCGAGCTAGATAGCAAGTCAGAGGCGCCACCAAGACAATGAGCCCTAGCTGCAGACTCCTGACACCAGAAAAACTGACAGCTAACAAGAGTACATAGATGACAAATTTATAAGCAACCGGCAGATTTTTCAACCGGTTTTGATAGGCGTATTTATCAATCGCAAACATGAGGTAGCTCTCCTTTCTAGCTATGTTTTGCAATACCTCCCAGCACAGAGCAACTCCGGTCCCAGACAAGCTGAATCGCTATCAAGAACCAGAGCTCGCTCTTACTGTTGAAGGCTTTTATTTATGTTCAGAAAGTTCCTTTTGTTGGCCTTGTTTTTTCCCTTTGTGGTAGCCAATGACATAGAAGATGATCCCCGCTCCGATACTGCCTTGCAGGGTAAAGAGCAGACTCTCTACTTCCGGACCTGCTGGCTCAAAAATCGGTGAAAACCAAGGCTCGTAGTCTTTTTGGATAGTGCTAATGGTTTTTTCAGCAGCGTCATCTGTTCCACTGTATTCCACACCCTTAGGGGCAAAGATAAAGGCAGCTAGAGTGACTGCTACTGCAGCCAAGATTAAGATGATATTCTTATATTTTTTCATTTGAACAGACCTGCTCTTTCTTTGATATTTTCTGAGATCAAGTTATAGAGGACAACTGTCAGCAATCCTTCTACGATAGCAATCGGGATTTGAGTGGTCAAGAAGACACCCATGAATTTCAATGCAGAACCAACAAAACCGCTATTAGCATCTGGGAAGACTAAACCGAGCTGGATAGAAGTTGTCGCATAAGTCGCCAAGTCCGCAATCACCGCACAGATAAAGATAGATACCGGTGTAGACAGCTTGATGGATTTAGCAAACTTATAGACAAAATAACCGACAAATGGACCAACCACTGCCATTGAGAAGGCATTGGCACCCAGAGTAGTCAAGCCGCCGTGAGCCAAGAGGAGGGCTTGGAAGAGCAAACAGATGGTTCCCAAAACGCTGATAACGGACGGACCAAACATAGCTGTCCCCAGACCAACCCCAGTCGGATGCGAGCTAGATCCTGTAACAGACGGAATCTTCAAAGAAGACAGGATAAAGATAAAGGCACCGGACAAGGCCAGCATGGTCTTGGAATTTGGATCCTCTGCAACGATTTTCTTGATACGCATCAAGCCGACCACAAAGAAAGGCAGGAATACGGCGAACCAGAAGATACACCAAAAGAGTGGAAGATAGCCTTCCATGATATGCATAGCTGACACAGACTGGGTACTCAGTACCGCCAAAATAGCCAACAAGGCCACAAAAGTTACTTTTTTATTTTTCAATAGTTTCATATTTTTTTCCTTTACTAAGAACCTAAGCTCAAAAGGATGAATGTTTATCCATGAACATGGGTTCTGATATTAAAAAATCTTCTTTTTCACGAGGAAGGTAGTAAAATAAGGCAGCTTGGTTTCTGGTGTGATTCTCTCGAGGCCCAGCAGGGTCTGCTGCTTATCCGTCGAAGAATTGCTAACCATAAAAGTCTGCTGCAAGAGACCGAGCTTTTCTAGCAGAGGCAGGACAGTATCTAGGTGATTGGCCACCTTCATCAGCACAATCGAGTCATGCAGCTCAAGCGCCGCCTCAATCTTCTCAGCTGAAGCCGTAGCCGGCATGACCGCCAGAGACTCCTCATCCATGGTCAGAGGCTGACCTAGCTCAGAAGCCATGCTACAGAAAGAGGTGATACCAGGGATGGTCTGACAGTCGATTTCCTTTTCCAGCAGGGCCAGCAGATAGCTGTAAGTACTATAGACCATGGGGTCACCCAGTGTGATAAAGCCGACATTCTTGCCAGACTTGACATCCTCTGCGATTTCAGCAGAGATGGCCTGCCACTGGACTTCTTTGGTCGAATTGGAACGGACCATAGGGAAATGCCGCTGCTTGATTTCCAGTTGCTCTTTCAGGTAGGGCTCTGCAATGCCTAATGCAAAGCTCTTACTCCCTTTCTTAGCCTCAGGTGTATAGAGAATATCTAAGTCTTCCAAAAGCCGACTGGCCTTGATAGTCACTAGCTCGCTATCACCCGGTCCCACACCAATTCCGTAAAATTTTGCCATGCCTTCCTCCTATTCGATGATTTCTTCTAAGTGCTGGATGTAGAGCTGCTGAACTTCAGGATATTCGCCCAGACCGACCAGATGGGCCTTGACCTCATATCCCCGCTCCTTGAAGAAGTGATACCAAGAAACTTCCTCATCTGAGCTCATATCATTGGTCGCATGGTCACCCGCTACCAGCATGAAGGGTGCTAGATGAACTTCTCGGACACCTTCTTTCTTCAGTTCCTGCTCAATCAGCTCAACCGGAGGATAGCTTTCTACACATCCGATATAGACTGAGTTTCCCTTCATCATATGATCCAAGGCTGCATAAGCTGTAAAGGCATAATGCTGACTGCCGTGGCCCATCAGAACTGTTGCTGCATCCTGACCTTCATGGCCATACCGTTCCAGCAGAATATCCTTGACAGCCTCATAGTCTTCCTGACTGTTGAGCAGAGGCTTGGCAACGACCAGCTTTTTAAAAGCTGATTCAAACTCTTTGGCTTGAGCGAGAATCTTCTCATACTCGCTGCCCAAAATGACATGGAGAGGCTGGATATAGACCTCTTCAGTGCCCGCCTCCAAGAGCTGCTCCAAAACCTCTTTGACCGTAGGAATATCTAGCCCTTCCTGCTTCTTAATCCGCCGTCTAACGACATTGGATGTAAAAGCTCGGTGTACCGGATAGTCTGGAAAATGTTCCTGAATAGCCTGCTCACAAGCCTCAATTGTTTTGCGTCTGGTCTCGGGATAGGTCGTTCCGAAACTGACTACTACTATAGCTTTACTCATGACCTTTATCCTTTCAGAGAATTTCCCGACATTTATCAATGATGGAAGCAATCGTCGCTTCATCTGTCTCAACAATATTGCTAAAGCCTGCTTCCTCTAAAACAGCCCGCGTGCTAGCACCCATGACAACGATAGGGACATCTGTCCAGTCGAATCCAGCTTCCTGACTGGCTGCTACAAAGTTCATGGCCGCAGCAGAGTTCGGAAGACAGACAACTTCAATCTCTGACCAATTGTCACTGCTAATCTGACTGTCAAAGGCCAGCCTGTGGCTAGCAATAATCGGCCGAGAATATAGTTCTGCCAGACTGGCTTTCTTATGCTCAGCTGTTACAATATACCAGTTGCCGCCTTCTTTTTCAAGAGCAGCTGCAAAATCCGCATCCGACTGCTGAGGCGTCATCCGATCCAGCACAATCCCGCTCGCTTCGATAGACTTAGCCGTATGATGACCAATAGCCGCAAAGCGGATGTCCGGCAGACTGCGCAAGTCTCTGCCTGCCTTGCGGAGGGCTTTCAAGAAGAGCGGCCAGCTCTGCATGTCTGCAAAGAGGAGACCGTCTACCTGCTCCAAGTCCGGCAGCTGCAATTCTAACCCTTCAACCAAATCTCGAGCAGGGAAAGTGGTCAGCGCAGCTCCAGCATCCCTGAGCAAGCGAGGAAGTCTGCCCGTCTCTGACTGCTGGATGAGGATTTTCCGGCCAAAAAGCGGCAGATTCTCATGGAAATTCAGCTGCTGTCTATAGGCCACGACATCACCTACCACGATGACACTCGGCGCCTTAAAGTCCTCAGCTTCTGCTAGTTCTACTATGTTACCCAAGGTTCCATCCACCGAGCGCTGTTGAGGATGGGTTCCCCATTCAACGATGGCGGCTGGCTTGTCCTTGCCATAGCCTCTAGCCGTCAGCTCTTGGACGATGGAAGGCAGATTTTTCATGCCCATGAGAAAGACCAAGGTTCCTTTGAGCTCAGAAATTGCTTCCCAATTGAGCATTTCTGTCTCATCCTTGAGATGGGCTGTAAAGACATGGAAGCTAGTCGCTACATCCCGATAAGTCATAGGAATCCCTGCATAGGTCAGACCAGCCACAGCAGAGGTGATACCTGGCACCACTTCAAAGTCCACACCAGCTTCCACCAGCTTGACTCCTTCTTCTCCGCCTCGGCCAAAGATATAGGGATCACCGCTCTTGAGGCGGACTACCCGCTTGCCCTGACGGGCTTTTTCGATGAGAATCTTTTCAATCTCTTCCTGTTGGATGCAGGGCTGGCCTGGCTTTTTACCGACATCTATCTTTTCGCAGTCAGACTTTAGATGCTGAAAGAGCTCCTGATTGACCAAGCGGTCAAAGACCAAGACATCTGCTTCTTGAAGCCGTCTCTTACCTTTGAGGGTCAACAGCTCCGCATCGCCTGGGCCTGCTCCCAGTAATGTTACTAAACCGGACATTTTTTCTCCTTTTATTAGCTATTTTGTCAGATAAGCCTCTAGCTCTTCTAAGCTAGAAACCATCTGCGGATAGGCCACAATTGGCCGAGAGATGATAATGCAGTCCATCCCCAGCTCTTGACAGCCATCAATCTTTTCACGAATACCACCGACCGTACCGCTCTCCTTGGAAACAAAGACATCTGCTCCCGAGCGCAGTAAGAGCTCTTTATTACACTCTTTGGAAAATGGAGCCTTAATCGCATCAATCTGATCCGCTACCAGTCCCAGCTGCTCACAAGCCAGAAGCACTTCCGAAGTCGGCAGAACGCGAACGACAATCCGCTGCTCTGGTAGGCCATTGACAAAGAGCGGCAGGGTCTTACTGCCCGTTCCCAGATAGACTGTTTTGTAGCCGCGCTTAGCAATCTCATCAATGGCTTCTTGGGTCGAATGCACCACGATGGCCCCGCTCAAATCCAAGGTAGCCTGACGCTCAAAGCGCAGGTAAGATACACCAGCCATCTCTGCCGCCCGAATGGCTTCCTTGGAAACGATATCCGCAAAAGGATGGGTGGCATCAATGATTTCATCCACATCATTCTCTTTGATGAAGGCAACCATATCATCGGCTGTCAATCGCCCCTGAATGACCGGCTGGCCGTATTTGGAAGCCAAGTACCGGCCGTAGTCTGTGACAACAGAGCTGGTCACATCGATTTTCAAGCGGTCAAGCACTTCTAAAATAGCGGTGCTGTCGGATGTCCCTCCCAGCAGTAATTTCATCATAAAGTATATCCTCGAGGTGTGATCATGCGTCCGTTTTTAACATAAGTTTCTTTGTTACCAACGATAACGATTGTCGTCATATCTACCAAAGTCTCATCCAAGTCTTTGATAGTCGTCAAGATGATTTCCTCATCCTTACGGCCAATGTCCTTACCGATACCGACAATAGTATCCTCTGACTTGTACTCAGACATGATAGAAAGTGCTTTTGCCAAATGGTCTGGACGTCCTTTACTCCGAGGGTTATAGAGACAGACAACAAAGTCACCTTGAGCTGCGGCATGCAGACGCTTCTCAATCATTTCCCAAGGAGTCATCAAGTCACTCAGACTGATATGACAGAAGTCATTCATAAGAGGAGCTCCCATAGCAGCAGCGGCACCCAGACTAGCTGTGATACCTGGAACCACCTTAACTTCTACATCACTGGCATCTCCCAGCAATTCTAAAATCAAGCCAGCCATTCCATAGACTCCGGCATCTCCACTGGAAACAACTCCAACATTTTTGCCGGTCTCTCTAGCCAAATCAATAGCCTTTTGGCAACGGTCGATTTCCTGACGCATACCATTCGCTACGAGCTCCTTGTCCTTGACTAAATCAAGAATCAACCGCATATAAGTCGAGTAGCCGACGATAATTTCACAATCTGCTATAGCAGCCAATGCTTCTTGTGACATCAATTCTTCTTTACCTGGGCCTAATCCGATAACGTATAACATATATTTTTTCTCCTTTATGGGTATGATAAAATTTTATAAGGGCAGTTGGTTCATAGGACCATCTGCTTTTTCTTCTGATTTACTTTTTGGTTATTGCTTTTGCAAGCGCATAGGTACAGCCGTTCTTGGCAAAGCGCTCTGTCAGGACTTGACCCTGACTGGCCAAATCTGCGCTGGCCAAGGCGACACTGCCGACCCCGACTGTCTTTTTGACAAAATCTGACTGAGGATAGCGGTCTGCTACAACAGACAGCTCCTCCTTAGTAAAGGTCTCAAAGGGACAGCTCAATTCCTCAGCCAAGGCCAGAATGGCTGCTTCATCCTTCTTGACATCAATGCTGACAATTTTAGAAATCTCGCTGGCAGAAATCCCCTGCTGCTGACAAAATTCCTCAAAGCCTTCTCGGAAGACAGCAGGAGCCACATCTTTCCTAGCACCAACTCCTAAGATATAGGGTTGAGGATAGATGAGAGCCAGATTTTCTCTTTGAAGGTCCTTTTTTTCTGTAGTCAGCAGAATCAGCGGTTCCGTTCCCTTGAGAACAGCCACAAGTCCTTCCTCATCCACCAGAGTCAGACCGCGAAGGTCCGTAACCCAGTCCTTTTCCTGATAGAAATAGACGGTTCGGCCGCTGCCTAGATAGCTGTTGAAAGGTTTGATGAATTCTCTCAATTCCGGCCGCCAGCCATTGACTGATTTGGCCAGATTGTCCAAGGCTGTTACATTCTGCACATCTGTCGCTGTCGTGATAACAGGATTGGAACCGAGCAATTCTGCGATGTCTAGCGTCACTTGATTGGCTCCGCCTAGATGTCCGCTCAGCAGACTAATGACATTGGTCGCTTTCTCATCCATGACTACCACAGCTGGGTCAGTCGCCTTGTCTTTCAAGACCGGAGCAATAGCTCGCACAACTGCACCGATAGCCATGATACAAATGAGGACATCCACTTCCTGAAAGAGCTGACCAAGCGCCTCAATCACACGTCCTTCGATGGCAATGACCCTGTCATCTGCCAATCGAGGTGTCGTATAGATAGGGATTTCCTTGACCAGCTTTTCTCGCAGAGTCAGAGCCAAGTCCTTGCCGACCGCTGTCACTGTTGCGATTGCGTAGCGAGGTTGAGAATTACTTGGCATGGCTGCTCTTCCCCCGTCTAAACTCATGCTGGAAATCTGCATGATAGAGCTTGGAATAGTAGAATTCCTGACCTAAAAAGTCACCGACCAAAATCAAAGCTGTTTTTCTAATCTTAGCTTCCTTGACCTTCTCAGCAATGTTTGTCAAATCGCCAAAGACCTTCTTTTCATCCGGCCAAGTCGCCTTGTAAATAACAGCCACAGGCGTTTCTGGAGGATAGCCACCCTCGATCAGCTCGCTAACGACCTTTTCGATGCCTTGAACGGACAAGAAGATGGCCATAGAGGTCCGATGCTGAGCATAGCTTTTCAGAGATTCCCGATCTGGCACAGGCGTCCGGCCGGCCATCCGAGTAATGATGAGGCTTTGAGAAACCTCTGGCACGGTGTACTCTGCCCCGATACTGGAAGCAGCTCCCAGAAAAGAACTGACGCCCGGCGTACAGTCAAACTCTATATCGCGCTTCTTCATCTCTTCGATCTGCTCTCGAATGGAGCCATAAATGGAGAAATCTCCCGTTTGCAGACGAACCACATCTTTACCAGTCTTGACTCCAGCCTCCATGACATCGATGATTTCCATCAAGTGCATGCTGGCACTGTCGTGAATCTCAGCTCCTTCTTTACAGTAGTTGAGCAAGTCTGGATTGACCAAGGAGCCTGCATAAATGACCACATCAGCCTCAGACAGCTGCTTGTAACCTTTGAGCGTAATCAGCTCCACATCACCTGGGCCTGCTCCAACAAAATGTACTTTGGACATCAATTAGCCTCTCTTTCTTTTTTCTTGCAGGAAACGATAATAGTCGGATTCTGAGGCTTGAAGTAGTGCCCCTTGCCTATAGCTGTCCAGCGGCTAGCCTGAACCGAGACAATCTCTAGATCCTCCCAGTCCATCTGCTCCGCTATTTGAGCTGCTTCCAGAGCATTCTCCAGCAGGATAAAGTTCAAGACCAACCGACCGCCCGGCTCCATGAGCTGGGCACACCAGTCGAAAATCTCCTGCATGTTGCCCCCGGTCCCTCCGACAAAAATGGCATCAAAGCTGCCTTCCAGCTCAATCGGAGCCAGTCCTTGATGGAGACGGACATTGTGGCAGCCAAAGTGCTGGATATTCTCCTGCGTCAAGGCCACCGCATCTTCATTGCGCTCCACTGCCACCACTTCCAGTTCTGGATAGGTTCGGGCTGCCTGAATCGTAACACTGCCAGTTCCAGAGCCGACATCCAGCATGCGCTTGGCTCGATGCAGCTCCAACTTATCCAAACTGATGGCTCTGACTTCTTCCTTAGTCATAGGGACTTTAGCCCTGATAAATTCCGAATCCCTCATCTAACACCACCACCACATTCATTTCATATTCTCTGTCTTCTACCTCACTCGCAGGTAGAATGGTAATACGCTCGTCTTCATAACTCAGCTGCTCACCGATGACCAGCACCTTATCTAAACCTCTTTTAACAGCCTCTTGAGCAATCTCGTAGGGACCTACTTTCTGATCCGTCACCATAAAGACTTTTGACAGACTCATAATCAGGTCAAAATTAGGCACCTTAGCATGACTACTCGTCAGATAAGCATCGTTCATTGGCAGGGCAATTCTGCTGGCCAGATACTGCATAGCGCTGATACCCGGCGAGATGACCACGCGCCCCTTGAACTTCTCTGACAGCCACTTGCCCAAGCCGTAAATCAGCGGGTCGCCTGAGGCCAGATATAGAATTTCTTCATCCTCACCAAAGCTTGCCAGCAATTCCGCCAGCGCAGCTAATTTTTTAGGCGGGACTAGGCCCTTATCCTTATAAGCTGGCGGCAAAATTTCCAGATGGCGTTCACTGCCCAAAATGCGGTCAGCCTTTTCAAAATAGGCTTCCTGTCCCAGAAGACCATAGCTCGGATCTCCCGGACCAATTCCGATAACATAAATCATGTCCATTCCTCCTTTATCTGCTCTAAAGGCTGGGTTGATGCCAGATAGCCTTCCTCAGTCCCAAAGACAACCACTTCAATACTGACTTCTGGTTTACGATAGCGGAGCAGACGCTCACTTCTAGCCTTGATCTTATCCGCCAAGACCTGATAGACACCCTCGTAAGAAAATTCTTTAATGGCTGTTCCAGCTGCCTCTGTCGTCAAACACTTATCAACCTTTTCCAGCAGCTCCATAGGCGCTCCCATCAGGGCTAGATTAGATACCAGCGTTTCCATACGGGCATCCGAGTCCTTGCTATGGGTAGAGAAAATCCCAGCCGCCACTTTGACAAACTTGCCCATGTGACCAATCATCAAAACCTTGGTAAATCCGATGCGCTGGACTTCTTTGAGGACGTGGCCGACAAAGTTACTCATATTGACGATACGCCCAGCTGGAATCCCCACAGTATTAGTAGCAAAATCTTCACCATAGTTCCCCGGTACCAAGACGACTGAGCGATGCCCTTGATTGTAGAGCATGGTTAGCTCGATCGTGATGGACGCTTTCCAGCTGTCCTCGGACATTGGATTGACAATCCCTGTCGTTCCCAAAATTGAAATGCCACCTACAATACCTAGTCTGGAATTGTAGGTCAGTTTGGCCGTTTCTTCCCCACCAGGAACGGAAATGATAACCCGTGCTCCACAGTTGGGACCGATAATCTCACGGACATGCTGCTCAATCATCCGTCTAGGAGTTGGATTGATGGCTGCCATGCCGACATCGCAAGCCAGCCCCTTCTCGGTCACGCGCCCGACGCCCTGACCTCCGTCAATCTCGATTTCCTTCTGATCTGGAAGAAGGGTCACGGTCGAATAAATCAAGAGACCGTGTGTCGCATCCGCATCATCACCGCCATCTTTTTCAATGGCCGCTGTCGCTTCTTCTGTCCCAAAGGAAGGATTGTGAACATCCATGGTCACTTCTACACCTGAAGCCGTATGAACAGTAACCTTTTCTTCTCTTTCCTGATTTAAGATCATGCTCAAGGCTGCAACAGTCGCTGCCGTCGCGCAAGTACCAGTTGTAAAACCTTTTCTTAATTTTTTTCCATTGACATAAGCGTATTCATCCATCATCAGCCCTCTCCTTTCTCCGGAGCCTGCTTTTTATCTGAAACACTGTAACGCTCATAGTCTGTAGTGCCTAGCTTGAGCTGGTAGAGAATGGCATTGACCACAGCTGCTGCGATGGTACTGCCGCCCTTTTGACCCAGTGCCGCGATAGAAGGCACCGAACTTTCATGCAGTTTGAGCTTGGATTCTGCCGCTCCGACAAAGCCGACCGGAACTCCGACAACCGCATCCGGCTGCAAGCTTCCTTCTTCGACCATATCCAAAACCTTGAAGATGGACGTTGGAGCATTCCCAAAGACAAATAGTTTTGGACCGTCCACTTTAGCTGCATATTCTACAGCGGCCATGGAGCGAGTAATTCCCTTTTCCTTAGCTTCCTTAAAGACTGCCGGCTCATTGACCAGACAGCGATAGGAAACACCTAAGTCATCCAGCAGTTTTTTATTAAAACCACCCAAGACCATGGTCGTATCCGTAAAAATCGTACCCTTGTTTCGGAGGACATAGAGGATTTTTTCAATAACCTGATTGGAAAACTTGATATTGTAGAGGTAGTCAAAGTCTGCACTGGTAAAGACAACCCGCTTGAGTACTGCCTCTTCAAAAGGATCCGAAAATTGAATATCTGGATGCTCTTGATCAATAATTTCCTGAATCTTGCTAAAACTAGCTTCTTCAATCTTGTGCGCTGCTTTTAGATAGGACATCTAGTTCTTTCCTCCTTCTTTACTGGATGGTGTAGAGTAGCGGACATAGTCATCCGTCACCACTTCTCTCAGCTGGTAGATAATGGCATTAACAATGGCTACTACAATCGTGCTGCCGCCTTTTCTGCCGAGATTGACAAGGGCAGGAAGACCTGACTTAAGCAGTTCTTCTTTTGACTCTTCGACATTGATAAAGCCGACTGGAACCCCAATCACTGCATCCGCTTCTACCAGTCCCTGCTCTGCTAGCTCAATCAGATAAGACAAGGCAGTCGGAGCACCACCAAAGGCAAATACTTTAGGACCTTCAATCTTGGCAGCTATCTCAACAGCCGCCATAGCTCTGGTAATCTGCTTTTCCTTGGCCAGCGCAACCACTTCTTCATCGCTGATCAAACAGCGGTAGCTCACACCCAGCTGGTCAAGCACGCGCTTGTTAATCCCATTGAGAGAGATATTGGAGTCCAGCAGGATAGTCCCCTTAGCTCTGATTACTTCTTCTATTTTTTTAAGGACATCATGCTCAAAGCGCATGGTGTAGAGATAATCGAAATCTCCCGTCGTATGGATAGCCCTCTTGATAATGGATTCTTCCATTTCCGAATGGAAGACATAATCAGGATCTTTTTCAGTAATCATAGACTGAATAATTTGAAAACTCTTTTCCTCGATAGAGGAAGGATTTTGGATATATGTCATAGTATACTCCTAGAAATATGCTTGCTTTACTAAATAAAAAAGAGTGAACAAGATTAAACCTGTCATGGTGCTTGTATAAAGCAGAGAGATAGCCGTCTGAATATCATCCGCCGCAACCGGCTTGGAAGCCTCTCCAATGGTCGGCTTCTCGATTAGCTCTCCGTGATAGACGTGCGGTCCGCCCAGCTGAATCCCCAGAGCTCCAGCTACAACTGCCTCCGAAAAAGCACTGTTGGGACTGGCATGCTGATAGCGATCCCGCCAGCCAATTCGCAGGGCTCCTTTGACATCCAGCAGTAAAATCTGACTGCTGAGAATCAAGAAAAGCCAAGTCAAACGTGCAGGAATCAGATTGGCCAGATCATCCATCTTGGCAGATATCAGGCCGATTTTACGGTATTTCTCCGTCTTATAGCCTACCATAGAGTCCAAGGTGTTGATGGCCTTATAGGTCATAGCTAGAATGGGTCCGCCCAGAAAGAGGCAGAGCAGCGGTCCGATAACCCCGTCACTGGTATTTTCAGCCACCGTCTCAATCGTCGCCTTGCTGATTTCCTCTGGTGTCAGCTGAGAAGTTTCACGGCCGACAATCATACCAACTTGCTTTCTAGCTTCTTCCAAAGTGCCAAACTTGAGTGTATGGTAAACCTTCTGGGCCTCAAAAGCCAGACTTTTAGCTGCCAGACTGGCATAGGCCAGATAGATCCAGACAATCCAGTAGAGGACGGGATGAACCAGACCAGCCAACCAAAGCAGCCCGTAGCTCACTCCCAGCGCCAGTCCAACTGTTGTCAACCAGAGGAAAAAGCCAAATAGATAGGGCGAAAACTGCCTTTTCTCCTGCGAGCGCATACATATATAAATATAGGAACCCATCCACTTGACTGGATGAGGCCAGCTATAGGGGTCGCCAATCAGCCAGTCCAGTAAGACGGCCAAAAAAATTGCAATGAGTGTCATATCAATTCGCCTCTTTGATATAGTTCAGCCAGTTGGCTAGCAGCTGCTCATCCTGATAAAAATGAACATGCAGGTAGCTGGCAAAGGTACGGCCCTTTTGATAACCGCCTGTCCAGGCAGCTACGACCTGACCGTCTCTGACCTTCTCCAGCTTGAGGACAGTATCTTCCTCCGTCTCAAAGACCGAATGGTGAAACTCATGTCCCCTGACAGCTGTACCTTTAGGACCAAAAAGGCTGTCTATCTGCGTTTCTGCTTGGCAGTAGCCAAAGCTTTTCAGGCCGGGGGTCATCAGGCTCTTGCCCTTGAAAATGCCGACCATTTCATAGACCTGACCCTCTACTTCCAGCAGCTCTCCCAGATACATGAGGCCACCGCATTCTGCGTAGATTGGCCGGCCCTGCTCGTGAGCTTTCTTAACCGAAGCCCGGAAATCAACATTTGTCATCAGCTCCTGAGCATAGACTTCTGGAAAACCACCGCCAAAATAATAAGCATCTGCAGCTGGCAGTTCCTTATCTTTCAGGGGGCTGAAAGGTACCAGCTGGACATTGAGTTCTCTTAAAAAGTCCAGATTGTCTTCATAGTAAAAGTGGAAAGCATCATCCAAAGCATAGGCCAAAGTCAAGGGCTGATCATTGTGGATATGAAAAGGATTGGTCATCCGCTTATCGGGAAGTTCTGCCTTTTCCAGCAGCCTGTCTAGATTAATATGCTTGGCTGCTGCCACTCCCAATTCCTCAAATCGACGGTCCAAATCATCCATTTCTACGTCAGGGATTAGACCCAGATGACGCGATGGCAGCTCTTCTGTTGCATTTTTAGGAAGATAACCCAGCACTTCCACATCCGTGTAACGCTCTATGGCACCCTTGATGAGTTCATAGTGATTCTGAGAAGCCACCCGATTGATAATGACCCCAGCAATATCCAAATCCGGATCAAAGGTCGCAAAGCCATGGACCATAGCAGCTGCCGAGGTAGATGTCGCCTTTCCATCGATAATCAAGACAACCGGAATACCTAACTTTTTAGCAACAGAAGCAGAAGACGCACAGTCCTTGTCCGTGCCCAGACCATCAAAGAGCCCCATGACTCCTTCGACTACTGCCACATCCGCGTTTCCATGCCATTTGTAGTAGGACCAAGCCAGACTCTGATCGTCCGGTATCATAAAGCTGTCCACATTCCGTGAAGGCCGCTTGGTAATCCGACTATGATAAGCTGTATCAATATAATCAGGTCCTACCTTATAAGGCTGGACCTGATAACCTCTGTCTGCCAGAGCTTTCAAAATCCCTAGGGTAACTGTGGTCTTTCCGACACCGCTGGAAACACCAGCCAGCATAAATTGCTTCATTACTTTACTCCAGATTTGCTGATAAAAAAGTACTACAAAAAAAATAAGGAATTTTTATTTTTTGTAGCACCGTTGCTTACTTATATGTAGAGCAAACACCCCGTTGTGTTCGCTTTCAGTTCTTATATTAAATTTATTTTAATATAAAGCGTAGAAACTGTCAAGTTTTTGATAGAGCATCTGTGAAAAAAGTCAGGATTTTAGAGCGTCTTCACTGAAAATTGAGCATTTTTTACAATTCTGTTAAATTTAAAAAAACATCAGAAAAACGAACATTCCTGATGTTTTCTTTGAGCATCAACCTGCATCTTCCTCTACAAACTGGCTATTATAGAGGTCCGCATAGAAGCCATTCTGTTCCATGAGTTCATCGTGGTTGCCCTGCTCGATGATATTTCCATCGCGCATGACCAAGATAAGATCTGCATTACGGATAGTGGACAGGCGGTGAGCAATGACAAAGGAAGTCCGACCCTCCATGAGTTTGTCCATAGCCTTTTGAATGAGCTCCTCCGTCCGCGTATCGACTGACGAAGTTGCCTCATCCAAGATCAAGAGCGGTGCATCTTTCAGCAGAGCACGAGCGATTGTCAACAGCTGCTTCTGACCGACCGATAAGTTGACCGTATCATCCAACACTGTATCATAGCCCTGCGGCAGAGTCATGATAAAGTGATGAACACCGACCGCCTTCGCTGCGGCAACAACTGCTTCATCCGTGACATGCTCCTGATTGTAAATCAAGTTTTCTCGAATAGTTCCTTCAAAGAGCCAGGTATCCTGCAAGACCATTGAAAAGGCATCGTGAACCTCGGAGCGTTTCATATCCTTAATATCTATACCATCAATGCTGATACGCCCTTTATTAATTTCATAGAACTTCATAAGGAGATTAACGATAGTCGTCTTACCAGCACCCGTTGGGCCGACAATGGCAATCTTCTGTCCGGCTTTGGCTTGGGCCGAGAAATCATTAATGATTGTATGGTCCGGTTTGTAGCCAAAGAAGACCTCTTCAAAGGCAACATTTCCCTTGACAGCAGTAAGCTGCTGCTCTTTATGCCGGTCGTCTTCCATCTCAGGCTCAGCCAGAAATTCAAAGACACGAACCAGTGCAGCACCAGCCTGCTGCAAGACGGCGATACCTTGAGCAATCTGTGACAGGGGCTGAGAGAAGGTCCGCACATAAACCATAAAGGCGACAATAATTCCGATACTAATAGAGCCATTAATCGCCAGAGCAGCACCGACCAAAATAACCATCACATAGGCAAAATTCCCCGTAAAGAACATGAGCGGCATCATCATGCCAGAGATAAATTGAGATTTCCAAATACTGTTATAGAGATTGTGATTGAGAACTGCAAAGCGCTCCTTAGACTGCTCAATGGCATTATAGCTGGTAACAACATTATGACCAGAGTACATCTCCTCCACATAACCGTTTACCGCAGCCAGATCGTTTTGTTGGGCGGTGAAATAACCCTGAGACTTGCCCATGATGAGACCGACAAAGACAAAGCCTAATACAGTAGCTAAGATGGTTACCAAGGCCAAGATCCAGTTCATGAAGAACATGGTCAAAACCACAGCCACCAAGAGCAGGCTGGCAGAGATAACATTTCCCAGACTCTGGTTGAGGGATTGGCCGACCGTATCCACGTCATTGGTCACGCGCGACAGAGTATCCCCCTGAGAATGAGCATCGAAATAGCCCAGCGGCAGCTTGTTAATCTTCTCCGCAATGGCCGTCCGCAGCCGCTTGGAGAAATACTGGATAACCGTACTGATGATAAAGGACTGACCGTAGTTGAGCAGAGCTCCGACTGCATAGAGCACGGTCAGCAGAAGGGCAATCTCAGACACAGCTTTTAAATCAATACTGGTAGCCAGACCATCAGAAATGAGATTGGTAATTTCTTTTAATTTATTTGGCCCATAGACCGTGATAATGTTTGACAAGACAGCTCCCACAAATGCCAAAGCAAGAGGAAGCTGGAAGCCTTTGAGATAAGGCCGTATCTGGCTAAATAATGAAGGCTTCTTATTTTCCATTTTCTAATTCCTCCTTTGATAATTGTGAGTAGGCAATTTCTTGATAGACTTCGTTGCTGGCCAAAAGTTCTCGGTGGGTACCTTGACCGACCACCTTACCAGCATCCAAGACCAAGATTTGATCCGCATCCATGATAGTAGAAATCCGCTGCGCCACGATTAGCTTGGTCATATCCTGCGTCCGCTCAGCCAGTTCCTTGCGCAAAATGCGGTCTGTCTTATAATCTAGCGCTGAGAAGGAGTCGTCAAAGATGAGGATTTCTGGCTTACGAGCCAAGGCTCTGGCAATGGCCAAGCGCTGACGCTGGCCACCAGAGAAGTTGGTTCCGCTTTGAGCCACTTCAGCTTTCAGCCCCTTTTCCTTCTCTTGGACAAAGGGCTTAGCCTGTGCAAGGTCAAGAGCCTCCCACATTTTCTGCTCATCCAGCGGGCTTTCTTTGCTTTGACCGAAGTTCAGATTGCTCTCGATATCGCCAGAGAAAAGCACCGCCTTTTGCGGGATGTAGCCGACCTTATTATGCAGGTCTTCCAGCTGGTAATCCTGAACATTGACACCATCTACCAGAATCTCTCCTTCAGTTACATCGTAGAAACGAGGAATGAGATTGACTAGCGTGGATTTCCCTGAACCAGTTGAACCGATAAAGGCCACGGTATCACCAGCCTGCGCTGTAAAGCTGACATGCTCAATGACCGCTTCTGAATTCTTGGAATAGCGGAAGGACACGTCTCGAAAGACCACCTCTCCCTTGCTATCCGCTGCTGCCTTAGGCTGTTCCGGACTGGTGATAGAAGAATGCAGGTCCAGTACTTCATTAATCCGGCCAGCGGATACAATGGTCCGAGGCAGGACGATGAAGAGGGCACCCATGAGCAAGAATCCAATCACAATCTGCATAGCATAGGACATAAAGACGACCATATCACTGAAGAGTGGGAGACGCTCCTGCAGCCCAGCCTCCTGGATCAAATAAGCACCAATCCAGTAAATAGCCAGTGTCAATCCGCTGGAAATCCCCATCATAACTGGATTCATCATGGCCATCAGACGACCGATGAAAAGATTGAGCCGGGTTACTTCATCATTGGCCGCCGCAAATTTCTCATCCTGATAATCCTCAGCATTGTAAGCCCGGACCACGCGAATCCCAGTCAGACTCTCTCTAGTGACACTGTTTAGCTTATCGACCAAGCGTTGCGCAACTGACTGTTTGGGAAAGGCCAATGTCACCAAAACTACTGTCAGCAGGATATTGACTATAACAGCAATAAGAACTGCTATCAGCCAGTTCTCGGACTTGCCAATAATCTTGGTCATGGCCCAAATCGCCATAATCGGTCCCCTGGTCACCACCTGAAGCCCCATGGTAATTAAGGTCTGTACCTGGGTAATATCATTTGTCGTCCGAGTCAGCAGACTAGGGATTGAAAATTTCTTAATCTCCGTCTGCGAATAGTCTAGCACACGGTTGAAAATATCGCTCCGCAAGCTCTGGGTAAAGCTGGCTGCTATACGAGCGGCAAAAAAGCCAACCACAATAGCTGACAGCAAGCTAGCAAAAGACAGGCCGATCATTTTCAGACCTGGCTCCCACAAATCTGCCAAACCAGTCCCTGGTGTTTGCAGCAACTCTGTAATCGTCGAAATATAGGTCGGAACTTCTAATTCCAAATATACCGTCAGGAAGGTGAAGAGCACACTGAGAACAATCATGCTCACTTCCCTTGCCGTCAGCCGTTTAAATAACTTAAACATCTTTTCCTCCATTTTCTAAACTTTCGATATTCTGATAAAACTTGGCCATGACTTGAGAAAAAATCAGCAGTTCCTGCTCAGAAACACCATTCAAAATAGAACGGTTCATTTCATCAAAAAAGTCACGGATTTTCTTCATTCTTTCCTGCGACTGCGGAGTAAGACGGATATACTTTGCCCGCTTGTCCGTCTTGCTCATTTCCAGCTGGATAAAGCCATTCTTCTCCATCCTTTTCATTAAGTTAGAGGCCACCGATTTGGAAATATCCAACTCCTGCTCAATATCCTTGATAAGAGTGTCCTTCCCCTCTTCCATACGACAAGCGACAATATGCAAGACCTGCCCCTGCGGCCCAGCCATGGACTCAATCCCTTGCTCCTTAGCAAGCTTTTCTACTATGAGGTGAATCTTTCGTCCAAAACGCTTCATTTCTAACAAAGGCTTTTCCATCAAAATTTCCTTCCTAGATTGGTTCTCGTGAGAACTAATTAGTTTTCATGAGAACTATTTTACCACATAGAAGAAAGATGTCAAGAAAAAAGTTTCTATGAGAACTATTTTTTTGATAAAAAAATTCAGCCCTTCTCAGGCTGAATTACTTCCTTAAATCAAGATTCCTTCCAAATGATCCAATTCATGCTGGCAGATTTGGGCAGGCAGGCCTTTCAAGGTCATGGTCTGCTGCTGCCAATGTTTATCCAGATAATCGACTGTGATTTCCTGATAACGTTGAGTGGGACGGCTTCCAACCAAGGACAGGCAGCCCTCTTCTGTCTTATAAGGGCCTGACTTAGAGAGCAGCACCGGATTAAACATGACTACCGGCACCAAGCCATATAGAAAGATAATGACCCGCTTACGGACACCAATCATATTTGCTGCGAGCCCTATACAGTTTTCTCGATTGGCCTGCAGAGTATCCTGCAAGTCTTGAGCCAGATAAAGGTCTTCTCTGCTAGCCCGCTCAGACAGCTGCTGCAGAAAGAAAATATCTTTGACAATTGCTTTTTCCATTGCTTTCCCTCATAGAGAAGAGCCTGATAAATCAGACCCTATAAGCTTATTTTGCGTGGCGTTCACTAACTTCTTTAGCCAGTACAAAGTTGCCCAGCGTTGCGGAGCCATTTCCAGCCACAGCCGGTGTCACGATATAGTCACGAACATCAGGAACTGGCAAATAGCCATTCAGAAGAACTGTGAATTTCTCACGAACTCGATCCAGCATGTGCTGCTGAGCCATAACTCCGCCACCAAAGACGATGACATCTGGACGGAAAGTCACTGTCGCCTGAATAGCCGCCTGAGCGATATAGTAAGCTTGAATATCCCAGACAGAACTATTGAGTTTAATATTTTCCCCACGAACTCCGGTCCGCGCCTCTAAGCTTGGTCCAGCCGCCAATCCTTCCAAGCAGCCATTGTGGAAAGGACAAACGCCATTGAACTCTTTTTCCACATCCATAGGGTGCTTAGCTACATAATAATGCCCCATCTCTGGGTGTCCTGTCCCCCCTACAAATTCGCCTCGCTGGATAGCGCCAGCACCGATTCCTGTCCCAATCGTATAATAGACCAGATTTTCAATACGGCCGCCAGCATTGTTGCGGGCTACTACTTCACCGTATGCCGAGCTATTGACATCCGTTGTAAAGTAAATGGGCACATTGAGGGCTCGGCGCAGAGCGCCAACAATGTCCACATTAGCCCAGTGCGGCTTAGGAGTAGTCGTGATAAAGCCGTAAGTCTTTGAATTAGGGTCAATATCAATTGGCCCGAAAGATCCAACAGCTAGACCAGCTAGATTGTCGAAACGAGAAAAGAACTCAATCGTCTTGTCTAGCGTTTCAATAGGCGTGGTCGTTGGAAACTGTGTCTTTTCAACAACTTCAAACCGTTCATCGCCTACAGCACAGACAAACTTAGTGCCGCCCGCTTCCAAACTTCCATACAATTTTGTCATTATAAATCCTCTTTTAACATTTGATTTTTACTCTATTCATTATAGCATATCTCTTGCAGACTTCTTGCCAAAAACAGTCTTTTTAAAGCTTTTTCAACAAGACTGTACTTATGACATAAAAAACGAACAAAAGCTGATTTGTTCGTTTTCTAAATTCCATTAGGCTTTCACTTCAATAACTGCGTCACCTTTAGCAAGTGCTCCTTCTGCTACTGGAGTCACAGAAGCGTAATCAGCTGTGTTGGTAACGATGACCATAGTCGTATCATCCAGACCAGCGGCTGCAATTTTCTCAGCTTCAAATGTTCCCAGAACATCACCAGCTTTGACCTTGTCGCCTTGAGCAACCTTTTGGTCAAAACCTTCGCCATTCATAGACACTGTATCAATTCCGACGTGAATCAGAATTTCAGCACCATTAGCTGTCTTCAAACCATAGGCATGGCCTGTCGCAAAAGCGATCGTAACTTCTGCATCAGCTGGGGCGTAAACCACACCCTCACTAGGCTTGATGGCAAGTCCTTGCCCCATCGCTCCGCTAGAGAAAACAGGATCATCAACATCGCTCAAAGCTACTGCCTGACCAACAATTGGAGAAATAATTGTTTCATCTTGGAGGGCAGCTGGCACATTACCAGTTGTTTCTTCCTCAACCAGTTTTTCAGTTTCGGATTTTTCATCTTTTTTATCAAGTGCAACTCTCAAAGCAACGCTAGGAATTGAAGCTTTTGATAAAACATCCGTCATTTTATCTTGCCACTCATCTTTCTCATCTTCAAAACCAAACATATACGTCAAAGCAAATCCAAGCGCAAATGATACAGCAACCATGAAGAGATATTGTAAGAGTTGTCCATTACCGATATAAAGCATTGTACCTGGGATGATAGTGATACCATTACCAGTACCAGCAAGTCCAAGGAGAGATGCCAAGCCACCACCAATTGCACCAGCAATCAATGAAAGGAAGAAGGGTTTGCGGTAACGCAAGTTAACCCCGAAGATAGCCGGCTCTGTAATGCCAAGAAAGGCAGAAAGAGCAGCTGGGAAAGCAAGAGCTTTTAATTTAGGATTTTTCGTTTTGAACGCAACGGCTACAGTAGCTGCACCTTGGGCTGTCATGGCAGCAGTGATAATCGCATTAAATGGATTCACCTTATCAGTAGCGAGTAACTGAATTTCAAGCAAGTTGAAGATATGGTGAACACCTGATACGACAATCAATTGGTGAACTCCACCAATCACCAAACCACCTAAACCAAACGGTAAAGCAAGGATTGCTTTTGTTCCAAACAAAATGTAGTTTTCAACAACGTGGAATACTGGTCCTATGACGAAAAGTCCAAGGATAGACATTACCAAAAGTGTAACGAACGGTGTCACCAAGAGATCCAAGACATCTGGCACAACCTTGCGGAGAGCTTTTTCAAACTTAGCTCCAACAACCCCGATAATGAAGGCTGGAAGAACAGAACCTTGCAAACCAACAACTGGGATGAAGCCAAAAAACTTCATCGCAGTCACTTCACCGCCAGAGGCTACTGCCCAAGCATTTGGAAGCGAGCCGGACACTAGCATCATCCCAAGGACGATACCAACAGCTGGATTTCCACCAAATACGCGGAAAGTTGACCAAACAACCAAACCTGGCAAGATAATGAAGGCTGTATCCGTAAGGATTTCTGTATAGGTCTTCACATCATCTGGAAGTGTCATCCCAAGAGCGTTCAAGAGTCCACGCACACCCATGAAGAGACCTGTCGCTACGATAACTGGGATGATTGGCACAAATACGTCACCAAATGTACGGATGGCGCGTTGGAACCAATTCCCTTGCTTAGCAGCTTCTGCTTTCATGTCATCTTTTGATGAAGTTGGCAATCCTAAAGCTACAACTTCGTCATAGATTTTATTAACCGTACCGGTACCAAAGATAATCTGGTACTGGCCGGAGTTAAAGAAGGCACCCTGAACTTTTTCCAGATTTTCGACAGTGTTTTTGTCGATTTTACCCTCATCTTTAACCATCACGCGCAAGCGAGTCGCACAGTGAGCCACACTGTTGACATTCTCACGTCCACCAAGGGCTTCGATGACTTTTTTTGCAATTTCAGTATTATTCATTTGCAAAAATCTCCTTATAAATATTTTTAACTTTTTTGAAAGCGATTTTATCACCTTTACGAATATTATTTTACCATGATTCAAAAATATGTCAAGCGTTTTGCAGAAAAAATATTTTTTTACTGTTAAATGTTGATTTTTCATCGGAAAACGTTTACTATAGTAATAAGAAATAATATGATTCGGAGGACAAAAGATTGGCTTGGACGACTGAAAAACGCTACAAACGCTATGAAGACTGGACTCAGGAAGAGATACAGCACATCAAAGACAATATCGTTAAATCTCCTTGGCGGGCTAACTACCATGTGGAGCCTCAGACAGGTCTCCTCAATGACCCCAATGGCTTTTCTTATTTTGACGGCAAGTGGGTGGTTTTCTACCAAAACTTTCCTTTCGGAGCAGCTCACGGTCTCAAGTGCTGGGTCCAGATGGAAAGTGATGACCTAGTCCACTTCACGGAAACTGGTCTTCGGGTGCTGCCAGATACTCCTCTGGACAGCCACGGTGCCTACTCTGGCTCTGCCATGCAGTTTGACGACAAGCTCTTTCTCTTCTATACTGGTAATGTTCGTGATGAGAACTGGGTACGTCATCCTTATCAAATCGGTGCCTTGTTAGATAAATCAGGCAAGCTCGAAAAAATTGACAAGGTCTTGATTGAACAACCTGCTGAAGCGACTGACCACTTCCGCGATCCCCAGATTTTCAACTACAAAGGGCAATTCTATGCTATTGTTGGCGGGCAAAATCTAGACAAACAAGGCTATGTCAAGCTTTACAAGGCAGTTGATAATGACTATACCAACTGGGAAGTTGTCGGCGATTTAGACTTCGCCAATGACAAGACAGCCTATATGATGGAGTGTCCTAACCTAGTCTTTATCAACGACCAACCAGTCTTGCTTTATTGCCCTCAAGGTTTGTCCAAGGACGTACTGGACTATGGTAACATTTACCCGAACATGTATAAAATAGGTCAATCGTTTGACACAAGCAAGGCTGCTTTGATTAATCCTAGCCCTATCCAAAATCTGGACTACGGTTTCGACTGCTACGCCACCCAGGCTTTTAACGCACCTGACGGTCGGGCACTCGCTGTCAGCTGGCTAGGCTTACCTGATGTGGAATACCCATCTGACCGCTTCGACCATCAAGGGGCCTTCTCCCTCGTCAAGGAATTAAGTCTGAAAGACGGAAAACTCTATCAATACCCAGTGCCTGCTATCAAGAACTTGCGAACAGATGAACAGCCTTTCACTGCTTTGGCAGAAAGCAAGAACAGCTACGAACTAGAACTGAAGCTTGCTGCGGACACCGAGCATGAAATCGTCCTCTTTGCGGACAAGGATGGCAAGGGCCTACGCATCAATTTTGACCTCAAAGCAGGTCTAGTAACGGTTGATCGTAGTCAAGCGGGTGAGCCATTCGCTCTGGACTTTGGAACCAGCCGAAGCTGTGATATTGACAAAGAAGCAACGAGCGCTACTATCTTCATCGATAAATCGATTTTTGAAATTTTCATCAATAAAGGAGAGAAAGTATTTTCCGGCCGTGTCTTCCCGAGAGAAGACCAAACAGGTATTGCTATTACTACGGGCAATCCAACCGGTACTTACTATGAATTAGATTATGGTCGCAAAGCTAACTGATGTAGCAAAACTAGCAGGAGTCAGCCCCACAACTGTTTCCCGCGTCATCAACAGAAAAGGCTACTTGTCTGACAAAACGATTTCTAAGGTTGAGGCAGCCATGCGAGAATTGGCCTACAAGCCCAACAATCTGGCACGCAGTCTCCAAGGAAAATCAGCCAAGCTAATTGGACTCATTTTCCCTAATATCAGCAATGTCTTTTATGCAGAATTGATTGACAAGCTGGAGCATGAGCTTTTTAAACAAGGCTATAAAACCATCATCTGCAATAGCGAGCATGACTCCGACAAGGAGCGTGAATACCTTGAGATGCTGGAAGCCAATCAGGTGGACGGCATCATTTCTGGCAGCCACAATCTAGGCATCGAGGACTACAATCGTGTGACCGCACCAATCATTGCCTTTGACCGCAATCTTTCGCCGGATATCCCAGTTGTCTCCTCAGACAACTACGGAGGCGGAGTGCTAGCGGCTCAGACCTTGGTCAAGGCTGGAGCGCAAAACATCATTATGATTACCGGCAATGACAATTCCAACTCACCGACCGGCCTGCGCCATGCTGGCTTTGCTTCCGTCCTGCCTGATGCTCCTATTATCAATGTGTCCAGTGATTTTTCACCCGTCCGAAAGGAAATGGAAATCAAGCAAATCCTGAGTCAAACTAAGCCCGATGCTATTTTTGCTTCAGATGATTTGACAGCCATCTTAATTATGAAGGTCGCACAGGAGCTGAACATCCAGATCCCTGAAGATTTGAAAATCATCGGCTACGATGGCACCTACTTTGTGGAAAACTACTACCCGCAGCTAGCAACGATCAAGCAGCCACTGAAAGATATTGCCCGTCTCTCTGTAGACCTACTCCTCAAAAAAATTGCCGGCCAAGAAGTCCAAACAACTGGCTATTTCCTGCCAGTCAGTCTCTTACCTGGTAAGAGTGTTTAACACAGATATAAGCAAGCAAAGACGACATCCATTATTGGAAGTCGTCTTTATTTAGCCATAGTCTAAAAAATTTCTCACAGGGCAATAATCAATTATTACTCTTTCTTTCTAAAGGTTAACAAACCGGCCAGGAAAGCAAGGAAGCCACCTAAAAGTGCCAGCAGGGAAGTGCTTGTTCCGGTTTTTGGCAAGGCTTTTTCTGTTTGGATAGCTGCTTCTTTTACTTCTGAAGCCTGAGTTTTTTGCCCATCCAAGGATAAAGCCTGAGGCTGAGCGTTGGCTGCAGAAGGGGCAGACAGCTGCTCTTTTTGAGCTACTGGAGCTTGAGATTTTTCTTCCTGAGCTGGGGTCACTTTTCGAAGTCGCAAAATAGTCGCTGTCAGCGGAGCTAGGGCTAAACCATTGCTGTTTCTGGTGACACCTGCTGGATCAGAAATGGCAGTCACTCCTGCGGTATTGCCATCTGCCACAACCTCTGCACCTGCTAGATGCTTGTAGGCTTCACCAAAGTTAAATTGTCGTTCCTTGGTGTCCGCATTGACAAAGACAGCATAAATATCGCCATTCGACGCAACCACTTGGTAGCCGAGAACAAGGTCTTCTTTCTCAACACCATCCTTGCCAGGCTGGGTGATGAGGGTCACATTTTGCTCCACTTCATCTTTGGAGCTGCGGGTAAAGGCATCCGTTGATTTCCGCAAGGCAATCAAGCCTTTCATATAGGCACGACTCTTGGCATTTTCAGGGAATTTCTCCGAATCAGTCGCCTTGGTCCAGTCAAAGTGGTTGACCGCGTCGCTCGAATCATAAGAATCATGAATGAAGTACGGATAGTCAAACGGCGTGCCGTCTTCATTGGTCAACAAATGCGCTTTATTTGGAACCTTGTCTTCAGAGACAGGATATTTGTAGGCAGGATCGCGGAATTGCTTGGTCCGGCCGTACTCTTGACCAGAGTGGATAAATGGTGTCCCTTGCGAAGTCAGAATCATCAGATTTCCCAGACGCAGGCGGCGATGAATCTCTTGATAATTGGCAGCCACTGCCGGATCTTTCTTGATTGACTGAGCAATGATATCAAAGAGCGTCAGATTATCATGGGCTGCGATGTATTGGATCACATCTCCTGGGCTATCCGCCTCAAAATTGGTTGGCTGCGCCTTGATGTTTTTAAAGACATTTTCCACACTGCGTTTGCCACCGGTGATAAAGGCTGGTGTTCCCTCATTTGGATAACCTGATTTCAAGGTATTGCGAATATCATCTGAGAAGACTGCTACCGTGTCTGTTGACTTCATCCAAGATTGGTCAGCCGGCTGGACAGCTTTATTTTCATCACCTGCATAAGTCTTCCAGCCCTCACCCAGCATAATGAGATTTGGATTCAGCTTCTTGGCTTCTTCAAAAGCTTTTTGGATGGACTCAGCATCATGGTCCCCCATCATATCAAAGCGGAAACCATCTACCTTGTACTGCTCTGTCAGGTACTTGATCGAATCCACCAAGACCCGTCTGCTCATATAGTGAGTAGTACCCAAGCGGCCGCCACCAAAGCTGGATCTCGGTGTACCATCCGCATCCATAAAGTGGTAGTAATTGGGCTCCAAATCCTCAAAGATAGAGGTTTTAGCCGTATGATTATAGACCACATCCATGATAACGCCCATGCCGCGCTTATGAATTTCATTGACAAGATTTTTGAATTCCTCAATGCGCTTGGCTGGATCTGTCGGCGCACTGGAGTACATACCTGTCAGCGAGAAGTAGTTTTGCGGGTCATAGCCCCAGTTATAGTTGCTGTTGCTGGAAGCGTACTTGTCCATACGCTCAGCATTTTTCAGCTCATTTACAAAGTAATAACTTAGAACCGGCAAGAGCTGAACGTGGGTCACTCCCAATTCTTTCAAATAATCCAATTTCTCAATGAAAGCTGAGAAGGTTCCAAATTGAGATTTCAAATCCTTTGAAATAGCCGGATCAGAGGTGAAATCACGAACGTGAGCCTCATAAATCAAGGCATCTTCCCGCTTCTTAAAGTTCGGAATAGTAGCATAGGTCAGGTCTTTCGGTCCATATTCACTTGGATCTACAAAGGCTGCCTTGGCAATCTTGTAGGCACCTCCCTTGTCTGTATCTTCACTGTTCCAAGCGGCTAAAGACTTGGCATAAGGATCCAGCACAAGAAACTTTTTACCGCCACGAGTAATTTCATAATGATAGAAATATCCACGATAGTCAGAAATCCCTAGGCCGCTCTCAGGCGTCAAGCTGCTAGTCCATGTGCCAGACGCACCTTTCTGCATAGCCAGGCGTCCAATGACCTTGTTCTGATCCTCTTTGTCGTAGACTACCAAATCAACTTGGTCCGCACTTGGTGACCAGAAAGTTAGGTCCACTTGTTTGCCCGCTTGAGAAACACGAGCTCCCAAATCACCATCATACTTGTAGATACTATCCTTCAGCTGCCAGTTCATGCTGGTTTTGAATTGGTCATTGCCATATTTGATAAGATAAGGTGACTGAGCTTGGTTAAAATCACCGATGAATTTGGCGCTTTTGGTCTCAGGAGCCAGAACCACATCTTTAACAGCGACTTCATGGCCATCTTTGTCTGTAATCTTTAAGTTCTTTAAAATGTCCTCTTTTTTAGCACTTTCTAAGGTAGAAAAGCTGGCCTCAATCTCAGTCAAGCCAATATGCTGGGCTCCCGTCATACGAATATCATTGGCAAAGTAAGGGTTGGTATAAACTGTCGGATCCGCATCACGCAAGAAAATTTGGCTGTTTTTCTCCAAATTCGTGAAATTATAATCCTGATTTTGAATCTTCACATCATCTCCTGATTTGCTTTCGTCTAAAAGTAAGAAGCCAATCGTCTTAGCAGCATCCTTCAAGGGAACATCTACATAGCGGCCATATTTCCCAGTCTTCTCAAAGTTCACTCCGTCAGGCCAATTCTTACTTGGATTTTGGACATCTCCCCAGAGCCAGAGCGACTTCTTATCATACTGGCCGTCTGTACGATAGTAGTTGATTCGAACCATACCTTTTTTCAAAGGCTCGTAAGTATGAGGTTGATAGTCTGTGTCAAACCAAATCTCATTCATCTGAGGACTGAGTAGCTCGACCGTCTTGTCACCTGTAATATTTTGCCCTGCTGTATTATTGATTAGAAGGCTGATTTTGCTTCTTTTCTCAGCCATTTTAACATCAAGATAATAGCCGTAGTCATCTTCTTTAGCAGTCGCAAAGCTAGTTGCTCCGGTTGGCCAAGCTCCCTTTTGACTAGAAGGTGTCTCAACATCATCCCAAGTCCACAAGCCCAAGCTGTCTAGATTTTGTGAAGGCAGGGTTTTGAAATGAAATCGAATATTGCCTTCTTCAATAGCATCTTTCGCTGAAGCTTGCGGCTGACTAACTGCTTCATGCTTGTCTTTTTCACTTGGATTTGCAGCTTCTTGACCAGCTACTTCTGAAACTGCACTAACTGGAGCTTGATCTGCCACTACATCAGTTGGAGCAGCCTGCTCTGAAGCCCCCGCTCCTGAACTATCTGCCTCTCCAGTTTTTTCTTCATCTGCTGAATTAGGTTGGGCTGCTGCATTTGCATCAGAGACTGCTTCTGTTGCTGGGCTGGCCGATGTGCTCGCTTCATCCGCTTGGACTAATTGGGCATTTCCCAGTAGGAAACCTGAGGCAATGACAACAGAGGCTACTCCTACTTTTAAGCGACGGATGCCGAAATAATGACGCTTTTCCCCCATCCGAGACTGTAGGTGATCGTTATTTTTCATAAACAGAAAACTCCTTTATTTTTTCTTATAGAGAACATCTATGCAAACGTTTTCTGTATTTATTATACCGATTCTTTTTCAAGTTGTAAAGGCTTTCAATAAGAGTTTTTCTCACTCAGATACTTCATGCTCTCTGTACGGATTTTGATGATTCGATAAGCTATTTGCGATTCAAACAACAATTGACAAGCAAAAAAAGCCAAGACACTTGTCTCGACCTTCATTTTATTCAACTTATTCAACGATAAATTGACTCAAAATCCCATTAATGAACTTACTGGACTTTTCGTCAGAGAATTGCTTGGAAAGCTCAATGGCTTCGTTGACTGCTACCAACTGTGGGGTGTCAAACTCTGTAATCTCAAAGATACCCAAACGCAGGATATTTTTCTCTACCAGCGTCAGACGATCCACTGTCCAGCCCTTTTTGAGGTGCTGGGCAATTTTCTTGTCCAAGTCGTCCTTGGACTGGACCACACCGGAGACCAGATTGAGCAGGAAGGCTGGAATATCAGCTTCCGCCACTTTGTCTGCCTCTTCGTCCTTATCATAAGAATAGGCAAAGCGACAAGCTTCCACAAGATCCCCTTCATACTCTAGGCTCATCAGGGCCTGAAAAGCCCGCTGGCGCAGACCTCTTCTGGATTCCAATAGTATATCAGTCATTGAGGAAGTCCTCATCAAATAGATCTTTCAAGTCTGGCTTCGGTGCCTTTTCTGGAACAATGCCTGCCACATGGATATTGACAGCAGACAGCTCTACCTCAGCCATATCAAAAACAGCGCTTTTTACAGCCTTCTGAATCGCTACTGCAACAGTCGGAACGCTGACACCGTATTCCAAATACAGGTAGATGTCCACAGTCACATCACCTGTCTCATCGGTATGAAGTGACACTCCGCGACCGAGTGAGCGCATAGAAAGACTGTCTGACATACTCTTATTTGCGAAGGAATAAACACCTTCTACCTTTGCTGTTGCAATGGCAATGATTTTTTCCAAAACACGTGGCGCAATGACGATTTCACCTAATTGTTCAGCTGCCATAGTTATTACCTCTTCTATATTATGCGCGAGAAACGTAAGTTCCTTCTGCAGTATTGATAATTAATTTTTGTCCAACTTCGATGAAGTCTGGTACGTTGACAACAAGACCTGTCTCCAGTGTAGCTGGCTTACCAGATCCGGTAACAGTAGCTCCCTTGATAGATGGCTGAGTATCAGTCACGACCAATTCAACTGTTGTTGGTACAGTCACACCAATCACTTCTGTTCCGTAGAACTGGATTTTCACATCAGAGTTTTCAAGGATGAATTTCAATTCTTCTTCTACATTGACTACTGGAATTTCATATTGATCATAAGTCTCAGTATTCATGAAATAAGCAGTGTCATCCATTTGGTACAAGTATTGAGCTGGAACAGTTTCAATAATGGCTTGTTCAAATTTTTCTTCTGGACGGTAGCTGGTATCAAAGGTAGAGCCAGTACGAACATCGCGCAACTTCATCCGCATAATCGTATTTCCCTTACCTGGCTTGTGGTGGCTCGCTTCCAAAACGCGGATGAGTTTTCCATCAGCTGTTTCGAAGGTCATTCCAGCTTTCAGCTTACTTGCTTCAATCATTCTATATTACCTCTTTTTAAAATTATATTTCTACTTATTCTATCATAAAGACTGATAATTCTCAAATAACAATCAACTCTTTCGGCGCAAGAGTTAGGACTTCGCAGCCTGTTTCTGTGATGAGGAGATCGTCTTCGATGCGGACACCGTATTTGCCGTCCAGATAAATACCCGGCTCATCAGTCAGGACCATGCCCGCCTCAATCGGCTCTTCTGACTTGCCAAAGTAAGGAATTTCATGTATATCCAGGCCGATACCGTGGCCAATCCCATGGCTAAAGTAAGGACCGTAGCCAGCATCGTTAATAATCTGCCGTGGAATCCGGTCAAAATCAATCCGGCTAAGACCAGCCTTAGCAGATTCTATCAGGGCTTGATTGCTGCGCAGGACAATATCATAGATTTCCCGCTCTTCATCTGTCACTTGCCCCACATGAACAGTCCGCGTCATATCGCTGACATAGTGGTTGTAGTAGCAACCAAAGTCCATGGTCAGGGTTTCCCCATTTTGAATGATCTTGTCACTAGCCACGCCATGTGGCATAGCAGAGCGGTAGCCCGAAGCGATGATGAAGTCAAAAGAAGCACCTGAAGCACCTAGCTGCCGCATACGGGCATCTAAAAAGTTCATCACAGCCAGCTCTGTCGTCTCACCAGGCTTGATAAAATCCAGTACATCTAGGAAGGCTTGATCCGAAATCTGACAGGCCTTGCGAATAGTCGCGATTTCTTGCTCATCTTTAATCATGCGCAGATTTTCAATAAAGCCCGTCATGGGAACTAGTTCGTAGGCCGAGAAGACACTTTCCAGCATCTTGAAGTAGGCATAGGAAATCTCGTCATCAAAACCGATTTTTTGCAGCTTGTCATCCGCAATAATCTTGACAATCTCACCAATCGCGTCGCGTGTTTCGACAATATCAAAACCTTGGACTACTCCCTTGGCAATCAGCGTATAGCGCGCATCCGTTAGGAAAATCCGACGTGTTTTGCTGATGAAAACTGTCGCTTCTGTCCCGCTGAAACCAGTCAGGTAGTAAATATTTTTCAGATTGGTTACTAAAACAGCATCGCAGTCTGTCTGAGCCAATGCTGCTTCAAACTTTTCAACTCTTGATAACATGAGGCACCTCCGTGAAATAACTAAGCTTATTATATCAAAAAACCAGTCAAATAGGACATTTTTTGACAAACCTTATCCAGGAATTAGAATCCAACGAGCATTCTCTGACATGAAAAATCCCTGTTTTTAATATCAAACAGGGATTTGATGAATTATTTTACGTGCAGCTTGCCTTTCAAATATTGACCGGTATAGCTGGCTGGATTAGCTGCGACTTCTTCCGGTGTCCCCGTCGCAATAATCGTACCGCCACCGACACCGCCTTCCGGTCCCAAATCAATGATATGGTCAGCTGTCTTGATAACATCCAAATTGTGCTCGATAACGAGGACTGTATTGCCATCGTCCACAAAGCGTGATAGCACTTGAAGGAGCTTGGCAATATCTTCAGAATGCAGACCCGTGGTCGGCTCATCCAAGATATAGAAGGACTTACCAGTCGAGCGCTTGTGAAGTTCGCTGGCCAGTTTCATCCGCTGAGCTTCACCACCTGACAAGGTTGTGGCTGGCTGCCCTAGAGTCACATAGCCTAGTCCCACATCCTTGATAGTCTGGAGTTTACGGGCAATCTTGGGGATATGCTGGAAGAACTCTACCGCATCATTGACCGTCATGTCCAGAACCTGAGCGATATTCTTCTCCTTGTAGTGGACTTCCAGAGTTTCGCTATTATAGCGAGTGCCGTGACAGACCTCGCAGGCCACATAGACGTCAGGCAGGAAGTGCATCTCAATCTTGATAATCCCATCACCCGAGCAGGCCTCACAGCGACCGCCCTTGACGTTAAAGCTGAAACGGCCCTTCTTGTAGCCGCGAATCTTGGCTTCATTGGTCTTGGCAAACAGATCGCGAATATCGTCAAAGACTCCAGTATAAGTGGCCGGATTAGAGCGCGGTGTCCGACCAATCGGACTTTGGTCAATATCAATCAGTCTGTCCACATGCTCAATGCCGCTGATTTTCTTGAACTTACCTGGCTTAGCAGAGTTGCGGTTGAGTTTTTGGGCGATGGCTTTTTTAAGAATAGAGTTGACCAGTGTTGACTTGCCAGACCCAGAAACTCCTGTCACAGCGATGAATTTGCCCAAGGGGAATCTGGCCGTGATATTCTGCAGGTTATTTTCCTGAGCACCTGTCACTTCGATAAAGCGGCCATTGCCTACACGGCGTTCCAATGGTACTGGGATCTCGCGCTTACCTGACAGGTATTGGCCTGTGATGGATTTCTTGCTCTTAGCCACTTGTGCAGGAGTGCCGGCTGCGACGATTTCACCGCCGAAAACACCAGCTCCTGGTCCCACATCAATCAGCCAGTCAGCCTCTCGCATGGTATCCTCATCATGCTCAACCACGATGAGAGTATTGCCCAGGTCACGCATCTTCTTGAGGCTGGCAATTAGGCGGTCATTGTCACGCTGGTGCAAGCCAATAGAGGGCTCGTCCAGGATATAGAGGACCCCACTCAAGTTAGAACCAATCTGAGTCGCCAAGCGAATCCGCTGGCTCTCGCCTCCTGATAGAGTTCCTGCCGAGCGAGACAAAGTCAGGTAATTGAGGCCAACGTTATTGAGGAAGGTCAGGCGGTCGTGAATTTCTTTGAGAATAGGGCGCGCAATCGTAGCTTCATTTTCAGTCAAGCTAAGCTTATCCAACTGAAGCAAATGATCAGCAATGGACAAGTCTGAAATCTCACCGATATGCAAGCCAGCTTCGCCGCCAACCTTGACAGACAAGGCCTGAGGGCTGAGTCGATAACCGTGACAAGCCGCACAAGTCAGCTCATTCATATAAGCCCGCATCTGCGTCCGAGTAAAATCACTATTGGTTTCATGGTAGCGGCGGTTGATATTGGTGACAACCCCCTCAAAAGGAATGTCAATATCGCGCACACCGCCAAATTCATTTTCATAATGAAAATGGAACTCTCGTCCATCTGAGCCAAAGAAAATCAGCTGCTTTTCTTCCTCAGTCAGCTCCTCAAATGGCTTGTCCATATCAATGCCAAAGGCTGCCATGGCCTGCTCCAGCATCTGCGGATAGTAGTTGGAGGAGATGGGATTCCAAGGCGCTAGCGCTCCTTCGCGCAAGGTCTTGCCAGCTTCTGGCACAACGACATCTAGATCCACCTCCAGCTTAACCCCCAGACCATCACAGTCCGGACAGGAGCCAAAGGGCGCATTAAAAGAAAAGAGTCGCGGCTCTAGCTCTGGCACTGTAAAGCCACAAACAGGGCAGGCATAGTGTTCAGAAAAGAGTAGCTCTTGACCATCCATGGTATCAATCACCACATAGCCCTCAGCAATCCGCAGAGCAGCTTCGACTGAGTCAAAGAGGCGGCTGCGCACTCCTTCCTTGATAACAATTCTGTCTACTACGACCTCAATATCATGCTGCTTGCTCTTAGAAAGCTCTGGCACTTCCGTCACATCGTAAATATCGCCATCCACGCGCACACGGACATAACCGTCTTTCTGAATCTTGTCAAAAACGGTCTTATGCTGGCCTTTTTTCTTGCGGATGACCGGCGCTAAAATCTGCAGCCGCTGACGCTCTGGCAATTCCAAGACCTTGTCAACAATCTGCTCAACAGACGAAGCCGTAATAGCTCCATGACCATTGATACAGTATGGCGTCCCAACACGAGCATAGAGCAGGCGCAGGTAGTCATTGATTTCGGTTGCAGTTCCCACTGTTGAGCGGGGATTTTTACTGGTCGTCTTCTGGTCGATGGAAATAGCCGGGCTGAGACCATCAATCGAGTCCACATCCGGCTTTTCCATATTGCCCAAAAACTGCCGAGCATAGGCCGACAGACTCTCCACATAGCGGCGCTGCCCTTCTGCATAAAGGGTGTCAAAAGCCAGACTGGACTTGCCCGAACCGGACAGCCCCGTCACCACGACCAGCTTGTCTCTGGGAATTTCTACATCAATATTTTTTAAATTATGAGCTCGCGCTCCATGAATCACAATTTTATCTTGCATCTTGACCTCGTTTCACTTATAAACCTTCTCCATTATAACAAATTTTTCTGCAAACTTTTGCCCCAAAAACCCGAATTTGTAGTATAATAGTACGGTATGCAAAAAAACTCTGGAAAGGAAAATGATTATGAAGCAAGTCTTTTTATCAACTACGACAGAATTCAAAGAGATTGATTCGCTCGAATCGGGCACCTGGATCAATCTTGTCAACCCTTCCCAGAGCGAATCAATTGAAATCGCCAACGCCTTTGGTATTGACATCGCCGACCTGCGAGCACCGCTCGATGCAGAAGAAATGTCCCGACTTACGATCGAGGATGAGTATACACTGATCATCGTTGACGTGCCCATCACTGAGGAGCGGAATAACCAGACTTACTATGTCACGATCCCCCTTGGTATTATCATCACGGAAGAGGCTATTATTACCACTTGTTTGGAAAAATTACCTCTGCTGGACATCTTCATTCACAGGCGCCTGCGCAACTTCTATACTTTTATGAAGTCACGTTTCATCTTTCAGATTCTCTACCACAATGCCGAGCTGTATCTGACAGCCCTGCGCTCCATTGACCGCAAGAGTGAGCAGATTGAAAGTCAACTGCACAAGTCCACGCGAAATGAAGAACTGATTGAGCTTATGGAGTTGGAAAAGACCATCGTCTATTTCAAGGCCTCCCTTAAGACAAATGAGCGCGTGATTAAGAAGCTGACCAGCTCCACTAGCAATATCAAGAAATACCTGGAGGACGAGGACTTGCTGGAAGATACCTTGATTGAGACCCAGCAGGCCATTGAGATGGCTGATATCTACGGCAACATCCTCCACAGTATGACAGAGACCTTTGCCTCTATCATTTCTAATAACCAGAACAATATCATGAAAGCCTTGGCTCTGGTGACCATCGTAATGTCGATTCCGACCATGATTTTCTCGGCCTATGGGATGAACTTCAAAAATAACGAACTACCTCTCAACGGTGAACCACATGCCTTCTGGATTATCATGTTCATCGCCTTTGCCATGAGTGCTTCGGTCATGGCCTATCTCATGCACAAAAAACTATTTTAACCCTTAGAAAGAACGCCTATGTCACAAGTATCCCTCGACAAACTCAGCAAAAAAAACAAAGAATTTATCCATATCGCGACTAACCAGCTCCTACAAGACGGCAAAACCGATCAGGAAATCCAGACTATCTTAGAAGGCATTCTGCCGGAAATCCTGGAAAATCAAGCCAAGGGAATCACAGCTCGCGGCCTCTACGGAGCCCCAACTACTTGGGCAGCTTCTCTGACCGCAAAAGAGCGCTATGATGCCGAACATCCAAAAGAAAATGACGATCCTAAATGGATGATGCTGGACTCTGTCCTCTTTATCTTTGGTTTCTTTACCCTTCTGACCTCTATCGTCAATCTGGCTTCCTCTCAGCCATCTGTCTATGGACTGACGACTCTCGTACTCGGAAGCATCGTCGGTGGCCTTTCTTTCTATGCCCTCTACCACTTTATCTACCGTTTCTACGGACCAGATAAGGACCGCAGCCAGCGCCCTAAACTGCTCAAGTCCATCCTTACCATGGCAGCGGCTATTCTCCTCTGGAGCATGTCCATCGTATTGACCAGCCTCCTGCCTGAATTTCTCAATCCCCGCCTGTCCAATATCGTAGTTGCTATTGTCGGCGCTATTACCCTAGCCCTGCGTTTTTATCTCAAGAAACGCTTCAACATCAAGAGCGCGACTATGGGACCGACGAGATATTGATATCACACAAAAAGAGGTCAGTGACCTCTTTTTGATTTGCTTCGGAAATATTTCCAATAAAGAGAGTAGGGAATGGGCAAACCGAGAATCAACCAAAAGCGATTGACAACAATGTCCGCCTTTCCTGCGCTGTTAAAATGAATGGGAACCTGCTCTGGCAGCAGGCAGATAATCAAAAATATGATTACTGCTAAGATAAACAAAACGAATAAATCTTTCTTTTTCATTAGCCATGAACCTCCTTAAAATATCCTTGTTTTATTAAATGCCTATAAAGGACGGCTGCCAAAAGCAAAAGTCCAAGAGCTGAGATTCGCAGCGAAATCTCCAAGTCCATACCAAATAGTAAGGATAAGCAAAGAGGGAACACAAGAACCAAGATGCCAATTCCTCCAGACAAGATAGGCGCAAAACTTTGCTTAATAATAATCATTTCATTGTCCCAGATGAACTTAGGAAAATGAAAATTGACCACAAGTCCCTGAAGAGCTGTAAATAGAGAATAAGCCAGCGAAATAAGGACCAAATCCACTACTTGCAAGCCTCCTAGCGAGAAACGCCAAACCAGAACAGGCAAGCCCAGCAGCAAGGCTGTAAAGTGTAAGGACACCGTCAAGGCCAGCTTTGCCATCATTATCTGCCTCATAGAAACCGGGAGTGTCTGAAGCAGCCAAATCTCTTCCCCCTCCAAGGAAATACTGACAGCTGCAGGATTGGAAATACTGAGACAGCCAGCCAGTAATAGGGGTAAAAATTCTCGGCTATCTCTGAGTCCAATCGAAGAAAAGAGGACATCAGGAGTCATAAAACAAAGCGAGATGGCTAAAACGATGATTAAAATGGTTCCCAGTCCACTATTGAGCATATAAAGATAGGAACTCATAAAATTCGAAATTTCTTTCCTATAAAGAGCCATAAAGGGAAACTTCTGCCAGCTTCTATAGACTTTGCTTTCTGACTTCACCCCTGTTATCATCTGATTTATTTTTAAATAATTTCTACTTAAATACCTTAGAAAAAGTCCTGTCAGTGCAAACGATATAAACATCAACAGAAGACTTGACCACCAAAAATGCTGAGGGTTAAAAAACAAGCTTGCCGGAGGATAGAGAGAAGTCAGCTGCTTGGTAAGCAAGAGACCAACATTTTCCCCTGACAGTCCAGCTCTCATAGCCCACAGACTGCCTGTTGCCAGCCCCAAAAGCAAGAGGAGAGAAAAAAGGAAGGCAACTAGATTTTTATGAGTGACCTTTGAGGCTATGTAGGCAACGCACAAGCCAAGTAAAGATGCTAAACAGAGAGGTAAAAGAGGAACAAATCCCATTAAAAGCAGATAAAGAAGCAACTCCAACAAGGACGCACCATAACCAAACCAAACGAGGCCTGCTGGGAGCATGAGAAGGACGGCAAACACACTGTTCAAAAGATAAAGAAAAGCATATTTCTCATAGACGATTTCCCTAATACTGAGCGGCAATACAATGAGCCTGTCAAGTTCCTCTTGGTCAAATAAGATACCATTTGACTGCATTAGACTAAAAAAGAAAATAATAAAACTAACCAAGGCAATCATATAGGCTGGAATCAAAGTTGACTGCCCCAACTTGACCAAGCTCAAAGCCGTCAAAAGGTTATAGCCTGAAAATAGAAAAACAAGCAAGAAGAGCAGGCCAAGCTTAAAATACTTGCCCAACCCTCGTCCTTTCCTTAAATCATTAAGCGAAAATGTGCTGTATAATTGTACTTTAAAAAGCAAAAGAATATTAATCATCATCCTGTAACTCCATAAATACTTGTTCCAAACTGGATGTCCCCTTAACTTCAGAGGTCCTTCCATTAGCCACCAAACGTCCTTTTTGCAGAATTGCTACCTTATTGCAGAGTTCTTCCGCAACCTCTAAAACGTGAGTAGAAAAGAAAATCGCATGCCCTTGACTGGCTAGCTCTCTCATGATTTGCTTAAAATAATATGCGCCTTTCGGATCTAAACCGACAAAAGGTTCGTCTAAAATCAGTAATTCTGGCTCATGCAAGAGGGCCGCTATTAGTGCCAATCGCTGCTTCATTCCATGTGAATAAGCTGATATCAATTGATCCAAAGACGTATCCAGCTCAAACATTTTAGAATACTTTTCTATAGCCGCTTGCCTTTTTTCCAAAGAAACTCTATAAATATCTGCTACAAAGTCCAAAAACTGCCTTGCAGTCAGATTTTTATAAAGGTCTGGGTTATCCGGCAGAAACGCCATCTTTTTCTTACAAAGCAAGGGCTCCTTCCTGATAGAGTGCCCGCAGATATAAATCTCCCCTTTATCGAAATCATGAATCCCCACAATGGACTTAATGGTAGATGTTTTACCTGCTCCATTAGCGCCAATGAAGCCATAAATATCTCCAGGTTCCACTATCAGACTAAGATCGTCCACTGCCTTTTTACCGTTGCTATATACTTTTGTTAAATGTTCTATTTTTAACATGAATTTCTCCTTTTATTTAAACTGACATTTTGTCAGTTTTAGCGTAAAATTTATTAAAATTTAGATTAAGAGATTGAAGGCTTGAACTGACATTTTGTCAGTTATGTTTCTAAATAAAAGGCAGAAAACTGCCGATTATTCTAAAAAAATAGATTCTTCTAATCCTAAGGTTTTTTCTAATATCGCCTGGAAGCTGGTGAGATAATCCTGCAAAGTTTCTGGTTTTTCCTGACTCATCTTGATATCATTGGACACAAATACGTAGGCAGTCATGAGAAAAGAAGCTGTCTCATGCGGATATTTCAAATGAAAATCTCCAGATTTCTGACCTTCCTCCAAGATATGAGTGAAGAAAACAATCATCCGCTCACAGAGTCTATGATAAAAGCGATCCAAGACATAGCGATTCGTTTCTAAATTGACTGTTTCCTGCAAGACTTGATTTTCCTGTGTTCTGCTTTCCTCTTGGATAAGGGTTGCCTCAATAAAAGTTCTGATTTTTTCCTTGGCTCCGACATTTGGCTGATAGCTGATTTTTTCTAACTTTCTCAGCAAGGGTTCAGAGTTCTTTTCAATCAGACAATAGAGAATGTCTTCCTTATCCTTAAAATGATAGTAGAGCAGACCTCGAGAAATTCCAAGCTTATCAATAATGTCTTGAGTTCTTGTCTTTAGATAGCCCTTTTGGGCAAAGAGCTGTAAGGCTGCAGACATAATCTCTGCCCGCCGTACCTCTACCTCCTTGACATCACGCATGATTTCTGCCTCCTTGTGGTCAGTATAGCACTTCACTGACATTTTGTCAATGACAAAACAAAAAAACAGCAAGCCAGAGCCTGCTGTTAATCTAATTAGTCTTCATTTACGAAAGGCATCAAAGCCATTACGCGAGCGCGTTTGATAGCTGTTGTTACTTTACGTTGGTTTTTAGCTGAAGTTCCTGTTACGCGACGAGGAAGGATTTTCCCACGTTCTGAAACGAAACGGCTAAGAAGCTCAGTATCTTTGTAATCAACATATTCAATTTTGTTCGCTGCGATGTAATCAACTTTTTTACGGCGTTTGAATCCGCCACGACGTTGTTGAGCCATGTGTTTTCTCCTTTATATTATAGTTAAATTCGATCCTTAGAAAGGTAGATCGTCGTCTGAGATATCCATTGGGTTAGAATTGCCAAATGGGCTCTCATCACGAGAAAAGTTCGGTACTTGGTTAGATGAGTCTGCACTGCCATAACTTGGAGCAGAACTGCCGCCGAAGCTGTTCCCACCGTAACCGCCAGATGACTGACCTTCACGATTAGAGCGGCTTTCCAAAAGTTGGAAATTGTCCGCAACAACTTCTGTGACATAGACACGCTGGCCTTGCTGATTCTCGTAGTTACGCGTTTGAATACGGCCTGTAATTCCGATCAGGGCTCCTTTTTTAGCCCAGTTTGCAAGATTTTCTGCCTGCTGACGCCAGATGACAACATTGATAAAGTCCGCTTCTCGCTCGCCACTTTGATTTTTAAAGTTACGATTGACAGCCAGAGTAAATGTTGCGACCGCTTGGTTCTGCGGTGTATAGCGAAGCTCGGCATCACGGGTCATGCGACCCACCAGTACAACGTTATTAATCATAGTCTACCTTCTTAAGCGTCAAGTTTGACGATCATGTGACGAAGAATGTCAGCGTTGATTTTTGAAAGACGGTCAAACTCTTTAAGAGCTGCATCGTCGTTTGCTTCAACGTTAACGATGTGGTAAAGTCCTTCACGGAAATCTTGGATTTCGTATGCAAGACGACGTTTTTCCCAGTCTTTTGATTCAACAACAGTTGCACCATTGTCAGTCAAGATAGAGTCAAAGCGTGCTACCAAAGCGTTTTTAGCTTCTTCTTCAATGTTTGGACGAATAATATAAAGAATTTCGTATTTAGCCATTGATTTTTCCTCCTTTTGGTCTAATGACCCCGAGACTTTGCAAGGGGTAAGTGAGGTTTGCTCACAAATAACTATTATAGCAGACTTCCAGCAGAATGGCAAGGGAAAGTTTTGGTATAAAGAAAACTCTCCCTGTCACCAGAGAGAGTCCGAAAAATACGATTCGTTTTTAGAGAGGCTAGACGATTCTTCCTTGATCGACGACCAGTTTTCCGGCCTTGTAGACCTGATGGGTCAGGTTAGTCGCAAAGAAATAAAGTGGATAGTCAATATTCTTAGCGTCTAGAATGGTAATGTCCGCCTGCTTGCCAGTATCAAAGCTACCAATCTTATCTTGACGGTTAACTGAATAGGCCGCATTGATGGTTACAGCGTTAAGGACTTCTACTGGTGTCAGGCGCATCATAAAGCAGCCCAACTGCATGACGAACTGCAGGTTAGCTGTTGGACAGGAGCCCGGATTGCTGTCGGTGGTCAGAGTGATAGCCATACCAGCTTCCAGCATCTTGCGGGCTGGTGCATAGGTATCTTCCATCAGACTGAAGGTAGTTGCTGGCAGGAGATTGCCGATAACCTTAGCTTCTGCCATCTTGCGAATGCCCTCATCGGTCGCCATCATCAAGTGCTCTGCACTAGTTGCTCCTAGTTCAGCTGCTACATCTACTCCACCGATAGACTCGATTTCATCAGCATGGATACGGAGCTTGAAGCCCATTTCCTTAGCCTTAGAAAGCAGGTAGCGTGACTCATCAGCTGTAAAGACGCCTTTTTCACAGAAAATATCACAGAACTCAGCTAGATTTTCTGCTTTTACCCGAGGCAGCATTTCCTCGACGATGAGCTCCAGATATTCCTGAGAACGTCCCTTGTATTCTGGTGGAACGGCGTGGGCAGCCATAAAAGTAGAAACGAGATCAATCTCGTGGTCACGGTCCAGAGCCCCAACGACATCCAGCTGGCGCTTCTCTGTTTCCCAGTCCAGACCATAGCCACTCTTGGCCTCAACTGTTGTCACCCCATGCAGCAACATATAGTCTAGCAGCCTCTTGGACTTATCGTAGAGAGTATCAAAAGAAGCTTCTCGAGTTGCCCGGACTGTACTGAGAATACCACCGCCTTGGGCAAGAATTTCCAGATAAGGGACACCAGCTAATTTCTTAGCAAATTCATGCTCCCGGCTGCCGCCATAGACCAAGTGAGTGTGACAGTCGATCAAGCCAGGTGTAGCAATCTTGCCTTCATAAGACTGAATCTTAGTATCTGGTCCAACCAGACTGGCATCCGGCTCTCCGCTGCCAACTGCTAGGATTTTGCCGTCTTTGACTGCAATGTAGCCGTCCTCCAAGACCTGAGCTCCCTTCATCTCCTCGCCAAAAAGGGGATGCCCGAGATCCTTGGGACAGAAGACTTGATTAAAGTGAGTTAATAGTAAATCAGCAGTCATGCTTGTTCCTCCATTTCATTTTCCGACATATTTGCTTTTCATCATAATACACTATCGTCAAATTATAGTCAAAAGCTTCTAAAAGATAGGAGACTCTCTTTTTTTACTGCTTTTGTCATTTTCTTGACTCTTTATGGACGGGAGTCTTATAGAATGTAGGAGAAAGATATTTTATACTTGACTAAAAGGAGGATTTTTCATGTCATATTTTAGCGAAAATGAAATTGCAGCAGCAATGACCGTCAAATTAGACGATGTACTGCCTGAAAAAACAGTTTTCCAAGAAGGCATCCGTCGAGCACCTGACCGGGGCTTCCGTTTGACTCAAGCTCAAACCGAAATTGCTCTTAAAAATGCCCTTCGCTATATTCCAAAGAGATTCCATGAGGAAGTGATTCCAGAATTCTTGGAAGAACTGAAAACTCGCGGACGGATTTATGGCTACCGCTGGCGTCCAAAAGAACGCATCTACGGCAAACCAATTGATGAGTATAAAGGGAACTGTACCGCAGCCAAGGCTATGCAGGTCATGATTGACAACAACCTGAGCTTTGAAATCGCTCTTTATCCTTATGAATTGGTTACTTATGGGGAAACTGGATCTGTCTGCGCTAACTGGATGCAGTACAACCTCATCATGAAATACTTGGAAATCATGACCGACCATCAAACCTTGGTTGTGGAATCTGGCCACCCACTCGGACTCTTCAAATCTAAACCAGAAGCACCTCGTGTTATCATCACCAACGGCCTCTTAGTCGGTGAGTACGACAACATGAAGGACTGGGAAATTGCAGAAGAAATGGGCGTGACTAACTATGGTCAAATGACAGCCGGCGGCTGGATGTACATCGGCCCTCAAGGTATCGTCCATGGTACTTTCAACACCCTCCTCAATGCTGGACGCTTGAAACTGGGTGTAGCTGATGATGGCGACCTGACTAGCAAACTCTTCATCTCTTCTGGTCTGGGCGGCATGAGTGGAGCTCAAGGGAAAGCAGCAGAAATTGCTAAAGCTGTAGCAATCGTGGCAGAGGTAGACTATTCTCGGATTGAAACTCGCCACTCCCAAGGATGGATTAGCCAATTAGCCGAAAGTCCGAAGGAAGCCATTGACTTGGCTCAAAAAGCTCTGGAAGCTGGCGAATCAACTTCTATCGCCTATCATGGTAACATTGTAGATCTCTTGGAATATGTCAACGAGAACAATATCCATGTTGATTTGCTGTCTGACCAAACTTCTTGCCACAATGTCTATGACGGCGGCTACTGTCCAGCTGGCATTAGCTTTGAAGAGCGGACTCGCCTCCTGGCTGAAGACAAGGAAACCTTTGCTAATTTGGTTGACCAAACATTGGAACGTCACTTCAAGGCAATCAAGACCCTGACTAACAACGGCACCTACTTCTTTGACTACGGTAATGCTTTTATGAAGGCAGTCTATGACTCTGGCATCAAGGAAATTTCTAAGAATGGCTTTGACGATAAAGACGGCTTCATCTGGCCATCTTATGTAGAAGATATCATGGGCCCAATGCTCTTTGACTATGGTTACGGTCCTTTCCGTTGGGTATGTCTGAGCGGCAAACACGAAGACCTAGTCACTACTGACCATGCAGCTATGGAAGTGATCGACCCTAACCGCCGCTACCAAGACCGCGACAACTACAACTGGATCCGCGATGCAGAAAAGAACCAGCTGGTTGTTGGAACTCAGGCTCGGATTCTCTACCAAGACTGTATGGGACGCGTCAATATCGCCCTCAAGTTCAATGAATTAGTCCGCGAAGGCAAGATTGGTCCTGTCATGATTGGTCGTGACCACCACGACGTATCTGGTACCGACTCACCATTCCGTGAAACTTCCAATATTAAGGATGGTTCTAATGTCACTTGCGACATGGCTGTGCAATGTTACGCTGGTAATGCCGCTCGTGGTATGAGTCTGGTAGCTCTCCACAACGGTGGTGGAACTGGTATCGGTAAAGCAATCAACGGTGGCTTTGGCTTGGTACTGGACGGCAGCGAACGCATTGATGAAATCATCAAATCTGCTATCGCTTGGGATACGATCGGCGGAGTTGCACGTCGTAACTGGGCTCGCAATGAGCATGCTATTGAGACTGCTATCGAGTATAACCGCCTCCACCAAGGAACAGACCACATTACCATTCCATACTTAACTGACGAAGATTTGGTCAAAGAATCTGTTAAGAAATTGTTCGAATAGGAAAAACTTGTCCCCCAACTTCCGACCTGAGCTGGGTATCAGTCTAGCTCAGGAGGAGGTTCTGCTTTATTAAGTTCATATTATAAATTAAAATTATTGATATCACGAGGTAATATCTTATGGCAAAAATTGTTGAATGTATTCCTAACTTTTCTGAAGGCCGCAACCAAGCGGTCATTGACGGTCTAGTGGAAGTAGCTAAGAGCGTGCCAGGCGTAACACTTTTGGACCACTCTTCTGATGCCAGCCACAACCGCAGCGTCTTTACCTTGGTCGGTGATGATCAAAACATTCAGGAAGTTGCCTTTCGTTTGGTCAAATACGCTTCTGAAAATATTGACTTGACCAAACACCAGGGTGAACACCCTCGTATGGGCGCAACTGATGTCCTGCCTTTTGTACCGATCAAGGACATCACAAGTGAGGAATGCGTAGAAATTGCGAAGACAGTATCTGAGCGAATCAACCGTGAGCTCGGTATTCCTATCTTCCTCTATGAAGATGCAGCGACTCGCCCAGAGCGTAAAAATTTGGCTAAGGTTCGTAAAGGTCAGTTTGAAGGCATGCCAGAAAAACTCTTGGAACCTGACTGGGCGCCTGACTACGGTGAAAGAAAGATTCACCCAACTGCTGGTGTCACTGCTGTCGGAGCTAGAATGCCGCTCATCGCCTACAACATTAACTTGGATACAGACAATCTAGAAATTGCCAACAATATTGCCAAAATTATCCGTGGATCAAGCGGTGGTTACAAGTACTGTAAAGCTATCGGCGTTATGCTGGAAGACCGCAACATTGCTCAGGTTTCTATCAACATGGTCAATCTGGAAAAATTCCCACTCTATCGCGTCTTTGAAACAGTTCGCTTTGAAGCTAAACGCTATGGAGTTGGAATCCTCGGCTCAGAGGTCATCGGTTTGGCACCAGCCAAGGCTTTGATTGACGCAGCAGAATACTATCTGCAAATTGAAGACTTTGACTACGGCAAGCAAGTTCTGGAAAACCATTTGCTGGGCTAGGAGGACAGAAACCTATGAAATTAGTAGATTTAAGCTTGACAGAATTTGCCCAAGTCCTAGGCTCAGATGCTCCTGCACCAGGAGGCGGCTCTGCCGCTGCTCTTTCCGCAGCGAACGGTATTTCCCTGACCAAGATGGTTTGTGAATTGACCCTTGGCAAGAAAAAATACGCAGAATTTGAAGCAGAAATTGCTCAAGTGCACGCAGAAAGCGCCCGCCTCCAAGAAAGCCTGCTCGCAGCTATTGACAAGGACACTGATGCCTTCAATCTAGTCTCTGCCGTCTTTGATATGCCTAAGGAAACAGACGAAGACAAGGCTGCCCGTCGAGAAGCGATGCAACAAGCCCTCAAGGAAGCGACCAAGTCGCCTTATGGCATGATGGAAGACATCTTGGCTGCCCTGCAAACAACTCAAAAAGCTGTTGGCAAGTCCAATACCAATGCTGCCAGCGACCTGGGGGTAGCAGCTCTCAACCTTAAGGCTGGCCTGCAAGGTGCTTGGCTCAATGTCCTCATCAATCTGTCAGGTGTCAAGGATGAAGCATTCGTCACAGACTACCGGAGCAAGGGTGAGGACCTCCTGCAAAAAGGCTGCGCCCTAGCCGATGAAATTTATCAAGAAATTTTGAAAGTTGTCTAATAGATAAGCGGAAGAGAAGTCCACTCTTTCCTGTGAATGGACTTCCTCTTCTCAAGAGGTAACAATATGGTTTTATCAGATATTGAAATTGCGAATTCGGTTCAAATGAAGCCTATCAAAGAGGTGGCAGAAAAGCTAGGAATTGCTGAAGATGCCTTGTCTCTTTATGGAAATCACAAGGCAAAAATCAGTGCCGGCCAACTAGAAGCCTTAAAAGACAAGCCAGACGGCAAACTGATTCTCGTGACCGCTATTTCTCCGACACCAGCTGGAGAAGGCAAGACCACAACTTCTGTCGGATTGGTCGATGCTTTGGCTGCTATCGGTAAAAAAGCCGTTATCGCTCTGCGGGAGCCTTCTCTCGGACCTGTCTTTGGTATCAAGGGCGGAGCTGCTGGTGGTGGACACGCTCAAGTTGTGCCCATGGAGGACATCAACCTCCACTTCACTGGTGACTTTCATGCCATCGGTGTTGCGAACAATCTGCTGGCGGCCCTCATTGATAACCACATTCACCATGGCAATGCCTTAGGCATCGACTCTCGCCGCATCACTTGGAAGCGGGCAGTGGATATGAATGATCGGCAGTTGCGCCACATCGTAGACGGCTTGCAAGGTAAAGTCAACGGTGTTCCGCGTGAAGATGGGTTTGATATTACAGTTGCTTCTGAGGTTATGGCTATTCTCTGTCTGTCAGAGAATATCACTGACCTCAAGAACCGTTTGGAAAAAATCATCATTGGCTACAGCTTTGAAGGTAAGCCAATAACTGCTAAAGATCTGAAAGCTGGTGGTGCTATGGCGGCTGTGCTTAAAGACGCTATACATCCAAACTTGGTTCAAACTCTGGAACACACACCAGCCTTGATTCACGGCGGACCTTTTGCCAACATTGCCCATGGCTGTAACAGTGTCCTAGCTACTAAGCTGGCTCTCAAATATGCTGACTATGCAGTTACAGAAGCTGGTTTCGGTGCTGACCTCGGTGCTGAAAAATTCATCGATATCAAGTGTCGTACATCTGGACTTCGTCCAGCAGCTGTAGTTCTAGTTGCTACCATCCGCGCTCTCAAGATGCACGGTGGTGTGGCTAAGAGTGATTTGGCCGAAGAAAATGTCCAAGCCGTTGTAGATGGTCTGCCAAACTTGGAAAAACATCTGGAAAACATTCAAGATGTTTATGGATTGCCAGCAGTCGTTGCCATCAATAAATTCCCGCTGGATACCGAAGCAGAATTGCAAGCAGTTTATGATGCCTGCCAAAAACGCGGAGTTGACGTAGTGATTTCCGACGTTTGGGCAAATGGCGGAGCTGGTGGTAAAGAGTTGGCTGAAAAAGTCGTTGAACTGGCCGAAGGAGACAATCACTTCCAATTTGTATATAATGAAGAGGACTCCATTGAAACCAAGCTAAACAAAATTGTTACCAAGGTCTATGGAGGCAAGGGCGTTCGCCTGACTCCTGCCGCTAAACGCGAACTCAAACAACTGGAAGAGCTGGGCTTCTCCAACTATCCTATCTGTATGGCTAAGACTCAATACTCCTTCTCAGACGATGCTAAGAAACTGGGCGCACCTAAAGACTTTGTCGTGACTATCAGCCAGCTCAAAGTTTCTGCTGGTGCAGGCTTTATCGTTGCTCTGACTGGTGCAATCATGACCATGCCAGGACTGCCTAAGGTACCAGCCAGCGAAAAGATTGATGTTGACAAAGACGGCAATATCAGCGGTTTGTTCTAATAAATACCAAAAATGACACATATAACCCTTTTAAGAGTAAATGATTTTCAAGTTTCCGATTGGTCGGGGGGAAAGACGAAACAGCTTTATCTTTCCCCGCCAACTGGCCACTATGGTAAGCGGAAGTTTGACTATCGACTCTCGACAGCAACTGTGGAGTTGGCTGAAAGTCAGTTTTCTGACCTCAACGGCTTTCACCGCATTCTCATGAGCCTAGACCACACACTTCATCTCCACAATGCCAGTCGGCAGGAGGAAACGGTTCTAGCTCCCTTTACTCCCTATGTCTTTGAAGGGAGTGATGATATCACAAGTCGGGGGACTTGTACCGACTTTAACTTAATCTACAGCGACCATTATCAGGGACAGATGATTGCCATCTCGAATGGGCAAGAACTTAGCCGAGATGACGAAATTCAATTTATCTATGCTTTAGAGGATCTGACGGTGACGGGAACAAACCTGCCAGCGCTTAACCTAGAGGCAGAGCAGCTTCTGATAGTGGAAAAAGAGACTCAGGAAACTGAGCTGCATATAATGTTTTCGAGTAACCAGCCAAAGGGGACACCCCTTGCTATTTGGGCTGGTTTGACCCACATCCCTACTAAGTAAAGATACCATGATGCCTTGTCACCAGTCTATCTTTACTTGGAAAGGATCCCATATCTCTAAAGGAGAAACATTATTATGGATGCAACTAAACTCACTGCACAAGAACAAGAACAGGAAAAAGCGAAATTCAGCTTTTCCGGTGCAACTCTCTACGGTATCAATGCCGTTATCGGTTCAGGGATTTTCCTCCTACCGCAAAAGATTTATAAAGGACTTGGTCCTGCCTCTCTAGCTGTCATGCTTGGAACTGCCCTTCTCGTTATTCTCCTAGCCGTCTGCTTGGCAGAAACTGCAGGTTATTTTAATAAAAACGGCGGAGCCTTCCAATATTCTAAAGCAGCCTTTGGAGACTTTGTCGGATTTAATGTTGGCTTCCTAGGCTGGGCAGTTACCATCATCGCTTGGTCTGCTATGGCAGCAGGATTTGCGAGACTTTTTGTCATTACTTTTAAATCCTTTGCCCCCTATGAACTTCTGCTCAGTGTGAGCCTGATTATTTTGCTCAGTCTAATGAATATATCAGGTCTTAAGACTTCCAAAATGTTCACCTTGACCGCAACCGTAGCCAAGCTCATCCCAATTGTCGCTTTCAGTCTATGTGCGATTTTCTTCATCAAAGGAGGAATTGACAAAGGAAACTTCACTCCGTTTCTTCAGCTAGAACCTGGCGTAGATATCATGAAAGCTATCTCTAGTACAGCCATTTATATCTTCTACGGATTTATCGGATTTGAAACCATGTCTATCGTTGCTGGTGAAATGCGCAATCCGGAAAAGAATGTACCTCGAGCTATTTTGGGCTCTATCAGTATTGTCTCTGTTCTCTATATGCTGATTATCGCAGGAACTATCGCCATGTTAGGCAGCCGTATCCTGCAAACAGATGCTTCTGTACAAGACGCCTTTGTCGAAATGATTGGCCCTGTTGGAGCATGGATTGTTTCTATCGGAGCGCTGATTTCTATTGCTGGACTTAACATCGGGGAATCTATCATGGTTCCACGTTATGGTGCAGCTATCGCAAATGAAGGTCTGCTTCCTAAGAAAATTGCAGAAACCAACTCTAAAAATGCCCCTATAGTTGCCATTATTATTTCAGGAATCCTGGCCATCGTCCTGCTCTTCTCTGGTAAATTTGAAGAATTAGCAGCTCTCAGCGTGGTCTTCCGCTTCTTCCAATACATCCCAACTGCTCTAGCTGTACTAGTATTAAGAAAGAAATATCCAGACAAGAAAGTAGTTTTCCGCGTTCCATTTGGTCCAGTAATTCCAATTTTGGCGGTTCTAGTCAGCCTCGTCATGATTTGGGGTGAAAACCCAATGAACTATGTCTACGGCCTCATCGGTGTCCTTATCGCCAGTGCAGTATACTTTATCTATATAGTACTGATTTGTAAAAATAAAGTTCTTGAACAAGAAGGAGAATGAATCTTATGACACATGTAATCAATTTGGATGGCGAACACCTTACTTTAGAAGACGTTATCGCAGTAGCCCGTCATGGAGCCACCTGCGAAATCGACCAAGAAGCTAAAAAAGCAGTAGAAGCTTCCCGCAAAATCGTAGATGACATCGTCCGCGAAAAGCGGGTCGTATACGGTGTTACAACTGGCTTTGGCTCTCTCTGTAATGTCAGCATCTCACCAGAAGATACGACTCAACTGCAAGAAAACCTAATCCGTACGCACTCTTCAGGCTACGGCGATCCCCTGCCTGAAGATGCAGTCCGTGCGATTATGCTAATCCGGATTAATTCCTTGGTCAAGGGCTATTCTGGTATCCGTCTCTCTACTGTCGAAAAGCTCCTGGAATTGCTCAATAAAGGTGTCGTGCCGTTTATTCCAGAAAAAGGCTCTCTCGGTGCCTCTGGTGACTTGGCACCGCTGGCTCACATGGTTTTGCCTATGTTAGGACTAGGCCGCGCTTACTATCAAGGTGAATTGCTCTCTGGGCAAGAAGCTTTGGACAAGGCTGGTATTGAGAAAATTGCTCTAGCAGCCAAGGAAGGGCTGGCGCTGATTAACGGAACGACTGTCCTGACAGGTATCGGAGCTCTGGCTACCTACGATGCCATCCAGCTACTTAAGCTGTCAGATGTCGCTGGCGCTCTTTCCATGGAAGTCCACAATGGTATTACCAGTCCTTTCGAAGAAGACTTACATACCATTCGACCTCAAAGCGGACAGCTGGCTACAGCCCGCAATATCCGCAACCTTCTGGAAGGCAGTGGCAACACAACCGTAGCCACTCAACAACGGGTCCAAGACCCATACACCCTGCGTTGTATTCCGCAAATTCATGGTGCCAGCAAGGACTCTATCGCTTATGTCAAGACCAAGGTTGAGGTTGAGATCAACTCCGTCACAGACAACCCTATCATCACCAAGGAAGGCCATGTTATCTCAGGTGGTAACTTTCACGGCGAACCAATGGCACAGCCATTCGACTTCCTCGGCATCGCTATTTCTGAAATCGGAAATGTATCCGAGCGTCGTGTAGAACGTCTGGTCAACAGCCAACTGAGCAAGCTTCCATCATTCTTGGTCAAACACCCAGGACTCAACTCTGGCTTTATGATTACCCAGTACGCTTGTGCTTCGCTTGCTTCTGAGAACAAGGTCTTGTCTCATCCAGCCAGCGTAGACTCTATCCCATCTTGTGAAAACCAAGAAGACTTTGTCAGCATGGGAACTACTGCAGCACGTAAGGCAGCTGAAATTCTCAAGAATTCTCGCCGCATCGTGGCAACAGAAATCATGGCAACCTGCCAAGCTCTGGATCTGAAACCAGAAAACCATGAACTTGGTAAAGGAACCAAGCCAGCCTACGACCTCTTCCGTCAGCATGTCCGCTTTATCGAGTTTGACAAGGACATCGAAATCTATGAAGAGCTCAACAAAGCTTCTGAGCTGATTGAAAACGAAGAATTCCTAGCAGCCGTTGAAAAGGCTGTAGACTTGAGCATTCAGTTCTAAAGCTGATGACTCTGTAAAAAAGCTAACCTAAGAAGCCCGCTCTCGTTCAGCTGGGCTTCTTTTCCCGCCAAAAGCCATTGACAGGCTTAGCGGAAACTCTTATAATAAAGTCGCAAGTATCGTTATGGAAAAGGACAAAATCATGTTAGAAGATTACTATCAGCTAGATAACAGCTACTATCATAAGAGACTAGATGATGATTTATATGCTGCCAAATGGGGGATGGTTATTGAATTTTTGGACTTAAACGACCCTAACTTAAGACCCTTTGACGGCGTCAACTTTGCCTTGATTGGCTTCAAGAGTGACAAAGGGGTTTATATCAACCACGGCCGAGTGGGCGCTGTCGAAGGACCACAAGCTATCCGAACCCAGCTGGCCAAGCTTCCTTGGCATCTGGGCAGAAACGTCCGCGTCTTTGATGTTGGCGACATTGACGGTCCTAACCGCTCTCTGGAGCAGCTGCAGCAAAGCTTGGCTCGAGCAGTCAAACGTCTGCGAGCGCTCAATCTCCGGCCTATTGTTCTAGGAGGCGGCCACGAAACAGCCTACGGCCACTATCTGGGCCTCAAGTCATCACTAGGACCTGACCAAGACTTGGCTGTTATCAATATGGATGCCCACTTTGATTTGCGTCCCTATGACCAGACTGGTCCTAACTCTGGAACCGGTTTTCGCCAGATGTTCGATGACACTCTGGCTCAGAAGCAGGCCTTTAACTACCTCATCCTGGGGATTCAGGAGCATAATAACAATCTCTTTCTCTTTGACTTTGTGGCAAAATCCAAGGCCATCCAGTTTCTGACTGGAATGGATATGTACCAAATGGGCTACAAGGAAGTCTGCAAGGTGGTTGATGTCTTTCTGGCCGACAAGGAGCAGGTCTATTTGACCATTGATATTGACTGCTTTGCAGCTGGTGCAGCGCCTGGTGTCAGTGCCATTCAGTCTCTCGGTGTGGACCCAAATCTAGCTGTTTTGGTCTTCCAGCACATCGCCGCGTCAGGTAAGCTGATTGGCTTTGATATCGTCGAAGTCTCTCCGCCTCACGATATAGACAACCATACGGCTAATCTGGCAGCCAGCTTTGTCTTTTACCTGACCCAAGTCTGGGCACAAGCACATGACTAACGGGGATTTAAAAACTTCATTACAAACATCAAAAGAGGATGAACATTGCTTTCATCCTCTCTTATTTTGTGTTTAATGCCTGAGATAAGCCTTGGCATAAGTTTTCTAATTCCTTTAGCTGATGACGATCCCGGTAGGGATTGAGCTGGCTTTTGGCCGTTTCATAGTAGGTCTCAAAGTCCTGATTCAGCAAGTCTTCAAAGTCTGCATTCTGCAAACTGCCAGTCAGCAGACGATACTTAATCACAGCCATCAGATAGTAGATCAGCCCCTTGTCCCGCGGATTGCCATAGCGGCTGATAAGACCATCCTTTTTCCGCAGCAGATCAAGCACCGGATGGTAATCTCTCTTCTCACAGCCAATCAAGGCCAAATACACTTCCAACTGGGTCTCTTTCCAAGGAAAGCTAAGGGACTTCAGAGCTGTTTTGGCTTTGATGAAAATCCGCTCCGCCTGCTCATAATCTTTCAGCTGATAATAGGTCATGCCCAAGCTGATGTAGAAAGCAAAAATCGAAGGCTCTGCTATTTTATTTTCCGTCAGCTTAATGGCCTCCTTCTGATGAGCCAGAGCTGCCGTGAAATTCCCGCGAATCTGCTCAATCTCTGCCAGATAGTCTAGAGCCGCCGCAATCTGAATCGAGTACTTGGAACGCAGCGAAGCCGTCAGGCTGAAACAGTCAATAGACTGGTAGAGATGATGAAGCGACTGCTCCTCATCTCCAATCATGAGATGATAGAGCCCCTTGAGTCGGAGGTTGATAGCAATGGCCTCGTGATTGTTGGCCTGGACCGAAGCATCTAGAGCCAGCTCCGTATAGTAGCGCATCTCAGGGATATTCTCCGTCTGGATACAGTAGTAAATCATCTGCCGATAGCCTTCTAGGAGAAAATCCATCTGCTGCAGCTCCTTGGCCGAAGCAATCACCTGCTGGATATTGTCCATCCCCTGCTGGTAATCCCCTGTCCGGATAGCATAGCGCCCTTCTAGATAGAGAAAGCGGAGAACCAAGAGCTGAAAATCCTTGTGATTCTGGTGTTTTCTCTCTAAGCCCTCCATCTCCCGACGGATACGGTCAAACTGGTCCAAAATTGCGGACTGATTGCTATCATCCGACTTTTCGATAAATCCAAACTCCCGTGAATAAATCGGAAAGAGCTCGTGATGAAACTGCAGAGTAGCCTCGAGATAATGCAGCTCGTACTCCAGAGACTTAATGGGCTGCTTGGACATCTTGTAGTGATAAGCGATTTCATTGAGCAGCTGAGCATGATAGAGAGAGTCTCCCAACTGGTCTTCCATTCCTTGGGCAATCTGGTGATGCAGCATTCGCTTCTTAGCCAATGACAAGCGCTCATAGGCGTAGATTCTCAAAAGCTCCTGGCTGAACCGCACTACCAATTCCTCGCCCTGCTCCTCTTCCATCAACAGCTGCTTCTGTCCAAACTCCTCAGTGATTTCGACCACTTCTTCCATCGGCAAACCTAGTAGCCTAGCTAAGAGCGAAACCGACGCAGGAGCCCTAAAGCAAGCCAGATAGTCTACCAACTCCTCCTCTTGGCTGCTCAGATAATCCAACTTCAGAGACAGCTTGGCCTTGATGGCCGGAGTCAGCGGATGAAACTTCTCTCCTCGCAGGAGCTGCTCAGCATACTCCGATAGGAAGAAAGGGATGCCTTGACTGACCCGATAAATATCCTCAAGTCGTTCTTCAGATATGGCTAAATGCCCCGTCTGGGCTTGCAAATAAGCAACACTATCCTTAAAATTCATCTGCTGCAGCTCAATAAAGCCCAGCTTATTGCGTACCAGCAGGTGATTGAAAAAATGTTCCAAATAAGAAGGTGTGCTCAAATGCTTGGTCAGCACAAAGGCCACAGGATAGCCAGTCAAATGATTCATGACCTGCTCCAATACAGCAACGCTGGCCTTATCCATCCAGTGACAGTCCTCAATCAAGATTATCAAAGCTTTTTTCTTAGAAATCTTCTGCAGAATATCCACCACAAACTGAGCCAGCTTGTCCGCATCCAACTGAAGTTCTGAAGCGCCTCCTGTCAAAATGGGAAAATAACTCTCCAAAATGACCTGCCACTGGCTGATAGAAAGAATCTGGTGCTGAATAACCAAGTCGCCAAGGCCGTCCAGCAAGCCACGCCAAGGCTGGAACTCTGCCTTCATCTCTTCCTTGAAGCACTCAGCCATGACAATCTGGAAATACTTGGTCTGATTGGCCAATACTTGACGAGTCACTGTCCGCTTACCAATACCAGTACCACCGACTAGAACCAGAGCACGCGCTTCCTGAGTCTCTATCACTTTGGAGAAATAAGATTCCAAACGCTTGATTTCATCGACCCGCCCGAAAAAGTGGTCCGTATTGCGCAGAAACTGCTTGGTCTTACGCTCGCTCCGATCCTTGGCCAGCACTTCATGGTAGAGTTGCTGGATAGACTCATTTGGACTGATGCCCAGTTCCTTATCCAAAATATTGACCAATTTGTAGTAGGTCTCTATCACCTTACCAGGCCGATCATTATCCTGATAGAGCTTCATGAGCAGATGATAATTCTTCTCATCAAACTCATCAATGCTGATCAAGCGGCGCAAATTCCGCTCAGCCTCTTCCAAATCCAGCTGGTCTTTTTCTGTTTCCAGCTGTTGGTAGCAAGCTTGGATATAAAGCTGCTCATATCGCGTCCGCATCTTGGACACCCAATAATCAAAGGCCTCGCTGTCCTTGAGATAGAAGCCCTGCAGAAAATCCCCTTGATAGAGAGACAGATGCTCTGCAGGATGATCCGTAAAAAGTTCTACATCACTTTCAATCGCACACTCGGGATTAATCGACAGCACAGTCCGGTTTGGAGCGACAATCCATTCCCCACCTAGTAGCTTGTTAGCTTGATAAATCGTGTTGCGCAGATTCTTTTTGGCAGTCTGATTATCCTTGTTTTCCCAGAGGATTCCTGCAATCTCCTCCCGATTGACTGCTCCATTGATGTGAAGATAGTAAAGCAGAGCATTGATTTTGGCAAAAGGAAAAAAGACTTCCTCCTGATTGAGAAAGACACTCGGACTTCCCAGCAATTTCAACCTCAACAGATTTTTCGACATGCAAACGCCTCCAAGAAACCTTATAAAACTAATATAAACAAAAAGAGACAGTTTGGCAAGTAAAGTATTATACTAGCCCTTAATTTCCAGTTTTTAAATTGGTTTTATTTAGGATTTTTTTGTTATACTAGGATGAAAATAAAATTTTAGAAAGTTACTTATGAAGAAAAATATTGTTCTTTTCATTTTTCTCCTTCTGAGCGCGATTGGCTTAGAATACGAGACACAAGCCTATACTACTGGCAGTATGTCAGGTACTTCCTATGGGATTGTCGGACTGTCAGCCCTCTTGGCTCTGCTCTATATCGTCCCTGCCCTGCTCTTGATTCGTCAACTGGGAAAAAAATGGCAGACTCCTGCACTTAGCCTTGGGATAGCTCTGCTAGGCGGCCTTTTCATCTCTGGCTGGACCTCTGGCTTGGCCAACACCTATATCCACGAGTGGGTCAGCACCAGCTTCCCAAACACTTTGCTCAGCGACCTAGAAAATGCCATCGCAGCTCCACTGGTTGAAGAACCCCTCAAGCTGTTGGCAGTTGCCTTCGCTGTCTATCTAGTCCCCGTCAAAAAGCTCAAATCTTTCTTGATGCTGGGTATTACGGCTGGCATGGGCTTTCAGATTAGCGAGGATTTCTCTTATATCCTCTCTGACCTGCCCGAAGGCTTCTCCTTCACTATCTCTGGTATCCTAGGCCGCATTACTGGCGGCGTTGCCTCTCACTGGCTATACACCGCCCTGACCACTCTCGGTCTGGCACTCATGCTGCATTATGCCAAGACTCAGAAAAATTATTTCCGAGTGGGGCTCTTCTACTTCCTAGCAGCCTTCGTTCTCCACTTCTTCTGGAATTCACCGCTGACTGCTATCGAAACGGACATCCCAATCATCGTACCGGCTATGACTGCTCTAGCTGTCTTTATCTTTTACCAAGCCTACCGAACAGCCCATAAAATTGACCAGAAAGAATTGGAAGTGGAGTAATGCAAAAAAACGACCGTTATGGTCGTTTTTTTGATCTGAATGGCTATCTGATTAGATATATGATTATCCTAAGATTTATTTATAATGCTCGCTTTCGTACCATAAAGCATAAAGAGGATTAATTTTTTGCAGTAGCTCCTTTCCGTACCTATACCTCTTCCCCTGTGTCTCCCCAACTAATTGACTAACTTTATCAAATTCGTTTCTTTTAATTAATCTTTCTATTACATCCACATTTTTTTCATCAATCGCTTGTGAAGAAACAATCTCAATGATAATTTTTAAAATTTGATAAGCCACTTCGTCATCAGTTAGATTAGAAATCTCAGATGTAATTTTACCTCTTTCTGTAAAAATTAGATTATATTTTTCATTTCTATTTTCTATTATATTGATTCCTTCTGGAAAGTAAGGCGGTTTGTTTGAAAAATAGATTCCAAATTCTTCTAATTTTATATTTCCAATTTCGGAAACTCCATCTTCAATTTTGTTTTTTAATTTTGTTAACATAAAATCATTCCTTTTTTATTTTATGTAAGTAACCACCTTTTTCTAGTTCTCTCATCGGCAAATATGTATAATATTGAATACCCATACCAGGTTCATCAAACCAAGGTGCGACTAATCCTTCTCTTATTAGTATCTTTTTTAGAGTAATATAGTCTGAATCCGGTTGTAATTTCATAAAAGGAGGCAAAGCCTTTTCACCAAATGTTGCTCCTGCAGGAGAGAAATACCTTCCTGTTGGATTAGAACCAATCCTATTTATTCTGGTTCCTGGTAATATAACGGATTCTTTGTATTCACCATTCAAAAATCCATCTTTATGTATACTTCCATCAACTCTGCCCAAAGCACTTTCGGGAGTTCCTGGATAAATAGCGTTTCCGGTTAGCTGATTAAAATAATCTGGATTGTCAAATACTTTTTTGTTCTCAAGATAGAATTCAGGTTCAAGTAGTTGAGACCATTGGGTCAGCTTTGCTCTATCAGATGGCTCCAAGCCTTTATTCACATGACGATTCCATAGATCATAACGATGCGTATCAATCCTCTTTTCCTTGCCAATGTGAGGATAAAAATTAGAAGCCCTTCGAGCATTTGCGCTATCTGCTATGTTGTTTAAAACTTTTTCTGTTAAAGCAGACTGATGGCCTTTTTGCTCAAAATTATCAACTTTACTCTTAGTAGCATCAAATAGATTTTTCCCAAAATCTTCCGCCTTGTTTAAGGCTTTTCCAGTTTTAGAGGCAATGGCATGTGCTGCGCTACCAACGCCATTTTTTGCAATTTTTCCAGCTATAGATGCTTTCGACGCTGGTAAAGCAAACTCTGCCGCTTCCAAGGTAGTTTTAAGCTGATTTTTTTGAGCCAAACCGTCTCCGGCTATGAAATTTGAAATAGAGTTAATTTCGTGGGAGCCAGGAGAGACTTGACTCGCAAGATTCATTACATATCTGCTTACTCCTAATAACATCTCTGGTGCAGAGGTTGAATCCCATTTATCAATAATCCTTTGCCACACAGCAGAATCGCGATTATAAATTTCGTTCAATTCATCTTTAGATAGATTGACTAACCCAGCCTTATGAGCCGTAGTTTTCATTCCATCAAAGCTTAAATCGGCCAAAGAAGCCAGTCCAGTAACAGCATCATTATAGTATTCCTTAAAGGCTGCTTTCCCAGCTTCATGGCTAATTTTGGATCTTTTTTCAAATGCATCTAGACTAAAATCCTTTGGCAATACCTTCGTTTCGGCTAAATATTTATTCGAAGCGCTAGGATCTGCAAGAAGGTATTTATTGACAAATTGACTGAGTGCACCCGGCCTTACCTCTTCTAGAGTTGTTGGACGAATTTTTACCTCTTGGTAACCCGCTTGATAATTTGGCTGACCAAATCGGTTCGGTTTCGTAGGTGCGCTCAGGTTTGCCCATCCTTTAGCAATCTTTTGACTTTTGCTTTCACTGGATGAATCAGTATTTTGCTGGAGCAAATCGCTTAGTTTGGAAGTAGCGTTTGTTGGTTGTTCCTGCCAGATTTTCCTTGCTTGAGAAGCTCTGTTTTGTCTTTCTTGAGCTCGTGCCAAGGCCTTAGCTTCTTCTTGGGCCTGACGGAAAGTATCAATTTTATTTTCTGCCGACTGGATTTTGTTAAATCCTTTGGCTAATGCACTGATTTCTTCTGATGTATAGTTAGATAAATCTACATTGACCTTATTACCAGGTGTCAGATTAATACGATTTTGTTTATTATTGATGTTCAGCTTATTCTGTCCATGCAAATCCTGAAGAGCCAGCATAGAAGCTGCTGCTGCTTTTTCCTTATCATCTGGATAATGGAGATTGCCGATTTTGGCTAAGCTATCACCTTTCTTGATCTGATAGTCATTACTTGCAGATTGATTAAATAGAGGCTGACTTTCTTTACTATTTGCAAGATCCAACAAGTCTTGATAAGCCGACGTAGGCTGACCTTGGCTATCAGTAAGAGTAGACTGACCATAAGGAGTAAAATCTAACTTTCCCTTGTTACTTGAAGAAGTTGAGCTTAAAGTATACTCTGGAGTTGTGGTAGCCGACGTTTCAGAATTATTCAGACCATAACCATAGTCTTTCAACGCTTTAATAAACTGATTTCTATGTTCTTCTGACAAGGAATCTAAAGCTGTTTCAACTTCCGGTGAGACAGCTAAGTTATAGCGGCTACTGCCTGTGCTTGCTTTTTGAGTTCCAGCATTGGCAGACTCCAAGGCCTTTTCGGTAACATCTACTGCACCCAAAGCGTCTGTCGTAGATTGATCTACTTTAGAATCAGCCATTTTCAAGGCATCATCTTTACCTTTTTTAGCAAGACTGTCTGTCGTTACAGTATCATCTTTACCAGCAATCGCCTTATAATCAACAGAATCCGCCAAACTGTCTGAAGCACTTACAGATGAATCGCTGATTGGTTTGTAATCGCTAGGCTTGATATTGCTGGCGTCCTCGCTTACCGACGGTGTATTAATTGGACGATAGTCGCTCGAACTAACGTTGCTAGCACCTTCGCTTACTGACGGTGTGCTAATCGGACGATAGTCGCTTGAACTAACATTGCTGACACTTTCGCTTACCGATGGTGTACTAATTGGCTGATAGTCGCTCGAACTAACGTTGCTGACACTTTCGCTTACCGACGGTGTACTAATTGGACGATAGTCGCTCGAACTAACGTTGCTGACACTTTCGCTTACCGACGGTGTACTAATCGGACGATAGTCACTTGAACTGATGTTGCTAGCACTTTCGCTTACCGACGGTGTGCTAATCGGACGGTAGTCGCTCGAACTAACGTTGCTGACACTTTCGCTTACCGACGGTGTACTAATCG
>NZ_CAUOLF010000002.1:0-155910 GCF_963456385.1 uncultured Streptococcus sp. | reverse complement strand
CTTTGACTCCCTCATGCGTTGGTTCGAATCCAGCTACCCCAGTTCTTAGGTAATAGATCTGATAAAATAATAAAATGTCTTCTGGTGTTTTATTTCTTTATAGGATGAAAATCGTTAACGATAGATCAATGTCATTTGCGGGTGCTTAGGAAAATAAATAAGTAGTATGTCAAGCGAAAGCTTGATTGTTGGAGGATTTTTTTAGATGAATGAATTTGAAGATTTGCTAAACAGTGTTAGCCAAGTTGAGCCAGGTGACGTCGTTACTGCTGAAGTATTGACTGTTGACGCTAACCAAGCTAATGTTGCAATCGCTGGAACTGGTGTTGAAGGTGTTTTGACTCTTCGTGAGTTGACAAACGACCGCGACGCTGATATCAACGACCTTGTAAAACCAGGTGAAACACTTGAATTGCTTGTTCTTCGTCAAGTAGTGGGTAAAGATACAGACACAGTAACTTACCTGGTATCTAAAAAACGTTTGGAAGCTCGCAAAGCTTGGGACAAATTGGTTGGTCGTGAAGAAGAAGTTGTCACTGTTAAGGGCACTCGTGCTGTTAAAGGTGGACTTTCAGTTGAGTTTGAAGGACTTCGTGGATTTATCCCTGCTTCAATGCTTGATACTCGTTTCGTTCGCAACACTGAGCGTTTTGTAGGTCAAGAGTTTGATGCTAAAATCAAAGAAGTAGATCCAAAAGAAAACCGCTTCATCCTTTCACGTCGTGAAGTTGTAGAAGCTGAAGCTGCAGCAGCGCGTGCTGAAGTCTTTGGTAAGTTGAATGTTGGCGATGTTGTAACTGGTAAAGTTGCTCGCATCACTAGCTTCGGTGCTTTCATCGACCTTGGCGGAGTTGACGGATTGGTTCACTTGACTGAATTGTCACATGAACGCAACGTATCACCTAAGTCTGTTGTATCAGTTGGTGATGAAATCGAAGTGAAAGTTCTTGACTTGAACGAAGAAGAAGGACGCGTGTCCCTCTCTCTTAAAGCAACAACACCTGGGCCATGGGATGGCGTTGAGCAAAAACTTGCTGCAGGCGATGTGATTGAAGGAACTGTAAAACGTTTGACTGATTTCGGTGCTTTCGTTGAAGTATTGCCAGGTATCGATGGATTGGTTCACATCTCACAAATTTCACACAAACGTGTTGAAAGCCCTAAGGATGCCCTTAAGGTTGGTCAAGAAGTAACTGTTAAGGTTCTTGAAGTGAATGCTGCTGATGAGCGTGTATCACTTTCTATCAAGGCTCTTGAAGAACGTCCAGCTCAAGAAGAAGGACAAAAAGATGAGAAACGCCAATCACGTCCTCGTCGTCCAAAACGTCAAGAAAAACGTGACTTTGAACTTCCAGAAACTCAAACTGGATTCTCAATGGCTGATTTGTTTGGCGATATTGAATTGTAATTAGTTAAAAGAAGTTGAGAAATCTCAACTTCTTTTTCTGATTTTCACTTGTATTTTCAGAGAAAATCAGTTATAATGAATTAGTTGCCACCCTTAGTGTAATGGATATCACGCAAGATTCCGGTTCTTGAGATGGGAGTTCGATTCTCTCAGGGTGGATGACTTAAAATTGGACTCTTCGGAGTCTTTTTTGCTCTTTCTTGGAGGAACATGCAATGACAGTAAAATTAATCGCCCATATCTTGATCGAGAAAGACGGGAAGTATTTGCTTATCAAACGCTCGAAAATAAAGCGAGGTCGTCCTAATGTCTATCCATATTATTGGGACATTCCTGGTGGGAGTGTAGGAGAGAATGAACTGCCTAGAGAGGCAGCTCTACGTGAGGCTATGGAGGAGGTTAATCAAAAGATTCGGATTGATAAGATTATACATGAAGATAGCCAGTTTGATTCTGAAAATAATACTGTTTTTACACGCTTAGTTTATGCAGGTAGGATTACGGAGCAGCGTGATATTATATTAGTTCCAGAAGAGCACACAGACTTTGTCTGGATTACTTCTTTAAAAGACTTAGAGAAAGAGCTCATCATACCTTATTTGATAGATATTTTTGCTGACAAATCTGTATAAAGCAACAAAAAACATCCCCTTTTATCAGGAGATGTTTTTTATAATTAGTTTTTAGATGCTTCTTGGAATTCTGGATTCTTCCATGCTTCATCAATAATTGCTTGCAATTCTTTAGCAGAAGCTTGCATTTTTTGAGTCTCAGCATCGTTCAGTGGGATGTTTACTGGACGTACGATACCGTGAGCACCAACGATAGCAGGTTGACCAATGAAGACATTTTCAACACCGTATTGTCCTTCTTGGAAGACTGATAATGGCAATACAGCATTTTCATCGTCAAGGATAGCTTTTGTGATACGAGCTAAAGCAACCGCGATACCGTAGTAAGTAGCACCTTTTTTGTTGATGATTGAGTATGCTGCGTCACGAACGGAGATGAAAAGATCAACCAAGTCTTGTTCGTTCAAGTCACGGTTAGCTTGTAACCATTGCTCCAATTTCACACCTGCAACGTTAGCGTGTGACCAAACAGCAAACTCAGAGTCACCGTGCTCACCCATGATGTAGGCATGGACAGAACGAGCATCGATACCAATCTTTTCAGCAAGAGCTTGACGGAAGCGAGCTGAGTCAAGTGAAGTACCTGAACCAATAACGCGCTCTTTAGGGAAACCAGAGAATTTCCAAGTTGAGTAAGTCAAAACGTCAACGGGGTTAGCAGCAACAAGGAAGATACCGTTAAAGCCTGATTCTACGACTTGAGTAACGATAGATTTGTTGATAGCCAAGTTTTTGCCAACAAGGTCAAGGCGAGTTTCACCTGGTTTTTGAGGTGCACCTGCAGTGATAACAACGAGGTCAGCATCCGCACAGTCTGCATAAGTAGCTGCATAGATTTTTTTAGGTGAAGTGAAAGCAAGGGCGTGGCTAAGGTCTTCAGCATCACCGACAGCCTTTTCAAATAATTGAGGGATTTCAATGATACCAAGTTCTTGAGCAATACCTTGGTTTACAAGAGCAAATGCGTAAGATGAACCTACAGCACCGTCACCAACAAGGATGACTTTTTTATGTTGTTTAGTAGCAGTCATTTCTAAACATCTCCTTATTTTTTTAGGGAATATTTCCCGTACACATTCATTCTACCACTTTTGACATATTTTGTCACGGTCAACTTGTATATCTAGTGATGTAAACGTTTTTACAAACGGTTCAAAATACTGAAAAATTAAAGAAAATGTGGTATAATAAAGGGTAGTTTAATATGAAAGAAAGGCATTTTTTAATGCAAGACAGAAACTTAGTAAATGTTAATCTGACTAGTGAAATGAAGACTAGTTTCATTGATTACGCGATGAGCGTTATCGTGGCTCGGGCACTTCCAGATGTTCGTGATGGTCTAAAGCCCGTTCACCGTCGGATTCTCTATGGTATGAATGAGCTGGGCGTGACACCTGAGAAGCCTCACAAGAAATCAGCTCGTATCACAGGGGATGTCATGGGTAAGTATCACCCGCATGGTGACTCTTCTATTTATGAAGCGATGGTGCGGATGGCTCAATGGTGGAGCTATCGCTATATGCTCGTAGATGGCCATGGGAACTTCGGTTCTATGGACGGAGATGGGGCTGCTGCTCAACGTTATACAGAAGCACGTATGAGCAAGATTGCTCTGGAGATGCTTCGTGATATTAATAAAAACACTGTTGATTATATTGACAACTATGATGCTAGCGAGAGAGAGCCCGTAGTTCTTCCTGCTCGCTTCCCTAACTTGCTTGTAAACGGTGCGACAGGGATTGCGGTTGGGATGGCGACAAATATTCCACCTCATAATCTTGGTGAGTCTATTGATGCAGTTAAGCTTGTCATGGACAATCCAGAGGCAACAACTCGCGATATCATGGAAGTCCTGCCTGGACCAGATTTTCCGACAGGAGCACTGGTTATGGGCAAGTCCGGTATTCACCGGGCTTATGAAACTGGAAAGGGTTCGATTGTTCTTCGTTCTCGCACTGAAATTGAAGAGATGAAAAATGGCCGAGAGCGAATTGTCGTAACCGAGTTTCCATACATGGTTAATAAGACTAAGGTCCATGAGCATATTGTTCGCCTAGTGCAGGAAAAACGCATTGACGGTATCACAGCTGTTCGTGATGAGTCCAACCGTGAAGGGGTCCGTTTTGTCATTGAGGTTCGTCGTGATGCCTCTGCACATGTCATTCTAAATAACCTTTTCAAGCTGACTCAGATGCAGACCAATTTCAGCTTCAATATGCTAGCTATTCAAAATGGTGTGCCTAAGATTCTGTCTCTTCGTGAGATTTTGTTATCCTACATTGAACACCAAAAAGAAGTGGTGACTCGACGGACGGCCTTTGATAAAGAAAAGGCGGAAGCGCGAGCTCACATCTTGGCTGGTTTGCTGATTGCGTTGGATCACATTGATGAAGTGATTCGCATTATCCGTAATAGCGAGACGGACGCAGAAGCCCAAGCTGAATTGATGGCTAAGTTTGAGCTGTCTGAGCGCCAGAGTCAGGCTATCCTCGATATGCGTCTGCGTCGTCTGACTGGTTTGGAACGTGATAAGATTCAGTCAGAGTATGACGAGCTGATTGCCTTGATTGCAGACTTGGCTGATATTTTGGCTAAGCCAGAGCGCGTTATCGCTATTATCAAGGAAGAGTTAGACGAGGTCAAACGTAAATTTGCGGATGACCGCCGAACTGAGCTGATGGTTGGAGAAGTTCTTTCTCTTGAAGATGAAGATTTGATTGAGGAAGCGGATGTTTTGATTACCCTGTCTAATAAAGGCTATATCAAACGTCTGAATCAGGCTGAATTCACTGCTCAAAAACGTGGTGGCCGCGGTGTTCAAGGAACTGGTGTCAAAGACGATGACTTCGTCAAAGAGCTTGTTTCAACGAGTACCCACGATAGACTGCTCTTCTTTACAAATAAAGGCCGAGTCTATCGTCTCAAAGGATATGAAATCCCTGAGTATGGTCGGACAGCCAAGGGCTTGCCAGTAGTCAATCTCTTGAAACTGGATGAAGGAGAGACTATTCAGACTATTATTAATGTCCAGCAAGACCGCAGTGATGATTCTTATCTCTTCTTTACTACCCGTCATGGGGTGGTCAAACGGACCAGTGTGACAGAATTTGCTAATATTCGTCAGAACGGTCTCAAGGCTTTGAATTTGAAGGATGAAGACGAGTTAATCAATGTCTTTCTGACGGACGGTGCTGCAGACGTTATCATTGGTACTAAGTTTGGTTATTCTGTCCGCTTCAATGAGACAGCTGTCCGGAGCATGAGCCGTATAGCGACTGGTGTTCGCGGAGTCAATCTTCGAGAGGGTGACCAGGTCGTTGGAGCTGGAGTGATTTCCGAGGGAGACGAAGTGCTTGTCATCACCGAAAAAGGCTATGGTAAGCGAACTCTTGCTAGTGAGTATCCAACCAAGGGCCGTGGTGGTAAAGGGATTAAAACAGCCAATATCACTGATAAGAACGGACCTCTTGCTGGTCTGATGACTGTTACTGGCGAGGAAGATTTGATGATTATCACTAATACAGGTGTCATCATTCGGACAAGTGTGGCGAATATTTCTCAGACAGGCCGCTCAACCATGGGAGTTAAGGTCATGCGTCTGGACCAAAATGCACAGATTGTCACCTTTACAAGCGTCGAAGCAGACGATAAAGAAGATGTAGCAGAGGAAGAAAACGAATCGTAAAAGAGGACCTCTATATGGTACAAGGAAAAAGAAGTCGAAAAAGAAAACAAAAAAGCAAAAGAAATATTTTTATCAATATTGTTGCGTCATTATTAATTATTGTGGCTCTTGGCTTAATCTTTAATGCGCAAATTCGAAACATGATTATGGTTTGGCATACCAACCAATATCAGGTCAGCAAGGTTTCCAAAGACTCTATTAATAAAAATAAAAATGCTGAGACTAGCTTTGATTTTAATAAGGTAGAGTCGCTTTCTACAGAAGCAGTTATCAATGCTCAGTGGAAAGCTCAGCAACTGCCTGTTATCGGAGGCATCTCTATTCCAGAAGTATCCATGAATTTGCCAATCTTCAAAGGACTGGATAATGCTGGATTGTATTATGGTGCTGGTACGATGAAAGAGACCCAGCAGATGGGGCAGGGGAATTATGCCTTGGCTAGCCACCATGTCTTTGGCATCACAGGGGCTAGCAACATGCTCTTTTCCCCACTGGATCGTGCTAAGGCTGGCATGAAGATCTATATCACTGATAAAGAGCATGTCTATACTTATGTAATCACTAGTGTTGAAACGGTAACTCCAGATCGAACGGATTTGATTGAGGATACCGAAGGCGTTACAGAGATTACTTTGGTTACTTGTGAGGATGCTGCGGCAACCAATCGAACGATTGTCAAGGGAACCTTAGAAGGCTCTGTCGAGTATGACAAGGCTCCTAAGGAAGTTCTTGAATCTTTCAGTAAGTCCTATAATCAAATGCAGATTTAAAGGCGAAAACTAAAAAAATTCACTCCAAAGGTTAGGAAGAACTCTAATTTTTGGAGTTTTTTTATATCAATTCTTGCTGATTTTGACTCTTTTTCCGAATAATAAGGTAAGGAGGTTTCTATGTATAGCATTTCATTTCAAGATGATATTAGCATGATGCCACGGGAGCGTTTGATGAGAGAAGGGGCTGAAAAACTCAGTAACCAAGAGCTTCTATCAATTTTCCTCAGGACAGGTAACAAAAAAGAAACTGTTTTTCAAGTTTCTCAAAGAATTTTATCATCAATTTCCAGTTTGAACGATCTCAAGTATTTAACTTTGCAGGAATTGCAGACTATTTCTGGAATCGGTCCGATTAAGGCTGTGGAGCTACAGGCCATTATCGAATTAGGTCGTCGGATTAATCGAGCAGAGGTTCTGCAGAAAGAACAGATTATGGGCAGTCAAAAATTAGCCCAGAAGATGCAGCAGGAATTGGGAGATATGAGGCAGGAGTGCTTGGTTGCTATTTATCTTAATAGTCAAAATCAAATTCTGCACCAGCAGACTATTTTTATGGGGACTGTCAGCAGAAGCATTGCTGAGCCGAGAGAAATTCTCCACTACGCTCTTAAGCATCTGGCGACATCTATCATACTGGTACACAATCATCCATCAGGTTCAGTCGTTCCTAGTAGAAACGACGATGAGGTGACCCAGCATATGAAAGAAGCATGTGAGATGATGGGCTTGGTCCTTTTGGATCATTTGATTGTGTCCAAGTCCAACTACTATAGCTATCGAGAGGAGACAGATATGATATAATTTGGTTTACTTGAATATAAAAAAACTTCTATTCGTGTAGAACAGAAGTTTATCTAGGAATAGAGGTTTTTAAAGAATATTGACAACATAATCAAACAGAGCTAGGTCTCCTTCTCTGGAGCCAAACAAGAACTCTGGGTGCCATTGGACACCAAGGAATGGACTGCCGTCAGTAGAAGTTATTGCTTCAATAATTTTATCTCTAGGATCATAGGCAATGACTTCTAGGCCAGCCGCTAAATCCTTGATACTCTGATGGTGGAAGGAGTTGATTTCAGATGCTGGTCCATAGATTTCGTGCAGAATAGAACCGTTCTTGGTCACCATGCTTTGAGTCGTGTACTCAGCAGAGCTATCTTGCCAATGATCTTCAATATCTTGATGAAGAGTACCTCCTAGGGCTACATTATAAAGTTGGGTTCCGCGGCAGACGGTGAAAATTGGTTTATTTTGACGGCGAGCTTCTTTGATTAAAGCTAATTCAAAAATATCCCGTTTGAGTAGATAATCATCGCTGTCAATGGTTTTCTCTTCACCATAGAATTGAGGGCATACATTCTGACCGCCTGTGATGATTAATTTGTCGACAATGGAAACATACTGTTTAGCCATTTCTTCATCACCGATTGGCAAAATCATTGGAATTCCGCCAACTTCTTTAACTCCCTCAACGAATCCTGTCGCCGTATAGCTCATATGGATGAAGTGATCGTCTGGAATTTCTCTTTCATTTCCGGTTATTCCAATGATAGGTTTACTCATAGAGTGTTTAATACCTCTTTCAAATTAATAATCATTTTTTCTCATGAAGTAGAGCAGCGTCTGCAGTTCGCTAGTCAGGTCAACATACTGAACGACCACATCCTTAGGCAGGGATAGGTTTACAGGTGAGAAACAGAGAATGCCCTTGACACCAGCCTGAACTAAGATAGATGCGACTTCTTGAGCTTTCACGCTAGGTACAGTTAGGATGGCAGTTTGCACATTTCCTGACTGTATTTTTTCTTTAATTTGGGAAATTCCATAGATAGGAATCCCATCGCTGGTTGTGCTGCCAACTTCTGGATGGTCATCTATGTCAAAAGCCATTACAACCTTCATTTTATTGCGCTCATGAAAACGATAGTGCAACAGAGCCCGCCCCATATTACCAACACCAACAATCATGACATTGGTAATAGCATTGTCGTTCAAGAGATTAGCAAAAAAGTTCATCAATTTCTTGACATCATAACCAAATCCTCTGCGTCCAAGTTCACCGAAATAAGAAAAATCTCGTCTGACAGTAGCAGAGTCAATACCAATGGCTTCTGCAATTTGCTTGGAGTTTGCTTTTTCAATCTTCTCAGCATTAAACCGTTTAAAAATACGATAGTAGAGCGATAGCCTTTTAGCAGTAGCTCGGGGAATTGTAGTATTTTTTTCAGTTTTCACAAAATCACAACCTTTCTAATTCTATTTTATAGGAAGTTTGTGAAAAAATCAACTAATTAAGAGTGTTTGATTCATTAAAAAAGAAAAGAGTGGAAGTTTTGGTTATGTTGTAACTGCGAAGGATTAGTCCTGGTAGGGAGTCAAGTCTAACTGGTACATCTGGCGGTATAAGTCGCCGATTAACCCTGTAAATGGCAGCTGGTGTCCATTATAAGTGATGGAAAGTACTTTGAGAGAGTCAGGAACTGTGACGCAGCCAGAGAAGGCGAGAAGAAATTCGTCGAAGTCTTCATAGGTAAGTGTCCGTTTCACCTTATATGAGTCCAAATAGGTCAGTTCAACCATTGTTAATCCTTTCTTTGGGTTCGGTTGATCTTTTCTTCAAGTGTTCTAAGTAGAAGTCAAGCTCGTTTAAATTTTGAAGTGTCAAAACCAAAAAAGCAAAATTGCGAGAATCTTGCTTATTGTGGTGTCTTTTCAAAAATATTTCTTTCAACCAAGCTATCCATCAAGAAATAAAATTTTTGCTGGATAATGTGATGGTCTTCTGATTTGAAAATATTGACCAAGCGCAGGCCTGATTTGTCAGTGATATTGATTTTGAAACCATTCAAATCTTTATTGACGATGATTTTCAGCAGAAAACCATTTCCGCTGTTGGGGACAGATTCCAGCAGACGAGAGAGTTCATAGTTGCCAACCTTACTTTCCGCGAAAGTATTGTCGCGCAAGGTAAATTTCTTGACATTTGGGTGAAGTGAATAGGTATATTCACAGTTTGCTAAGCTAACAGATGTTTGAAAGGCCATCTTATCCTCCTAAAATTTCTTTTAATTTCTTTGTAAATGATTGAATATCTTGCAGAGTCGTCTGGTCCGAAGTACTGATCCGAATGGACTCATGCAAGCGGTCGGAATCCTTGCCATACATAGCCTGCAGGACATGACTGGGTTGTATAGCTCCGGCTGTGCACGCTGAGCCTGTTGAAATGGAAAATCCGTTTAAATCCATTTGAAGTAGAAGTAGATCATTCTTCTGATTGGAAAATCCCAAATTGATGACGTAAGGCAAGCTGGGCTGACTTTCATTTAAGTAAAAGTCAATGTCCGATAAGTCAGCAAGTAAGCTGTCTTTTAAGTCTTGCGCATGCGCTAGTTTTTCCTCAAGATGTTCCGTGCTATCTGACAGAGCCGCAGCCATACCTGTGATAGAGATTAGATTTTCAGTTCCGGCCCGGTGTTTTTCTTCCTGGTCGCCACCGTGCATGAAATTGTCAAAATCCATCTTCTTGGCATAAAGGAATCCAACGCCTTTGGGACCATGAAATTTATGCGCTGAAGCAGATAGAAAGTCAATCCCTAGCTCTTCAGGGTAGATGGGAAGTTTACCAATTGCTTGGACAGCATCAACGTGAAAAACAGCAGGATGTTCTTGCAGTAATTCACCAATTTCCTTAATGGGGAGCATGGCACCCGTCTCGTTATTAACCGCCATGACGGACACAAGAATAGTATCAGGCCTAAGAGCCTTCTTAATATCCTCCGCTCGAATCTGACCATCCACCGGCTGAACAAAAGTAGCTTCGAAGCCGAATTTATCAACTAAGTATTCTACCACTTCTAAGACAGCATGGTGTTCAATAGCAGTGGTCACAATATGCTTTCCTCGGTTCTGGTGACGAAGGGCATAGCCTTTGATAGCAGTATTATTGCTTTCAGTGCCGCCTGAAGTAAAAAGAATCTTATTGCTTTGAGTATGCAGGGCTTGAGCAATATCTTCACGCGCCTGCCTAAGGAGTTTACTAGCTTCTCGACCATGGCTATGCGTACTGGAAGGATTTCCGAAGACAGTCATAGTTTTGGTCATTGCTTGGATTGCAGCAGGCGACAAAGCAGTTGTAGCGGCATTATCTAAATAAATCACTCCGGTTACCTTATTTCTTTTGATAGGCAAAGAGTGGGCTGACTGGTTTTCTTTCTTGGATGCGGACAATGGCATCACCAATCAGTTCACTTGCTGTAATGTAGTGGAGATTCTTAGGTGTTTTTTCTTTGGTATCAACAGAGTCAGTTACAAGAATTTCCCTGATAGGAGAATTATCTAGCAATTCCGCAGCTTTATCCGCAAAGAGACCATGACTGGATACAGCATAGATTTCGACTGCGCCTTCGCGACAGACAATTTTAGCTGCTTCAGAGAAAGTCCGACCGGTATTTAAAATGTCGTCAATCAGAATAGCTTTCTTGCCCTCGACATCTCCAATGATATATCCCTCAGAGCGACCCGCCTCATCTTCGCCATAATCAATGATAGCGATAGGAGCATCCAGATATTCAGCCAGATTGCGGGCGCGTTTTACACCAGAGTTTTTAGGGCTGACGACAACGACATCATCGCCAGTAAGCCCCATGTTGCAGTAGTGTTTGGCAAAGAGTGGGATAGTGAAGAGGTTATCAACTGGGATATCAAAGAATCCTTGGACCTGCACGGCATGAAGATCCAGAGAAATCACACGATCTACTCCAGCTCCGACAAGCATGTTGGCAACCAGTTTAGCTGTGATTGGCTCGCGAGGGGCAGCAGTCCGATCCTGACGGGCATAACCAAAATAAGGCATCACAACATTAATCGTGTTGGCACTTGCACGCTTGCAGGCATCCACCATAATCAAGAGTTCCATCAAGTGATTATTGACAGGGAAGCTAGTAGACTGAATGATGTATATATCATAGCCACGGACACTTTCTTCAATGTTAATCTGAATCTCGCCGTCCGAGAATTGGCGGGAGGAAAGTTTTCCCAAAGGAACCCCAGCAGCCTCAGCGATTTTTTCAGCTATGGAATGATTGGAGTTGAGGGAAAAAAGCTTCATATTTTTTTTATCTGACATGAGTTGGACCGTCCTCTTTTTGTGTCATTTCTATAATCTAATGCTCCATGAAATTTAGATTTCAATAGTCTTTAGATTGCTACCTTTTATTTTACCAAAAAAATTAGATTATTTCAGCTATTTTGTGGTCGTTGATTTACAAGTTTTCAGAAAATCTTGCTATCTTGCTCTTACTAGGTTTGTAGTCGATGCAGTGCTGTTTTAGGAAGTTGAGGAAATTTTCTTTTCCTTTTTCGAAATCTTCAACTTCGACTTCGAGTTCGAAGTCTGTTTTGCCCAAGTAGTGACTCTCATCCAGAGCAAGCAGACCGATTTCGTCTTCTTTTTCATAGCGGATAGTCTCTAGAGAGCCAAGAATCTTCAAGTCTTGGATAGGAATTTCTTTTTGAAGCAGTGTTTCTAAAATCTCTCCCGTAGGAAATTCATTGTTCTGCAAAATGTTTTTGGTTTCTTCTGGTGTCAAATTCTGATTGAGTTCTAAGGATCCGACTTCTTGAGGAATCTTGAGCGTCAGCTCAGCTTCGCGATGGTTAAAAGTTCGTACTCGAAAAGCCATGTGGGCGTGTCGGATACTCTGCTGGTCTGACTCGATGTAGTGGTTGGTCTGGCTAATAGGCGAAATATCAGCAAATAATTGGAGCAGACGGTCGTGCTCTTCCTTGGTCAGCATGGTTTTGAATTCAATTTCTAAGTGATTCATTTTCATATCCTTTTCTTTTTTTTGAAAGCGATTTATGTTATAATAACAGTTGTGTTTATTTTATACAAAAAATAATGATATGACAAGGTAAGTGTATGACAATAGAATGGGAAGAGTTTTTAGACCCCTATATTCAAGCTGTTGGAGAGCTGAAAATTAAGTTGCGTGGAGTGCGAAAGCAATACCGCAAGCAGCAACGTCATTCTCCGATTGAGTTTGTGACCGGACGTGTCAAGCCGATTGAGAGCATTAAAGAAAAGATGGTTCTGCGAGGTATTCGCGAGGAAAATATCGAGCAGGAGATGCAGGATATCGCTGGCTTACGGGTCATGGTCCAGTTTGTCGATGATGTGGATGAAGTTTTAGAAGTCCTGCGAAACAGGACAGATATGCGCATTGTTCAGGAGCGGGATTATATTAAAAACAAAAAAGCCAGTGGCTATCGGAGCTATCATGTGATTATAGAGTATCCGGTCGATACAATTAATGGTCATAGGCTTATTCTGGCTGAAATTCAGATTCGCACACTTTCGATGAATTTTTGGGCTACGATTGAGCATTCTTTGAATTACAAGTATAAAGGAGAATTTCCCGAGGAAATCAAATGCCGCTTGGAAACGACAGCTAATCTTGCCTATCAGCTGGATGAGGAGATGGGAGAAATCCGTGATGCTATCCAGGAGGCGCAGGCTCTCTTTGATCCTCTTCACCGCAAGTTAAATGACGGTGTGGGAAATAGTGATGATACAGATGAAGAATACAGATAAAAAAATAGCGATTATCCGCAATCGGAAAAGACAGAGTGAACAAGTCTATCAGGATTTGAAGCAGAAGCTGAAACAGAACGGCTTTATTTTAACTCCTAAGAATCCCGACATTGTGATTTCGGTGGGTGGTGACGGCATGTTGCTGTCGGCTTTTCATATGTATGAAGAACAGCTGGATCGGGTCCGCTTTGTCGGTGTGCATACAGGGCATCTCGGCTTTTATACAGACTATCGTGATTTTGAACTAGATAAGCTGGTAGAAAATCTCAAATTAGATACTGGTGCTCAGGTTTCTTATCCAATTTTAAATGTAAAAATCACTTTTGAAAATGGTGATACACGCACTATTCGTGCTTTGAACGAAGCAACAATCAAGCGTTCGGATCGGACTATGGTAGCTGATGTCATTATCAATCGGGTTCATTTCGAGCGTTTCCGAGGAGATGGGATTTCCGTCTCTACTCCGACGGGCAGTACTGCCTATAACAAATCTCTAGGTGGAGCGGTATTGCATCCGACAATCGAAGCCTTGCAGGTGACAGAAATTGCCAGTCTCAACAATCGGGTTTATCGGACATTGGGTTCGTCTGTCATTGTTCCCAAAAAGGATAAGATTGAGCTGGTACCGACCCGCAGTGACTATCACACTATTGCGGTTGATAATCAGACTTTCTCTTTCAAAAACATCGTCCGTATTGAGTATCAGATTGACAATCACAAGATACATTTTGTGGCTTCACCAAGCCATACCAGCTTTTGGAATCGTGTCAGAGACTCCTTTATTGGAGAGTGCCAGGAATGAGGTTTGAGTTTATTGCTGATGAGCATGTCAAGGTAAAGACCTTTTTGAAGCGACATGAAATTTCCAAAGGCCTCTTGGCTAAGATAAAATTTTCCGGCGGAAACATTCTTGTCAACCATCAGCCTCAGAATGCTATTTATCTCTTGGATGTTGGCGATAAAGTGACGATTGACATCCCTTCTGAAAAAGGATTTGAGAGTCTGAAAGCTGTTGATAAGGACTTGTCTGTCGTCTATGAGGATGAGCATTTCATGGTTTTAGATAAGCCGGCAGGAGTGGCCAGTATTCCCAGTGTCAATCATTCCAATACTATGGCAAATTTCGTCAAGGCTTACTATATTCGTCAGGGCTATGAAAACCAGCAGGTGCATATCGTGACTCGCCTGGATAAGGATACAAGCGGTCTCATGCTTTTCGCTAAGCATGGTTATGCTCACGCCAGGTTGGACAAGCAGCTGCAGAAGAAGCTGATAGAAAAGCGCTATTACGCTCTGATTCAGGGGACAGGTGACTTAGAAGAGCAAGGTGAGATTATTGCTCCGATTGGGCGGAATCCTAAAAGTATCATTACGAGGCGCGTGACAGAGGATGGTAAGTACGCCCATACCAGTTATAAGATTATAGAGCAGTTCGGAGATGTCTATCTGGTCGATATCCATCTGCATACTGGGCGGACTCATCAAATTCGCGTTCATTTTTCACACATTGGCTTTCCGCTTTTGGGTGACGACCTTTATGGTGGGAGTTTGGAACACGGAATAGAGCGTCAGGCTTTACATTGTCATTCTTTGAAATTTTATAATCCTTTTAGTGGTCAGGAAGTTGAGCGTGCCAGTCCTTTGCCAGAAGATTTTAAACAAGTTATTGAGAAATTAAAAGAATAAGAGATAAAGGAGTTTTAAGAAACATGAAAATTTTTGATTCAATTCGTGAAGCCTTGAAAGATAAGGAAGTAAAGATCGTCTTGCCAGAGGGTGAAGAGCCACGGATTTTGCAAGCAACTAAACGTTTGGTGAAAGAAACTGATATTACACCAGTTCTTTTGGGTAATCCTGATAAAATCCGTATTTATCTAGAAATTGAGGGAGTAAAAGAAGGATATCAGGTTATTGATCCTTCAAACTGTTCTTGCTTTGAGGAATTGGTAGAAGCATTCGTTGAGCGTCGTAAAGGGAAAATCACTGCGGATGAAGCACGTCAGTTGCTCAAAGAAGATGTCAACTACTTTGGGGTTATGTTGGTTTATCTTGGTAAGGTTCAAGGGATGGTGTCTGGCGCGATTCACTCCACAGCAGCGACTGTTCGGCCGGCTCTTCAAATCATCAAGACCCTGCCTTGGGTTTCTCGTACTTCAGGGGCCTTCCTCATGGTGCGTGATGATGAACGCTACATTTTCAGTGACTGTGCCATTAATATCGATCCAGACGCCAATATTTTGGCGGAGATTGCTGTTAACTCAGCTTTGACAGCACAAATTTTCGGTATCGATCCAAAAGTTGCTATGCTCAGCTATTCGACCAAGGGCTCTGGTTTCGGTGAAAAGGTTGATAAGGTAGTGGAGGCAACTAAGCTAGCTCGGGAAATGCGTCCAGACTTGGTTATCGATGGTGAATTGCAGTTTGATGCAGCTTTCGTTCCTGCAACAGCAGAGCTGAAAGCACCTGGCAGCCCGGTGGCTGGTCAAGCGACTGTCTTTGTCTTTCCAAGTATCGAAGCTGGAAATATCAGCTACAAAATGGCAGAGCGTTTGGGTGGCTTTTCAGCGGTAGGTCCTATCCTGCAAGGACTAAACCACCCAGTTAATGACCTTTCTCGAGGCTGTAATGCGGATGACGTATACAAGCTGACTTTGATTACAGCCAGTCAGGCAGTAGGTCATTATTAAACGATTGAAAGCGATTGGAGGGCGTAAGCTCTCCTATTTTTCTTGCCTTATGCTATACTAGATTTATGTTAGATTTGAAAGAATACGGAATTGAGATGTGGGAGGCAAATAAAATCGCCTCTTTTCGCGAGAAATTATTAACTTGGTATGATGAAAACAAACGTGACCTGCCTTGGCGCAGAACAAATAATCCTTATCATATCTGGGTTTCTGAGATTATGCTGCAGCAGACTAGAGTTGATACGGTGATTCCTTACTATGAGCGTTTTCTTGACTGGTTTCCGACTGTAGCTGATTTAGCGAAGGCACCAGAGGATAGACTGCTCAAGGCTTGGGAAGGGTTGGGTTATTATTCTCGGGTGAGAAATATGCAAAAAGCAGCCCAGCAGATAACGACGGATTTTGCTGGAAAATTTCCTGATAGCTATGAAGTAATTGCTAGTCTCAAAGGGATTGGACCTTATACAGCTGGTGCCATTGCTAGTATTGCATTTGGACTAGCTGAGCCTGCGGTAGATGGCAATGTCATGCGGGTGTTGAGTCGATTATTTGAAGTTGATTTAGATATTGGCCAACCTAGCAATCGTAAGGTCTTTCAGGCTATGATGGAGATTCTGATTGATCCAGATAGACCTGGAGATTTTAATCAAGCGCTGATGGATTTAGGATCAGATATTGAAGCTCCTGTTAACCCTCATCCGGAAGACAGTCCTGTAAAAGAGTTCAGCGCAGCCTATTTACACGGAACAATGGATAAATATCCAATTAAAGCCCCTAAAAAGAAGCCAGTTCCAGTCTATCTGCAAGGCTTGATTATCGAAAACGAACAGGGACAATTCTTGCTTGAAAAGAATGAGGCTGCTGGCTTGTTATCAGGTTTTTGGCATTTTCCCTTGATTGAAATCGAGGAATTTCAAACTGAAAATCAGATGTCCCTCTTTGAGGTGGCAGAAAATCAGTCAAGTCTGGATTTATCTCCTCAAGAAAGCTTTGAGCAGGATTATGATTTGATTGTTGATTGGCAGCAGCAGTCCTTTTCAAAAGTGAAACATGTTTTCAGCCATCGTAAGTGGCATATTCAGCTGGTTTATGGCCGAGTTAAAGATAGTCAGCACGCAGCTGAGGGAGAGGTCTTGTGGCTTCATCCAGAAGACTTTGGCAATTACCCCTTTGCCAAAGCCCAGCAGAAGATGTGGGAGGCTTTTCAGGAAGCTAGAAATAAATAAAAAAATCTGAGACTCGCGAGTCTCAGATTTTTGAGTTGAATCAATTTTATAAGTTTGCAAAAGCTTTAATTTCATCTGCAGTCATAGAAGAATCACAACGAACAGATACTTGGCCGTCTTGAACATGAACAAAACCAGGAACTGTCGGAATGCTGTATTCAGAGCGGAAGGCTTGCAGTTTCTCTAATTCGCTAGCTTCTTCGCTATTGATAAAGAAAATATACGCCTTGGTATCAGCGACCACGCCAGCAAGAGTAGCAGCGAATTTACGACAGTAAGGGCAAGTTTTGCGACCGACGAAGAAAGTTGCTGTCTCTTTGTCAGCAATTGCTTGACGAGCACGATCAACAGTTGTGACTTCTAAGTCTTTAATATTTTGAGCAAATTGTTCCATAAATAATCCTCATTTCTTTTGATAAAACTAGTATGCCATAAAAAGCAGAAAAATGCTTGATTTGGAAACGAAAAACCAGAGAATGTGAAATTCATCCTCTGGTTGATTGGTTGATAGTGTTATTTTACTTGATAAAAGCATTAATCTCTGCTTCAATAGCAGCAATTTTTGATTGAGCGTCTTCATTGCTGTCACCGACAACGGCAATATAGAACTTGATTTTTGGTTCTGTTCCAGATGGACGGACAGCAATCCATGAGCCATCAGCCAAAGTGTATTTCAGCACATCGCTTGGAGGAGTTGTCAGAGCTGTAACAGTACCGTCTGCGGCGGTAGAAGTCTGCGCCTTAAAGTCTTCTGTAACAGAAATAGCAGTAGCGTTGAATTCTTTCGGAGCATTGTCACGGAACTTAGCCATGATAGCCTTGATTTGCTCAGCTCCATCAACACCAGACAAGGTCACAGAGATAGTCTTTTCAGCAAAGTAACCATATTCTTTGTAGATTTCTTCAATACCGTCAGCCAGGGTCAAGCCACGTGAGCGGTAGTAGGCAGCTAGCTCAGCCACAACCAAAACAGCTTGGATAGCATCTTTATCACGTACAAATGGCTTAATCAGATAGCCGAAGCTTTCTTCAAATCCCATCATGTAGGTGTGGTTGTGCTTTTCTTCGAATTCTTGAATCTTTTCAGCGATGAATTTGAAACCAGTCAAGACATTGAACATGGTTGCACCGTAGCTTTCAGCAATCTTAGTCACCAAGTCAGTAGAAACGATAGACTTGCAGAGAGCTGCGTTAGCTGGCAGAGTTCCAGCACTCTTATGAGCTTCCAAGATGTACTTAGCCATGATAGCTCCGATTTGGTTACCAGAAAGGTTGAGGTAGCTGCCGTCTTTTTGCAGAACTTCTACACCGACACGGTCAGCATCTGGGTCTGTTGCGACCAAGACATCTGCACCAACCTTGCGACCTAATTCCTCCGCTAAAGCAAAAGCTGCTTGGCTTTCAGGGTTTGGAGACTTAACAGTAGAGAAGTCAGGATCAGCTACAGCTTGAGCTTCAACAACTTCTACAGAATCAAATCCAGCTTGAGCCAAAGCGCGACGAGCCAGCATTTCACCAGTACCGTGCAATGGAGTATAGACAATTTTCATGTCCTTGCCGTATTCATCAATCAGTTTTTGGTTGATATTGACATCTTTAACTTCCTTGAGGTATTCAGCATCAATAGCATCGCCAATCACTTCAATCAAGCCAGAAGCTTTTTCAGCTTCAACATCAGCGACCTCAATAGCAAAAGGATTTTCAATCGCACGGATGTAGTCAGTCAATGCATCTGCATCATGCGGAGGCATTTGCCCGCCGTCTTCACCATATACTTTATAGCCGTTAAATGGAGCAGGGTTGTGGCTGGCTGTAATCATGATACCAGCAAACGTTCCTAAATGACGTACCGCAAATGAAAGTTCTGGAGTTGGGCGCAGACTTTCAAAAACATAGGATTTGATGCCGTGTTTAGCTAAAACAGCAGCAGATTCAAAGGCAAATTCTGGTGAGAAATGACGGGAGTCGTAAGCAATTGCAACACCGCGTTTTTTGAACTCATCACCTTTTTCTTCAATCAAGCGAGCCAAACCTTCGGTTGCCTGACGGACAACATAAATATTAATACGGTTGGTACCAGCGCCAATCAAACCACGCATACCAGCAGTACCAAACTCAAGATTGGTGTAAAAGGCATCTTCCTTAGTTTTTTCGTCCATACTATTCAAGTCTTGGCGAAGATAGTCAGGAAGTTCAGCATAATCAAGCCATTTTTTGAAGTTATCTTGATAAGTCATAGGTGGAGTCTCCTTTATTTTTGAAATGAAGAGTTGGAAATTTTAGTAAAAAATCCTGCTCTTAAATTTTCTTAATCGCTTACATTGTAGCATATTTTCATTAATTTTGAAAGAGGTTACCTAGAAAACGATGAAATACTTTTCAAGACATTGTTTCAAGGATTTCAGAATGGTATTTCAGAATTGCGAGATTAAAAAAAGACCAAAGCATTGCTTGGTCCAGAAAACTAACTTATCATCATTTTTTGGCTTTTTCAAGTGCAGGAATGATAGTTGCTGTCAAAATCGCAGAAATGATTAACTCGGCAATGGAATTTGCTGATAGAATCACAGCCAGAAGTGCTTTGATATCTCCTTGATATACATTTGCAAAGAGAAAGAAGATACCGCCCAAGACGAAGATGGTATTGGTGGCAGAACCGACGGAACCTGCTACAATCAAGCCGACCTTATTTTTCATTGCTTTATATACGAAATAAGGAGTGATACCGATGAGAATGCGAGGCACCATGGCAACAAGAAGCGAAGAAAGGCTTCCATTTGGCACAAAAGGGCTAAAGAGATAACTGGTTGGTAGCAGCACTAAGGTATTGGTAATAACGCTGATACACCCCATAAGGCCGCCTAGGACAGCTCCGACTTTAGGACCATAGAGGATACTGGCGATAATCACTGGGATGTGAATAATCGTAGGTTTAATCGGTACTGGCAGGAGGTTGAAAATGACTGAGCTGAGCAGGTGAAGTACCAGCATAATGGCAAAGAAAATAGCAATTTGAGCAATTTTAGATTGTTTTTTCATAAATAAGTTCCTTTACTGTATCAATAATTGTATCAATTTCAGCTAGAGCACCTGTCCCCTGATCGCCACAGGCTAGAACAGCTTCGCGCGGTTGGATAATCATCCATCCAAAACGCTGTAGACGCTCCAAATTGTGCTGAGTTAGTGGATTTTCAAACATCTTAGTGTTCATAGCTGGAGCCAAAACTCTCTTCGTATGAGGCGGCAGAGCCAGAGCAGTAGCTGTAACCATATTATCAGCTAAACCGTTGGCTAGTTTAGCGATGGTATTGGCTGTTGCTGGCGCTAGCAAAAAGAGGTCAGACTCTTTAGCGATGTCAATGTGATTGACCTTGCTAGAATCAGGTTCTTGCATAATATCAATTGCGACTGGTCTTTGCGACAAAACTTGCAGAGTCAGTGGTGTGATAAATTCTGTCGCTGCCTCTGTCATGAGGACAGCAACTTCAAAGTTCTCTTTCTTTAGACGGCTAGTGATGTCAGCAGCCTTGTAAGCTGATATGCTGCCACTGACGGCTAAGGTAATCTGTGTCATCATTTACCTCCTTATGGACTATGGATATGCAGGTAGAGGAGCTGAGCAATTTCTTCTTTGGATTGAGCTCGGGTTACAGTATCATTTCCGACAAGATAGGCTTTGTGCTCCTTATTAGAAATCTCTGTCAAATCATTGGCGACAATGATTTCTGCCTGATTTTTTATGAGACTGGCTCGTGCGGTCTCGAGTAACTCTTCCTTAGAAACGTCAACTAGAAGTTTGAAGCCAATCAAACGAATGTTTGGATTCCATTTTTTTACCAAGCTGATGATTTTTGGTGTCTGTTTGAGAAAAAGAACTTGAACATCATCCTGAGAAGAAATCTTGCTTTCTGAGTTAGTCTTATTCAGAAATTCAGTTATATCAGAGCTAGCAGCCACAGCTTCCAAACCAGTCATGTAGACGGGTGTGTAGTCTGAGACAGCCATTGCATGAATCAATGCATCATGTGTGTGAACGAGCGGCTCCAAGTTTTCAAGCAGTTCTGCAACATTTTCAATCTGGATAATGGTAAGATTGGGGTGAGCAGCAGGGAGAACAGCCGTGGGAGTCGTCACCAGAGTCACCTGATCGCCCTTGTCTAGGAAAGTTTCAGTTATGATTTTGCCAAGCCAGCCTGTCGAATGATTGGTAATAGAGCGGACACGGTCGATTTTCTCGCTGGTCCCGCCAGAAGTAATCAATATGTTCATAGCCTTATTTTACAAGAAAAAAGAAATTTAGTAAAATAATTCTAATTACAGAGTGTCACAGCGGAGAAGTGACTCTAAAATCTTATAGTTTAGAGGACAAAAATTTCCAAGTTCTTCGTTTTTCCCGAACATTAAAATGTTTTTAGAGCTTAATCATGTTGATTTTGCTCTTTTTTGTTATAATCTTTATATTAATTGATAGAGGAGTTCTTGATGAAAACAGATATTGAAATTGCTCAAAGTGTTGAATTGCAGTCTATTGTGGATGTGGTGAAAAAAGTCGGCATCGACTATGACGACTTAGAACTATATGGTAAGTACAAGGCCAAGCTCAGTTTTGATAAGATTCGTGAGGTTGAAAAAAATCCTGTTGGCAAGCTGATTTTGGTAACGGCGATTAATCCGACACCTGCTGGGGAAGGTAAGTCTACCATTACCATTGGACTAGCTGACGCTCTCAACAAAATTGGCAAGAAAACCATGATTGCTATCCGCGAACCGTCTCTGGGGCCAGTGATGGGGATTAAAGGAGGAGCAGCTGGTGGTGGTCACGCGCAGGTCCTACCGATGGAAGATATTAACTTGCATTTTACTGGTGATATGCATGCCATCACGACAGCCAATAATGCCCTGTCAGCTCTTATCGATAATCATCTTCATCAGGGAAATGCACTGGGAATCGATCAACGCCGTATTATCTGGAAGCGGGTGGTTGACCTAAATGACCGAGCTCTTCGCCATGTGACCGTTGGCTTAGGAAGTCCAGTTAATGGTATTCCGCGAGAAGATGGTTTTGACATTACGGTTGCATCTGAAATTATGGCGATTCTTTGCCTAGCTACGGATATTGAAGATTTGAAAAAGCGCTTGGCTAACATTGTCATCGGTTATCGCTATGACCGCTCACCAGTCTATGTTCGTGACCTTGAGGTAGAAGGAGCCTTGGCTTTAGTCTTGAAAGATGCGATTAAGCCAAATCTAGTTCAGACTATTTACGGGACACCAGCCTTTGTTCATGGCGGTCCTTTTGCCAATATCGCCCACGGATGTAATTCTGTCTTAGCGACTAGCACAGCGCTGCGCTTGGCTGATTATACGGTGACTGAAGCAGGGTTTGGTGCGGACCTTGGTGCTGAGAAATTCTTAGATATTAAAACTCCAAACTTACCGACTTCTCCAGATGCAGTCGTAATCGTTGCAACCTTGCGCGCCCTCAAGATGAATGGTGGAGTAGCTAAGGATGCACTTACAGAAGAGAATATTGAGGCGGTACGAGCTGGCTTTGCCAATCTCAAACGTCACGTTGAAAATATCCGCAAGTTCGGTATCCCAGTAGTAGTGGCCATCAATGAATTTGTATCTGACACGGAAGCTGAAATTGCTGCTCTTAAGGAACTTTGTGCAGAAATTAAGGTACCCGTTGAGCTTGCTAGTGTATGGGCTGATGGCGCTCAAGGTGGTGTAGCTCTAGCTGAAACTGTTGTCAAAACTATTGACGAAAAACCAGCGCATTACACTCGCCTCTATGACAATGACCTCTCTATTGAAGAAAAAATAGAGAAAATTGTCACAGAAATCTATCGTGGTTCAAAGGTGAACTTTGAGAAAAAAGCGCAGACTCAGATTAGCGAAATTGTCAAAAACGGTTGGGACAAGCTGCCAATCTGCATGGCCAAAACACAGTATAGTTTTTCAGACAATCCTGCTGCTCTGGGTGCGCCAGAAAACTTTGAAATCACCATTCGTGAATTGGTTCCAAAACTTGGAGCAGGCTTTATTGTGGCTTTGACAGGAGATGTCATGACCATGCCAGGATTGCCAAAACGTCCTGCAGCACTCAATATGGATGTGGCGACAGATGGCACAGCGATTGGTCTATTTTGATCTTGGTTTAAAAGGCTCTTTACGAGCCTTTTTTGGTATAATAGTGGAAATACTGAGAATAGACTACGGAGTCAACATGAACATTAGATTAGCAAACCCATCAGACGCTGCGAGCTTGCTTGCTATTTATGCGCCTTATGTAGAGAATACAGCCATCACTTTTGAATATGAAGTACCGACTATTGAGGATTTTGCAAATAGGATTGAGAAAACATTGGAAAATTATCCTTATCTGGTAGCGGAGGAAGATGGTTTAATTTTAGGCTATGCCTATGCTTCGACTTATTATGCGCGTGCAGCCTATGATTGGGCGGTGGAATTATCCGTCTATGTCAGTCAAGATGCTAGAGGAAAAGGAGTCGGCAGTAAGCTTTACGATGCTTTGGAAGAAATGTTAGAGCAGATGGGTTATATCCATTTTCTAGCCTGTATTTCTTTGCCAAACGAGGCTAGTCTGGCTTTGCATAGAAAAAGAGGCTATCAGCAGGTGGCGCATTTCCCTAAAATTGGCTATAAATTCAACCGTTGGCATGACATTGTTTGGCTGCAGAAATCCTTGGACAAGGTGGCTGAACCCATCAAACTTTTAAAAGAAATGGAGTGGAAATGATGAAAAAGAAACATTTATTAATAACTCTTCTAAGCGTTACCCTTTTGACTTTGAGCGGCTGTCAGGCCGTTGAAAATTGGTTTAAAAATGCTAAGGAGGAATGGATTGGTTTAGAGATGACAGTTCGAACCTATGATGAAAATTCTCAGCTCATTGACCAGATGTCGGGCAAGTCCTTATCCATCTCGCGTAACGAGGAGTTTGACTCAGTTGATGTGGAAGGAATTTCCAAGGAAGATTCATCTGTGCTCAAAATCACCTTGGGTAAGTATGAGATTGACCATGTGGGCTCTTCCTTGATTGCAGAAGAAAAGGGCTTGAAAGATGTCTTTACCCATTATCAGAAGACTGCAGATGTTGAGGAAAAAAGCCATTCAGTTCCCGTTTTAAATCGCATGATTTCAGCCTTTAAAAACGACTTTACCGGAAAGAAAAAGGTCATTTTGATTCGCTCTCAAAACGGCACTCCGTTGGCTGCCTATGCTGGCGACCGTGTCTCTCTTGATAAGTCAGATGCTCCTAAAACTTCTGAATTGCTGATTGATGGCAAGCGTCTTGTGATTTATCGCTGTGACTACACTATTTATGACCGTGAATTGCTGGAGTAAGCTATGAATGTAGAGGAATTGGTAAAAGAGTTAAAGACTGTAGCTAACCCTGATAATGCAGTGGCTATGAAAGCCTATATGAAAAATAAATTTGAGTTTCTAGGAGTCAAGACTCCGGCTAGACGGAAACTCGCAAAGGCTTTTTTCAAACAGCAGACTGACTCTGTTATTGACTGGGATTTTATAAATGAATCTTGGAGTAATCCCTATCGAGAATTACAGTATGCTGTGCTAGATTATCTGGAAAGTCGCAAGAAACTATTGATTCCATCTGACTTGCCACGTTTGAAAAAGTTGGCCCAAACAAAATCTTGGTGGGATACCATTGACTTTTTGGACCGCTTGGTAGGATCCATCATTGCCAGATTTCCAGAAACCAAAGAGATTATTTTAGCTTGGAGTCGTGATGAGGATATCTGGCTGCGGCGCTTGGCAATTGATCATCAGCTATTGCGGAAAGAGGAAACAGACACGGAGCTCTTGGAGAAGATTTTAGTGAATAATCTAGGCCAAACAGAATTCTTTATTAACAAGGCCATCGGCTGGGCGCTGAGAGATTATTCCAAAACCAATCCAGATTGGGTCAGGGATTTTATCGAGCGGCATCAGGCAGAAATGGCTGCACTTAGTATTCGAGAGGGAAGTAAGTATTTATAAAAATTCTAATAATCTGTCTGTCTTGACATTTTTTGTGTGATAGCTTATGATAGATAAGTGCGATGAGTCGATATGCAGTTTTTCTGCAAATTGAAGCATGGGAGGTCATAAACGCAGGAGCGGACCTTGATCAGTTGTGTGAACCTGCTGATCACACGAAAGTGCCCTTATCCCCAGTCTACGGATTGGGGATTTTCTATTGCTCTTGACGAAACGAGTCCGCAGGAGGAAATTGAGTCATAGAGCAGTGGATGCAGTTTTGTTCGCGAGGACAAAATCTGTAAACCTTGAAAGCTTTCTTAGACAGGCAAGATCGTTAGTCGCAGCCGAGCTTAGAGACATTGATGCTGAGACAGACTGTGTCGTGAGTGCTATTGCTCTTGACTAAACGAGTCCGCAGGAAGAAGTTGATTGTAGAGCAGTGTGTAAATGCAGTTTATCTAAAATATCAAACATTTATTCTTTAGAACCATTTGCATTTTTCCCTAAAAATAGTATAATACTAACAATACAAAATTTTTTGAAAATTCAGAGAGGTTATCGCATGGGATATACAGTTGCTGTAGTAGGTGCCACAGGCGCCGTTGGATCTCAAATGATTAAAATGCTGGAAGAGTCTAGCCTTCCAATTGATAAAATACGCTATCTGGCGTCTGCTCGTTCAGCTGGTAAAGTTCTCCAGTTCAAGGGACAAGACATTACTATTGAAGAGACGACTGAGACGGCTTTTGAAGGTGTAGATATTGCTCTCTTTTCAGCTGGTGGTTCTACCTCAGCAAAATTCGCTCCTTACGCAGTCAAAGCTGGATCGGTAGTGGTCGATAATACCTCTTATTTCCGTCAAAATCCTGATGTTCCTTTGGTTGTTCCAGAAGTCAACGCCCATGCCTTAGATCAGCACAAGGGAATTATCGCTTGCCCTAACTGCTCGACAATTCAGATGATGGTGGCTTTAGAGCCTGTTCGTCAGCAATGGGGGCTGGAGCGCATCATTGTGTCTACCTATCAAGCTGTTTCTGGTGCAGGTATGGGTGCCATTCTTGAAACCCAAGCTCAATTGCGCTCTGTTCTCAATGATGGTGTAAATCCTAAGGACACGGAAGCCAATATCCTCCCATGTGGCGGTGATAAAAAACATTATCCTATTGCTTTTAATGCCTTACCTCAGATTGATGTCTTTACAGATAACGACTACACTTATGAAGAGATGAAGATGACCAAGGAAACTAAGAAAATCATGGAAGATGATTCTATTGCTGTTTCTGCGACTTGTGTCCGTCTTCCTATCTTGTCTGCTCACTCAGAGTCTGTCTACATCGAGACTAAGGAAGTTGCACCTATTGACCAGGTAAAAGCAGCAATCGTAGCTTTCCCAGGTGCAGTTCTGGAAGATGATGTAGCTCATCAGGTTTATCCGCAAGCAATCAATGCGGTTGGTAAGAAAGAAACCTTTGTTGGCCGGATTCGTAAAGATCTAGATGCGGAAAAGGGAATCCACATGTGGGTGGTTTCAGACAATCTTCTTAAGGGGGCGGCTTGGAATTCTGTTCAAATCGCAGAGACACTGCATGAGCGTGGTTTAGTTCGTCCGACAGCAGAAGTTGTTTTTGAATTAAAATAAAGTGACCAAGGAAACTTGACAGCACAGGGTTGAATAATCGTTCTTTCAACCCTCTTTTCGTATAATAAAGAGAGGTAAGTTTATGGCGTATGCGGATCTGAAAAACTGTAAAATCATCACAGCTTTTATTACTCCTTTTCATGAAGATGGTTCCATCAATTTTGAAGCTATTCCAGACTTGATTGAGCACCTTTTGGCTCATCATACGGATGGGATTTTACTTGCTGGAACAACTGCTGAAAGTCCAACTCTAACTCACGATGAAGAGTTGGAATTATTTGCGGCAGTTCAAAAAGTTGTCAAGGGGCGTGTTCCTTTGATAGCCGGTGTCGGTACCAATGAAACGCGCGACTCTATCGAATTCGTCAAAGAAGTAGATGCATTTGGTGGTTTTGCAGCTGGTTTGGCCATCGTACCCTATTACAACAAACCTTCTCAGGAAGGGATGTATCAGCACTTTAAAGCCATTGCGGATGCTTCAAACCTGCCCATCATTATCTACAATATACCTGGCCGGGTAGTAGTTGAGATGACACCTGAGACTATGCTGAGATTAGCAGAACATCCAAACATTATCGGCGTTAAAGAATGTACCAGTCTGGCGAATATGGCCTATCTGATTGAGCATCGTCCAGAGGAGTTTCTGATTTACACTGGTGAGGATGGCGATGCCTTTCATGCTATGAATCTGGGAGCTGATGGAGTTATTTCAGTTGCTTCTCACACAAATGGTGATGAAATGTTTGAAATGCTGGATGCTATTGAGCACAATGACATCAAAAAAGCAGCAGCTATCCAACGGAAATTCATCCCTAAAGTCAATGCTCTTTTCTCTTACCCAAGCCCTGCCCCTGTCAAGGCAGTCCTTAATTACTTAGGATTTGCAGCTGGTCCAACCCGCTTACCGCTTGTGCCTGCGCCTGAAGAAGATGCCAAACGTATTATCAAGGTCGTGGTTGATGGCGACTACCAAGCAACCAAAGAGACGGTTAAAGGTGTCCTGAGACCGGATTATTGATTGATAAGATTGAAAAAAATATTTCTAGAAAGGATTGCCCAGAGCGGTCCTTTTTTATATGGTCTTTTAAGGATAAAAAAATGGAAGCATCCTTTGAAAAATATTGGAAAAAATTATATAATGTAAAAGTATGGTCTAGCTTTGGAATTTCTTTTTGAGCAGACTATAGATAACTAGATTGGCAGCAGTCATGTTAGAGACATACATTAGATTAGAAATATATAATATAAAAGGAGTTTTTTATGCAAGTTATTAAACGGAGCGGTGAGGTTGTAGAATTTGACCCAGATAAAATTTATCAAGCAGTTTTAAAGGCGGCGCAGACTGTCTATGTGTTGACAGATGATTTGCGTCAGAATTTAGCGCAGGTTACAAAGAAAGTCGTTCTGGATTTGGAAGAAGCTAAGGTTGAACGTGCGACGATCAGCATGATTCAGTCCATGGTTGAAAGCCGCCTCTTGGGTGCAGGTTATATTACCATTGCAGAGCATTATATTTCCTATCGCCTGCAACGCGATTTAGAGCGCAATGGCTATGGAGATCATATAGCTGTGCATCTGCATTTTGAACAGGTAAGATAAAGTTAGAAAGCCCGCTGGGGCTTTTTTTGCTCTTGAGGTAGAGAGTATCACTTTAGAATTCACCCGCTTAAATCCTAGAAATATGTTAAAATAGTTAAAGATATAAAATTTTATCAATGATATTCGTTGAAAGGATAAATTATGGCAACGATTCAATGGTTTCCGGGGCATATGTCTAAGGCACGGAGACAGGTACAGGAAAATATTAAGTTTGTTGATTTTGTGACGATACTGGTTGATGCGCGACTTCCTTTATCCAGTCAGAATCCCATGCTGACTAAGATTGTGGGTTATAAACCCAAGCTTTTGATTTTAAACAAAGCTGATTTGGCAGACCCTGTTCGTATTAAGGAATGGCAGAGCTTTTTTGAAAGTCAAGGGATTCCGACTTTATCTATTAATTCCAAAGAGCAATCTGCTGTTAAAAAAGTAACAGATGCGGCTAAGAAACTTATGGCTGATAAATTAGCTCGTCAGAAAGAGAGAGGGATTCGCATCGAAACCCTGCGTACCATGATAATCGGTATTCCCAATGCCGGAAAATCAACCCTCATGAATCGCTTAGCTGGTAAGAAAATCGCTGTTGTAGGGAATAAGCCAGGTGTGACAAAAGGTCAGCAATGGCTCAAGTCAAATAAAGACTTGGAAATCTTAGATACACCAGGGATTCTCTGGCCTAAGTTTGAAGATGAGACGGTTGCTCTCAAGCTTGCCCTGACTGGAGCTATTAAGGATAATCTGCTACCGATGGATGAGGTGACGATTTTTGGCCTCGATTATTTCAAGGAGCATTATCCTGAGGAGCTGACAGCACGTTTCAAGCAGCTGGATCTAAATCAGGAAGCACCTGACATGATTATGGACATGACCAAAAAACTCGGCTTCCGCGATGACTATGATCGTTTTTACAGCCTATTTGTCAAAGATGTCCGCGATGGCAAGTTAGGTCGTTATTGTCTGGATATGGTTGGTGAACTAGATGGCAACGATTAAAGAAATCCAGCAACGTTTAGAGTTGGTGACAGATTTGGTTGACCCTTTTCTTGCTGAAGCAGCGAATGATTCGCGCAGTGGAGTTCAAAAGGCGATTGAAAAGCGCAAAAGAGCCATTCAAGCAGAGTTAGATGAGGACTTGCGTCTGGAGCAGATGCTACGGTATGAAAAAGAGCTTTATCAAGCAGGCTATCAGGCAATCGCTGGGATTGATGAGGTTGGTCGTGGTCCTCTAGCTGGACCAGTTGTCGCTGCAGCTGTTATCTTACCTCCAGGATGTAAGATTAAGGGGCTCAACGACAGTAAAAAGATTCCCAAGAAAAAGCACCAAGAAATCTATCAAGCAGTCATGGATAAAGCTTTGGCAGTCGGTATTGGCCTGATGGACAACGAGATTATTGACCAAGTCAATATCTACGAAGCGACCAATCTTGCTATGAAAGAAGCTTTGTCTAAGTTGAGTCTCAAGCCAGACTATTTACTAATTGATGCCATGAAACTGGATGTTGAGATTCCGCAAGAGTCCATCATCAAAGGTGATGCTAACTCTCTGTCTATCGCAGCGGCCAGTATCGTAGCTAAGGTTGCTCGGGATAAGCTGATGACAGACTATGATAAGGAATTTCCTGGCTATGATTTTGCGCAAAATGCCGGTTATGGGACTAAAAGTCATTTGCAAGGATTGGAACGAAACGGCGTAACTCCTATTCATCGCAAGACATTTGAACCCGTAAAATCAATGTGTGAATAAACATGAAAAGGAGGATGCCATGCGAAGCGAATACGAAAAAATGATTGCTGGAGAGATTTACCGACCACAAGATGAAGATTTAAGAAAAATTAGAGCCCGATCCAAAGAATTTCAATATCGTTTTAACCAAGAGCAAGACAGCGACAAGAGAAGTACTATTATCAAAGAATGGTTTGGCAGCACAGGGGAGAATCTTGCTATGAAGCCAGATTTGGTTTGCGACTACGGAATTAACATTCATTTAGGAGAAAATTTTTGTTCTAACTGGAACCTGACTATGCTGGACGTTTGCCCGATTCGCATCGGAGACAATGCTATGCTAGGTCCTAATTGCCAGTTTCTGACACCTCTTCATCCGCTTGATCCAGTGGAAAGAAATTCCGGTATTGAGTACGGAGCACCAATCACTATTGGAGATAATTTCTGGGCTGGCGGAGGTGTGACTATTCTGCCAGGCGTGACACTAGGAGATAATGTGGTAGTCGGAGCAGGTGCGGTTGTGACCAAGTCTTTTGGCGACAATATAGTCTTGGCTGGTAATCCTGCTAAGATTATTAAGGAAATCCCTGTTCATAAAGAATAAAAGATGGGTTAAAGGCAATAGGCAAGAAAACCAGCTATTGACAACATCAAATTAAAAAAATTGTAAAGAAGGAACTGTACTGCAGTCCTTTTTTTGAACTTTTTTACGAATAAGAAAGTGAGGTGAAAAAATGAATAATTTTGAGATTTATAAAATGAAAAAAGCTGGCTTGACCAATCATCAGGTTTTAAATGTTTTGAGATATGCCGAGAGCAGAGATGGCAAGCTTTCTCTGCGAGATAAGGCTGTCGTATCTGAGTGCCGCAATCCCGCTCTCTTTATAGAGAAATACAAGAGGCTTGATTTACCGGCTTTGAAGGAAGAATTTGAACTTTTCCCTTCCTTTTCTATCTTGGATGATATTTACCCTTGGGATTTATGCGAGATTTACGATGCTCCGACTTTGTTATTTTATCAGGGAAATCTAAATCTACTAGAATTGCCCAAGGCTGCGGTGGTTGGCAGTCGAGACAGCAGTAAGCAAGGAAATGCCTCTGTACAAAAGATTGTCAAGGAGCTAAATAATGAATTGGTTATCGTCAGTGGCCTGGCTCGTGGAATAGATACGGCGGCTCATATGGCTGCCCTGCAAAACGGAGGTAAGACCATTGCTGTCATTGGGACGGGATTAGATGTCTTTTATCCCAAGGCCAACAAAAAATTACAAGCTTACATTGGCAAAAATCATTTATTACTGACAGAGTATGGTCCAGGTGAACAGCCCTTGAAATTTCATTTTCCAGAGCGGAATCGTATCATCGCTGGTCTCTGTCGAGGCGTCATCGTGGCAGAAGCTAAGATGCGCTCAGGCAGTCTGATTACCTGTGAGCGAGCGATGGAAGAAGGGCGGGATGTCTTTGCCATTCCAGGGTCTATTTTAGACGGAAAATCTGACGGTTGCCATCATTTGATCCAAGAGGGCGCAAAGTGCATCACATCAGGCTCTGACGTCCTTTCTGAGTTTGACTTTTAAAACAAGTTTTCCTATAAGAAAAGTTAGCAGTTGACATCTATCAAAAAATAGTTTAAACTCTATGAGATTTATTTCTTATAGAAGGTGTCTAAATTGGTAACAAAAACAAAGAAAAAGTCTACGACCAAGAAAAATCTTGTAATCGTAGAGTCGCCTGCTAAGGCAAAAACAATAGAAAAATATCTGGGACGAAACTACAAGGTTCTAGCCAGTGTCGGGCATATTCGTGATCTGAAAAAGTCTACTATGTCCATTGATTTTGAGAACAACTATGAGCCGCAATACATCAATATTCGTGGTAAAGGTCCCTTGATTAATGACTTGAAAAAAGAAGCTAAGAAAGCTAAACAAGTCTTTCTGGCAAGTGACCCGGACCGCGAAGGAGAAGCTATTTCTTGGCATCTGGCCCATATTCTTAATCTGGATGAGAAAGAGAAAAACCGTGTCGTCTTCAATGAAATCACCAAAGATGCGGTCAAGAATGCTTTTAAAGAGCCTCGCCAGATTGATATGGATTTGGTTGATGCACAGCAGGCTCGCCGAGTTCTGGACCGCTTGGTTGGTTATTCCATTTCTCCTATTCTTTGGAAGAAAGTCAAAAAGGGCCTGTCAGCTGGTCGAGTGCAGTCTGTCGCGCTCAAGCTGATTATCGACCGGGAAAATGAAATCAATGCCTTCAAACCAGAAGAATACTGGACAATTGACGGAACCTTCAAGAAAGGAACCCGTCAGTTCCAGGCCAGCTTTTACGGCATGAATGGTAAAAAGATGAAGCTGACCAACAACGATGAGGTCAAAGAAATCCTGTCTCACCTCAAGGGTGATGACTTTACAGTCGACAGTGTCGAAAAGAAAGAGCGTCGACGCAATGCTCCGCTGCCCTACACGACTTCCTCTATGCAGCAGGATGCTGCTAATAAGATTAATTTCCGGACTCGTAAGACCATGATGGTGGCTCAGCAGCTCTATGAGGGGATTAATATTGGTTCTGGTGTACAAGGTCTGATTACGTATATGCGTACCGACTCGACTCGTATCAGCCCAGTAGCGCAGAATGAAGCAGCAAACTTTATCACGGATAAATTTGGCGCCAAATATTCCAAACATGGCAGCAAGGCCAAGAACGCTTCTGGCGCTCAAGATGCCCACGAAGCCATTCGTCCTTCCAGCGTTTTCAATACTCCAGAAAGCATCGCAAAGTATCTGGATAAGGATCAGCTTAAGCTCTATACGCTGATTTGGAACCGTTTTGTAGCCAGTCAAATGACAGCAGCAGTCTTTGATACTATGAATGTTAAGCTGGGGCAAAATGGTGTCCAATTTGCTGCCAACGGCAGTCAGGTCAAGTTTGATGGCTATCTGGCTATTTACAACGACTCTGACAAGAATAAAATGCTGCCGGATATGGAAAAGGGTGATAAAGTCAAGCGTGTCAATACCAATCCAGAACAGCACTTTACCCAGCCACCTGCACGTTATTCTGAAGCGACTCTCATCAAGACTTTAGAAGAAAATGGTGTTGGTCGTCCGTCTACCTATGCACCGACCATTGAAACTATTCAGAAACGCTATTACGTTAAGCTGGTTTCCAAGCGCTTTGAGCCGACGGAACTAGGGGAGATTGTCAATTCTCTGATTGTCGAATTCTTCCCAGGCATCGTAAATGTGAAATTTACAGCCGAAATGGAAGCAAAGCTGGACGATGTAGAAGTTGGCAAAGAGCAGTGGCAGAGAGTCATCGATGAGTTTTACCAGCCTTTTGAAAAGGAAGTAGCTAAAGCCGAGACTGAAATGGAGAAAATCCAAATCAAGGATGAGCCAGCCGGTTTTGACTGTGAGGTCTGTGGTAGTCCGATGGTCATCAAGTTGGGTAGATTTGGCAAGTTCTACGCCTGCAGCAATTTCCCAGACTGCCGTCACACTCAGGCTATTGTCAAGGAAATCGGTGTGACCTGCCCGCAGTGTCAGAAAGGTCAAGTTATCGAGCGTAAGACTAAGCGAAATCGCATTTTCTACGGCTGTGATCGTTATCCTGACTGTGATTTCACATCTTGGGACAAGCCGGTTGGCCGGAACTGTCCAAAATGTGACCATTATCTGATTGAAAAGAAAGTTCGTGGTGGCGGCAAGCAAGTGGTCTGCAGCAATGGCGATTACGAAGAAGAAAAAGTGAAATAGTTATTTTTACATAATTTATATTACGTTAAATATTTTTCTGAAGAAGAGGTGCAGTTTTATGACAGATAAATTTGCAGAATTTCTAAAAATCGCGTCTCAACTGAACAAGATGGGAATTGTTCCACTGCTGATGGGCTCCTTGGGGCTGGAGCAGGTTACTGGTCAGGACTGGCAGGCGCGGGATATTGATATTCATGTTCATGGTGATGAACGTGGCTGGGAAGCACCAGATGAAGAACGTATTTATGATATGGACAAGATTGAGCCTATGATGGAGCGCTTGGGCTATCGCTTAGTCGATCTGCATGAGCATGAATTTCAAAAAGAAGGCTTATCTATTGAATTTGGAGCCATGGAAACCTTGGAGGCATTCGCTGGTGTGCCGCTAGAGAAGTTGACTCGAAAAGAAGTTGAAGATATTGAGTTTCTACTGCCGAATGCAGAGCAATTCTTAGCTATCTACCGTGCCTCTTCCCAAGATTCTTACCGAAATGAAAATAACAATCATAAGGATTTTGCTAAGATTGCTTACTTGGAGAAAATGACAAAATGATAGACATTCAGGAATTCTCCTGTCTGTCTTTTTTACTATCTTTTTGTTATAATGGTCAGAGTGAAAATCTAGAAATATCCAAGGGAGAGTATCATGTCATCATCCTATATCAATGTTATCGGTGCTGGTCTGGCTGGCAGTGAAGCAGCTTACCAGATTGCCAAGCGTGGCATCCCAGTCAAACTCTATGAAATGCGGGGTGTTAAGTCAACGCCTCAACACAAAACTACAGACTTTGCAGAACTGGTCTGCTCTAACTCTCTGCGAGGAGATGCACTGACCAATGCAGTCGGTCTGCTAAAGGAAGAAATGCGACGGTTGGACTCAGTCATTTTAAAGTCAGCAGAAGCGACTCGGGTGCCAGCAGGCGGTGCTCTAGCGGTTGATAGAGAAGGCTTTTCGCAGATGGTGACGGAACTAGTGACCAATCATCCATTGATTGAGGTCATTCGTGAAGAAATCACAGAAATTCCGGAGGATGCCATCACAATTATTGCGACAGGACCCTTGACCAGCGATACTTTGGCAGAAAAAATCCACGCGCTCAATGGAGGCGACGGTTTTTATTTCTACGACGCAGCAGCGCCAATCATTGACGTCAATACTATTGATATGACCAAGGTCTATCTCAAATCCCGCTATGATAAGGGCGAAGCTGCCTATCTCAACGCGCCAATGACTAAGCAAGAATTTATGGATTTCCATGATACTTTGGTCAATGCTGAGGAAGCACCGCTCAATTCCTTTGAGAAGGAAAAATACTTTGAAGGCTGCATGCCTATTGAAGTCATGGCTAAGCGAGGGATTAAAACCATGCTTTATGGACCGATGAAGCCGGTTGGTTTAGAATATCCCGATGACTACCAAGGACCTCGAGATGGTGAATATAAGACGCCATACGCTGTAGTGCAGCTTCGTCAGGACAATGCAGCAGGCAGTCTTTACAACATTGTCGGCTTCCAGACTCATCTCAAATGGGGCGAGCAAAAGCGGGTCTTTCAGATGATTCCTGGTCTTGAGAATGCAGAATTTGTCCGCTATGGTGTTATGCATCGAAATTCCTATATGGACTCTCCAAATCTGCTGGAACAGACTTTCCGCTCTAAGAAACAGCCAAATCTTTTCTTTGCAGGTCAAATGACTGGAGTTGAAGGCTATGTCGAGTCAGCGGCTTCTGGTCTAGTTGCTGGTATCAATGCCGCTCGACTCTTCAAAGGAGAAGAAGCACTTGTTTTTCCAGAAACAACAGCTATCGGCAGCCTGCCGCATTATGTTACCCATGCTGACAGCAAGCATTTCCAACCTATGAATGTCAATTTTGGCATTATCAAAGAGCTGGACGGCCCTCGGATTCGTGACAAGAAAGGGCGTTATGAGAAGATTGCTGAACGCGCCTTGCAGGATTTACAGCCTTATTTGGATAAATAATCTATTTTCTATCATTATCTAATAAAAATCATCAAAAAGTTAGGAAATCCCTAACTTTTTTGCTTAATTTGTGATATAATAAATAAAAATTTTGAAAATAGAAAGTTTTCTGAAAATGAATAAATCCTATTTTTATCTTGAAATGAAAACACATGAATTAGTCGTTCCTTATACTAAGCAAAAACGCCGTGTCCGCGTATTGCTTCCAAAGAACTATAGCCAGGATACAAATAAGACCTATCCGGTCGTTTATTTTCATGACGGACAAAATGTTCTTTATAGCAAAGAGTCTTTCAGCGGCCATTCGTGGAAGGTGATTCCGACAATCAAACGCAATCCTGATATTGAAAAAATGATTGTCGTGGCTATTGATAACGATGGTCAACGGCGGATGAATGAATACGCAGCTTGGAAGTTCCAAGAGTCCAATATTCCCGGCATTCAGTTTGGCGGCAAGGGAACGGAGTATGCGGAGTTTGTCATGGAAGTCGTCAAGCCTTTTATTGACCAGCATTATCGGACCAAGTCTGATCGGTTGCATACGGCTATGATCGGCTCTTCTCTTGGGGGAAATATCAGCCAGTTTATCGGTGTTGAATACCAAGATCAGATTGGCTGTCTGGGCATCTTTTCGTCTGCAAATTGGCTGCATCAGGAAGCCTTTGACCGTTATATTGAGAGAAAAAAACTTCAGGTAGACCAGCGAGTTTTCATTTATGTTGGGACGGAAGAGGCTGATGATACAGATAAGACATTGATGGCGGGCAATATCAAGCAGGCCTATATTGATTCATCGCTCAGCTATTTCCGGCAGTTACTTGTATCTGGGGTAGATTTGTCCAATATTCAGATTAAGATCCAGTCTGGAGCTATTCACAACGAGGTCGCTTGGGCGGAGCACTTGCCGGACTGTTTCCGTTTTATCAGCGAAAAATGGTAATCTAGTTAATCTGTTAGAAAGAGGTAGAAACTATGCATGTAGAATTTTTAAGTCATTGGAGCGGTAATCTAGGCCGTGAAATGTATGTCAATCGCTATGGCCACGCTGGGCTCCCGATTATAGTCTTTGCATCATCAGGCGGCAGCCATAATGAGTATGCTGACTTTGGTATGATTGAGGCCTGCGCAGGTTTTATTGAGGCTGGTAAGGTCCAGTTTTTCACTCTCAGCAGTGTTGATAGTGAGAGCTGGTTGGCGGACTGGAAGCATCCTCACGACCGAGCAGAAATGCATCGTGCATATGAGCGTTATGTCATCGAAGAGGCGATTCCTTTTGTCAAGCATAAGACAGGATGGTTTGACCCTATGATGACGACAGGCTGCTCCATGGGAGCTTATCATGCTGTTAATTTCTTCCTGCAGCATCCAGATGTTTTCAATAAAGTGATTGCCCTCAGTGGTGTCTATGATGCACGTTTCTTTGTTGGTGACAATTTGAATGACGAAGTCATTTATCAAAACTCTCCAGCAGACTATATCTGGAATCAAAATGATGGCTGGTTTATTGACCGCTATCGACAGGCCGATATTATCGTTTGTACTGGCTTGGGTGACTGGGAGCAGGATGGCCTGCCTTCCTTCTACACGCTGAAAGAAGCTTTTGAGCATAAGAATATTCCAGCTTGGTTTGCCGAATGGGGTCATGATGTTTCCCATGACTGGATTTGGTGGCGTAAGCAAATGCCTTATTTCCTTAATGAACTCAATCTTTAAAGGAGGTTTCCTATGAATTATATTGTTATTTCTCCCTACTATCCGCAAAATTTTCAGCAGTTTACTGTAGAACTGGCTAACAAAGGAATCACTGTTCTGGGAATTGGTCAGGAGCCTTATGACCAACTAGACCAGCCTTTGAAGGATTCATTGACTGAATATTTCAGAGTAGAAAATCTTGAAAATCTTGACGAAGTTAAAAGAGCGGTGGCCTTTCTTTTCTACAAGCATGGGCCTATCGATCGGATTGAGTCTCATAACGAATACTGGCTTGAACTGGACGCTGAGTTGCGTGAGCAATTCAATGTTTTTGGAGCAAAACCAAAAGATTTGAAAAAGACCAAGTTCAAATCAGAGATGAAGAAACTCTTTAAAAAAGCAGGTGTTCCAGTCGTACCTGGTCAGATTGTCAATACAGAAGCTGGAGCTGATTTGGCTGTCAAGAAACTTGGCCTGCCTTTGATTGCTAAGCCTGATAATGGAGTGGGAGCAGCTGCGACCTTTAAATTGGAAACAGCAGATGATGTCGAACGATTCAAGCAAGAATGGGATCATCAGACCGCTTATTTCTTTGAAAAGTTTGTCCAGTCTGGCGAAATCTGTACTTTTGATGGTTTGGTAGATAAGGACGGTCAGATCGTCTTTGCAACCACCTTTGACTATGCGCATACACCGCTGGATTTGATGATCTATAAGATGGATAATTCTTACTACGTCCTCAAGGATATGGATCCAAAACTGCGCGCTTATGGAGAAGCGATTGTTAAAATTTTCGGCATGAAAGAACGTTTTTTCCATATTGAGTTCTTCCGCGAGGGTGATGATTATGTAGCCATTGAGTACAATAACCGTCCAGCAGGTGGCTTTACCATTGATGTCTATAATTTCGCTCACTCAATCGATCTTTACAGAGGCTATGCAGCGATTGTAGCAGGAGAGCCTTTCCCAGCTGCTCACATGGAGCCCTTGTTCTGTCTGGCAACCTCACGCCGTGCATCAACAAACTATGCTTACCCTGAAGCTGACTTGCTGGAGAAATATAGAGATAACTTCAAGGTTAAAAAAGACATGCCAGCTGCATTTGCGGAGCTGCAAGGTGACTACCTTTATATGCTGACAACACCAAGCCGCGAGCAGATGGAGCAGATGATTGCAGATTTTGCTAAACAGGCAGATTAATCAGAAGCATGCTCTGCTATTATTTTCGTATAACAGTTTCAAAATAGTAAAAACTACTCTAGCACAAAAAGTTTGTGAAATTTCTATTTTGAGCTCTGGAACCAGTTTATCCAATGGATTGACTGGTTTTTCTTTGTGAAATATAAGTGAGCAAAAGTTTTGACAGTGCTTACAGCTTTAGATAGAATTAAATAGAAGAATTATGCTTAGAAAGGCAAAAAAATGGCAACTTTAGATAAAAATCTTTTGTTAGAGATGTTCCGTAAGATGGAAGAAATCCGTCGTATGGACTTAAAAATTGCTCAACTTGTAAAAAAAGGAAAGGTTCCTGGAATGACTCACTTCTCAGTGGGTGAGGAAGCAGCCAATGTCGGTGCTATGCTGGCCTTAAATGAGGATGATTTACTGACTTCTAATCACCGGGGACACGGTCAAGCTATCGCCAAAGGAATCAACCTCAACGAAATGATGGCGGAAATCCTAGGGAAATACACCGGGACCTGTAAAGGAAAAGGCGGCTCTATGCACATTGCTGACCTAGATGCCGGAAACCTTGGTGCTAATGGTATCGTAGGTGGCGGCATGGGAATTGCTGTCGGAGCAGCTCTGACCCAGCAAATGCAGAAGACAGGCAAGATTGTTGTCTGCTTCTTTGGTGACGGTGCTACCAACGAAGGTGTCTTCCACGAAGCAGTCAACATGGCTTCTATCTGGAATCTGCCCGTTATTTTCTATTGTATCAATAATGGCTATGGTATTTCTGCCGACATCAAGAAAATGACCAATGTAGAGCACATCCACGAGCGCAGTGCAGCTTATGGTATTCCAGGTATGTTCATCGAAGATGGCAATAATGTTCTGGATGTCTATGAAGGTTTCCAAAAGGCTGTGGAGCATGTTCGCAGTGGTAAAGGACCTGTCTTAATTGAGAGCGTGACCTATCGTTGGTTGGGACATTCATCTTCTGACCCAGGTAAATACCGTACTCGTGAAGAAGTGGAAGAATGGAAGAAAAAAGATCCAATTGAAAATCTTCGTAAGTACTTGCTGGAAAACAAGATTGCAAGCGAGGAAGAGCTGGAAGTTATCCAAGCTGGAGTCAAAGAAACAGTAGAAGCATCTGTGAAGTTCGCAGAAGAGAGCCCATTTCCGCCGCTTGAATCTGCCTTTGAAGATATTTACGCAGACTAAAGAGAGGAGAAAAAGAAAATGGAAACTAAAACTATGTCTTTCCGTGACACCATTATCCTCGCTATGTCTGAGGAAATGCGTCGTGATGAAAATGTACTCTTGATGGGAGAAGATGTCGGAGTCTTTGGTGGAGATTTCGGAACATCTGTTGGTATGCTGGAAGAGTTCGGGCCAGAGCGTGTACGTGACTGTCCGATTTCTGAAGCAGCTATTTCTGGTGCAGCAGCTGGAGCAGCTATGACAGGGCTGCGTCCAATCGTAGACATGACCTTTATGGACTTCTCTGTAATCGCCATGGATGCTATTGTTAACCAAGCCGCTAAAACGCGCTATATGTTTGGTGGAAAAGGACAAGTCCCAATGACTGTCCGCTGTGCAGCAGGCAATGGAGTTGGTTCTGCCGCTCAGCACTCGCAGTCTTTGGAATCTTGGTTTACCCACATTCCAGGGCTTAAGGTAGTCGCTCCAGGAACTCCGGCAGATATGAAGGGCCTTCTTAAAGCATCTATCCGAGACAACAACCCGGTCATTATCCTAGAATACAAGTCTGAATTTAACCAAAAAGGCGAGGTGCCACTAGATCCTGAGTATGTAATCCCACTCGGTGTAGGTGAAATCAAAAAAGAAGGTACCGATGTAACAGTTGTTACTTACGGAAAAATGCTTCGCCGTGTCATGCAGGCAGCGGAAGAATTGGCAGAAGAAGGCATCTCTGTAGAAGTGGTCGACCCACGTACATTGGTGCCGCTTGATAAGGATATTATCATCAATTCTGTTAAGAAGACTGGTAAGGTCGTTTTGGTTAATGATGCCCACAAAACTAGCGGTTTCATTGGTGAAATTTCGGCGATTATTTCTGAGTCTGAAGCATTTGACTATCTAGATGCTCCAATCCGCCGTTGTGCAGGTGAAGATGTGCCAATGCCTTATGCGCAAAACTTGGAAAACGCGATGATTCCGACCGTTGAAAGCATCAAAGACGCTATTCGGAAGACATATCATAAAGAATAAGGTATAATAAAGAAAAGGCTTTCTTATGAATTAGATTACATAAATTATTTTATGTAATCTAATCTTGTGTAGAGGGTCAAAGTAGCTAAAATTTTACAAATTACAGACAATCGTTATTCGGACCGATTTGATCCGATGAGCGAATTATTAAGTCTACTAGGTTGGTCGCAGATAGCAACAACCGTAGTAACTTGAGATACGTTTCGTATCCAAGTTACTTGTAGAGTTGAACATGGGCTAAAAGTTCGGAAAAAAGATGAATCTTCTTGGCTTCATCGAAGCCTGCATTGATTTCCTATTTTTCAATCGCTTTTCACGCCCTTAGTATCATAATTAGAATTGGAGAGGTCATGGCTGATGACAAGCTAAGAGCGACTCCTGCGGCTAGAAAGTTAGCGGATGATTTGGGAATCAACCTCTATGATGTTTCTGGCTCAGGCGCAAACGGTCGTGTCCACAAAGAAGACGTGGAAACTTATAAAGATACAAATGTGGTGCGCATTTCACCACTGGCAAAACGAATTGCCCAAGAACATAATATTGCTTGGCAAGAGATTCAAGGAACTGGCCATCGTGGCAAGATTATGAAGAAGGATGTTCTTGCTTTCTTGCCTGAGAATGTTGAGAGCGATACAATCAAATCTCCTGCTCAAATTGAAAAAGTGGAAGAAGTGCCTGATAATGTCACTCCTTACGGTGAAATTGAGCATATCCCGATGACGCCGATGCGAAAGGTTATCGCTCAGCGGATGGTAGAATCTTACCTGACGGCGCCAACATTTACCCTCAACTATGATGTTGATATGACAGAAATGCTGGCCTTGCGTAAAAAAGTGCTGGATCCAATCATGGAAGCAACTGGCAAGAAAGTAACTGTCACAGACCTGCTTTCGCTGGCTGTTGTGAAGACACTGATGAAGCATCCGTATCTCAACTCAACTTTGACAGAGGATGGCAAGACCATTATCACACACAACTATGTCAACCTTTCAATGGCAGTCGGTATGGATAATGGCCTGATGACGCCAGTTGTCTACAATGCAGAAAAAATGAGTCTATCAGAGCTTGTAGTAGCCTTTAAAGATGTAATCGGACGTACCTTGGAAGGCAAGTTGGCTCCAAGCGAGCTGCAAAATTCAACCTTCACAATCAGTAACTTAGGTATGTTTGGCGTTCAGTCTTTTGGGCCAATCATCAACCAGCCAAACTCTGCTATCTTGGGTGTGAGCTCAACGGTAGAGAAACCTGTCGTTGTTAATGGCGAAATTGTTATCCGTCCAATTATGAGTCTGGGCTTGACCATTGACCATCGTGTAGTTGATGGAATGGCTGGAGCTAAGTTTATGAAGGATTTGAAGGCTTTGATTGAAGATCCAATTTCAATGTTGGTATAAGATTTTATTTTCTTTGCTATTCTAAAAAGCGAAGAAGCAATCAGCAAATGAAAAATTAAATTAGAAAAGGAAAGAAAAATGGCTTTAGAAGTAATTATGCCAAAAGCCGGCGTGGATATGACCGAAGGGCAAATTGTCCAATGGAATAAGAAAGTCGGCGAATTTGTCAAAGAAGGGGAAATCCTTCTGGAAATCATGACTGACAAGGTCAGCATGGAATTGGAAGCTGAAGAAGATGGCTACCTGATTGCCATTCTCAAAGGTGACGGTGAAACTGTTCCAGTTACGGAAGTCATCGGTTACTTGGGAGAAGAAGGAGAAAACATTCCAACTGCTGGTGGAACTGCACCTGCGGAAACTCCAGCTCCTGCTGCAGCGGCAAATACAGATGATGATAAGAGTGATGATGCTTACGATATCGTAGTTATCGGTGGCGGACCTGCTGGTTATGTAGCGGCTATCAAAGCAGCCCAGCTGGGTGGTAAGATTGCCTTAGTTGAGAAGTCTGAGCTAGGCGGAACCTGCTTGAACCGTGGCTGTATCCCTACTAAGACATACTTGCACAATGCTGAAATCATTGAAAACCTTGGTCACGCTGCTAACCGCGGTATCATCATTGAAAATCCAAACTTTACAGTTGATATGGACAAGGTCCTTGAAACTAAAAACAAGGTTGTTAATACGCTTGTTGGCGGTGTTGCTGGCCTTCTTCGCAGCTATGGCGTAGATGTTCATAAGGGAATTGGTACCATTACTAAAGACAAGAATGTTCTTGTAAACGGCAGCAATCTGCTAGAGACGAAGAAGATTATCTTGGCTGGTGGTTCAAAAGTCAGCAAGATCAATGTCCCAGGTATGGAATCATCTCTTGTTATGACTAGTGATGATATTCTGGAAATGAACGAAGTGCCTGAAAATCTTGTAATTATCGGCGGTGGTGTTGTCGGTATTGAGCTTGGACAAGCCTTCATGACATTTGGCTCAAAAGTTACCGTTATCGAAATGATGGACCGCATTGTACCAGCTATGGATGCGGAAGTTTCTAAAAACCTTCGCCTCATCTTGGAGCGTAAGGGTATGACAATTCTAACTGAAACTAAGTTGGAAGAAATCATCGAAGAAAATGGTAAACTACATATCAAGGTTGAAGGAAAAGAAGATATCCTCGCAGATAAGGCCCTGCTTTCTATCGGACGTGTGCCAGATCTAGAAGGAATCGGTGAGGTTGAATTCGAACTGGATCGTGGTCGTATCAAGGTCAATGAGTATATGGAAACTTCTGTTCCAGGTATTTACGCACCAGGTGATATCAATGGTACTAAGATGCTGGCCCATGCAGCCTTCCGTATGGGTGAAGTTGCTGCTGAAAATGCTCTGAAAGGTAACCACCATGTTGCTAAACTCAATCTGACACCTGCAGCTATCTACACCCTGCCAGAAGTAGCAGCAGTTGGTTTGACAGAAGAGCAAGCTCGTAAGAAATACGATGTAGCAATTGGTAAGTTTAACTTCGCTGCTAATGGCCGTGCTATTGCTTCAGACGCAGCTCAAGGATTCGTTAAAGTCATCGCTGACAAGAAGTATGGTGAAGTGCTTGGTGTCCATATCATCGGTCCTGCAGCTGCAGAATTGATCAACGAAGCATCAACCATCATCGAAATGGAAATCACCGTAGAAGAAATGCTTAAGACCATTCACGGTCACCCAACTTTCTCAGAAGTTATGTACGAAGCATTTGCGGACGTACTTGGATTGGCAGTTCACTCACCTAAGAAAAAATAATTTAAAAGATAGATTAGACTGGGCATAAAACATTGTTCCAGTCTCTATCGTATAAAGATAAAGAGGTAGCTTATGAAATACATTGTTAACTACTCAAATGATACAGCTTTTAATATTGCTCTGGAAGAATATGCTTTCAAACACCTCTTAGATGAGGATGAAATTTTCCTGCTCTGGATTAACAAACCTTCTATCATCGTAGGGCGTCACCAAAACACTATCGAAGAGATCAACCGTGATTATGTTCGTGAGCATGGCATTGAAGTCGTGCGTCGTATCAGCGGCGGTGGAGCTGTTTATCACGATTTAAACAACCTCAACTACACCATTATCTCCAAGGAAAGCGAAGATCGTGCCTTTGACTTCAAGAGTTTTTCTACGCCGGTTATCAACACCTTGGCAGAACTTGGGGTAAAGGCTGAATTCACCGGCCGTAATGACCTAGAGATTGATGGCAAGAAGTTCTGTGGCAATGCGCAGGCCTATATCAATGGCCGTATCATGCACCATGGCTGCCTACTCTTTGATGTTGATCTGTCTGTCTTGGCCAATGCACTTAAGGTTTCTAAAGACAAGTTCGAATCAAAAGGGGTTAAATCTGTCCGTGCACGCGTGACAAATATTGTCAATGAATTGCCGGAAAAGATTACTGTCGAAGAATTCCGCGATCTTCTTCTAGATTACATGAAGAAAGAATATCCAGAAATGACAGAATATGTCTTTTCCGAGAAAGAACTGGAAGAAATCAAGCAAATCAGAGATAGCAAGTTTGGAACTTGGGACTGGAACTACGGTAAATCGCCTGAATACAATGTGCGCCGTGGTACCAAGTTTACCAGCGGTAAGGTAGAAATCTTTGCCAATGTTGTTGAATCCAAGATTCAGGATATTAAAATCTATGGGGACTTCTTTGGTATTGAGGACGTAGCAGCAGTAGAAGATGTGCTGCGCGGCGTTAAATACGAGCGCGAAGATGTCCTTAAAGCTCTTGAAACGATTGATATTAGCCGCTACTTTGCTGGAATCAGCAGAGAAGAGATTGCCGAAGCTATCGTCGGTTAAAATATGACATAAAGAAAACCAAGCTCTCGAAGAGTTTGGTTTTTTATGTAAACAGTATATTTCAAATCAACAACATTCTTACGTTTCCTTAACCAGCTAGTTTTCTCTAGGTTTTATCTACCAGATATGATAAAATGATAGGGAACCAGAGAAAGGGGTGCCTTGATGCAAAAAGTCCCAGTAGAAAGCCTTGATCTGTTTGAGCAGTTGGATCGCACAGTTGTAGCTTTTCTGAAGAAAAAACCATCTCCTAATCCAGACAACTTTTATGTTAGCATATCTCCAGAAGATTATGAGAAAAAGAAAGAAGAATTTGAAAAATCAGGCTATCAAGCCGTGAAATTACCGCTTGGCATGGCGTTAGATAATGTTATTCAGCAACCTTCTTTCCAAAACCTAGTCATTGGCGGGCTCTACATGGTAGATGTCTTCGTTCCCAAGGAAGATCTGATGCCCTTGAAGGACCTTGTCGACAGCTTTTGCATCATGTTTGCAGCAGCTAATAACCGGATAGAGAATATCAAGGCTTACGATTTGATGAAGAGTAAGACAGTTTACTTTATAGGAAAACTCTTTACGGATAATCCTCAGCCGGGTGATGAAATTAGCTTTGAAGGGCTGAATAGAGAGACAGCAGAAGGCTCCTACGAAGCGGTCAAATGCTTCCTAACTAGAGAAAGCGCTGAAAAGTACAACTCTAAAAATCGACCTGTCACAGCAGCAAATCTAGAACATCTCAAGCACTTCTGGGGCAAACCGCTGATTGTTGAACCTCATCGTAATTATTGGATTGAGTTTTTATAAGAAAAAGAGCGAAGCATCTAAACTAGATTTTCGCTCTTTTGTTATTATTGTTTTATTTACATATTTTAAATTATGTAATTTATAGTTTGTCCAAAGCGTTCTTTTGTTCATCATTGACAATGTGGGTGTAGAGGTCCGTTACCTGAGTGCTAGCATGCCCTAGCTGATGACTGACGAGAACTTGAGATTTGGTTGCATCGTATAAACGTGTAGCAAGTGTGTGGCGGAGTTTGTGAGGCGTCACTCGCACCTTGAAGCTCTCAGAATACTTGGCCACCATTTTTTCAACACTGGAAGCATCGATTCGATTCGGAGTGCCTCGGTATTCAGTCAAAAAGAAGGCTGTATCCGTCTTTTCGGCCTTGTATCGTTTGCTTCGAATACTCAGGTACTCCTCTAAATAGGACTTGGCAAAAGCAGCAACATTGACAGAGTCCCTTTTTCCGCCTTTTCTTGTCACTTCAATGACCATCATTTTGAGATTAATGTCTTTCAGATCCAGATTAACAGCTTCAGACAGACGAACGCCAGAGGCTAGTAGCAAGGCAATAATGGCTAGATCACGTTCCTTGTTCTTGTTGAAGGAGGACAGAGCTCGATTAGAGAGTTTCTTGGGGTACTCCGTATCAATATACTGGAGAAATTCTTCTGTCTCATCCCCTAAAAAGAGCTTCTGCTTAATATTCTCTGCACGGGCTGCCAGAGTTTCCTTTTTCTTCTTAGTAGCAACTTTTTTCATCACATTTCGATAGAAGTAAGGCTCGCCCTGTTCGTTTTCGACTTCCTCAGTCAAATATTTGTAGAGGCTAGATAAAGCCGAAAGAGTCCGGTTAATGGTTGTCTGGGAAACACCATTTTGAGTTGTATTGGCATTGAGAAGCGGCCGCTCGCGCAGATAAAGAATGAAGGCTTCCATGTCTTTTTTGGTCATATTTTCCAAGATTGAGAGAGGAATCTCAGCAATATGCGAAGCATCCGTGATACCAGATTCTAGCATCCAGTTAAAAAAGCGATCATATTCTTTGAGATATTCGTATAAAGTTGTAAAACTATAAGGCACCGCCAGCTTAGACTGGTAATATTCCAGAATGTACCAGGGCATAGTGGCTTTGAGTCTATCAATTCTTTCTAATAACAGTTCACGTCTCATCACATTTCTCCGTTTTTTCTATAATGGTAGTATAGCATATCTAGATATATTTTTCAAGAAAATTATAGTTTTTCGGAAAGATAATAGAGGGAGATAAGCAATCAAACTTTACTACAAAACAGATAACAAATAATAAAAGCAAGACAGAATTGAGAAACTAAACTCTGTCTTGTTTTACCTGAAACTTATTCTTCTAATTCAATTTTTTGAAAATAATCCAGTTGCCATTTTTGTGTTGCCTGAGCTGTTTTATTTAAATTTGTGCACCAGGACGGATAAAACCGCATAGCCATCTTTCCTTTACAATCCTTTGTAGAAAGAATTTTTTTACTGATAGCCTCCTCTTTGGGAATGATAAATATACCGCAATGACGGTCGTCGATAACGACAATTACCAGTTCATCACCTAAGTCTTTATCAGTATATGGAATGTTCTTATTGTCTTGGTCTTTTTTCCAAAAGACTGTAAAGTAGCCTTCTTTTTTAGGTGTCTTCTTTGCCAAACGGCATCTTTTATATTCTTGATCATCCTTTGGCTTAATCAAAATGCTTTCATAGTCTTCATTCCATTTTTCATTTATCAGATCAAAGTCACCATAATACCTATGAAGAATGTCTGTCATTTTCATTGTTTTATCGCCTTTCTAATTTTTTACCAAATTAAATTATGTAAAATAATTACTAGAATAAAAATCCTTTAATCAAATCAACTACCTGTTCATTTTGCGGCAAGGAAGAATGGTGAGCATCCTTGCCTACGACGACTACTTCTCTGTGTGAAGCAATCTTTCCTTTGTAAATCAAGCTCCCAGCCTCTACACTGCTTTTATGAACAATTCCGTCACCATCTCGGAAAAAGATTCCCAAAATCGACAAATGCTGAAGCTTCTTAGGAAGTTTTTCTTGGTTGGCTACAAAGTCATCTAACATATCAACTCGATGATTGAGATTCTTCTTGTTCAGATTATAAGGACTGCCAATAGTCAGGAGTTTTTCCATCTCAAGTCCGGAATGATTTGCTAGGTATTGCTGCAGAAATACTGTATAAACTAGACCACCATTAGAATGTCCCAGCGCCTTAAAACTGTTAAAAGAGTACTTGTTTCGCAAAACAGTCAAGGCAGCGTCAAACATTGCCGCCTGCTGCTTGATGTTTTCATATCCATCACGATTATTCTGAAAACCAACCACAAAAATGGGGTTTCTGTCCTTACGCTTCAAATGCCCCCGATAAGTCATGTGTCCGTCATTCCAGATTTTAATACGGACTAGGTTATGATGTGGATGCTGATTGCGGTTTAGCATTTTAACCATTCGATTAAAGCGATTTTCCGTGGCAGAACTACCAGGAATCATGATAATAGGACTCATTTTGACCTTGCTGGCAGGTAGATGAGAAATAGGGTGGGAAGGCAGCTTATTCAATAATTTTTGAAAGGTTTTAGCAAGTCGATGAATCAATTGAGTCAAAAAAGGCCTCATTCTAGTCTCCGTATCTGAATCTGATGTTTCCAAAAACAAGCCACATAACGGATTTATGTAGCTTGTTGATTATCATTTATATTCTTTATCTACAACCTTGATATCTCTATACCAAATTTCAATTCTTTTTGTATATCTTTTTGCAATTTTTTCATCGTAAATCGATTTCAACCAATCTACAAAATTTTTATCAAATTTTTCTCTATTAATAATTTGATTTGGTGTTCCTTTATTATTAGAATTACTAGATGTTTGATCATCAAGTTGAGAAGATAGTGAGGGAATTTCTATTTTAATTTTTTTATAAGGCTTACTTTCAAAATAATTTGTTTCTTCAGTAGATATTTCTACACCTTTTACATTAATAAAAATACCATCTAGATTTAAGTCTTGCTTCAACAATTGTCTTTCTGAATATTTATTATAACCCAGAAAAATTGAAATAAATAAAGCAGTAACAATCAGAGGAAAGCAAAATTTCTTAACTAATATCATTTTACTTCCTCCACTTTCAAACTTTTATCTACTAAAACAGGTGTATCATCGTCTTTCAAATCATACTCAACATATAATTTATATTTTTTCTTACCAACGCCAAAGAACCAACCACCTTCATCCAGAAATTTTCCTATAATCTTAACTCGGTTGGAAGAAGGTTTGAAATCAAAATCAACATTATCTTGATCCCCAATTTTTTCCCATTCATTAAATTTTACGTTTGATTTATTCCAAATTTTCTTTTGTAAATCGGCTAGTATCTCTTTCTTTTGAACCTTGGATAAATCTTTGAAACTGCTAATCTTTTCCCCATCTTTCCAGCCAACAACTAATTCTCCGTCATAGAATATTTTATAAGTGCCAGCAGATTGGAAACTTGTATCTTTGTTAAACGATGATTCAAAAGCAGTTTTTAACTGACTTCTATTTGAATCATCATCAAACAGAGGAGAATAATTAATTAGCTTTGGTATCGAAATATCAATTTCTTTCGCTTCTTTGCTACTAAACCAACTAATAAAACCATTTTGAGAGATAACACCTACGTTACTCCCTATAATTGAAGAATAGGCATCTCTCACATTATTTTTTGCACTTATTTCTTGTTTTTGTTGATTCCAAGGAGATAATGAATTAAATAAACTTCCCAAAGATGGAATCCCTATATAAATAACAGCAAAAATTAAAACTATAACAAATATAAATAGAGAAATAAAATTTGTAATTGCAGTTTTAATTTGGTTTATTCCTAATTCAGCGAATTGAGATATAGTCTTTGCAATGACATTTTTTGAATTAGTTTGATTCCTATTTTTTCTTTCCATAATAATTCCTTTAGACTTTCCCTAATATTTTACTAAGAATAAAGCTGTTTAATGAAGTTCTCCTCCTACTTCCGCTTCTTCTTGTTTTTCTTCATTTGCTTGGCCATCTTGTTCATACTGCGGCGCATTAGAAATTCTCCAGCCTTCCCTTTGAGGCCGCCACCAAACATTTGGCTCATATCCGGCATGCCGGCTCCTCCTAAGCCTGACATATCTGGTATACCGCCTTGGCCCATCATGCCTTCAAGAGCTGACATGTCGGGCATTCCTCCGCCACCAGGCATGTTCTTAGGCATATTGTTTGGATTAAGACCCATTTGCTTCATCATCTTGCTCATATCGCCTGACAGAACACCCTGCATCATCTGCTTAGCTTGATTGAAGTCTTTGATAAATTTATTAACATCGACGAAACTGTTACCTGAACCATTGGCAATCCGACGGCGACGGCTAGGACTCAGCAAGTCAGGATTTTCCCGCTCAGCCGGTGTCATAGAGGATACAATGGCACGCTTGCGAGCAATTTCTTTCTCATCAACTTTGATATTCTTGAGGGCAGGATTATTGGCCATGCCTGGAATCAGCTTGAGCAAATCCTCCATAGGTCCCATGCCTTGGACTTGATCCAGCTGATCGATAAAATCATTGAAATCAAAGGTGTTTTCCCGCATCTTTTCAGCCATTTCAAGCGATTTTTTCTCATCGTATTCCTGAGAGGCTTTTTCGATCAGAGTCAGCATGTCCCCCATGCCCAAAATCCGGCTGGACATACGGTCTGGGTGGAAGGTTTCGATATCAGTGATTTTTTCACCAGTACCAGTAAATTTAATAGGCTTGCCAGTAATCTGACGGACAGACAAGGCTGCACCGCCACGGGTATCACCATCAATCTTAGTCAGGATAACCCCGGTCACTTCCAGTTGACTGTTAAATTCTCGAGCGACATTAGCCGCTTCCTGACCAATCATGGCATCGACAACCAAGAGGATTTCATTCGGATTAGCCAGCGCTTTGACATCTGACAGCTCCTGCATTAGCTTTTCATCAATCTGAAGGCGCCCAGCCGTATCAATCAGGACATAGTCATTGTGGTTGGCTTTTGCTTGCTCCAAACCTTGACGGACAATCTCAACAGCTGGAACTTCAGTGCCTAAAGCAAAGACAGGTACATCAATTTGCTGTCCAAGTGTTTTTAGCTGATCAATAGCCGCCGGACGGTAAATATCCGCCGCAATCATGAGCGGACGAGCATTGTCTTCTTTCTTGAGCTTATTAGCAAGCTTACCAGCAAAGGTGGTCTTACCAGCCCCTTGCAGACCGACCATCATGATAATAGTCGGAATCTTTGGTGACTTGATAATCTCAGCAGTATCAGAGCCCAGGATAGTTGTCAGTTCTTCGTCAACAATTTTGATAATCTGTTGCGCTGGATTGAGGGTGTCAATAACCTCATGTCCAACAGCGCGCTCACGGACTTTCTTGATAAAGTCTTTGACAACTGGCAAGGCAACGTCGGCTTCTAAGAGAGCCAGACGAATCTCTTTGGTTGCTTCCTGAACATCACTCTCTGAGATTTTTCCTTTTCTGCGCAGATTTTTAAAGACGTTCTGCAAACGTTCCGTTAAACTTTCAAATGCCATTTTTTATTTCTCCTAGTTTCTATTGTTTCTATTTCAATCAATTCAGTGGAAATTTCCCAAAACGAGTTAAACAAGCGTATTCCTCAGCAGAGACTTCTTTCATAATCTCATTTGGGTAGCCCCAGCAGCTGAAGCCTTCTTGCATTGCCTTAGAAAGATCGTCAGGGGAGATGAGTTGTACCCTGGCAGGAAAAGATTCTTCCGACTCCAACAACCAGCAAGACATTCCCTTGTAGATAACTTTTTTAGCCATAGTCACTCTCGATTGTCAATACCAGATAGAATCCCGATCTGCTCCTGCAGATAGCTGTCGTCAGGGTATTTCTCTGTAATCTGGTCAAATATCTGACTTCTGACAATGTAGTCCGAGTACATGTGCAGCTTTTTCTCATAGTCTTCCAGAATCTTCTCCGTCCGCTTAATATTATCATAAACAGCCTGACGGCTAACACCAAACTCCTCAGCTATCTCAGCCAGGCTGTAGTCATCCGCATAATAGAGCTCGATATAGTTCATCTGCTTGTCAGTCAAAAGCGCCGCATAAAACTCAAAGAGAGCATTCATTCGGTTTGTTTTTTCAATTTCCATAAGAAACATTATACCAGAAAAGCATGATAAACTCTAGTCTGACAAGGGAAATAAACACTCGAAATATGAGATTGCAAAACGTCAATCAGCTTTTTCTGCCGAGTAAAAGACAAGTTAAAAACTCTTAGTCATAACCAAGAGTTTTGCAATAATTAATTGTTTTCCAAATAAAATTCAAAACGATCGCCGACATACTGACTTTTTACGTATTCAAAAGCTGTGCCGTCATCAAAGTAAGAAATCTGAGTCAGTCCTAAGATGGCATGACCGCGGGGAATATCAAGGTAATTGGCGATTTTCTCTTTAGCCAGCCGAGCATAGATAGTCTGCTGGGACTTGCCGATCTTATAGCCATGTTCCTGCAAGGTCTGGAAGAAATGACTGGTCACCTCTTCTTTTTTAAAATTCTTAATGAACTTCTCTGGAATTGAAGCCACCTCGTAGACCACCGGCAAATCGTCAGCGTAGCGAACTCGCTCCATCCGAATGACATTTTCTGTCTTATGGATGCCTAGCTTTTCCACTTCCTGCTCACTCGGCAGAGTGCGTCGATAAGAAATGAGCTGACTGGACGGCGTTTTGCCTTGTGCTTTCATGATTTCCGTGAAGCTGGTGGTGCCGCGCATTTTCTCCTGAACGCGTGTGCTGGCTACGAAGGTTCCGCTACCGACTCGACGCTCCAGCACTCCCTCCTCAACCAAGAGTGTAATAGCCTGACGCAGGGTCATACGACTAACTTTAAAAGTTTCGGCTAGATCTCGCTCACTGGGCAGGCGCTCTCCAATCTCCCAAATAGCATCGTCAATATCTTTCTTAATCTGATCATGAATTTTGATATATGCGGGCAACATGTTGACTCTTCTTTCTTATTTGGTACCTTCCTTTATTTTAGTACCAAATACTTCAAATGTCAAACTAAATATTGAAGAATAGCTCCTTTTCTCACGAATTCAGTTGTTTTTTCAAAAAAGATCAACATTTTAAGAGCTTGTTTATTTGATTTTAGTCAGAGATAGCACTGGCGTCCATGGCAAGTCGGTCTAAACAAACGATAATAGCAAACTAAAGTCTCATATTCGTTTTTTCATCACACTTACTCCTTATTACCTTGGAAAAATTCCTTTTTTGTGATAAAATGAGGGGAAAAGATTACTTCTTTTAAGAAAGGGAACAGATGACAACTAGAACTGAATTGCAAGATGTCGAAAAGATCATCGTGCTTGATTACGGAAGCCAGTACAACCAGCTGATTTCACGCCGCATTCGTGAAATCGGTGTTTTTTCTGAGCTCAAGAGCCACAAGATTACTGCTGACGAAGTCCGTGCTATCCAGCCTGTCGGGATTATCCTTTCCGGCGGTCCAAATTCTGTATATGAAGACGGCTCCTTTGATATTGACCCAGAAATTTTCGAGTTGGGCATCCCGATTTTGGGGATCTGCTATGGTATGCAGCTTTTAACTCACAAGCTGGGCGGCAAGGTTGTCCCTGCTGATCATGCTGGAAATCGAGAATATGGGCAGTCAACTCTGTCACATACTGCTAACTCCAGTCTTTTTAACGGAACACCTGAAAGCCAGCTAGTTCTTATGAGCCATGGAGATGCAGTAACAGAAATTCCTGCAGACTTTGTTCGTACTGGTACTTCTGCTGACTGTCCTTTTGCAGCTATTGAAAATCCAGCTAAGAAAATCTACGGCATTCAGTTCCACCCTGAGGTTCGTCATTCAGAGTTTGGTTATGATATCCTGCGCAACTTTGCTCTTGATATTTGTGGAGCTAAAGGCGACTGGTCTATGGATAACTTCATTGACATGGAAATTCAAAAAATCCGCCAAACCGTTGGTGACAAGAAGGTGCTGTTGGGACTTTCTGGTGGTGTAGACTCTTCTGTCGTCGGTGTTCTCTTGCAGAAAGCAATCGGAGATCAACTAATCTGTATCTTTGTGGATCATGGCCTTTTGCGTAAAGGCGAAGCAGATCAGGTCATGGATATGCTGGGCGGTAAATTTGGTTTGAATATCGTCAAGGCTGACGCGGCTAAACGTTTCCTTGATAAACTAGCCGGCGTCTCAGATCCAGAGCAAAAACGTAAAATCATCGGAAACGAGTTTGTCTATGTCTTTGACGACGAAGCCAGCAAACTGAAAGATGTGAAATTCTTGGCTCAAGGGACTCTCTATACAGACGTTATCGAGTCCGGAACTGACACCGCTCAGACTATCAAGTCTCACCATAACGTTGGTGGTCTGCCGGAAGACATGCAGTTTGAGCTGATTGAGCCGTTGAACACACTTTATAAGGACGAAGTTCGTGCTTTGGGTACAGAGCTTGGTATGCCTGATGAAATTGTCTGGCGCCAGCCATTCCCAGGCCCAGGGCTTGCTATTCGCGTTATGGGAGAAATCACTGAGGAAAAATTGGAAACTGTCCGCGAATCTGATGCTATTCTCCGCGAAGAAATTGCAAAAGCTGGTCTTGACCGCGACATCTGGCAATACTTTACTGTTAATACTGGCGTCCGATCTGTTGGGGTCATGGGAGACGGCCGGACTTACGACTACACAATTGCGATTCGCGCTATCACTTCTATCGATGGTATGACAGCTGATTTTGCCAAGATTCCTTGGGATGTCCTGCAAAAAATCTCTGTTCGTATCGTCAACGAAGTAGACCATGTCAACCGCATTGTCTACGATATCACCAGCAAACCACCTGCAACTGTAGAGTGGGAGTAACAAACAAATCTTATTTTAAATGATAACTGTAGAAACAAACAAGGCTAGAACTAAAATGTTCTAGCCTTGTTTTAATACAGTCTTGGAATTAACCGCCAAACAATCCTTTAAAGAAGTTGACAATGGCATTCCAGATATTAGAAAAGAAATTACCACCTTCTTGAAGGAGGCCGTTTGCATCAAAGTTGAGGTTAATATTGTTAAAGGTATCCCCTGCCTTTGAAACAATGCTGTCTTTCAAGTCACTAAGTGTCTTTGTAAAGTCAGAATCTGTAATGACTCCACTGTTTGAAAGATTAACAGCGAAATTCACGATGAGGTTGATTTGGTCACTGGTCACTGACTGAGTCAGACCATAGTTTTTCAAGGTTTCTTCAACAATCTTACGGACATCATCTGCTGTCAGATTGCTGTTGTTCTTCTTAGCATTGGCGATAGCCGCTTTGATATCAGCCAGAGCCACGTTGAGCTTGTCTGCGTCATAGCCTTCCTTACCTGTGTTTTCAGCATTGATACCAGAAAGGGCAGCTAGTTCTTCTTGAGCTAGGTTTTTATTCTCTTGAGGAATGGTCGCGCCATTATCTTCCAGAGAGTAGTAAATCCCTGCCAAGGCACTCTCACCTGTTACCGGAATTGGTGCCGCAACGGTAATCTGCGCGTGCTGAACACCTAGAGTAACAGCCGCGTTGCGATACATATCTTCAGTAACCTTGGTGATGTTTTGCGGAGTGACAATTTTGACCTCTAATGGCTTATTGCCGCCTAACTTCTGGATTTTTACAGAAGAATAAAGCTGCAGGCTAGGGTCGTTAGCAACATCCATGATTTTAGAGTAGACTTCTGGTGTCATGGTCTTAAGTGGCTTGCTGTCGCTGGATGAATTGTAGCCCAACATCTGCAAGGTCTGCTGTTTTTGGCTCTCATCTAAGGAGTAACCTAGAACATACTCAGGCTGCACGTAAGTCTCATCAATGACTTTCTGAACATTTGAATCGGCAGCTGCGGTCGATACAGTAAATAGAGTAGCCAGCAAGGCTCCTGCTGTCATTAAAGTTTTTTTGAATTTCATTTTTTTTCCTCTTTTCCTCCCGCCATAGTTTCCCAAATTCTATAGCTTAGCTGTTTTATACAGTAAACTTTCTATCTGACTGCCTCTAATTTCTGTTTCTTGAGCTTGTGATTTTCGCTCCTTTTGATGTTTAGAGTGCTTCAGTTAAGTTGCTGCAATGATGGAGTTATTATTATCTCATCCATTGAGGGCTTGAGATAATAGATACATTTTACAACATTTCTCAAAGAAGTTCAAAGAAAAAACAGTCACTGGATTTGCTTGCCAGTAACTGCTCTTTCCTACTTTTTCCAAAGGAAGTCAATCAGTAATTCGTCTACTTCTGGATTCTCATGCAATTGGCTGTGCTGAGCCAACTGACCTGTGATTTTCTTTTCCTGGTAAGATTTGGCATTTTCAACCATGAGATATTTGAGGCTGCGAGAAGAAATATTGAGGACAGAACCGTCGGATTCATTTTTAAAATCACCGTAAATGTTCAGAACATCTACTTGCTCTTGCGGATAGATTTCTCGTAATCCCAGTAGTTTTTGATAAGTCTGGCTCATAGCACTAGGCTGGCCAGTTTGGTCGTCTAGAATTGTCAAATCTTCAGGCAAGTCCCTTCCTTGCAGACCATTAACATGGTTGGCAATATTGACCTGCTTTTGCAGCTCGGGCAGCTTTTCATCCTGACCGTTCTCCAACATATAAAAGAGGATGGACATATTCCCCATCGAATGGCCTACTAGATTCATCTTATCAAAGCCATAAGTTTCTTTTAGCTTGCGAATCACGGCTGTTGCATATTTGCCATCTTGAGCGTAGTCGGCATTGCGGTTATCTTCATAGTTTACCTTAATAATGGGATTGATAGCATCTTTCGGTATCTCTCCTAATAAGCTTACTTGACCGTTTTTACTGACATTTGCTGTGATAATTGTCTGAGTGACTCCAGCTTTTTTGGCTGCCTCTGTCATATGATTTTCAGCATTAGAGCTGGATCCAAAACCGTGAAAAAATAAGGTCGGCGTTGTTGACTGTACATATTGTTTTGTATTGAGGCTAGTGGCTTCTTTATGGTTGTAAAAAGCTGTTAGACCGGCAATTGTCACCAAAACCAGAATGAGGAGCTTAAAACCAAGTTTCTTGTTCATTTTTCATTCCTTTTTATGATAGATGTACAAAATTATATCATGTATCCATGGTGGTTACAAATATCTGGATTATTACTTCACCATCAAAAAAAGAAAGAAGCTTGAAAACTTCTTTCTAAAACCATTTTAAGAGGCGCATGATGTGCATGTTCATCTTGACCTGACGGGAATAATAATAATTACCGCCGTTGATATAGAGTTCTGGACCGTGGAAAATTGAAATCAGGTTATAGTAGCCGTAGGTCTTGCCAGTTACATTTCCTAAGCTTGGCGCTACCACATCTTTGGAATATTTCTTGGCTAGCTCCAGCGTATTTTCGCCACCGTTTTTAGCGACGTAGTCGATATAGGCCTGACCGAAATTATAGGCTTGTACTGCTGTCCAAACATCGACCTTTTTCTCGCTGGCTAACTCTAGGTTATCAGATAAGGCCTGAACTCCTTGGCGAATACTTTCTTTGTTGTCCGTGATGGCATTAGTCTGACCAGTCGCGCTTTCACTGGACTGCATGACATCGGTGTCTTTTCCCTTGGTCTCTGTATAAATCATGGCCAGTACCAATTCTTCATTGGCCGCTGTATCCTGCTCGTCCAGCACTTCTCTGACCAAAGTCTGATACTTCATGACCTGCTTGACATCATGATGAACCTGATAAATCTTATAGCCGGCAAAGAGCACGAAAAGGACTAGAATCAGTCTTCTTAGAAATTTAAACATTATTTATTTTGGATATCCTCGATGTTCTTAATCAAAATAGAATAGGTCCCGTTGTCGTTCTGGATAAATTCTACCGACTCTGCGTCCTGATATATATTATTGGGAACGATGAGCTCAATTCCATTTGAAAGGGAGAGTTTCTGATTTTCGAACTTTTTCTTCTGGCGGCTGCTGTCAATCTCATCAAACTTGACTGGCTCAGGAATAGCTTCCTTGACTTGGTCAATAAAGGTAAGTCGGGCAGTCAGATTGTTGTCAAAAAGATCATCAGCCAGTTTTTCAGGCGACAGTTCATCATTTTCTTCCAAATTTTTGAAAATACTTGATTTGACCTTGGACTGGAACTGGAAATCGTCTTTATTAAAGCTTTCGGCAACTTTTTGAGCAGTCTTCTCAAGCGCTTTGATTGATTTCTTGGCTGAGATTGTCGGATTGACCTGCAAGAGATTGTCTGACATATAATTGAGAAAGGCGCCGTTATACTTGATGCGTTTTTCAATCAGATGGTACTTGCGAGACTTGAGATTGATGACCAAAGCCTCGTCTGCACCCGTACCAAAGCCAGGCAGATTGTTCTGCGTCAGCTTGATGGGATTGTCAACCTCACCACCTAAGTGAGTAAGTGTTTCCCGCAGAGCAATCCGCAGAAAAGCAAAGTGCTCCACACCTTCTTTGTCAAACTGGACAAAAATCAGATCGTTGGTTTTCTGGTTTTCACTGACAGAAAACTCCTCCTGCCAGAGCTTGGCAACTGTCACTGATGTTTCCAATAGGTCGTCTGAAAGCTGGGCTAAAAAGACGTTTTCAGGATCGAAAACACCTGTCTTAGCATCGTCAGAATAGACTCGCTCGATTTTCTTGCGCAGGTATTCTTCAATCTTGGGAGTAATGTTGAGAAACTTATCCGCCAGCAGCAGTTCGGTATCAGCTGGGCTGAATTGATGAATAATCGCTTTTTTTACGTAAATATCCATCTTAGTTCAAGCCCTCATAGAGTGGAAAAGCGTCCGTTAGTTCACGAACTTCCGCCCGCACTTGATTCAACATCGCTTCGTTTTCAGCGTTTTCCAGAGCCTTGATAATAAGCTCGGCTACCTTGATACTTTCTGTTACGCCAAAGCCTCGAGCTGCAATAGCTGCTGTACCGATACGGATGCCGCTAGTCTTAAATGGTGATAAAGTCTCGTAAGGGATGGAGTTTTTATTAAGGGTAATATTAACCTCATCCAAGAGATTTTGAGCTACTTTCCCATTTTCTACAACCTTAGTGACATCAACCAAGAAAAGATGATTTTCAGTACCGTCAGAAATCACACGGAACTTATCATGCTGACGGAAGACTTGAGCCATAGCTTGGGCATTATCCAAAATCTGCTGTGCATAAACCTTGAAAGCTGGGTCAAGCACCTCTTTAAAGGCAACTGCTTTAGCTGCAATGACATGCTCCAATGGTCCGCCCTGAATGCCTGGGAAGATAGCTGAGTTGATTTTCTTAGCCAATTCTTCATCATTTGTCAAAATCAAGCCACCGCGAGGTCCGCGCAAGGTCTTGTGTGTCGTTGTTGTTGTGATGTCTGCATAAGGTACAGGGCTTGGGTGGAGACCTGCAGCAACCAAGCCAGCGATGTGAGCCATATCTACCATAAGCTTGGCACCAACTGTATCAGCGATTTCACGGAATTTTGAAAAGTCGATGATATGAGAATAGGCTGAAGCCCCCGCTACAATCAGCTTAGGCTGTACTTCCTTGGCTTGCTGGAGGACGGCATCAAAGTCCAGCAATTCAGTTTCTGGATCAACGCTATAAGATACAAAATTATAGGTTTGACCAGAGAAGCTGACTGATGCACCATGAGTCAAGTGGCCGCCGGCAGACAAATCCATGCCCATAACTGTATCGCCTGGCTCAATCAAAGCCATATAAGCAGCGCAATTAGCCTGGCTGCCTGAGTGAGGCTGAACATTAGCAAACTTGGCACCAAAGATTTCCTTGGCTCGTTCAATTGCCAGACTCTCAATCACATCCACTACATCTGTCCCACCATAGTAACGGCGACCTGGGTAGCCTTCAGCGTACTTATTGGTCAAAATAGAACCTTGAGCAGCCATGACTGCTTTAGAAACAACATTTTCTGAAGCAATCAGCTCAATATTATGCTGCTGACGTTCTTCTTCTTTAGCAACTGCTTCCCAAATCTCTGGGTCAAATGCTTTGTAGTCTTCTTGGTCAAAAATCATAAGGTGTCTCCCTTCTTTTGCGAAAATAGGACCTTAGGTCCTAAAAGTTAAAATTTTATATCCTTTACTTGTGCGAGAATGTCCTCGCGGGTAATGGCTCCCTGGCGTAAAATAAGAGCCTTTTCTCCAGACAAATCCAGAATAGTTGAATCCTGACCGGTCAAAAAGTTATCATCTTCTACTCCCGAGACCTCCTCTTGAAAATCCATCATAATCTGCTGGAAAGAAGTTCCACTAGCTTTTCCAGAAAGATTGGCGGATGGACCAATCAAGGGACCGTACTTCCGAATCAAGTCCAGGGTAACTGAATGTTTAGGAATCCGAAAGCCCACAGTTTCCATACCTGAGTTTATCCAAGCAGGCACTCGGTCATTGGCTTGGAGGATAATAGTCAGCGGCCCAGGCAGAAAGGTTTGATAGAGTTGCTTTAGATAACTGGGCTGGTTCTTAGAAAAAGCATAAATCTCTTCCAAGCTAGCCACATTGAGATTAAGAGCCTTTGCACGAGGTCTTCGTTTTAATTCGTAGACTCGTTCAACCGCCTCTTGATTCAAAGCCTGGGCAAAGAGGCCATAAACTGTTTCTGTCGGCAGGACAACTGCTCCGCCTGCTGCCAGAGTCTTCTCTATCTTATTCATTGTCCATCGCCACCATTCTATCTTTGCCAAATTGATCCTTCAGAACTCGGATTCGTTTTTGGGGAAAAGATTTTTTCAATAACTCCCTGACACCGTCTCCTTGCTTGTAACCAATTTCCAGATAGATTTTTCCTTTTTTTGTCAGATAGTCTCCTGCCTGCTCGGCTATTTTCCGATAGACGGCATAGCCATCCTCCTCCGCGAAGAGGGCCATGTGAGGTTCTGAGGTCAAAACGTTAAGTCCAACTTCGTCTTTATCTGCTTCTGAAATATAGGGCGGGTTGGAGACGATGATGTCAAATTTTCCTTGAATTGTATCCAAGCAATCAGATTGGACAAAAGCAAGGTTAAGGCCGCAAGACTGAGCGTTTTCTGCTGCCAAGGCAAGAGCATGGCCCGAGAGATCAGAAGCAGTAATCTGCCAGTTTGAACGGCTGTTTGCCAGTGCCAGAGCAATGGCTCCGCTACCCGTACCGATATCCAAGACAGACACAGAACTTTCGGGATTTTCTGACAAAATCAGCTCCACTAGCTCCTCCGTCTCAGGCCTAGGAATTAGAACCCGCTCATCAACTTTGAGATTCAGACCGTGAAAATCACTGCTGCCAATGAGATACTGAGCTGGCTTGTGAGCAAGCAGCTGCTCTTGAATTGCTTTTAGCTGTTTATAGTCTTCCTGGCTGACTTCTGTCCGAAGTTTGAGAACAAAGTCGGTAAAGGAGAGCTTATTGAGAGCCCGATAAACGAAAGACAGGCTTTCTGCTTCTTCTCCCGCTGCTACCAGCTCCTGCTCTAGCTCCGCCAAATATTGAGCTAGCATCATTATTTATTCAGCTCTTCTAGTTTTTGCGTTTGGTCATAGAGAACCAGAGCGTCAACGACTTCATCCAGTTTGCCAGCTAAAATCGTGTCTAGCTTTTGCAAGGTCAATCCAATACGATGGTCTGTCACTCGATTTTGCGGGAAATTATAGGTACGAATCCGCTCTGAGCGATCGCCTGTACCAATCGTGGACTTGCGCTCTGCATCTTGCTCATCTTGAGCAATTTGAGCAAAGTGGTCTGCTACACGAGCCCGGATGATTTTCATAGCCTTATCCCGGTTCTTCTGCTGGGTCCGCTCTTCCTGCATTTCGACCTTGATATTGGTTGGCAGATGGACGATACGAACTGCTGTCGCAACCTTATTGACGTTCTGTCCACCAGCACCTGAGGCGTGGTAGATGTCTACCCGCAGGTCTTTAGGATCAATGTCGTATTCTACTTCTTCGATTTCTGGCATGACTAGAACTGTCGCCGTCGAGGTGTGAACGCGGCCTTGGCTTTCAGTTACAGGAACCCGCTGTACGCGATGAGCGCCAGATTCATACTTAAGTTTTGAATAGACGGACTGACCAGAGACCATAGCAACCACTTCCTTGATTCCACCTACACCATTGTAAGAAGCTTCCATAACTTCGAAGCGCCAGCCTTGGCTTTCAGCATATTTTTGATACATCTGCAAGAGTTCTCCTGCAAACAACTGCGCTTCGTCTCCTCCTGCAGCACCACGGATTTCAAGGATAATATTCTTATCATCATTTGGATCTTTCGGTAAAAGGAGGATTTTTAGTTTTTCCTCGTATTCTTCTTTTTCAGCCTTGGCATCCTTGAGCTCCTGCTTGGCCATTTCCTCCAAGTCGGCATCACCAGAGGCGTCTTTTATCATTTCTTCAGCGTCTGTGATGTTTTGCAGGACTTTCTTATACTCTCGATAAGCCGTCACTGTATCGCGGGTGCTGGCTTCTTCCTTAGAAAGCTCCATAAATCGCTTGGTATCGCTGACTACATCAGGGTCACTTAGGAGTTCACCAAGCTCTTCGTAGCGATCTTCAACTGCTTGTAACTGTTCGTAGATGTTCATAGATTTTTCATCATCTCCTTTGATTCTGTCATTGAATTATTTAATATCGGGGTTAAAATAGTGCCTGCGGCAGACTGAGATATAGGTCTCATGACCACCAATTTTAATCTGCTCTCCGTCGTAAACCGGCTTTCCGTTATCAGTCCGTAAAACCATGGTGGCTTTACGAGAACAATATTGGCAAATGGTTTTAATCTCCTCAATCTTGTCAGCCAAGAGTAAGAGGTGCTTGGAGCCTTCAAAAAGTTCATTGCGAAAGTCATTTTTCAGACCAAAAGCCATCACCGGAACATCCAGCTCATCCACCACTCTAGCTAAATCATAGACATGATGGCGTTTCAAGAACTGAGCTTCATCGATTAAAACACAATAAGGTTTTTCAGGCAGCTGCTGGATATAGCCAAAAATATCTGTCTGGTCTTCAATAGCTATTGCATTCCGCTTCATGCCGATGCGACTGGAAACAACCCCAAAGCCGTCTCTTGTATCGATAGCCGAGGTCATGATGACGACGCTCTTGCCTTGTTCTTCATAATTGTGGGCCACTTTTAAAATTTCAATGGTCTTGCCCGAATTCATCGTGCCATATTTGTAGTATAACTGAGCCATAATTTAAATCTTTGCTAATTCACTATCTCCATTTTTACTTCACATTATTTTACCATAATTCACTACTCTTTAAAACCTCATTTGTGATAAAATAATGATAAAGAAATAAAGGAGGCAAAAAATATGCCATTTGTTAGAATTGATTTATTTGAAGGTCGTACTCTGGAGCAGAAAAAAGCTCTTGCCAAGGAAGTAACTGAAGCCGTTGTCAGAAATACAGGCGCACCTCAGTCTGCTGTCCATGTCATTATTAACGACATGCCAGAAGGAACCTACTTCCCACAAGGAGAAATGAGGGAAAAATAAAAAAGAAAAGCCGGCAGTGTATAGGGATACAAACTGCTGGCTTTTTTCTATGAATGGCTTCTACTGTTTTCTCTTTTGCTCTCAAATTCTTTAATTAATTTTTGATACCAGTAAAAACTATCTTTTCGAATCCGCTCTAGACTACCACCTTCTTCCTCATCACGGTCTACATAAACAAATCCATAACGCTTGCCATAGCCGTTGAGCCATGAAAGTAAATCTGTGAAAGACCATGTACAATAGCCGATGACTTGGCAACCATCTTCTATGGCGTCTTGTACAGCTGTAATATGCTTGTCAAGATATTCAATCCGATATGGGTCTTGGATCTTTCTATCTTCCGTTAAGGTATCATACTCTCCTAGCCCATTTTCAGTTATCATAATCGGGATGTCATATCTACTGGTAATCCGCCGTAAAGCAATTCGCAAACCAATTGGATCTATTTCCCACTCCCAGCTAGTACGCTCTAAGTGTTCATTTGGCACATGCTTAAACTGGTCCGGCTCTCCAGCCTCAGCATTCGGTACATTAGCAGCAAAAGTATGGGATTGGTAATAGTTGACGCCTATGAAATCTGGACGGCCTGCTTTTAAAATATCTAAATCTCCTTCTCGGATATCTAATTCTATACTGAATTGATTTTTCAAATAAGCTAGAGCTGTCTTTGGATAACGTCCCAATAGATAAGCATCCATCCAGTACCAAACATTAACATCCAAAGATTTCTCCATAGCTAGAACGTTTTCTGGCCGATTATCCAGAGCATAGAGGACAGGAAAAGCAAAGCTTGGACCGATTTGACCTTTTATTTTTAAATCATGGAATCGTTTGATAATCGTCGCATTAGCTAAGTTAACAATGTGATTGACTTGATGCATTCGCTTGATGTCTTTAATCCCTGGTGGGAAATAGCCATCTCTGTAGCCGAGTCCAACAAAGACATTTTGCTCGTTAAGTCCTATCCAATACTTTACTCGATCTCCAAAGTTTTCAAAGAGAACCTCTACATAATACAGGAAATCATTGATTATCTTTCTGGATTCCCAGCCTCCATACTCATCTTGCAGTACTTGAGGCAAATCCCAGTGATAGATTGTGATAATGGGTTCGATATTATATTTGAGAAGTTCATCAATCAGATTTGAATAAAACTCAATCCCTTTCTGGTTAACCTCTCCTCGTCCCTCAGGTAAAATACGGGTCCAGGCAATAGAAAAACGATAAGCTTTCAGACCCATTTCTGCCATTAGTTTAACATCTTCTTTATAGTGATGATAATGATCCACTGCCACGTCGCCAGTCGTGTTTTTAAAAGTCCTATTAGGCTGGCGAACAAAGACGTCCCAGATAGACAGACTCTTACCATCTTCATCCCAAGCTCCTTCAACTTGATAGGCAGCTGAAGCCGATCCCCAGAGAAAGTCTCTGGAAAATTTTGTCACATCAATCAAGCTGCTGCACCTCCTTTGGCTTCTATTGCTTCCGCTTCAGCTTCTTGCTTAACCAATTGCTCTTCGTATTTCTTGAAGAATGGATAGTAGATTAACATAGCTGGTAAAATCAAGATATAGTCCCAAACGAAGTTTTGCCAACGAAGGGTTGTCAAGTAGTTGCTGAATCCCATTGGCAACTGTGCACTAACCACTATCCAAGCAGGAATAATAAAGCCTGTTTGGTAAGCAAAATAAGTCAAGATCATCATAATTGGCACATTGAGTACATAAGGGATGCAAAGAATTGGATTGAACATAATTGGCATACCAAATGTTACCGGCTCATTGATACCAAACCACCCAGGAATGAGCGAAATCTTAGAAACGGCACTAATTTGTTTGGATTTTGAGCGCAAGCCCATCAGGACCAGGGCCCAGGTATTTCCTGTACCACCAACTAAAGCCATGGAAGTGTAGAGTAAGACTGGGAAGAATTGCATTGGCTGACCGTTCGCATGAAGAGCAGCATTGGTCGTTGCCGCTTGAATCCCAAGTGGAGAAATGATTGGAATAATGATGAGGGTACCATGAATACCGAAGCACCAAAGAACCAGCGCTAACATACAAAGCATCACAATACCTGGAACAGATGATACAGCGCCAAGCGGTGCCCGTAAGAGAGCCATAAAACCAGACGGAACGTTGTAAGCTCCTGCTGTCAAAGCACCAATACCAACATTTAGTAAGAGGAAGAGAGTGATGGAGAAAAATACTGGCAAAATAGAACCAAAACTATCTTGAAGAAATTGCGGCACTACATCTGGCATCTTAATTTTAATATCTTTTTCATAGCAGAATTTTTCAATCTGTACGACTACAAAGACGATAAAGAAGCTGATGAACATACCTTGTGACCCAAGATAGTCTAATTGTAGTCCGGAGAATTTTTCAGTATCAACAAAAGCTCCTGCTACCAGCATGAAAGTAACTGCTGTATCAACCGCAGCCATAATAGGAGATTTCAATTTCAAATTCTTAGCATAATGATAAGCAAAGAAGATAGCAACCCAGATAGAAATAAAATCCATCGAATAGCGGAAAGGCAAGGTCAATGTATTATACACTGCATCCCCAGTTTTGAACCAGCCTAAAGCTGTTTCATTTCCAATTGCAGCCAAGACTTGAAATAAGGAACCCACGGTAATCAATCCCAAGAGAGATCCTAATCCAGCTTGTAAAGACTGTATAAACACGTTGTTGGCCAGTTTATAACCAATTTCCTGAAGTTTGGTCATGAATTTACTGTTAAAGAATTTTTCCATCAGAAAAACCTCCTTAAGATATTACTTTAATTAATTGAAAGATATTCTTACAATCTCCCATTGCATAATCCATAGCTGGGATGGTGGCAACAGGTTTTGAAACTGTCTCTTTGACAGAATCAAGTTTATAAGAAACCTGAGGACCTAATAAAATTACGTCATAGTCCTGAGCATAATCTTGATAGTCCATCAATCCGACCGCTTTGATATCGAGGTCAATACCTTGGTCATTTGCATATTGCTCCATTTTTTTCATCAGGATGCTCGTGGACATTCCGGCTGCACATATTAATAAGATTTTCATTGTCTTTCTCCTTCTCGATTGGAATACAGCTCAATCATCTCAGTGATAAGGTCAATGGCCAAGAGACTCGTCATAAAATGATCTTGTGCATGAACAAGCAGTATACTCAACTGATGACCGTTTCCTTGTGCTTCTTCCTGCAATAAATCTGTTTGGGAATGATGGGCCTTTAAAATTACACTATTTGCCTCATCCATTAATTCCTTAGCTGCATCAAATTCTGCTAGTTTTGCTTTTTTAAGTGCTTCAAAAGCTAAGGATCGGGCTGCACCAGAATTGGCAATTAAGGACATGGCAATAATCTCCGCTGAACTATTCCATTCTTCCATACAAACTCCTCCTTTCAATTTGACTTCTTACCCAAAGTTTACTATAGCTCTATTCTACTGTCAAAAGCGTTTATATTGTCTTAATATACAGTTTTCTAGCTTAGTGTATCCATTTTCAAATGCCATTCATACTCAATTTATTATAAAAAATTTAAAGCAACAGTTTCTTGCGTGCTTTACCTCTGCTACTCTGCTATTTTTAAATAGTTCCCTTAATATATTTTAGAACCTATCGTAAAATTAGTGTATAAAAATTAATCGTTTTTTATGATAATGTATAACACAAAGCTAAAGAGTATAAAAATTCATTAAAATCCGTCTCTTTTTCCTCAGGGGGTTACTTTCCGCAAGGGCTTATTATATACTTAATTTATGAAGATTATTAGAGAACTCCAAGTCACTTCAGATGAATTTTATGACTTCTTGGAAAGCGAGTTTCTGAATCAAATCAATCAAACTGACAATCAAACAAAAAAGATAGATAGGTTAAAGAAAGGACTTCGTTACTCAAAATTGTCAGACAATGTCTATACCAAGACTGATTATGAGATTCTGGACTATCGTCGCCATGAAACCTACGTCATTCAAATCTCGTCCCACAGTGAAAAAACGATTACTTCCTACAAGACCAAGCCTTGCTCAAAAGGGCTTGAGGTTACACTAAAACAAGAACAAAATAAATTGACAAAAAATTCAAAAAGCAAGCTCATCAAGTGGATGGGAGAGCTTCTCTACTTTGGCCGCCTTTCGGAAAATCTTTATAAGATTCAAGGAGAAATTGAGAAGGCTAGAAAAGTAAAAACTCAGTAAAAAGCAAATCCGATCCATACCTTCTTTTCTGCGCCCAGATTTTTTATGACTCGCAGATATCCAGATAGTTCAAGGAGTAGATTATGAAACAAGGCATCACACCTCAATATTGGAAACAAGAAAACAACGGTCGCTATTTCACTAAAGAAACTCAAATATTCAGCCCTCTGCCTATTTTGACCGACACCTTACTGGCTCATCCAAGAGAAAGAAATCATAAACAGCTGGCTTTCCCTGCCATTCATTTCATAGAAGGGATTTCTCGAGAAGTCGGGCAAGAGGTCATGCAGTCCTTTTCACTTCCCTATCCATCCAATACTGAAGCGCACATCGTAAAGATTACTGAAGACGGTATTTTCGTTTATGCCTTGTCCCAACGCGGCTTATTTTATGGGGCAATTTCGATTATCCAAATGTTGCAGGATGGCTACTTGCCTTATGGCTTAGCCTACGATGAACCCGTCTGTTCCGAGCGTGGCCTCAAGGTCTTTTTACCGTCTCGTAAGAATATGGATTTCTTCAAGCAATTTGTAGATATGCTTGCTTTTTTCAAGTACAATACGATTATGATTGAAATCGGCGGTGCTATGGAATATAAAAAACACTCTGAAATTAATCAGGAGTGGATTAAATATTGTGCTGATATGGCTGAATACTCTGGCAAGACCAAAGAAATCCAAGACTATACTTTCCCTTGGTACAAGAATGCCATTCACATGGAGAATGGTGACGGGGAGTTTCTAAGTCAAAATGATGTGAAAGATCTGGTCCTCTACTGCAAGGAACGATTTTTTGAGGTGATTCCTGAGGTTCCCTCTCTTGGCCACTGTGACTACCTGATGCTTGGCCACCCTGAAATCGCAGAAATCCCTGAGGATCCTTATCCGGACACTTACTGCCCATCAAATCCTGCCTCTTATGAACTCCTCTTTGATGTTCTGGATGAAATCATTGAGGTCTTTGAACCTGAAGTCATCAATATCGGGCATGATGAATACTATTCAATTGCCATGTGTGAGCGTTGCAAAGGGAAGGCTGGAGCTGATATCTTTGCAGAGGACATTATCAAGATTTATGACTACCTTAAGCAGAAAAATGTCCGAACCATGATTTGGGGAGACAAGTTACTGAAGAACGCTATCGTTCCTGATGCAGGGCCTTTTGGTGGAGCAGAAATCATCATGTACACTCCCCAGTTCAAAAAAGATACAGGCACAAAAGTTGGCATTATGCCGGCAACCTGGCAGGCCATTCATCAGATTCCCAAAGATGTCGAGATTCTCCATTGGCTCTGGAGTTTGGATGAAACATTGGAAGATGAAGTTTTGGAAGAAGGCTTTAGCATCCGTTATGGTAATTTTGAAGGCTATCTCTTTCCGCATTGGGCTGAGCATTTGAAGAAGGGCAGCAAGGGAGCTATCATCTCCAACTGGAGCACATTAAATGAGATAATCCTGCAGAGAAATGTCATTTTCTTCGGCTTGGCCTATGCTTACGAGATGTTTTGGAATCATGACTATCGTGATGAAGACTATGCGACTATCCGTGATAAAACCTTATCTTATCTCTTCCATTACCACTATCCCGACCTGCAGAACCACTCGCGCAGCCTTGAAAAACTAGCGCATCCCAGCTGGATTGAAATCGGCTATGCTACTGACTATTTTGTTGAATACCAATGGTTTGTGGACGGTGTCTTCCCTGAAATGGAAACCTATCAAATCGGAAATATCCTACTAACCTATGCTGATCAAACCGAGTTCACTGTTCCTATTATCTTTGGAGAAAACATTGGCAAAACAAGTGTTGAATGGGATCGGTCTACCAATACCAAACCTTTACCTGGTGAACCCATCTATAAGGTAGATGAGCAATTATTTGAAGTCTCGCTTAGCACCAAACCTTATCAAAAAGAGCAACAAACTTTCTTCGCATTTCCTATTCAAAACCCTTATCCTGAAAAGGAATTGAAGAATGTAGAGGTTCAAACAGAAGCTGACAAAGATTGTCAAATTTTTGTTGATCAAATTGCCTATTATCACTAAACTTGAGGCTTATTTCAAGCTATCAGATAGAAATAGCGAAATTTATGAGGAATCAGAATCATCCAATTCAAAAAAAGCAGAAACTTTCTAGATATCATGTTACTAGACATACTGATTGCTTATCCTATTTGAAACGAAAGGAGGTGGGAGAGTGAGTGAAAAGAAAACATTTCTGAAACAATTCTTACGTCTCAGTCTACCGTTTTCTCTTCAATTTCTACTAGCCAGCGCTGTCAATCTAGCTGATGTTGTCATGATTGGACAGCTAGGGGAAAAACAAATCGCAGCTGCTGGTGCTGCCAACCAGATTTTCTTTCTCTTGACTATTGTACAGTTTGGTATCGGTAGCGGAGCTTCTGTCTTCATGGCCCAATACTGGGGAGCCCAGCGAATTGCTGATATGAGAAAAACCTTGGGATTAGTCTATATGCTGAGCGGGCTCATCTCCGCTTCCTTTACTTTAGTCGCTTTACTTTTTCCCAAGCAACTGATTGGTTTTTATATTCATGATACCGAAGCTATTCAGTTGGGCGCCCAGTATTTATCTATCGTCTCCTGGACCTACCTGATGACAGCTATTACAACTTCTCTGGCTACTATGTGTCGGTGCAGTAATGAAGTTTTCTTACCAACTCTTGCTAGTCTCCTATCCATGGCGACCAATATCATTGGCAATGCCGTCCTTATTTTTGGACTTATTGGATTTCCTAAACTTGGACTGGTTGGTGCTGCTATTGCTACCTTTATAGCTCGATTGCTGGAGCTTTGCTTGTTAGTATTTGGTGTCTATCGAACAAGGATGGCTGGAGCAGCTAGCATAACTGAACTCTTTGCCTTTCACAAAGACTTTGTTTATCAATTTTTGAAAAAAACCTTACCAGTCGTCTTCAATGAAGGTGCCTGGTCGCTCGGAACATCAATTGGCTTGGCCATTATCGGACTATTAGGTACTGAAGTAGTGGCCTCTACCCAGATTGCTAGCGCCATTGCCCAAATTGGATTTGTCTTTGTACGCGGTGCGGGAAATGCCGTAGCTGTTATGCTAGGCAATACTATCGGAGAGAATCAAATAGAAAAAGCCTTACAAGATGCCAAGCGCTTCTTACTTCTATTACCTCTCATCGGACTCATCGTCAGCGTCCTACTCATCTGGGCCATGCCTTTAGCCCTGAAACTCTACAACTTAAGCAATCAGACAGAGCAGCTAACCATCTTGATGATTCAGTTAAATGCCCTGTTGTTTATCCCAAAAGCTTTTAGTGTTGTTTTAATCGTTGGGATTTTACGTAGCGGAGGCGATACCAACTATGCCTGTCTGCTAGATATTTTACCTGTTTGGCTCTTCAGCATTCCACTTGGCTATGTCCTAGTTAGCCTGCAGGCTCCCATTTGGCTAATCTTTCTTGTGATAAATGGCGAAGATATTCTCAAACCAATCTGGGGCATCCCTCGTGTCTTCTCAGGGAAATGGCTGCATAATCTTGTGCAAGAGCACATGTAAAAAAGCATCTAAATCACAACATTACCACAGAAATCGGAAATGTAAATCCCGACTAAAAAGGTAATGAGAGTTAGGTGCTTTTTTATTGGTTTGCGACTCCAACTTACAATTTTATAATTTGCGCAGCATCTGAATTAAAACACTGACCTCTGCGTCATCTATAAGAATCTTAAAGTTTCGCTCCACTGTTCGGATGATTTTCCTAATGTGCTTATAGTCATCAGGGAATTTCTCGATAACACCAGCAATTTCTTTACTGCTCTTCTTCAAGCATTCTCCTGAAAGGGTTCGCTCCACTAGACACGAAATATGAACAAACAAACCTATTGTTTGCTCCTCTGTCAGCTGATAATAAAAATCAAATTCATCTAAAATAGCAGGAAGAATCTTTTTAATCTTAGCTAAGGAAGTATAGACAAATTGCTCTTCTAAAAATTGGTAAACTTTCTCATAATCGTAGCTATTGACAGAGGTCGGTACAAACATCAATAATTTATCTAGGTGCTCCTTGGGCTGCTCAAAAACATCTTTAATAGAAATGAAAGGGATGCCCATAATTTGAGGGTCGAAAGTTCCAACAAAAGCATGAACTTGATAGGTCTTCCTTAAGGCCATCACTTCCTCAATCAACATCTCCTTATTAGCAACTGACAACGCAATGACACGGTAACCCAGCTTTGAATACTGATCAAGATAGTGCTTAAGCTGAAGAGAACCGCCTTCGCTGGTATAACAGAGTGTAATGATGATTTTTTCTTGGTCCCGATTTTTATAAAGCTGATTCATTTCCATATGAAAAGCGTGAAAGACACTGTCAATATCATTTTCTATCAAACAGCGCCGTGCAATCCCCATGCCAATCATAGTAATGGGAATTTCAAATTCTCTGATTTTAATCAGAGTTTCTTCTCGAATTTTATCCAGCATTTCCTTAATTGATCCCATATCATAGAGGACGATGACCCCTAAACCTTGGTCTAGCTCCTCAATTTGCTCTTTTAATTTACAATAGCTTTCCTCTAGAGATTCTTCTAATAGAATATCAAAGCCATACACTTGGCTATTTTTAGTCAGCATCTTGGTTGACTCAGCCAAGGACTTGGCAACCCCTTTACCATGCAGAACGTAGAGCAAGATAGGTCGTAGACTATCTTGTTTCTTTTCGGATTCAATAATAAACATGGTTAGGATGACGATTTCATCTATTGGAACAGCTAGTTGAAATCTTGTTTCTAGCTGCCTAGCAAATTTAGAACATTGTGCATACTCTATTGGATAATCCCGAATCACTTTCACAATAGCATCATTATCCAACTGCCGATTTAAAGACCCTTTCTGCTTAAGCATCGCATTGACATGAAGGCTGATGCCGTAATATGCCGTCGAATTAAGCTCTATATTGAGTTCTTTTTGAACAGATAGAACAAAGGCTTGTACCAACTGGATTACTTCAGCAGAAACAATCGTCTCAAGCTGATTAAGATTTTCCAACTCATCTTCTTTCTTAACAAAAGGTTTGTATTCAATATAGCTTTGAATATAGTTTCTCACTGCCTCAAAAACATCATCCTGCTCAATGCCTCTTTCTGATAACTGAGAATATTCTGATTTAATTTTGTTATATAAATCATCCGACTCTTGCTCTGGAAAATCCAGCAATCCCAACTCCTTATCATAAATCAGCACCTTACGTTTGCCAATCAATTCATCGATTTTAACTACATTATGACCACCTAAATGCCGAATTCCTTGATAAGGAATGGGCAAATCGTCATTACTAAGTGTTAAATCTTTTAGCTCCGACCTCAGACTTCTTACAAAAGCATTGGCACAAGCAGTTCGAACTGCATATTCTAATTCTTTTATATTGCTAATATTCGCTGATAGGATGAAGGAATGAATGACATCACGCGGTACTTGAATATCATGCGCAGAATTCTTTGATTCGATAGCTAAAAAGTAATTTAGTAACTCTAGCTTTTCACTAATCGGTCGATTCGGATAAGAAGGCAGCTGGATTACAACAGGAAGTTTATTGGATAAATGTTCAGATAGCTTAGCGCTACTTCCGATAATTACCAAACCTTTCTTCTGACGTCTCTTTTGTTCTCCTTCTCTGTGATTCAGCCAGGAAATCAATCTATTTTGATCCGCCGAAGATAGAACCTGTATGTTATCTATAAATAAAATTCCTTCTGCTACTTTCTCAAATACAGACTTCGTCCCCTCTGAGCCAAATAACAACTTCAGCAAATCATCCAGAACATCAATATAGTCTAAGCAGTTAATTTTTTCAAACAACTGAGGTTTACTAATCGCTTGATTTTTAATAGCAAACTCCATCATTTTATTAACGAAGTGAGTTCTACCAGCACCGACCTCGGATAAAATGAGAACTGGAAGGGCATAATTTGGGTATAGAATAGCTGCTTGTGCTAACTGGATGGCTGTTCGCAAACTGCCATTTTCACCTATAATGCTTGGAAAATCCAAGGGATTTTCCACAAATATCTCTTTTAATTGGTATTGAACTGGCCGTGTATTTCCTTTAACGAGTATCCCTTCTTTTACCAATTGATTCAAAATAGTGCTCACATTTGAGCGTTGCATTCCTAAAGCAGCAGCAATTACTTTCGTTTCAAGGCCTTGCTTATTATTCTTTAGTAATTCTTGCTCTAGATATTCTAAGACTAATGTTTTGGCAACCTTCATATTCTACCTCACTGATATTTTTCTCCCATTATCGTCATTCAATTTATCTTATACTGCAGCTTGATTCACCTACTTAGAGCCTTAGAACTTACTCCCTATCATTCTGTCATTTCCTTATCTAAACATTATAAATTTGAAGCAAGAGAATGATAGAATACATAAAGGCCAACTGTTAATGAGTGATATAAACAGCTGGCCTTTTTCTTTATCATTCAGGAATGAAATTCATTATTCATTCTTTTATCAGAAAACCAAGTCGTAAGGAGACTCCAACTTGTCCGCTAGACTAGCTAGAAACTCCGCTGCGGGCTGACCATCTACGACTTGATGGTCGAAAGTCAAGCTGAGCGGCAGGTATTTCTGCTCGTAGACCTGTCCTTGGCTGTCAAGAGCCAGCGCCGTTTGCAGGGCACCAACTCCTAAAATCGCCACTTCTGGTGTATTTAGAATAGGAGTGAAATACTCAATCCCTGCTGCCCCGAGATTGGTAATACTGAAGGTTGAACCTGAGTAAAGAGCTGGATCTAAAGTGCCTTTACGAGCTTGATTGGCCTCTGTTTTAATAGCTAAGCCCAAGTCAGCCAGCGTTAGCTTATCCACGTGACGAATGGCTGGCACCACCAGACCATCACTAAGCGCAGTCGCAATACCGATATGAATATCTTCTACTTCCTGATACTGACCATTGAAATACCAAGCGTTGAGCTGAGGGTGATCTTTCAATGCCTTGGCAACTGCCTTTGTCAGCAGAGTCGTGATGCTGATTTCTCCGTTTTCTAGTGGAGAAGCCACCTTATCCTTCATATCCTGTCTAAAGGTCATCAGCTTGCTGATATCCACCTTACGGTGCAAGGTCACCTGAGCCGATGTCTGGAGACTGGTCATCATCCGCTCTGCAATAGTCTTACGCATACCTGTCAATCCTGCGCCATAGTCAGCCTGACTAGCCGGCTGAAGGACTGCTGAGCTACTTTCAGGTGCTTGGGTTGGGAGTGCCTCTGGTTTATAATTTTCCACATCTCGTCGGGTAATACGGCCATTGCCTCCCGTTCCTGAAATCATGGAAATATCATATCCTTTTTCCTTAGCAATCTTGCGGGCAAGAGGAGTGATGAAAATACGTCCATGTTCACTGTTTCCGGCTGAGTTGGAACTTGCTGCGGCAGTTTTTTCTGCTAGTCCAACCCCTGCATCAACTACCCCCTTTTCACTTTCTGATTTATTCGCAGAGACTTCTTCCGTCTCCATACCTGGAATAGATTCTCCCGCTTCACCAATCCATGCAATTACTTTCTTGCACGGGACAGTATCGCCCGCCTGACTGATAATTTTTAAAATCACTCCTGCGCTTGGCGCCTCTACATCGCTGGTCAATTTTTCAGAACTGATTTCCAAGACAGGCTGACCAGCAGCTACGGTGTCGCCTTCCTTGACCAGCCAGTTATTTATCAGACCTTCGGTCATTGTTAAGCCTAGCTTAGGCATTACAATTTCTGTAGCCATACTTGCCTCCCTTCTATCTCTTCAGATCGTCAATCAATTCTGCAGCAACAGTCAAAACCTTATCAGCATTAGGGATATAGAGCTGTTCCAGATTCACCGCAAATGGTACCGGCACATTTGGCGCGCAGACGCATTTCACTGGGCCGTCCAGATAATCAAAGCATTTATCAGTCACTACAGCTGCAATATCCGTCGCTGTGTTATTGTGAGGGTTTGATTCATCAACGATAATCAGCCGTCCAGTTTTCTTGACTGATTCAAAGACAGTCTCCTCATCCCAAGGGGCTACCGTTCTCAAGTCAATCACTTCAACCGAAACACCATCTTTTTCCAAGCGATCCGCTACCTCATAAGCAACATAAAGCATTTTACCGATAGTAACGATAGTGAGGTCTGTTCCTTCACGGCGGACAGCAGCCTTTCCAATTGGAACTGTATAATATTCTTCTGGTACCTCTCCCTTGATACCATAGAGAGTCTTATCTTCTGAATAAATCACGATATTGTCGTCTTCAATGGAAGCCAGCAGTAACCCTTTAGCATCATACGGAGTTGCTGGAACAACTACCTTTATGCCAGGTATAGATCCAAAGAGACCGTAATATGAACCCGAGTGTTGAGCTGCAGCCGAAGCTCCTGCCCCATGCATGGTCCGCATTGTCATCGGAACCTTGGCCTTGCCACCAAACATATAGCGCATTTTTGAGCCTTGCCCCAGAATGGCGTCAAAGCAGAAACCGATAAAGTCATTGAACATCAGCTCCGGTACTGGACGCAAGCCAGTCAGAGCCATTCCAACAGAAGCTGACACGTATCCGTGCTCTGAAATCGGAGTATCAATCACCCGCTCTCGGCCATATTTTGGCATCAGTCCCTTGGTCACACCCATTACACCGCCCCAAGCATCTTCGTTTTCTTCTTCCAAGTGCTTGATTGTTACACCGCCAGCAATATCTTCTCCCAGAAGGATTACGGTGTCATCTTTTGCCATTGCCTGATCCAGCGCTTCATTGATTGCTTTCATAAATAACAGTTGTCTAGCCATTTGATCAACCTCCTTCTATCAATCAGCAAATACATCTTCCAGCAGAGAGTCGGGACGAGGAATAGGACTGTCTTGAGCAAATTTGATAGCTTCTTCCACATCCTTTCGAGACTCTTCTAAGATGGCATCAAGTTCATCTTCAGTCAAGAGGCCATGCTCGATAGCGTAGTCACGGAAGACGTCCAGAGCATCCACATCAGCCCAGTCTTTTTCTTCACCTTCCAAAGCCTTATACTTCTGCTCATCCCCTTCAAAGTGACCATGATCGCGATATGTTACAGCTTCAATTAAGGTAGGTCCTTCACCTCTACGAGCCCGCTCTACAGCTTCCTTGGCTACTTGGTAGACAGCGAATAAATCCTTACCATTAACCCGAACGCCGGGCATATTATAAGCAGCCGCTCTCTCAGCAATGGTGCCAGACGCTGAAGAATACCATTGCGGTGTCGATTCTGCAAAGAAGTTGTTTTCATTGACAAAGATAACCGGCAGTTTCCAAATTGCTGCCATGTTGAGACATTCGTGGAAATTTCCTTCATTGGCTGCACCATCACCGAAGAAGCAGACAGCTACACTGTCTGTTTTCAAGTACTTGTTACGCATAGCAGCACCAGTTGCTAGACCAAAGCCTCCACCAACCATACCATTGGCACCGAGAATCCCCTTATCCAAATCGGCGATGTGCATAGATCCGCCTTTTCCTTTTCCAAGTCCAGTCTCCTTGCCAAAAATTTCTGCCATCATTCCCTTTAAATCACCGCCCTTAGCAACACAGTGACCATGTCCCCGGTGAGTACTGGTAATATAGTCCTTGTCTGTCAGATTGGCACAGACGCCGGTAGCAATCGCTTCCTCTCCAGCATAAAGGTGAACAAAGCCAGGAATCTGTCCTGCAGCAAAGAAACGCCGGGTATTTTCCTCAAAATTACGGATATCCCACATGGTTTTATACATGGTCTTGGCTTTTTCTTTTGAAATCTGCTCCACCTCAACTTCGGTAGCATCATGGACTTTTAAATCGACTAGCTCTGATACAGCACTTTGGTTTCTTGTTTTGGTCAATCGTTGTGGTAAATCTTTATAATTTGACATATTTTTACCTCCTCATTAATCGTCCTGAACGAGTCTTTTTGCGACTTCTTGTATTAGTTCTGATGTGGTCGGATGAGCAAAAACCGTTTCAAGAACTTGATCCAGCGTTGCTTCAGCCTGCCTCAGCAAAATCAAATTCTGCAGAAGATCTGTACCGTTCGGACCGACGATGACTGCACCTAGCAGAAGATGGTATTGCTTTTCTGAGATTAGCTTGACATAGCCCTCCGTCTCACCTATAGCGATAGCCCGCCCATTATAAGAGAAAGGCAGCTGCTCGACCAGAACATCATAGCCCGCCTTCTCAGCCTCTTCCTTGCTGAGACCAAAAGAAGCTACTTCAGGATTGGTGTAGAGTGAACGGGGAACACCCAGCGGATCAACTGCTTCTTCAGCTCTCCGGCAGATAGCTCTTACAGCCTTTATTCCTTCTGCACTAGCTACGTGAGCCAGCATATAAGATTCCAAGAGATCACCGATAGCATAAACATGCTCTTTGGATGTTTCGTAGTATTGATCTACCTTGACAAAATTCCGTTCTGTCAAGGCTAATCCCATATCCTTTGCTAGCTCTAGATTTGGTTTGCGGCCAGTAGCGACCAAAAGATGGTCGAAAGCAACCTGCTCGTTCTCAAGTAAGACAGAATTAGCAGTTACTTCCTTTATCTGCGCTCCCTGATAAATCATCACCCCCATTTTCTTTAATTTCTTTTGAATCACATGTCGCGCTTCTGCTTCTTCAGTCAAAAGGATTTCCGGCGCAACCTCAATAACAGTGACAGCAACACCCAGAGGAGCCATAGCAAAAGCTAGCTCAATTGCGATAACGCCACCTCCGATAATGACTAACTTCTCAGGAAGCTCCTTCAAGTCAAAAAACGTATCCGTCGTTAGATAGTCAACCTGTTCCAATCCCTTGATAGGAGGCACAAAAGGATAACTGCCAGTAGCCAAAATCACATCTTTGCCACTGATTTCTTTACCATTGACGGAGAAAGTTCGGTCTTTGACAAACTTGGCCTGACCTTCTATGTACTCAATACCTAAAGACTTAAAGCTAGCATGAATTCCAGATTGCAAACTGGCAATAACCTGATTCTTTCGGTCTACCAATTTCTCAAAATCAATCCTTTCAAGCTTGCTCTCAATGCCATAACGCCTAGCTTCCTCCATTGTCAGCAACCAATGACCGTGCTGGAGATAGGCCTTAGACGGTATACATCCCACATTCAGGCAGGTTCCGCCGATAGACTTCTTTTCTACTACGGCCACCTTCTTGCCCAAACGAGCTGCTTCTTCAGCAGCCACATAACCACCCGGTCCAGCACCGATAATCAAAACATCATAAACAGACAAAACTCTCCTCCTTTCATAAAATGCAAAGGGTGCTCCAACAATCAAAATGATTGCTGTCGGCTATAGATACAAAAAGCATCTCATTATTTTACGTATACCTAAGACTCATTTCAAAATCTCAGGATAGAGTCTGCTCAGAAACCATGAACCCCCTTTCTTTGTTTTTCTTCGTATATACATAGTAAGCGCTTACTTTTAGAAGAAACTTATAGCAAATAATTAAAATCCAGTTGCCCATCCTTCAAACCGACTTGAACTGTCATTTCAGTTGTTTCCTTATTTTCGACCAAATAACGAGCCAAAGGCGTTTCTAGATAGCGCATAATGCTTCTTTGAATAGGACGGGCACCAAATTCTGGTTGGTAACCTTTCTGGGCTAAAAAAGCATAGACTTCTTCGCTCAGATGAAGCTGAATCTTCTGATGTTCCAACCTTTCCTGAAGTTGCTGGACCATAATTTTTACGATATTGATCATATCTTCTGCCCTTAGAGGGTTGAAAATAAACGTATCGTCAATCCGATTTAAAAACTCTGGCCTAAAGCTATGTTGCAGCAAGGACAGAACTTCTTCCTGCGTTTCAGCAGTCAGTCCCTGTTCACTTTTGAGACTTTCCAAAATCTGCTGGGAGCCAATATTGCTTGTCATAATCAAAATAGTATTTTTAAAGTCAATAGTACGCCCTTTAGAGTCTGTCAAGCGTCCTTCGTCCAATACTTGCAGCAGAGTGTTGAATACATCCGGATGGGCTTTCTCAATCTCATCCAGCAAGACAATCGAATAAAGTCTCCTACGGACAGCTTCTGTCAGCTGTCCTCCCTCTTCAAATCCTACGTAGCCTGGTGGCGGACCAACTAAACGAGCCACGGCATGTTTTTCCATGTATTCAGACATATCCAGCCGAACCATTTCTAGCTCATTGCCAAACAGCCGCTCAGCAAGGGCTTTTGCCAGAGCAGTCTTCCCGACTCCAGTCGGCCCCAGAAAGAGAAACGAACCAATAGGACGCTTTGGATTTTGAATTCCAGCTCTCGAGCGTAAAATGGCCTCCGAAACCTTTTGAACAGCTTGGTCTTGCCCTACAATTCTCTGGCGCAGAAGCTTGTCTAGATTTAACAGGTGTTCGCGCTCATTGTCCATGATTCCCTGCACTTTGATTCCCGTTATACGTTCTACGATACTGGCTATATCTTCACGACTGACGTATGGTCGTTCAGTTTCCGCTTGAGCTAGCTGGATTTTCTTGACAGCACAAGCCTCATCAATCAAGTCCAGTGCCTTATCAGGCAAATAACGATCTGACAGATAACGAATTGAAAGACTAATCGCTGCCTGCAGAGCTTCATCCGTCAGGAAAACTCCGTGAAAGTCCTGGTAATTCTGCCGCAGTCCTTGCAGAATTGTCAATGCCTTATCTTGATCAGGCTCCTCAATGCGAATGCGCTGGAAGCGCCCCTCCAAAGCTTGATCTAGCTCGAAGCTTTCTCGATAGGCAGCAAAAGTTGTGGTTCCGATGATAGTAATCTGTCCCTGAGCCAAGAGCGGCTTTAAAAGATTGCCTGCATCAAGAGAACCCTCTGTCCGACCTGCTGTCACGATTTGATGGATATCCTCAATATAAAGAATAATCTTCCCTTTAGCAGCCAGCACCTCATCCAAAACAGCCTTGAAGCGCTCTTCAAACTCTCCTCTATATTTAGTCCCGGCAATCAGTCCGCCCAGATTTAACTTGAAAACTTCTTTGCCCTGCAATTTTTCTGGAACATCATCTGCAAGTAATCTTTTAACAAACCCCTCTATCACTTTGGATTTTCCAACACCTGGAAAGCCTAGGAGAATGGCATTGCTTTTCTCTTTCCTACACAGCACACGGATAATATCGTCAATTTCGTCTTTTCGACCAATTACCTGTCTATCGGTCTGGTCAGCCAGCCACTGATTAAAGTTAGTCGCATATTTGTTCAGGGCCTGATAGTGACTTTCCTGGTTTGAAGAGATTGCTCGTTTGCCTTGGCGAGCCTTATTCAACTTTGCTGCAACTAGCTCCTTATCAATTCCTGCCTGTTTCAAAAAGACAGTTATCGGATTTCTCTGCTGATGAAATAGACTGAGAATCAGGTGCTCTACTGTTACCACCTCGTCCCTCAGTTCCGCCCTTTCAGCCTCTGCATCATCCAAAAGATTCTTGAGGCGTTGACTATACTGACGTCCGTAGCGGTTCGTATCCGTATGTAAAAATACAGGAATCTTGGCTAGTTCCTGATTGATGACGCTGATAAATTCATTAATATCAAGGTCCAGACCGGTATAGAATTCCAAGGCAAAGGCCTGAGGCTGGGTCAGCACTGTCCAAACATGCGGAATGTCCACTTGATAATTGTGTTTTTGAATAGCTAATTCCTTTGCAGCATTTAGTACTTCTTGCAAAAGATGGGTATAGTGTTCGGTCATATAGTTTCCTCGCTTTTCTACTGAAAACCAAAGTCAACTGCAAACAATATTTTAAAAATTAACCTATTTTAACAAAAACTTAACTTGATAATCTTATGTTTATTATATCATTTTCACAATCAATATACTAGAAAAAATGTAAGCGTTTTTCATGTTTTAATATAATTTTAACAAAAGATTGTGAAAAAAAGAGCACTGACTTATCCTAAAGGGACAAACCAACACTCTTTAATTTGTAATATTTTTAGCCAAACGATTAAGCCGCCACTGAAAGAGAATGCCACTCGTCACCAAGCTGGCAATGAGACCAATCCAGTATCCATAAGGGCCTAAACTAGTATAGTGATCTAAGAAGAGCCCCAGAGGCAGCGAAACTCCCCAATAAGCAATCAAACCTAAGTAAAATGGCACCTGAGTATCCTTGTAGCCCCGAAGAATACCCTGCAAAGGAGCCGCAAAAGTATCTGCTAATTGGAAAAAGAGGCTGTAGGTCAGAAAAACAGATGTCATACGGATAAACTCGGTATCCGACCCATAGAGAGCAGCCACACGGTCGCGTAAGATATAGAGAAAGAGGAAAGTAAATCCAGCAATTCCCAAGGCCGTCAGCCGCCCAAGTTTACAGAATTTCTTAACATCGTCAGGACGATTGGCTCCAATTTCATAAGAAACGATGATGGACATAGAGGTTGAAATACTCATTGGAAAGGCATACATTAAGTTTGAAAAATTCATGGCCGCCTGATGACTGGCAATGATTAATGACGAAAACTTAGCCATGACCAGGCCAACAACAGAGAAAATCACGACTTCAGCAAAAAAGGTTCCGCCGATAGGCAGTCCAAGTCGAATGCCTTCAATTAAGCCCTTTTTATCTAGCAGTCGAATCTTCCATAGTTCATAGACTCGGACTTTTGGATGCTTGACTGCTACTAACAAGGATATGAGAAGCAAAACCCAATAAGCCAAAGAAGTCCCAAGTCCGGCTCCAGCTCCGCCCATTTCTGGAAAACCAAATGCTCCGTAGATTAGGGCATAATTAAAAGTGCCATTCAAAGGTAAAAGTAAGAGCATGAGATACATGGAAAGCTTGGTCAACCCCAGAGCATCAAACAGAGAACGAATGGTGCTAAAGAGCAAAAGAGGGATAATGCCGAGCGCTAGATACCAAAGATAGTTCTTTGCCACTTCTTCTACCAAAGGCTCTAAGCCAAGGTGGGCCAAAACTAGAGGAGCACCTACAAATACCAAGACAAATAAAATTAGCGATAGCCCCAAAGAAAGATAAATAAACTGATAAAAATCAGAAGCAATCTTTTCTTTTTTCCCCTGCCCTAAATGGTGCCCGATTATGGGTACCAAGGCAGACACAATCCCTATCAACAGGTCGAAAAATGGAATCCAAAGACTAGTTGCCATAGAAACACCAGCCAGATGCAGGGTGTCATACTGACCAGTCATAGTCGTATCAACAAATGAAGCTGAAAAATTGGCTAGTTGGTAGATCAAAATTGGCAAAAAAATAGAAATAAAGAGCCGCATCCGCTGCTGTAAATTATGAGTTTGGTGCATAGAAATCCCTCAAGAACTTTTTCTACCCAAGTAAAATCAATGAGCTTAGATTTTTGGAATATCAACTATCTTTACTATACTATAAGCCAGACAGATAGTCAAAAGGAAAAGGAAATCACATATCTGCTTCAGCAAATACAGCTTGCCCCTTCTCAAACCCTGCTATTCGCGCCAAAGAAAGGACACGATAACCAGCTGTTTCCAAAAGTTGACGGCCATCCTGAAACGATTTTTCAATGACAATGCCAACCGCTTCAACCTGTGCTCCTGCTTGCTCAATAATGGTAATTAAGCCCTTGGCTGCCTGACCATTAGCCAAAAAATCGTCAATAATCAGCACCTTATCGTCAGAGTTGAGAAATTTCCCAGCAATCGAAACGGTCGAAGTCACTTGCTTGGTAAAAGAATAAACTTCAGCCGTCAAAATCCCTTCTGTCATCGTGATGTTTTTGGCCTTCTTAGCGAAAATCATCGGTAGTTCCAGAGCCTCTGCTACGTAGACAGCCGGAGCAATACCAGAAGCTTCAATAGTTACTACCTTGGTAATTCCTGCATCCTTTACTGCCTCCGCAAAGACCTGGCCAATCTCTTTCATCAATGAAAAATCAACCTGATGAGTCAGAAAAGAGTCAACTTTCAGGATATTTTCACCTAAGACTTGTCCATCCCTGAGAATCCGTTCTTCTAATTTTTTCATTTACCCTCCTTTTCACAAACCATCCTGACTCTAGCAGAAAAACACGGCTATCCGTGCTTTTCCTTTACTCTTTTTCATTTTTATTCTCGGTCTTGTCTTCTTCTCCAGCATGATTGACTGCTTTTTTGAATTCCGAAAACATTTTACCGATAGACTGCCCCAGTTCGGGCAGGCGTTTTGGTCCGAAAATGAGCAGGGCTCCCAGAACAATAATGATTACCCCAGGTACTCCGATGTCTTTTAAAAGTCCCATTAATTTCTCCTCGTTGATTTTCTTTGATAAATGATGCGACTGAGCAAGATGCTGACTTCATAGAGCAAAATCAAAGGCACTGTCATAGACAGATCGCTGATAAAGTCAGCCGGTGTCAGGACAACAGCTAAAACCAGCAAAATGAAGTAAGCGTATCGTCTATATTTTACCAAAAATTTCGGATTGAGCAAACCAATAGAAGTCAGAAAGGACACAAGAACCGGCAGCTCAAAAAGGCATGCAATCGGAATAGTGGTATGAAAGACGAAACTAAGATAATTCTGTGCTGTCAGTCGTGTCTCAAAGAGGCCCTCACCCAGCGACAGCAAGACCTGCAAAATAGCTGGAGTCACAAAGTAAAAGCCGAAAGCCAGCCCCAGAACAAAACAGATAAAGGTAGCCGGGATATAGGCGAAAACAGCTCGTGCTTCATTGGCTCGCAAAGCTGGTCGGACAAACTCCCAGACCTGATAAACCAAAAAAGGCAAGGTCAGAGAAAAAGCGACCAGACTAGCCAGACTGATATAAATCCAAAGGATATCATCCGGCCCCAGCACTAGAAGCTTCTGTTCAAAATTACTGGTCAGCCATCGGTAAATATCGGCCGAAAAAAGCAAGCTAACCAGAAATACCACGAAGAAGCAAGCCAATACCGCTAGAAAACGCCGTCTAAACTCTGTCAAATGCTCAATAATAGTCTGCTCTTTTTTATCCATGCCGCTGCTCACTTTTCTGATTTTTCCAGCTAACATAGACCACCAGCAGGATAAAGAGCGCCTGACTAACTACCACTTCTAGGCTTGGATAAATCCCCATCCAGTCTACAGTCACAAAGCCATTGATTAAGTGAGTCGATAGAATATTGGTTAGCTGAAGAGCATGGATGCTGACGCCCAGCATTTTAAAGGCCAGAGCATAGATGAGCCAAGTCAGCCAGAAGAAAATGCTGTGTGGCTTGAGAAGACCAGACGCCTTGCTCATGATAAAGGCCAGCAAGACCAAGACCAGAACAGCCAAGCCGATTCCCAAAAGGAAATCAGTCATAGTGATGCGCGGCAGAATTCCCGCATAAAAAAGGATGGTTTCAGCCCCTTCACGGAAAACTGCCAGAAAGCTAAGAGCAAACATGGAAAGAAAACTGCCTGTGGCTGTTACAGCCTTCATTTGGCTTTCCATGAAGTCATTCCATTTCTCAATAGATGCCTTGCTGTGCAGCCAGATACCAACCAATATCATCATGGCGACAGCGAAAATACCCACTGCACCCTCGATAATCTCACGATTGGATCCAGAAGCAACTGCTGGGAAAAGAAACTGCAACAAAGCCGCAATCACAGCACTGGCTAGAACCCCGCTCGCTGCGCCGGCATAAACCCATTTGAGCCCTTTTTTCATCTTGGAGGCTTTCAGAGTCGTTATCAAAGCCATGACAATTAAGAGCGCTTCTACACCCTCACGCAGCAAAATCAGCATAGCATCAAAGAAATGATAGGAAGCTGTTGTGTCAATCTGTGACAACTCACTAATCAAGGATTCTAGCTGCTTTTGATACTTCTCTTCGCTCCCCTTGACCATAATAACAGGTGTCTGACTCTCAACCTTGGTATAAAGCGAAGGATTATTGACACTGACATCTCCTTCTATCGTTGGCCAAATGGTGATGAACTCTTTCATCTTGGCAGCAGCCTTTTTATGATCTCCGCTTCGAAAGAGACTCAAGGCTTCCTCTAGGAGCTTAATTCCATCTTTCAGCGTCAGATTGCCAGCAGTTTCTTGGACTTTCTCTCCTTTGACAAAATTATCAATGGCGGTTTTCAAATCATCAAAAGAAGTCTGAATCATGTCAAAGTCAGTAGGCTCCGTCTCAATGGCACTGCGCAGGAATGAAATAGCTGTTTCTACCTTGCCGTAATGGGCTGTGCTGTTGTCTCGCACCACGCTTTCATTGGTAGTCCAGGTGCTATTCATTTTTTTGTATGCTTCTCTTGTCGCTTCTAAATCCTTAGCACTAATAGCCTTTTGTAGATTTTCAAATTTTGGCTCTAGCTTACTGAGAAGCTTCTTTTTCTCGGCCTCTAAGTCGACTGGATTCTGCTCTTTCTCAAATTTCAAGAGGGCTGAAGAAATCTTTGTCAGCTTCTCCTCAGTCACCTGACCCGATAAGTCTAGTGCCTTGCTTACCTCTTGTCCCGCTGCTGAGTCGTGATTAGCCACTCTATCAAACTCAGTCTTGATTTCTCCGACTAGCTGCTTGGCTTTTTCCTGCTCCTTCTGCTTGACCGCAGTGCTGGCATCAGTGATTTTGACAAATAAACTGCTGTAGCTCTCATCCGCTAAAACTGGCTTAGCCAAAAAGACCAGCAAGAGTCCTAAGAAAAATAGGCTTTTATTCAAATAATTTTTGACCAAGGTACTCTCCTTTTTTCACTCCACCAAAGCAAGCAAACAAGCCACTGCCGACATGTGTGATGTACTCATTCATCTTATCTTGAGCGCCTAGATTGGTCTGAACCTTGACAAAGCTGTCTGGATCCTTTTGGAAGGATAGGAAGAGCAAGCCTGTGTCGAACTGACCAGTAGTTTCATCAATCCCATCCGAGTACGAGTAAGACCGGCGATATATAGGCTTATCAACCTCCTTGGCCAGACGGACATGTGAATCCTCTGGCAGCAAGTCCAAGTCAACTTCGTCAAACTCGTCTTTCTTGCCAAAAGGCGCTCCGCTTTCCTTATAGCGGCCAAAAGTATTTTCCTGCTCCTGGAGATTGGTCCGGTCCCAGGTCTCAAGGAACATCTGGATCCGGCGGACAGCCATGTAAGAGCCTCCCTGCATCCAGTCCTTGCTGTCGCACCAAATGACCTTGTCAAAATCTTTTTCCTTGGTCACATTGGCCGTGCCATCCTTAAATCCAAAGAGATTACGAGGCGTTGACATCCGGTCTCCGATAGCAGCAAAGCCTGACTGACTCCACTTCATGGTGATGGCATTTCTGCCCTTGCGGATCAGATTGCGGACCGCATGAAATGCTACCTGTTCGTCATCTGAGCAGGCCTGGATGACAATATCGCCACCCGTATATTTTTCTTTGAGCTGCTCCTTTGGAAAAGGAGGTAAATCCCGAAAAGCCTTAGGTCGTTTGTCTGATAAGCCCATTTTTTTCAGAAAAGAGGCTGAGACACCAAAGGTCAAGGTCAGTCGGTAAGGGTTGAGACCGACAGTTTCTCCAGTGTCTGTTGGCGGCAAAAGGGCATTTGAATTATCTTTTTTAACCAATTCTCCATCTACCAGCTTCTCGCTATAGGCCGTCCAGTCCTTGAAGAGCTGGATAATGGTCTCCTTATCTGTCGTATGCAAATCCAACACAACAAAGTAGATATTCTTCTGCATCGGAGTTGTGATACCCGCCTGATGCTCCCCATAGAAGCTGATTTCTTCCTCACCGTCAGCGAATTTCTTCTCTTCCTTCGCCTGATTAGCGAAAAAAGCAGATGCACCAGAGACACCCAGTGCAAGACCAGCGCCTCCAATCCCTGCTTTTTTAAGAAATTCACGACGATCCATCTTTTTATTAAACCATTTTTCGTCGTTTGTCATATGATTACTTCCTGTCTAGAATGACTCCCATTTGTGAAAGAGGCTCACCCAATTTGGTAACTGCTTCTGCCAGCTCCTTGGTATCTTCTTTTGTCAATTCTGTATAGAGTTTGTAGTTTTCCGAGTCAGTCATGTGCTTGTCTAAGAGACCGTTGACGTTTTTAAACTCAAGTTCCAAGGTCTTGACGAGTTTCTCGTCCTTATCCTTAATCAATGGCTTAAAGAGCTCAAAAATCTTTTCTGCTCCTTCAATATTCGCACGGAAATCATAGAGATCTGTATGAGAGAATACTTCTTCCTCACCTGTAATCTTACTGGTCGCCACTTCATTGAGCAAGTCAACAGCACCTGTCAGCATCATATCTGGCGTCACTTCAACCGTTGCGATTTTTGCTTTTAGTTCCTTGATATCGTTGACTAGCTGATCAGCATAGCTTTCGGTGCCCTTGGTTGTGTTTTGCTCCCACATGATTTTTTCGATGCGGTGGAAACCAGACCAGCCTTCTTCGGTCTTGTTTTCGTCTACATAGTCGACCAGGCGGAAGTCAATTTTAACATCTGATTCACCAAAGCTCTCAGCAATCGGCTCCGAGCGCTCGTAGGCCATACGGATAAGCGGATATTGCTTTTTAGCCTCATCAAGCTTGCCTTCTTTAAGGGTGTCACGAAACTTCTCCGTATCTGTCAAGAGTTGATCGATTTGTCCTTGGACAAACGTTTTGTAATCTGCTGTCGCCTTGTCCAATTCTTTCTGATTGACAGCCGTTTGACTGCTAGATGCTTGACTGCTTGAGCCAGTCTTGTTTGTAGAATTGTTGGCTGCACAGCCAGTCAGTAAAATTGCCGTTGAAAATAGGACGATGCCAAGTTTTTTCATGGTGACTCCTTTGTTTTCTCTCCTAGATAGAGATTATTTCCTGTAAATTATACCAGTTTTTTTCTCATATTTCAAGAAATTGTCTGACAATTTAATCAAAAACTATATATTAAGACCGCTAAAGCAATTCTTCTTTGATTTTTCCGATTTCCGTCTTTTTCAGCACCAAGTAAATCGTATCTCCTAGATAGAGGCGCGTGCTACCATTGACCGTTTGAGTCTTTCCCTTGTGGACATTCATGGTAATCAAGACCCCATCAGGCAAGTTTAGCTCATGCACCTGCCGACCAGCAATCTTTTCAGAAACAGGGATTTCAATTAAAGTAGTATCTCCTTGGTCCTCGATACTATCTGGCAACATTTTTTCCAGCATGGCTTCATAGACTGGCGCTCCTTTTAGCAGATCCATGATAATGTAAGCAGTCAGAGTGACCAGTCCCAACGGCATGAGATTACGGATGTCGCCGACCATCTCTGTGACCAGAATCATAGCTGTCAGTGGAGCCTTGGAAATAGCTCCAAAGTAGCCACTCATGCCCAGAATAATGAAAATCGGAAATTGCTCCTGAGAAATCAAACCTAACTGCAGACAGACTGCCCCCATTGCTCCGCCCAGAAGTGAACCCAGAGCCAGGATGGGCAGAAAAATACCACCTGGCAGCCCGCTTCCGTAACTCAGCATGCTCCAGACAAAACGCAGAACAAAAAATAAGAGCAAGGTTCCCACTGTGTAATGACTAGCGGTCAAAGATAAAATCAACTGATTGCCCCCGCCCAGCAAGTGAGGGAGGAAATAACCAATCGGAAGAATCAAGGCAAAGGCCAGAATGGGATAATAGGCTTCTGAAATTCTAAACAAGCGACCCAAAAACTGGTAAACCTGCTGAATATTCAAAATGACTTTTTCATAAATATAGCCTGACAAGCCCAGCAGCAAGCCCATGACTAGGTAGATCCAGTACTGCTCCAGCTTCATGACCGGGATATTATCCGGCATGTCCAGCACTGGCGTCAGTCCAAACATGGAGAGTGAGACAAAGTTCGCAACTAGACTGGCCGCCAGCGTAGAAACCCAAAAAAAGCGTGAAAAATGACGGTAAACTTCTTCTACTACGAATAGCAAACCTGCGATTGGTGCATTAAAAGCTGCTGCTAAGCCTGCTGCTGCACCGCTAGCAATGAGCGCTCTCTCCTCAGCGGCACTCAAATTCAGAAATTTAGAGACGCCTTTGCCGCTCATAGCGCCTAGCTGAATACTTGGCCCTTCTCGACCCAACATCAGACCGCTGGCAATAGCTAAAATCCCCAATACAAACTTCTTCCAGAGAACACTCCACCAAGAAAGCGACATCAGGCCCTTCAGCTCTGCTTCGACCTGCGGAATCCCTGACCCCTTGATATTTTTCTCCGACTTTACCCAGCGAGCGTTGAGCAAGACGATGAAACAATAAAACAATACCAAGGCCAGTAACCAAAGCATAGACTGCTGACTCCAATGGTAGACATCCTGCACTAGATGAAAGATTTTTTCAATCAGAAAGCGAAAAATCCCAACTATCAGTCCAGCAAAAATCCCAACTAAAACACCTCGCAAAACCTGGGAAATAATCGAATGAGTTGCGAAATTAAATTCTCTCTTGATGTCGTCCTCACGTGAGCTAGACTCTTTTGTCATTCCCAATCTCCTCTAAATTGTTACTTTACCAATATTCTAGCACAAAGCAAGCCTGATAAACAGATGAAATATAAATTTCTTATTTCAGTTTTCTTTTTAAAGACTCTACACAAAAAAGTCCGGGAATCGCCCCAGACTTAATTATTTTCTTATTTAGCGCGCAAAGCTGCTTGAGTAATGTAGTTGTATGGTTTGTTGAAGTGTGGCAGGAAGAAGAGATCCAACAAGGCCAATTTATCAATTGTAACCTTTTCCTGAATGGCCAATGAGAACATGTGAATACCCATAGACATATCTTCTCTAGAAACCATCTGAGCTCCAAGAACTACACGCGTGTCCTTGTCATAGACAATCTTAATTGTAACATCATGATGCTCAACCTTTTCAAGGAAGGTTGGTTTTTGAGTATCTTTAAACTCAACAACAGCTGGGCTGTAACCAAAGCGTTTAGCTTTTTCTTCTGTCAGACCAGTTGAAACCATCTTCAGACCAAAGATTTCGATACCGTTAGAACCTTGAACACCGTTAGACTCCAATTCATGACCGCAAGCATTATGAGCTGCTACGATACCAGAGCGCAGGGCGTTAGAAGCCAAGGCAATGTAGTTTGTATCGTTGATAGAGTTATCATAGACAGTCGCACAGTCACCGATTGCATAAACATCTTTGATGCTAGTTTCTTGCTTCTTGTCTACCAAGAAAGCACCATTGCGGAATGTTTCCAGCTTGCCAGCACCAAGACCAGTGTTTGGACGGAAGCCAACTGCCAAGACAACCATATCTACATCATAGCTAGCCTTATCTGTTACAATGCGTTCTACTTTGCTTTCACCCTCAATAGCCTGAACAGTTTGACCGAAGGCTAATTGAACACCATTGTCTTCAAGGTTTTTACGCATCATATCAGACAAGTCGTGGTCATAGTAACCTGCCAAGCAAGTATCCACAACATCAATCAGAATCACTTCTTTACCAAGACGTTTGAAGGCTTCTGCCAACTCAACCCCAATATAACCAGCACCTACTACTGCCACACGTTCGATATGTTTGCTCTTGTCTTGCAATTTTTCGATAACATCTGCAGCATTTTGATACAATTTTACGAACTGCAGATTTTCTAAAGTTGACTTAAATTCGCGGCTGTTAGGATCCAGCTCAGCACCTTTAATCGGAGGCAGAATTGGCTGAGAACCTGTTGCCAAAATCAATTTATCATATGACTCTACATGCTCTTTACCGTCTACAATAGCTGTAACTTTTTTCGCATCATAATCAATTGACTCAACTGGTGAATTCATATAAACTTTTGCGCCTTTTGCTTCAAAAGTTTCTTTATCTGCATAAAAAAGTCCATCTGGCTTGCTGATTTGCTGTCCAATCCAAAGGGCCATTCCGCATGCCAAGAATGAAATGTTTGAGTTTTGGTCAAAAATAACTACTTCATTTTCTGCACCATAATTATCCAACATTGTATTAATACACGCTGTACCTGCGTGGTTTGCACCAACTACAACGATTTTACTCATAAGAATAGTCCTACCTTAATTTATAATTTACTAGACAAGTATATCATCTCCTGTGAGCGTTTACAAGAAATTTGCTCGAGATTTTCAAAAATTCTTATACTGCCTAAAAAGCTGTACTACCACTATCTAATCGCTTCGAAAATACAGCTTTGTGCGAAAGTTAATTTTCTGAAAATATAACATTTTTAAGATTGTGAAACCGGTATCTTTTTGATATAATAAGGTCAGAGAGGTTAATTTTAGAAAGGTTGTGATAATGTGGACTTTGCTTCTCGCTCGCTTCATTTGATGGGGAGTACAATTTGTCTCTCTCTCTATCATGAGCGAGCGGAAATACTCTTAGATGAGGCGGTCCAACTGCTTCATGTCTATAAAAATCGCTTTAGTGCCAATGATGAAGACTCTGAACTTATGACTATCAACCATCTGGCAGGAATTAAAAGTGTCTCAGTTCATCCAGAGCTTTTTGAGCTGCTTGAGCTGGGAAAATATCACAGCCTAGCAGAAGGCAGCCACTTAAATATCACGATCGGCCCTCTAGTCCAGACCTGGCGGATAGGATTTTCAGACGCCCGCCTCCCAAGTACAGAGGAGATTCAGCAAGCTCTGAGCTTAACCGACCCAAACTTGCTTGAGCTGAATCCAGAAAACCGTAGTGTCTTTTTGACAAAGAAAGGCATGAAGCTGGATCTAGGCGCCTTGGCTAAAGGCTATATCGCTGATAGGATTAAGGACTATTTTCTGAGTCAGGGAGTAACTTCTGCTCTTATCAATCTCGGTGGCAATGTTCTGACGATTGGGAAAAATGCAGTCAGCCAGCGCGCCTGGCGAATTGGCATCCAAAATCCCAAGCAGCCTCGCGGCAATCACTCGGCTATACTAGCTGTCACCAATCAGTCAGTGGTCACATCAGGAATCTACGAGCGAACTCTTAGGGTGGAAGGACAGAACTACCATCACATTCTGGATCGCAAAACAGGTTATCCTATCGAAAATCAATTAGCTAGTCTGACCATTGTTTCAGACAAGTCCGTAGATGGCGAAATCTGGACAACTCGCCTATTTGGTGAAAGTCCGACATCAATTCTGTCCCAGATTGAACAGCAAGCAGGGATTGAAGCCTTGATAATCACCCAAGACAGTCAGCTCTTCTGTAGCTCAGGTCTTTTAGAACAGATAATTCCTGCTTCTTAATTCTCAAAAGTGATGAATTCGCTACAGCACTAAGCGGTAACTCTATCGCTCTAGCTTTTATAAACAATGCCCATTTAAAACGCCCTCTTTTTCTTCAGGTTTTTACTTGCCTTAAGAAAAATAAATGCACCTACGAGGGATTTGTATCTTCATTTCAGAAAGGAAATTTTATGTTAAAACTTATTGCAATTGTTGGAACAAATTCTAAACGTTCTACAAACCGGCAACTTCTTCAATATATGTCTAAGCACTTTGCTGACAAGGCTGAAATCGAGCTGGTAGAGATTAAAGATATCCCAATGTTTAATAAACCTGCAGACAGAAATGTGCCTGAATTGGTATCAGAAATCGCAGAAAAAATCGATGCAGCGGATGGCGTACTTATCGGTACACCTGAGTACGACCACTCTATTCCAGCTGTGCTCATGAATGCTCTGGCTTGGCTTTCTTATGGTATCTATCCACTGCTGAACAAGCCAGTCATGATCACTGGTGCTTCTTATGGTACACTTGGCTCCTCTCGTGCCCAATTGCAGCTCCGTCAAATTTTGAACGCTCCAGAAATCAAGGCAACTGTTCTTCCAGATGAGTTCTTGCTTTCACATTCTCTTCAAGCCTTTGACCAAAGCGGAGACTTGGTAGATCTTGATGTTGTCAAAAAATTGGATGCCATCTTCGATGACTTCCGTATCTTTGTCAAAATCACTGAAAAATTGCGCAACGCTCAAGAATTGCTTCGCAAAGATGCTGAAGAATTTAACTGGGAAAAATTGTAAGATAGGAGACCGAAAGAATGAAATTTGTTGGAATTGTAGGATCAAACTACGAACAATCGTATAACCGAAAATTATTGGAATTCATCCGCCGTCAGTTCAAAATTAAATTTGAATTGGAAGTCTTAGAAATCGATGAAGTCCCAATGTTTAACCAGGATGAAAAATGGGATGAAAGCTTCCAGTTGCGTTATTTGTATAACAAAATCACACGTGCAGACGGTGTTATTATCGCAACCCCTGAGCACAATCATACTATCAGTGCTCCTTTGAAGAGTGTCTTGGAATGGCTCTCTTTCGAGGTTCATCCTTTCGAAAACAAGCCTGTCATGATTGTCGGTGCTTCTTACTATGACCAAGGAACTTCTCGTGCTCAAGTTCACCTGCGTAAAATCCTAGATGCTCCTGGAGTCAATGCTTATACCCTTCCAGGAAATGAGTTCCTGCTGGGCAAAGCCAAGGAAGCTTTTGACAATGATGGCAATATCACCAACGAAGGAACTGTGAATTTCCTTGAAACATGCTTAGATAACTTTATCAAATATGTAGAGGTGGTTTCAAAATTGAAAAAACCAAAACCAATCGAACCTGAAGACTTAGACTGCGGAAAACCAATCGCTACGACAATTACAGAAGTTGATCCAGATGATCCAGAATGGGTAGAAAAAGTCGCTGAAATCACTGGTGCTGTTTCTGGTGATACTTATGTCAAACTCGACCATGGTATCTTGACCGTTAATCAAATTGATATGTTCTTAAAAGCTATGCCATTTGAATTGACATACGCTGACGATAACAATCAATTCCTCTACTACAACAACGCTCACCAAGATCCAGACACCATGTTTGCCAAACGTGTGCCACCTCAATCAGGTAGCCGCATGTCAACTGTTCATGGTTCTCTTCCACCAGCTCGGATGAAGAATGTAGAGTGGGTTATTGGAACACTTCGCAACGGAAACCAAGAATATGTACGTACAATCGTCCCAGGTTCACCAGCAGGCGTTATCAATACCCACAACTACCAAGCTATGTACTATCCTGACGGATCATACGCAGGTATCAATGAAATCGTCTTTAATTTCCAACCATGGCTCGACTGGTACTTAAAAGAAACTGGTCAACGTTTGGTTGGAGGCAGCGGACCATTTGCTCCTGCCGGAGGTCATGGAGACGCAGACGCTACTTCTGGTGCTTCTGATGCTGGAGGCGATGGAGGTCATGGAGACGGAGGAGCCGATGCGACATCAGGTGCTAGCGCTTAATTACTTTACAAACTAAAAAAGAATGGATCATAAGTCCATTCTTTTTTAGCTTTATTTCATTTCCTTGAAAGCTGCTTCTGCATCAGCATTACTGATAGCACCAAACTGGATTTTTCCGATTTTCCCTTGACTGTCAATGAGGATTTCAGTTGGGATGCTACGAATTTGATAGGCTTGGAAAATTTCTCCTGAAGTATCAAATAGAACTGGTACATCTTTATAACCTTGTTCTTGAAACCATTTTGGGAATTCCTCGGCAGATTTCTCTCCTTGGAGACCTGGTGCTACAACTGTCAAGATTTCGAAATCACGGTCCGTTTTACCAGCTAACTCGACCAATTCTGGCATACTCTTCTTACAAGGTCCACACCAAGAAGCCCAGAATTTTAGATAAACCTTCTTGCCTTTATAGTCAGAAAGCTTGACTGTTTTTCCATCCATAGATTGCAGAGTAAAGTCGGGTGCCTCTTGACCGACAGCTGCTTGGGTGACTGTACTTGTCTGAGTGGTCTCACTAGACGAGCTGCTGGCTGTGGGCATAGTCATAGGCTTCTCTTCCTGTTCCGAGCAGGCTGCCAAAAAAGCTACTGCTGAAACAGTTGCTAATAATGAAACGATTTTTTTCATATTTCTTTCTCCTTTTATCCAAAAAGTCCAGACAGGGCGTTGAGTTGTCCTAGCATCAGTAGAATTCCCATCAGAATAATCAGGGCTCCGCCGATTTTCTTCATCAGGCCCATATAAGGCTTGATTTTATTAAAATACTGCATAACAAAGCTAGACGCCAAAGCTAAGATTAGGAAAGGTAGGGCCATTCCTAAGGTGTAAATCAAGGTCAAAATTGCTCCCTGAAATGCACCATTCCCACCTGAAGCTGCTAAGGCTAAAACTGAGCTGAGGATTGGTCCAATGCAAGGAGTCCAACCAAAGCTAAAGGTAATCCCTAGTAAGAAAGCAGACCAAAAATGATGTTTCTGACCGTTCTTTTTGAAAGTCAAGCTCTTTTGAATCTGTAACTGGCGAATATTAATAAGCTCCATCTGGTGCAGACCTAGCAGAATAATGAGACCGCCCATCACATAACGAAAGGTCAGACTGTAAATAATAGTTCCTAAAAATCCAGCCCCAAAACCTAGCAAAAAGAAGACTGTTGAGATACCAGCAATGAAAAAGAGCGTTCTAACCATTCCCTGCCAAGCAAGCTCTCGGCCGAATACTTTCAGGGTCTTGACCTCCTTGTCATCCAATAAAATGCCAATATAAACCGGCAATAAAGGAAAAATACAAGGGGAAAAGAAGGACAAAATACCCGCTAAAAAAACTGAAACAAAAAATAAAGGTGACTCCATTTACTCTCCTCTAACTCCTTACCTAGGATATTCATTCACTTATCATTATAAATGAATCTTATAGATTTTTCACAAATCCGCTACGGTAATTTTCTGGTAAATATAATGTGGCTCGGAAAAGAGAAAAATTCGCTTGATGAACAGCAAATCTAGTGCATTTTTTTCAAACAGAAAAAGCCGGAGAAAATTCTACCGGCTTGAATATTTTAAAACTTAATAGACCTAATCATCTGTAACTAGCGGTAAATAAAGACTAATCCGAGTGAATTTATCTGGTTCGGACTGGATTTCCATATGGTAGTCGTCTCCGAACTGCAATCTTAAGCGTTGATCAACATTTTTCAGACCGACACCACCTAAGCGAAGGAGAGTCATGTCCGTAGAGTCGCGGAGTTCAAAACCACGGCCGTTATCATAGATAGACAGTATCAGCTGCCCCTCTTCTGCTGCTGACGTCACCCGAATCATGCCTTGTCGGTCAATTTCCTTGATACCATGGTAGATGGCATTTTCAACCAAGGGCTGGAGTACCAGCTTGGGCAATTTATAATCAGCTAGAGATTCATCCTCTTCAATCTCATATTGGAGCTTGTCACCATAGCGCTGCTTCTGGATAAAGAGATACTGACGAACGTGGTCAATCTCATCTTTGAGAGCAATCTGTTCATGTCCTTGATTGAGCGCCAAGCGGAAATATTGAGCGAGTGATTTCGTTACCTCAACAACACGCTTGCTGTCATTAAACTCAGCCATCCAGACAATCGTATCCAAGGTATTATAAAGGAAATGGGGATTGATTTGAGCTGAGAGAGCTCGGAGCTCATAGCGGCGGACATTTTGTTCTTCAGCCTTGACAGCTTCCATTAGTTGTTCAATTTGGTCCAGCATTTTATTGAACTGCTGAGCCAAGTCAACCAACTCTGGAGAACCTTTTTCTTCTGCACGCAGATTTGAGTCGCCTGCCCCAATCTTCAGAATAACAGCTTGTAGATTCTGCAGAGGCTTAATCCACAAACGCAGGACAAACCAAATACCAGTCAAGCACAGCAGGAGTGCTAAAACGCCCATTCCCACAAAAGAATAAAGCATTTGTGACTGAAGCATCTGTAATTGCTCTAATGAGGCAACGCCAATTAAAGTCCAGTCGCTGTCTGCGATATCAATTTGATAGACAAAAGCTTGTTTCTGGTCTGCGTAACCGTCCTTGACCGAGATATAGGGCTGCATAGCTTTCATTTCCTGACTGGAGGAATAAACACTTTTCTTTGGATGATAGACAAATTCATGCTGGCTATTGACAATAAAGCTAAAGCCCTTCTTTCCTAGCTGAAGCCGATCCAAATAGGCTTTGAGACTATTGTAGCCGATATCCAGACGCAAAACACCGAGATTCTGCCCCGCTTCATCCACTACTTCCTGAGTGACGGAAACAACCCACTTCTCCTTCTCTGATGATAGAGACTCCTTGCGAGCAGGAGTCAAGACAGGCATGGCTTTGGTATGGACAGCTTCCTGATACCAATTTTCATTCATCATATCAGAGGATGTCTGCATGCTGATTTGAGAATCTGTCGAGACCACGCGCCCGTCCTTGGTAACCAATACTGCCGACACCAAATCCGGATCTGTCTCAATAATGGTTTTCATCAAAGCCTGAACTGACGTTTCGCTACTTTCTTGATTCTGAGCAAATTTACGAATCGTTTCTTCCTTGCTCAGTGTGGAGGTAGTTTGTTTTAATTTCTGCAAATAGGAAGCTATGAACTGCCCGCTTTGCTCCATACTATTACGCGTCGTCCGCTCTGTCAGCTGCCTAATAGTCCCCGAGCTAGTCTGATAGTAGAGACTTCCAACAAACCCCAAGAGTAAAAGAACCAGCAGAAAAATATAGACAATCAACTGGATAAGAAGCGGATATCGTTTCATTTCCCCTCTCCTTTTTTAAACTGTCGAGGTGTCAGCCCGACCACCTGCTTGAAACGCTGAGAAAAATAGTTCATATCTTCAAAACCTACTTGCTCTGCTATTTCATAAATCTTCAAATCTGTAGTCAGGAGTAAGAGTTTTGCTTTTTTCATCCGCTCTTGAATCAGATAATCTTGAAAGGGCAAGCCTAGTTCTTTTTTGATAAGAACGCTAAGATAGGACGGACTAAAACCCAATTGGAAAGCTAAACTTTTCAGACTTAACTCTGAATCAGCTAGACGCGCGTGAATAGCCTCTTCCAACTCAGAGTGCTGCCCCTGATCGACCAAGTTTTGAATCTGGGCTTTTTTACGTTCTTTATCAAGCTTGGTCTGCACCTTGGCCAACATTTCCTCAACATCATCCTTGGAAAAAGGCTTTAGCAGATAGTCATCTGCACCTAGCTTAATAGCCGTCCGAGCATAGTCAAAATCATCATAGCCCGTCAGAAAAACGATATGGCAAGTAGGAACCTGATCTCTGACTAGCTTGGCCAGTTCGAGGCCGTTCATCTGTGGCATATTGATATCGGTTAGCAGGATGTCAGCAGGATTTTCCTGAAATTTCTGCCAAGCTTCTCTTCCATTTTCAGCCTGGGCAATAACTTGCATACCAAACTGTTCATAGTCTACCAAGGACGCAATTCCCTGTCTTACCAGATACTCATCCTCTACAATCATAATTGAATACACAAGATTCAACTCCTTATTTATACTGGATTTATTATAGCAAATTTTCAATCAAAATGCTCTTAAACATAATCCAAAAGATAACCGTAGCCCTTCTCCTCCATCTCAGCTTTTGGAATGAACTTAATTGACAGACTATTGATGCAATAGCGCAAGCCACCCTTGTCCTTAGGACCATCTGTGAAAACATGGCCCAGATGTGAATTTCCAACCCGACTGCGAACTTCTGTCCGTGTCATATTGAAACTCTTGTCTTCTTTGTAAGTCGCAACATCTGGACTGATAGGGCGTGTGAAACTGGGCCAACCGCAGCCTGAGTCAAACTTATCCTTTGATGAAAAAAGAGGCTCGCCTGTCACCACATCCACATAGATACCAGCATCAAACTTATCCCAATAGCGGTTAGAAAAGGCCCGCTCTGTGTCATTCTTTTGTGTGACTGCGTATTCTTCTGGCGAGAGCTTAGCCTTAATCTCTTCATCGCTAGGCTTTGGATAGCGACTAGCTTCGATAACAGGATAAGCAGCTTGATTGACATCGATATGGCAATATCCATTAGGATTCTTTTTTAGGTAATCCTGGTGATAATCTTCTGCTTTGATAAAGTTTTTCAGAGCTTCTTTTTCGACAGCTAAAGGCTTATCATATTTCTTAGCAATCTCATCAAAGACCTGGTTAATGGTATCTAGATCAGCTTCATCCTTATAATAAACACCTGTCCGGTACTGGGTACCCTGATCATTTCCCTGCTTGTTTTTAGAAGTTGGATCAATAATGCGGAAATAGTGAAGCAGAATTTCTTTTAGCGAAATTTTCTTGGCATTGTAAGTGATGTGAACAGTCTCAGCATGACCAGTTTGAGAGACCAATTCATACTTGGTCGTGTCACCCTTACCATTTGCGTATCCCGACACTGCATCGATTACACCTGGCACACGAGAAAAGTACTCTTCTACTCCCCAGAAACAGCCGCCAGCCAGATAAATCTCCCGCTTGTCTTCTTCCTTGACATCTTCTTGCTTTTGTTGAGATACAGCTTCTGTCTTGCTCATAGAGGCTTTCTTGATCTGTTCAGGAGATGATTGCTTACCATTCCCCGCAATCACATAGACCAGTCCAAAGCAGACAAGCAAGCCAAGCAGAACCAGAAGAATCTTCCATTTTCCTTCCATTTTTATTGCTCCTTTTTACTTGATTTCTTTCAATGTTTTCTCAATATCTTCCTTGCTCATGTAGCCAATATGTGTCTTGGCAAGAGAACCGTCGCTGCCTACGAAAAGAGCAGATGGATAAGAGCGAATTCCGTACTCTTTCAGCAATTCTCCCTTAGTATCCATGAGAACTGGGAAGTCTTTGTAATCCAAAGATTTGTACCATTCCTTGAAATCATCAGCAGACTTTTCTCCGTTAAAAGTCGGAGACACAACCGTCAGCACAACATAATCTTTTCCTGACTGCTCCTTAGCCAAATCATTAGTATCACCAAGTGTAGATAGACAGATAGAGCACCAAGAAGCCCAAAACTTTAAATACACTTTCTTGCCTTTGAAATCAGACAGCTTGTAGGTCTTGCCATCTACTCCTTGCAGGCTAAAGTCTTTGGCCATCTTGGTAGATTGCTCAGAATCAGCTTTTGTTTCCATATTGCTTTTATCACTTTTAGAAACTTCCGAGTTCATCTTCTGATTTGAACAGGCTCCCAAAAAGCCGACACAAAGCAGACTGATAGTCAATATTGATAACTTCTTCATCGTTTTCTTTCCTTTCAAAATAAGGAGAAAGCCGACAAAACTGACGACTTTCTTTCCTATGGTGGAATTCTTATTTGTCAGATGACATTTCGGATGAATCTTTCATGTCATCCTTCATGCTTGAATCACTTGATTTCATATCATCTTTCATATCAGACTTATCGTCTGACATCATAGAAGAATCCTTCATATCATCTTTTTTCATTTTATCATCAGACATGCTGGAGTCTTTCATATCCTCTTTCTTCATGTCGTCTTTTTTCATGTCATCTTTCTTCATCATGCTGCTGTCATCCGTCTTCTTCATATCAGAATCTGATTTTTGATTAGAGCAGGCAGCTAGGACAAAGATACTAAGTGCAGCAATTGTAAGTGTAGTGATTTTTTTCATGATGTGTCTCCTTTAATTATATAATTTTTATCCAAATAATGATGCTAAAGCGTTTAGATTTCCAAGCATCAGCAAAATTCCCATGAGAATGATGAGTGCACCGCCGATTTTCTTAAGCGTTCCCATATAAGGTTTGAGTTTCGCAAAGCGCTGTAATACCCAGCCAGAAGCCAAAGCCATAGCTAGAAAAGGAAGTGCTAATCCAAGTGTATAAACCAACATAAGCAAACCTCCCTGAAGAGCGCCGTTACCGCCAGAAGCAGCAATTGCTAAAACAGAACTCAGAACAGGTCCCACACAGGGCGTCCAACCAAAGCTAAAGGTGATACCCAAGAGAAAAGCGTTAAGAAAATCACTTCTTTTACTATTCTTTTTAAGTTGGATGCTCTTTTGCTTTTGCAGTTGCTGGATATTAATGATTCCCATCTGATGGATTCCCAGTAGAATGACAATCCCACCAAGAACGTAGCGAAACCAAGGGGCATAGAGGACTTGCCCCAAAGCACCAGCTCCATAGCCCAAAACTAAGAATACAGTTGATAAGCCAGCTATAAAGCAGAGAGTCTTAGCTAGACCATACCAAGAAATATCTTTTCCCATAAACCGAACCGTTTTCGGCTGATCCGAATCCAGCAAAATCCCCACATAGACTGGCATAAGTGGTAAAATACAGGGCGAGAAAAAAGATAGAATCCCCGCCAGAAAAACAGAAATAAAGAACAAAAAACTTGTTGCCATTTCAAAAACCTCTCTATCAATTTCTGACTCTAGTATAAAATAAAAATCCCCCTAAAAATAGGGAGATAGATTTGAAAAAACTTGAATTTGATATCTTAATAAAGAACTAACCTTAAAAAACAGAACTTTTTTATTCATTTTAGGATTCCTCAGCTTCTATTTCTGCTTCATATTCTTTATTCCATTCTTCAAGATGTTTAATATAACTATTTAAATACTTTTCAAAATCTGCTTCATTCTCATAAGGATAGGAATACAGACGTTTGGTATACCACTTGAGACCTTTTTCTCCTTTGTAAAAGTAATCAACTTTTGTAGGAAGAAAATCTTTGTTAAAAGATATGCGAACTTTGCTAAAACACTCTTTATCCATAAACAATTCTTCGAATTCTGGAGATTTTCTAGCTTTGTCGAGTGATTTATTCACAAGAGTTTCTGGGGACATAATGATTTCATAATTTGCATTCTTAATTTGATTGGGCGTCACCTTAAGGTTAAGAAGAGCTGAGGAAACTTCGCTGTATAGAGCCTTATCATAAGAATCTTGCGCATCTTCTCGCCCATACTTGCTATACTATTGCCCATCTTTAATGGCCCAGCCACTACGATTAGTATATATTTCCTTTTTCTTTAAATCAAATGCAATTCTTTTGAATAGAACTCCTCTTCTACATCTTTAACATTCTGTACAAATACAAAACGTTTTTGCAGAAGGATGCTAGAAGCTTTGGAAGTGTAGAAAAATAATAAATTCTGTATTACAAAGACAAGGAAAATAAAGATAAATAGAGCTATGCAAGTCCAAATATAACTTGGCCGTTTTTTAAACATTCTCAACTCCTTCTGTCATAAAGACAATTATCTACTATAAGAGATTCTAATTCTTACTTTTCTTTATATTTGCTTCTATTTTATAATGTTCCTTGTACATCTCGTAAAAACCATCCACGACTTCTTTAAAATCAGCTTCACTCTTGTAAGGATAGGAATAAGTCCGCCAGATATACCAAGTTAGTCCATCATCTCCTTCATAATACAATTCGACTTTAGTTGGTAAGTTTTCATTATTAAAACTAATCCGTAACTTTGTAAAGTTATCTTGATAAATTGAATAAAGTCGATCAAGTTTTGGTATATGCCTTTCCTTCAGCAGATCCTTATTGAACACTTCATCTGCCGAAAGTATTATCTGATAATTTTCTCTAAAGATTCGATCACTTGTCAATTTAGGGTGAGACAAGATAAATGAAAATTCGTCTAAAAGAAGCTGATCAAATCGATCCTTTGCTTCTTTTTCACCAACGATATCATATACTTTTCCGTTTTTTATAAGATACTGGTCATTTACAAAAGCCTCTTTATTTTTAAAATCAATCCCTCTGCCACTATGATAACGGCTTTCAACATGGACAAAACCTTTCTTCTCTAACAGCTCATACATGGGGCCTTTTGAAAAAGAATCCCTAGGTTTAAAGAAATTAAGAACGAATAATAAGCTGATAAAAAGAAAAAATGATATTACAAAGATAACAAATAATATTTTTTTACTTCTCATCCTCTCATCCCTCACTTTCTCAACCTAGAAGAGAGAAAAACTTCTCTTAAAAAGTTTCTAAAATTACAAATAGAAAACTCTTTGCTAGTAATTAATTATATCAAAAAAACACTTGAGCAACCACTTGAAAAAAATAAAAAGCCTCAAGTTTTAAAAGGGGAAACTCGAGGGAATTATTCTATGGCATTTGAAAAGCATCACTCTTCTGCCTGTTTGGCAAAAAGAGAGAAAGTAGGATTCCAACTAAAGCTGGCACCAACCAAGGCAATGAAGCCTGAGCAAACGGAAGGGCATTTACCATATCACTTACCTTTGTAATATGGAACTGCTGCCCAAGAATGCCCGCAAACGAAATTAGAGTCACTGCTGCTACCGTCAATTGCATACCGATTTTGGACAGTGGCAAGAATTTATTGACAATGACAATCAGTACGATAACAATGGTAATTGGATAAAGAATTTGCAGTACCGGAACTGAATATTGAATAATAGCATTAAGGCCAAGATTAGCAATCGCAAACCCAATCAAAGTAAAGACAGTTGCATACACTTTATAAGATACCTTAGGGAAAGTTTTATGGAAGAATTCCCCAGTCGATACAATAAGTCCTGCAGTTGTTGTGAAGCAAGTCACAGTAACCATAGCTGCAAGGAAAATCTGTGCTGTAGGTCCAAAGATAGCCTGTGTCGCCTGCGACAGGACATAAACACCAGGATTGCCTTTGGCAATAATCTCGGCTGGAACTGGGAAATGATTGCCTAGAAAAGCCAAACCGATATACATGGCGCTAAAGCCCAAGGCTACCATCAAACCAACAACCCAGATGGTTGAAACATATTCCTTTTTATTCTTGAAACCTAGCTGGTTAAGAGTTGTTACTGCAATTACGCTAAAGGCTACGGAAGCCAAGGCATCCAAAGTATTATAACCTTCCAAGAACCCTTGCCCAAAAGCTGACGCCGAATAAGCTTGCGAAGCCTGCTGAGGTGTCGTTGTTCCGTATTTCAAAGCTCCTAGAATGACTAAGATAATAATCAAAACTGCAAAGACAGGCGTCAGAATACGTCCAATCCGATCCAAAATCTTAGATGGATTCAAAGAAATCAGATAAGCAGCCGCAAAGTAAAATGTTGTGAAAACAATCAGTCCAATACCTGTCATATTTTTAGACAGCATAGGAGCGATACCAACTTCATAAGCTACTGTCGCTGTCCGCGGAATAGCAAAAAAGGGCCCGATTGACAGATACAAGGCTACAAGATAGACAATAGCGAACCAAGGCGCAATCTTCTTAGAAATCTCGTGGATATATCCCTTAGGATTGAGCGTCCCGATAATCAAAGTCAGAACAGCAAGTCCAACCCCAGACAGGACAAATCCTGCAATAGCCGGCCAAAAATGCTGGCCAGATAATGTTCCAAGCGAAGGCGGGAAAATCAAGTTCCCAGCACCAAAAAATATTCCAAATAAGAGCAAGCCTGTTAAGGCACCTTTTTTAATCACGGGAATCTCCTTTAAATTTTTTCATGTTTTATCATTATATACGGAAATAGCCCGCTCCGCAAGACTTTTAACTTTTCACGGTAAGTTGGTTTAAAAAACGAAATAAATCGAATTTTTTTTTGGAGATTTTTACCAAATTCCTGACTTATCCACAGATTTAAGGCTTATTTTAAAGTAATATAAATAAGTTTGTTTTAAATCGTATGTCTTACCAACCTCTCTCTATCTTTTTTGATGGTCTACTTTCTTTAAGCAGACATACTCTACTGTTGCTGAATTCGAGAAAAATACAATATTGTCCTTCCTGATCCAAAACAAAATAAAAGAGATTTTTCATAGTAAAAAGGTTGAGACATCCTATCTCAACCTTTTAAAAATGGCTATAAATCATTTAGCACTCTTTACACATCACTAAATCTTCGGTACTTAATTTCGAATTCAAAAAAGTTCTTCTCTTGCAGCATATGGAAAATATCTCGATAAGCCTCCTCATCAAAATGATGTCCCAAATACAGGATTTCAAAGCTTAATCCTTCATATTCCAGAAAGGCATTAGTCGTTCGAAAGCCGTTACTCTTATAGAAGTCCATACGTGCTTGACGTTGCTCTAGATTGTCACATTCTTCATCGACACGTTCTACCTCTAGAACCATGGTTTTTTGATAAAACTCTGTCAGTTTATGAATAATTTCTCCCCCATAGCCATGGCTGCGAAGGTGCGGCATAATCGCAAAGAAGCTGACATAGAACATTTTTTCATTATAAACTGCAAATGCAAAACCAACAAATTCTTCCTCATTGTAGAAGGCAAAGAAATGAGAACGTTTATCGTTTGTATAACGAAGAAATTCGCTGATAGTAACCCTTTCCTCTACAGGAAAAGCCTCGCGGTTTAAGGTCTCAACCTTATCCAAATCATGAAATTCTGCTGTAATAATTTGACTCGTTAAAGACATTGCTACCTCACTTTGCTTATATTCTAGCAGTTGTCAAAATATTTAGCAAGCATTATCAAGCTTCTTCCGCTTTTTTAGAAAATTGACTCTGATAAAGGTCATAATAAAATCCTTTATCAGCCAAGAGACTCTCATGATTGCCTTGTTCGATAATCTGACCATCCTTGAGCACCAAAATCTTATCTGCTTCCTGAATGGTCGACAGTCGGTGAGCAATGACAAAACTGGTCCGACCCTGCATGAGTGTTTTCATAGCTTTCTGAATCAAGAGCTCCAGCCGTGTATCGACAGATGAGGTCGCTTCATCCAAAATCAGAATCTTAGGATTGGCCAAAAGAGCCCTCGCAATCGTAAGTAACTGCTTCTGCCCCAGCGAGATATTGCTGGATTCTTGATTCATTTCCATATTGTAGCCACCTGGCAAGGTCCGAATAAAGTGGTCCACATTAGCTGCCTTGGCCGCTTCTACAATTTCTTCATCAGTGGCTTGCAGATTGCCAAAGCGAAGATTTTCCTTGATGGTTCCTTCGTAAAGCCAGGCATCCTGCAGCACCATACCGAACTGTTTACGGTAGTCCTGGCGGGAAAGGTGGCGTATATCATGCCCATCAACTGTAATCGCGCCTTTGGTCACATCGTAGAAACGCATGAGCAAGTTAATCAGCGTGGTTTTACCAGCACCAGTCGGACCTACAATAGCCACCATTTCTCCAGGTTTGACTTCCAGATTGAAATTCCGAATGAGCGGCTTGTCAGCCACATACTGGAAGTCCACATCCTTGAAGCTAACCTGACCTGTCAGGTCTTGATCCAGCTTTTTTGTCTTATCATTGACTTCATCTGCTTCGTCCAGCACTTGGAAAATCCGGTCCAAAGAAGACTTGGCACTCTGCAGCTGACCTGCTAACTGAGTCAGGTTTTGAATGGGCTGATTAATCTGCCAGACGTACTGAACAAAAGCTTGCATATTTCCGACTGTCAATCGCCCGGCAATAACCTGAAGGCCGCCCAGCAGAGCCAGCAAGAGGTAGGTCAGATCTGAAATAACATTCAAAACAGGCATCATCAAACCAGAGATAAAGCTAGCCTTAAAACCTACTTTCTGCAAATTTTGCGTAATTTGGCGAAAATCCTCCTGGGAGCTTTCTTCTCTGACGTAGAGCTTCAAAATATTAAAGCCTGTCAAATTCTCCTGAACAAAGCCATTCATAGCTCCCAGTGCATCTGCTTGCTGCTTAAAGTAAGGCTGGGATTTCTTCACGATAAAGCGAGCACTGAGGTAGGTAATCGGAATCGAAACTACCACAATTATACCCAACTGCAGATTGAGTACCAATACCATTACGATGACCAAGATTAGAGTAAAGACTGCGTTGATAACCTGCAGAAAGGACTGCTGCAAGGCATTGGAAACAGCTTCGACATCGCTGGTAAAACGCCCCAGCAAGTCACCAAACTGGTGCTTATCAAAGTAAGAAACGGGAATGCGATTAACCTTATGACTAAGTTCATCGCGCAAATCACGAATGGTAGCCTGCACTGCATTGGTCATAAAGTAATTAGAATAGTAAGAACCGATTTCATAAAAAATCGCCCGCACAAAATACAAGACCATGACCCAGCCAACATAGGACACATTAATCTGAGCACCGGCTACTCCCTTTGCCATATCCAGCAAATTATTTGTCAGTTCAGTAATGGCTAGACCTAAGACAAAGGGCTCGACGACACTCATAACGACGCTGAGGATTTTGAGGAAGATCGCAAAGGCGACTGCAAACTTATAAACTTTTAGGTAGCTCCACAGGCGAGCAAAACTAGATGTGTTTTTCATATCAGTCTCCTTTCTATTCCTCTGTCAAAGCTTGATTTTTTAGCTGCGAATCCGCAATTTCACGATAGATATCATTGGTTTCCATCAGCTCTTCGTGCTTCCCGCGTCCAACGATTTCGCCCTGATCCAAAACGATAATTTGGTCAGCGTCCATGATGGTTCCCACCCGTTGAGCTACAATCAGCACTGTTGCCTGACCTGTCACTTCCTTGAGGCGACGACGAAGCACCGCATCTGTCTTATAATCCAGAGCAGAAAAAGAGTCGTCGAAGATATAAATATCCGGCTTTTTGACCACCGCACGGGCGATAGAGAGCCGCTGCTTCTGCCCACCAGATAGATTACTTCCTCCCTCAGCCAAATGAGTCTCAAAACGCTCTTCCCGACTCTCGATAAAGTCCTTGGCTTGAGCAACCTCAGCTGCCTGACTAAGTTCTTCCTGACTAGCCTCTTCCTTTCCGTAGCGCAGGTTTTCTGCGATAGTTCCGGTAAATAGCAGAGCCTTCTGCGGAATAAAGCCAATCTTCTGACGCAGAGCCTTCAGATTGTACTCGCGGACATCCACACCATCCACTAAAATCTTACCAAGTATTACATCGTAAAAGCGAGGAATCAGCTGCACCAGTGTAGACTTACCAGAACCAGTAGAACCAATAAAGGCAATAGTCTCACCCGGCTTAGCCTTGAATGAAATATTATGCAGTACAGGACTCTCCGTTTCACCCGGATAAGCGAAGGTTACATTGTCGAACTCCAGATAACCCTGCGTCTCTGTCTCGGTTACACCATTTTCATTAGGATTGATTGAAATGGGCATGTCCATGACTTCCTTGAGCCGCTGGCTTGATACCGCCGTCCGTGGATACATGGTAAAGAGATTGGCCAAGAAGAGGAAGGACAGTAGGGCGTGAAAGCTGTATTCGATAAAGGCAACAAGATTTCCGATTTCAAGACTGCCGTCCCGCAAGGGGTCTAGGGCAAACCAGACAATGGCCACAATCATCGCAATAATAATCTGCACAAAGAGTGGCTCTGTCAGACCTGTCAGCTTAAAGAGCTTATTGGAGTTTTGCGCATAGATCTCATTTTCATCAGCAAAACACTTCTCTTGAAATCCCTCTCTTGCAAAAGCTCGAATAACGCGCAGACCAGTCAGATTTTCCCTCACATACTGATTAATCTTATCAAGAGTCTTCTGCTGCTTTTCAGACAAGGGCTTGGTTTTAACCGCTACATAAATGACCACGACAGCCAAGAAAGGCACTGAAACAGCTACAATCCAGGCCAGAGACGGACTGGTCAGAAAAATCATGAGAATACTGGACAGCATCATCATGGGAGTGATGACACCCATTTTCAGGGTTTGCTCCGCAAACTGCATAAGAACAAAAGCATCCGAAGTCAAGCGCGTGACCAAAGAGGATACACCGATTTGCTCATACTCATGATGAGAATACTCTTGAAGCTTAGCATAGAGATCATTGCGCATGTCCTGCACCATGGTTGTCGTTAGCTTCCCAGCCGCATAAGCCAGGACGATTCTCCCCAACACTCCTAAGATAATAACGCCAAACATGACCCAAGCCCAGAAAAAGAGCCGGTCTGTCTGCTTAGGATTGATTCCCTCATCAATCATCCGAGCCAGCACCGTTGGCAACCCTAGATTGACAATCACAAAAAAGATTGCCGCAACAAAGTCCAAGACCAGCCACTTAGGATATCTCTTCAAATAAGACCAAATGTATAACATAACTCCTCCTTCACCATCTATTCAAAAATAACTCACTCTAAAGCATCCAAGTGCTTTCTAAACACAGAAAAGAGCGCGCAAATGCACGCCTTAATACAAATATTATATCAAATATATGAAAGAGCGTAAAGGTCATTTCATGCTTTTTTCTGCTTATCATCAGCCTCATAAATGACTGTCAGCAACAAACTACATGAAAGCAGACCAGCTACAGTTTTAATTGCATGACTTATATAGAAAAACAAACCTAGTTTTCACTAGGTTTGTAATTTCTTTTCTGCAAGAAGGTCTCAGTCTGAGAGCAATCAATCTCGTAATTCTGCCCTAAATTTCAGACTTACAACTTTGCAGACTATTTGACAGCTCAAACCAATCACTTCTGGTTTTCAAAGATTGATTTTCTGAAATCATTGGTTTGATCGAGGTAAGCTTTGAAGACTGCTTTTTTAAGCTTATGGACAGCACTGTTATATTCTGGTTTATAGCCGCTCCAAGAATACCAATTATCTCTTGCATCTTTGAGAACTGCTTCATCCATCAAGGTTTGCAACTCTCCAACAGTACTTATAGTCTTAGTAGCATAACTTGTCCATGGTTGTCTCGTATCATCAAATGTGACCTTATTCAAGCTGTCGAACTTGTTTTTACGTTCTTCATACATAGCCTTCTTAAACTCAGTCCAATTATTAAACTGACCATTGAAGACCTTGCGTAAAACTAAGTCATCTGTTACCAGACCTCTGGTCTTACCATAGATACTGATGGTTTTTCCGTTTTGCTTAGCATCATCTTCATATTGATTAGAGATATAAGGGACCATGCCATCTTTGAAGCCCTTGGCTGCCAGAAGCTCATAAGCCATACGCCGTCCCATAAGATCTCCAGGCGTTCCTTTTTCACTACTTAAAGCCGAATAAATCGGAGAGAAGAGTTTAATCGTATGGTAGCCATTTCTTTCAACGTCACCATTTTTGTATTCACGCGCTGAAACAATATCATTTTCAATGAGACTGTCGAATGAATTTAATTTTTGCGCATCCGCCATTGTAATATTTTTTATCACATTCGTTGCGTAAACATCATTTCCATCAGCATCTCGGACATACTTATTCTCGACTTTTCTCAGCGCGTTCACTTTCTGCACATCAGATAGACGGTTAACGATTGACATCCCTTCTAGGTACTCCAACATATAAATGACATCAAACATGTTGTGAACATAATTTTTCAAATCATCCGCATTTCTGAATCGTTCAGTTGGATCAAGGACTTGCAAACGAGTTTTTTCCGTCGCATCATTCTTGTCATATTTGAGAATTGAGTTGACCGTGATGGTCGCATCATCTGGATGATCTGGTGCTTGCAACAAGCCTTTGGCGAAGAATTCTGGACCAAGTCCGCTTCTTCTTCCATATCCGCCTAAATAGATCTCATTATCAGAATCATGCGTCATTTCATGGGTATAGGTAATGGCTCCGTCCTTGTCCAGCATACGATAGCCCATGTAGTAAACCCCGTCTCCAGTAGCGTAAGCTCCATGCTTGTTGTGTACGACCTTGTTTCCAACCGGTCCAAAGAAGTATTTCATAGCTGGATTAGAACTATCGAATTGCGCCTCCGCTGTAGCTTTGCCAACAGTAGTATCATCACCGAACTTATAGGCATCATAGACCAAGATATTTCGATAGAGCTTTTCACGGCCATACTCGTCTAATATTCTATACCAATAGTCATAATGGTCGCGTTGGCGTTTTGCAGTTTCCTGGGCATTATCCTCAACAAACTTATTGAGTTCTGCTCCTGCTCTGAGCTCATTATTTCTATATCTGTCATAGGCGCCAAATCCAAGACTGGATATAGTCGATATGACAAAGACTGATCTTTCAGGCATTGTCAGCAAAGGTAGGATCATATTTCGGTATTTCCAAGTGTCGCTGGTAATTCGATCATAGACCCCGATAGAGTATTTGCTACCAGCCTGCTCTTGTTTGACCCTCACCTCATCAATAGCTGATTTTTCTTCAACGATATAAGCCTTGGTTTGCTCTTTGAACCATTGATTATTTGTTTTATTTGGTAAAAACACCTCTCGGTAATTGGCAAGCGTACTAAACAAATCTTTTGTTGCATTATTGTTTGCAAGGCTGATGCTATAAGCATCTACGTTGTTCTTGGCCAGAAGATTGTTAAAGCCTGATTTACCTAATTCAATGATTGTGTCTAGAGGTGATGCATTGCCCTTACCAAAGAAATCCATGTGATACATGACTAAGTCTTTGACATTCACGTCACCATAGTTAAAGTTGTACCAGCGCTCTAAATAAGTCAAACCTAGAAGCAAGGCTTCCTTATTGCGTTTGATTTTATCAACGACGTAACCATTAATCGTTTGATTTTCGCTAGCAATGACTGCATCAGCAGACAACAGTTTTTCCAGTGTATTTGCTAGATTTTCCTTCGTTTTGACAAACTGCTCTTCTAAGTATAATTCCGTTAATGAAACTCCTGAAGAAATACCTAGGGTGTTTCTGATAGCGTCTGACTGATAATCGACCGCTCTCAAATCAGGCAAGACTTCATTAATGATTGAACTATGACTATGTAAGAATTGATTTGGCGTATAGATTAGACCTGTATCGCCCACACGGTATTCTGCTAACTTACTAAAGTCAGATTGGTAGGTGATATCTAGTGTTTCAGATGTATGATCCTTATAATGAAGCAAGAGCTTATTAGCTGCTTCTTTATGTGAAGCAATATCTGTAATCACTTCATTATCTTTCATCATGACTGCAGATAGGACTTCTTTTTCGTGCAAAGCGCTATCTTCTTTTACCAGATTACCGTATTTGACAATGGTTGCCTTATCATAAAACGGCAGTAATTTTTCGATATTCTTATATGCTAATGCTCGACTAGCTTGATAGTCTTTAACCTTAGAAAAATCACTTTCTATATTTCTGCTAGTCAGTAAGCTTTCGACTTTCGGTACAGCAAGAGAGTTGATTTCAGATTTCTTACTTGCGATTTGAGAAGCATTGAGGATTGTTCCCCTCTCTTCGAGCGATTCCTTGGTGACAACCTCATCCTTTTCAAGAGTCACTTTGTAGACTCTGTTCTCCTTGTTACTATATGAGTCAGTTATCCTCATTCCTCGATAGTGGTAACCACTAATGGCATTTCCGTTCATAACATTCACATCACTAAGAACATTATGCAATCTTCCAGCGTGTCTCTCTTCGCTAGAATCTCTATCCCATAAGTAGCCAGCTATACCAGCAACGCTTCCAAAGCGCTTCACATTATTAATGTTGCCCTCAGCATAACTATTGCTGATAAGCGCATCTTTCTCGACAAGACCTGCAAGGCCGCCGACAGTTTGGTTTGTGCTATCCGAATTTGACGAGATGGTAATTGTAGCTTTTGACTTATCAACTACTGCATTGATGCCAGTCAGTTGACCTACTAATCCTCCGATATTGTATGGTGCCCTCGTTTCATAGGAGTTGACAATCCTTCCCTTGAAACTGCTGTTCGCAATCTTAGAATTATCAGCCTTCCACACCAAGCCACCAATGCCACGTTCACCAGCCAGAACACCGTCTACATGAACATTGTTAATCCTTGTTGCATTATTCACTTCATTTGCAAGGGCCCCAATGTCAGATTTCCCTGAGATATTTACATCTTTAAGAGCCAGATTTTCTACAGTAGCAGCGCTCAAAGTGTCAAATAAAGGCTTCTTCAAATTATAAATAGCATAATTTTTTCCGTCTTTGCTGCCAATCAGCTTACCAGTAAATCTGCCCTTTATATAACTGCTAGCGCCATTTTCTAGTTCGACCTCATTAGCATTCAGACTAGCACCTAAATAATAAGTTCCGCCAAGATTACTATTTATAGCTTGAACCAGGTTACTAAAGGACGTAAAGTTTGTAACTTCTTTCTTTGCCTTTTTAGCTAGATAGAAAGTAAAATTGTCCTGGTACTTATTGTCAACATCCTGTTTTAATTTCTCAGAACTTGCTGTAATTTTATAAACTGGCTGACCATCTTTCGTGCTATCGACTATTGAAGAAATCGGCAAGAAGACATCTTTAAACTTAGAAGATTTGACCTTCACGAAATAATTGTCTTGATTGCTCGGAATTGCATCCAGAGAAACGTGTTGTTTGTATTTTCCATCAGTTAGACTATACAGCTCTACATCAGATACATTTCTTAGCTCGATATTCTTTTCTGGTTCTTGCTTCTGCTCTTTCGGCTCTTGAGTTTTTTCAGCAGGATTTTCCGCTTCTGGCGTTGCTGGTTCGATGTTTCCAGTATACTCTTTCGGAGGATCTACCTGCTCGGGCTCAACTATGGCTCCTGCTTGTGTTCCTGTGTATTCTGGTAATGAAGACACTTGTTCAGGTTCAACGATTGCTCCTGCTTGAACCCCTGTATATTCTGGTAAAGGAGTCACTTGCGCAGGTTCGACTACCGCACCAGCTTGGGTTTCTGTATATTCTGGCGAGGAAGAAACTTGTTCAGGCTCAACAATAGCACCTGCTTGAGTTCCCGTATACTCTGGCAATGGTGTCACTTGTTCAGGTGCAACTACTGCACCTGCCTGAGTCCCCGTATACTCTGGTAATGGTGTCACTTGTTCAGGTGACACTACTGCACCTGCTTGAGTTCCCGTATACTCTGGTAAGGGAGTCACTTGTTCAGGTGACACTATCGCACCGGATTGAACACCCCCAACCTCCGGTTCAATTTGTTCCGGCTCAACGATCGCTCCAGATAATGTACCTGTATACTCAGGTAAGGAAGCTGCCTGCTCAGGCTCAACCATTGCACCGGATTGGACGCCTGTGTACTCTGGTAAGGGAACGACTTGCTCGGGTGCCACTAAGTTAGAAGCTACTGGTTTTTCGCTAGGCGTTTCAAGCTTTTTAGTCCCTTTTTCCACTATTTTAGGAGTCGCTTCCTCTATTGTAGTCGAAAGAACTTCCCTAGAAACTTCCGCATTATCTACAGTAAAAATTCGAACGACTTCGATTTTACGGCCTGGTTTGCCTTCTTGTTTTACTCTTACAGTACCTTCAGCTAAATCAGGATTCTCTTGTATTTGTTCTCCAAAGGCTATCTCAGTTTCAATGTTCTCCTCTTTGTATAATAGCTCAGGCTTAGCTACTCGGCCAGACAAGACTTCATCTTGAGGCTCAATTGTATTGACGCCAAGAGTTTGATTTTTTAGCCCATTCTTATCAAAAGAAAGAGAATAATCTAGATTCTTATTTTGGTTTAAAACTTCTTTATCCTCATTAGCATTCTGCTGATTATCAAGAATCTTATTGTCTAATAATTTCTTAATCGATTCATCTTTTATGTAGCCAACATAGGTATAGCCCGAGATCTCACCCGGTGACGGTAGACTTTCCCCAGCCGATACTTGATATTCGGCATTATACTGCAGCAAGATACCATTTTCCAGTGCATCAACGGATAGTATCAAACCTCCACTGACACTAGCCCCCACCAAAACAGTCAGTAGGAACTTGCTTTGAACCTTTCTTTTTGACACAACAAAAACAACCAATCCTATCGTCGTTAACAGACCAGCCGTCACCATAGTATTGGAATTGTTATTATCGCCTGTATTCGGTAACGTTTTTGCTCCAGCATTCGAGTTCAACCTGTAGACAAGATAGTAAGTTACCTCATTGCCTTCAGGCATTTTAGGAACTCCACTTACAATCAACTCCTTTTCTTGCGGAGTTATTTCAGTATCTGTCACGTATTTATAGTGTACATTCAACTTTTCCTGTGCTTGAACAGAGTCAACCCCAACGATAGACACAAAAAACAAACTGGAAATAGCAGCCGAAACAAGCCCGACAGCTAATTTCCTAAAAGCAAAACGAGTTTGCTTCTCCCCAAAAAACTTTTTCATTAAAATCCCTTTCAAATTATTCTAAAAAGAATAACAAATCCTTTAACCAGAGAATGGGCAACAGTAAGCTATTGCATTCATTCATCTGAATCCCCTAACAAAAATTCCCTAATCAACAATCTCTTATAACTTTTATCTTATTCATAATATCTCCTAAATCGCAATAATCTGTCTAAATTATATCATACAATCCTATATTTTGTTAACGTTTTTACCTAAAAGAAAGATTTTGGGATACAAAAAAACCAAGTCTTTCGACTTGGTTGATTTCTATGATTGGAAACTCTATTATTTAAGAGTAACTGAAGCGCCTGCTTCTTCCAATTTAGCTTTAAGTTCTTCAGCTTCTGCTGCAGCAACGCCTTCTTTGATAACGTTTGGTGCACCATCAACAAGTTCTTTAGCTTCTTTAAGGCCAAGACCAGTGATTTCGCGTACAACTTTGATAACGCCGACTTTCTTGTCGCCAGCTGCAGTCAATTCAACGTCAAATGAATCTTTAGCAGCGGCAGCTTCACCAGCACCAGCAGCAGCTACAGCTACAGGAGCAGCTGCAGTTACACCAAATTCTTCTTCGATAGCTTTTACAAGGTCGTTCAATTCAAGGATTGAAGCTTCTTTAATTTCAGCAATAATGTTTTCAATGTTCAATGCCATTGTTATTTCCTCCAAATAAGTTTTTAATTTTATAATAGTTTTTTCGTAGCTAGGCTACGCTGCGTAGCTTAAGATTAAGCTGCGTCTTCTTTGTTGTCTGCAACTGCTTTGACAGCAAGTGCAACGTTGCGAACTGGCGCTTGAAGTACAGAAAGGAGCATAGAAAGAAGTCCTTCGCGGTTTGGAAGAGTTGCAAGTGCAAGAATCTCTTCTTTTGATGCGACAGCGCCTTCAATTGCACCACCTTTGATTTCAAGTGCATCAGCGTTCTTAGCAAAGTCGTTCAAGATTTTCGCTGGAGCAACAACATCTTCGTTAGAAAATGCTACTGCAGATGGTCCAACAAAAACAGATGCCAGGTCTTCAAGTCCAGCTTTTTCAGCTGCACGACGCAAGATTGAGTTTTTGATAACTTTGTACTCAACTTCACTTCCACGAAGCTCACGACGAAGAACGGTATCTTGCTCAACAGTCAAACCACGAGCGTCAACAACGACGATAGATGCAGCAGCTTTCATTTTCTCAGCAACCGCGTCAACTAGTTCCGCTTTTTTAGCAATAATAGCTTCACTCATTTAGTGTTTCACCTCCGTAATTATTTTGCTTGGGGAATTTTCCAAAAGAAAAACGCGCCCAAACCTAGACACGAAAGTACAATACGCTTCTTTTTACATGATACGTTTTGTCCTCGGTAGGATCTTTATGAGTCGAGCTCCCCTACTGTCTTAGGCAGTTTTTTCAAACCATTGATAATTATAGCAAAAGAAAAAAAAGATTGCAAGTCTTTTAAGCAATCTTTTTGAATTTAATATTTCTATCCCGCAAATCTCTTACTTGACTGATATCTACTTCTTTCCCTTAGTCGAAAGTTTCGAGTTCAATATAATCAAAGTTCTCTCTTAAATAATCAAATAAGGCGTCTTTACGAGCATTCTGATTAATTCCGGCAAAACTTCGCAACTCATTTGTACGGAGTTCAGATTTACTGCCATCAAGATACCATGCAGAAAAATGAACTCGTCTCACTTTATGACGGCTGTAAACACGAAAAACATACACCTTCATAAATGCATCTATCTTAGAACATTCTGGTAGGTAGGCAATATCAAATGTCCTGTAACAAATGAGATGATCGCCATAAACCAAAACTTGCAAATCTTCGTCAAAGTAGTCCGCATCATTAAGATTTTGCCAGTCCTCCTCAAGCTCAGGGTAACAACCTCTCAATTCCTGAATATTGCTGTTTAACAGAAGATTATTTTTTATCATTCTATAGATAGATTCGACTAAACTCATATGGAACCAAATAAAGAAAAGAATCAACATAAAATTTTCACGAATCAAATCTAGCCAAAATGAAATACCTAACTCCAATGCATAATAAATATAACCGCACGAAAAAAAACCAAAGAAGATAGCACTCATTACTGGACCAATCATCATCAAAATTCTAGCTCTAAGCGGCGAAAACCTAAATCTTTTTCCCACTTTCCTCAGTTCCTCCTAAACTCAATTCTTTATCTCCGATTATCAACACATATCCGCCTCTTGTTTATTTAAACTTCATATCATAGAAAAACTCATTTCAGTAGTTTTATGGCATATTAGGAAAAGTCTTCTTCAGCAGACTTCTGCTTTCTTCATCGACAGGCAGCCAACCATCTTTGAAAACACGATCTTTTATCCAAAAACGATTATAGAAAAAAGTCCAAAAGAAATTAAAGGCTGTTCCAGTCGGTTTTAGCAAATCTTCTGGAATAAAAAGCACAGCAATAACAGAAAAAGCAAAGAGGGAACCTAAAATAATGCCAAAGTATTTCCAATCTTTACGAAAAAGCGGAACAAAAAAACTAAATAGGAAGGTTGTAAAAGAGTATGAAGGTGATAAGGTTTTGACCTTGCTTCCATCTGGTGACTGAATAGTGATTTTTTTCATCGTTATCTCCTTTTTATAGTATAATATACTAAATAAATTTAACAAATTTTGATATATGTGTCAACTAATTTGCTTAAATATTAGAGATTTATAGCGATTGAAAATGAGGGATGAAACTAAAAAAAATAGACATCACAAGAGAACAAAGAGGTAACGTTGACTTGGTTTAAATTTGACTTCCGAAGAGAAAAAGCAAGATAGTGCTAAAAAAACAGCCCTGAGGCTGCATTCTAATCTACATAATGATCTTCGTTTTTATTAAACCAAGCATATGGGAGACCCATAAGGAAGCCACCTCCGATGAGGTTACCGATAAAGGTTACGCCCCAGTGGCGTAGGATATTTCCAATACCAAAATTTTGCACTTCCGTTGCTGCTGAGCTGAATTTCACGATAGCGAAGGAAGCAAAGTTAGCAGCCAAGTGTTCGTTAGTCAGGAATACAAACATATAAATGGCTGATATAACTAAAAAGAGCTTTGCTGTACTATCCTTGACCAAGACGAAGGAAAGAATAGCGATATTAACAAAGATATTGGCCAAGACTCCCTCGAGCAGAATCAGCTCATTAGATCGAGCAAGCTTCATCTGCACAACACCAGAAATGAAACTATCCTTGCTAAGCCCTGCATAAGCAGCCGAGTTAGCAAAGAGCCAGCCGGCAATCAAAGCGCCAATCAGATTGAAAAAGGTACAATAAAGCAAAATCATCAAAGCCTTTTTCCAGTCAATCTTCTTCAAAAAGGTACCCGCAGTCAGAAACATCATATTGGAAGTCACCAACTCTGCATTTAGAAAGACAATGTAAGCCAATCCCCAAGCAAAGATGAAAGGAAAGAGAAAGCGCCCAGTTCCTGGAACGATCTTATTCGTCAAATCTGCCGCAATAGCTCCAGCACCAGTACTAAAGGTTAGGAAAGCTCCAGCAAAGATGGAACGAACAGCGTACTTGGCCTTGCTTGTATCAAACAAAGCTTCTTTCTTGCGGCAAGCTGCTTCAATTTTAGGGATAAATGTCGATTCAGGCATAAAAAATTCTCCTATTAATTTAAACTATGTATAGTATATCACAAAGTTCTTGCATTTGATAGCGTTTTCGAGAACCTTTTTGAATTTTCTAAAAAAGGATTGAAAATCTATTTTCAACCCTTAAACCCTTTTGCTAACTGAGCAATATCTTCTGGCCGTGTTCGACAACAACCACCAAAAAGATACACTCCTTTATTTTGCCAAAGTTTACTATTTTCCAGCAAGCTCCGCCCCTGCTCTGGATCATCATGCCAAGTCTTGGTCAAGCCATTATAAGTTTCGCCAGAGTTTGGATAGGTCAGAAAAGGTTTGTTGCACACTTGTCCAAGCCCATCTAATAATGGAGCAATTAAATGCGGAGCTGTACAATTAAAACCAACTGCCAAGACTTGTGGACTTTCTTGAGCTAAGTTTCCTAATTCCTCAATCTTAGTGCCATCTGATATAGCATTCTTCGACTGGGCGACAAAGGACAAATAAGCCTCAGCCTGCGGAAATTCCTCAGCTAAAAGTCGGAGGATTGCTGCCGCTTCTGCTCCATTTGGAATCGTTTCAATAGCCAACAAGTCGCTCCCAGCTTCTAGTAAAGCTTGGATACGCGGACGGTGAAAATCTCGAAATTCTCCCTCGCTCAGCTGGTAGTCTCCCGTATACTCCGAACCATCAGCTAAATAGGCAGCATAAGGCCCTACCGAGCCTGCAACTAGGGGATAAGGTCTCTGTTTCTGCTCTTCAGGAGATAATCCCGTCCAGACATTTTCGATTGCCTTTTGTGCTAAGAAGACTGTCTCTTTTAAAAGATCGTAACCCCTTTCAGGAGTTAGTCCTGCCTCTATAAATGCTGGAATGCTAGCCTGATAACTGGACGTAGTGATGATGTCACTGCCAGCTCTCACATAGCTTTCATGCACATCTTGAATAATCTGAGGCTGGTCTAATAGGTATTGAGCGGACCAAAGCTTACCAGATACATCATAACCCCGGCTTTCCAACTCTGTACCTAAGGCTCCATCTAAAATAATAATTTCTTGCTTGTCAAGCAAATCTTTAAATTTTCCCATGCTATACTCCTAGAATCTACGATTAAACATAAAAAGAGGTCTCCCTCTTTTTTGTTGTCTTCATTAAAATCTATTCGCCCAGGCAGTATCGACATCCAAGATATCCTGAGTAGTGTATTGCTGACGATAGGGATTGTAAACGATATAGCCAGCACCAGACTCATAGAGTGGTGAATCAAAGCGAGTCAAATCGTATTTTTCAATAATATAATTCAATTTAGCATTGTAACTAGTATCTGTCGCATAGACACCAGTCAGGGCAGCTGTTGCATCCTGGTAAGTTGGTGCATTGCTCTTCCATGCGCCCGCAAAATGCCCCTGTTTGAGAACCGAAACATAGTCTTGCAGAGATTCTACATAGCTAGGATATGAACGGAAACTGTCGTTAATGGTGTAAGCATTTCCCGCTCCATCATCTTCCCAAGTCTCCATATTAGCAGACTGACCGTCATAGTGACCTTTGATACCGAAAAGGTTATAATGAGGTTCACCAGACAGACCAGACTGTCCTGAACCACTTTCCAAAATAGCCTGTGCAATCATAACAGAGGCATAAAGATCATTATCCTGTCCCAACTGACGCGCTGGCTCACCGATTTGTGAAATGAAATAGTCTGTCTGATTCATAGGCTGCTGATCGCTATTATTAGCGCTAGCAGGATTAATATGCTTGGCCAAGACGACGCCAACAGCAATCGTTGTTGTCATGATGAATAAAGCTGAAAGGATTCTCTTACCTTTTTTTGAAATTCTCTTTTTCACAGCACTTCTCCTGAATAAGATGTTAATGATACCATTGTAACATACTAAAGATTAAAAAAACACTATTGATAATTTACAAGTATATGACATTTTTCGTTTTATTTCAAAAAATCCAACTCAAAAACGAGTTGGATTTAATTCGTATTATTAAATTTTTGATAAAATCGCGTCCCAAGCAGCATCTAAGCCATCCTTGGTGACTGAGGAAAAAAGAATGAAATCATCATTTTTGTCAAAATCCAGTTTTTTCTTAATAGCCGACTCGTGCTTATTCCATTTCCCGCGAGGGATTTTATCAGCTTTGGTCGCTACTAGAATAACCGGAATGTCATAATATTTCAGAAATTCATACATCTGCACATCATCTGCGCTGGGATCATGCCGAAGATCAACAAGGCTGACAACTGCTCTGAGATTTTCACGACTGGTCAGATACTCCTCAATCATCCGCCCCCATTTTTCACGCTCTTTTTTGGAAACACGGGCATAGCCATAACCTGGCACATCAACAAAACGCAGCTTGTTATCAATGTTGAAAAAGTTTAGCAGCTGAGTTTTTCCAGGTTTTCCTGAAGTTCGCGCTAAATTCTTACGATTAAGCAGTGTATTGATGAAGCTGGACTTGCCAACGTTGGAGCGGCCAGCTAAGGCAATCTCTGGAATATCGTCTTGAGGGTAATGCGATTTATTGGCTGCACTCAGCAAAATCTCTGCATTGTGTGTATTGATTTCCATAAGCACCTCGTTAGGCAGTTTCTAGAATGGGCTTGTCTGTTCCATCTACTGCTTCTTTGGTAATGCGGACAAGTTTGACATTTTCCTGACTCGGAACTTCAAACATGACATCCATCATGGTTTCTTCGATGATAGAGCGAAGGCCGCGCGCACCAGTTTTACGTTCAATCGCTTTATTGGCAATCTCCTGCAGAGCATCTTCGTCAAATTCAAGCTTAACATCATCATAAGATAGAAGCGCCTGATACTGCTTAATAAGGGCGTTTCTAGGCTCTTTCAAAATCCGGACCAAATCATCAACTGTCAGTTGCTCCAGAGCAGCAAAAACAGGCAAACGGCCAATTAACTCAGGAATAATTCCAAATTTTTGAACATCTTCTGAGATAATTTCCTGCATATAGGACCCATCTTCGTCAATTGCTCGGTTATTCTGACCGAAACCAATGATTTTCTCACCCAGACGCTGTTTTACGATTTCTTCGATACCGTCAAAAGCACCACCAACAATGAAGAGAATGTTCTTAGTATCAACCTGAATCATTTCTTGCTGGGGATGCTTGCGTCCACCCTGCGGCGGTACACTAGCTACTGTTCCTTCGATAATCTTCAACAGTGCTTGCTGAACTCCTTCGCCTGAAACATCACGAGTAATTGAGACGTTCTCACCTTTCTTGGCAATCTTGTCAATCTCATCAACATAGATAATGCCGCGTTCTGCACGTTCAATATTAAAGTCAGCTGCCTGCAAAAGCTTGAGGAGAATATTTTCCACATCTTCCCCGACATAACCAGCTTCAGTCAGAGCTGTTGCGTCAGCAATGGCAAAAGGCACATTGAGACTGCGAGCAAGAGTCTGCGCCAGGAAGGTCTTACCTGACCCGGTCGGTCCAATCATCAAAATATTTGACTTTTGAAGTTCCACATCTTCTTCTTCACGGCTGTCGTGGTAGTTAATACGCTTGTAGTGATTATAGACCGCTACTGCTAAGGCACGCTTAGCTCGGTCTTGCCCGATAACATAGTGGTTCAAAATATTAAGCAGCTCCTGAGGTTTTGGTACCTCAGACAGATCTGCCAGCACTTCCTCGGCTAGCTCTTCACGGATGATTTCCTGAGCTAGCTCCACACATTCATTACAGATAAAGGCATTATTACCAGCGATAATCTTCTGCACCTCATCTTGGTTCTTCCCACAGAAAGAACAAAAAACCATCATATCATCATTACGACTTGTAGGCATTGTTTACTCCAATTCTAAAATTCTAAATCTATTTATTTTCTTTCGTACATGTTAAAAAAGTGTCATATAAAAAGCATGAATGGAATTTACCAAGTTTGTAAAAGCATTCAGCAAAAATAAAGCTGCCAGTCCAAACCGCTTTTTCCGAAAGGTTTGAACGGCACAAATAAGACAAATGACACATAAAAAGGCCGTAAAAAAACCAAAAATACTACGTTCCATTCTTACGAGTCCTTCCTTTTGTATCTTTTTATAGTGAAATCATAAGGGTTCTTTTCATCTTTGGAATGAAATTCACTGCTAACTTCCTGATAAGGAGCCCAGTCAAATGTCTCAGGGAAATAGGTGTCTCCTTCAAGCTTAGCAGCAATCTGAGTCTGAATCAATTCTTCCAAATACGGCTCAAAAGCTCTGATAATTTGCGCTCCGCCGATAATATACAAGTTTCTATCCTGCTTGTGGTACCACTCCAAGACATCTTCCACATTGCTGAACAGCAAGACATTTTCATTGTCAACTTGATAGTTCTTGTCCTTGCTCAAAATCAAACTGATTCGATTTGGCAAAATGCGACGCTGCAGGCCATCAAAGGTCACTCGGCCCATCAAAATAGCATGTCCAGTCGTCGTTGCCTTAAAATGCTGCAATTCCGCTGGTAGATGCCAGGGCATGACCTTGTCTTTTCCAATCAGACCATCCTCTGCCTGAGCCCAAATGGCAATAATCTTCTTTGTCATCCTTTTATCCTTTGTATTAGTAACTCTATTCTATCAAATTTGCTGTAAAAAGGCATGTTTAAAGTATGGATTCAAGCAGAACTTTTGCTGAGGTTGGTAGTTTTCGCATACACTTTTCAAAATCGTTAAATAGCCAAATCGAACTTCAGCTGAGGTTTAACGGGATCATAGTCTAATAACTCAAAATCTTCTGCTTTGATATCAAAGAAATTGGTCCCATCCGGCACATTTAAAAGGAGTCGAGGTTGGCAGTCGCTCGGTTCCCGACACAATAGCTCCTCCGCCTGCTCGAACTGATTGTCATAGATGTGCAAGTTATTGATAAAGTAAAAGAACTTGCCGACCTTCCAGCCGAAATGCTTGGCAATCATCATCTGCAGAGCCACATACTGCATAGCATTGATGTGGTGAGCAACTAACATATCATTTGACCGCTGAGTCAGAGTCGCATCCAGATAAATGTCTCCATCTACACGCCGAACGTCAAACATGGTTTGAAAAGCACATGGGAGCAAGCCATCTGTTTCTTCAAAAGCTTCATAATCCCAGAGAGAGATGATATTGCGACGATTCCAAGGATTGGCTTCCAGCTGTTGGAGAATTTTATGGATAATATTGTGCTTCTTGACAACAGCTCCATAGCGCTGCCCGATAGTACCTGTATCGCCAACTTCCCAGTCATTCCAATAATGAACATTGTATTTGTCATTGAGCAATTCCAAGCTATTAGACTGGTCTTGATAAATCCAAAGGACTTCCTTGATGGCAGACTTGATGGCAATAGGGCGCAGAGTCGTGATTGGGAACTCTCCCTTACTCAAATCGTATTCCGCAAAAGAACCAGTGATATATTTAGAGTTAGCTACATTTCCATCCTTGTAGCGTGGACGGGCATTTTCAGAAAAAACACCTTGCTCCAGAATTTTTTTAATATTCTCTTTGAAAATCGTATCTGCTAGCGTCATGATTTCTCCTTCGTTCAGTGAGCTTTTTCTAGTATAGCAAATTTTCTATAAAAATTCTCCTACAGACCATTCTGCAGGAGAACAAATGAAGTAAACTTGTTGAATTATTGTAAAACCAATGAAGCTGCCCCGATAACACCGGCATCATTTCCAAGAGTAGCCAAGGCCAACTTGGTTGAAGTACGAACCTGCGGGAAGCTATTCTCTTCATAAACCTTGCGAACGCCATCAAGTAAGAAGTCACCTGCTGCTGACACACCACCACCAATAACAATTGTAGATGGATTGAGAATAGAGCCTATATTGGCACAGGCAATTCCTAGATAGCGAGCGAAATTGCGATAGACAATCAGAGCCAGCTCATCGCCCTCTTTCGCCAAGTCGAAGACAACCTTTGCATTAACATCTTCACCATTGTCGATCAGTTTTTTCAGCTCAGCATCACCAGCATACTCATCAGCATAGCGACGAGTCAGATTGACAATACCAGTCGCGGATGCAACTGTCTCTAGGCAGCCTTTCTTGCCACAGGTACATTGAATCGGCTGATCGAAGTCAACAGTGATATGACCCAACTCTCCTGCTGCCCCAGCAAGTCCGTGCAAGAGCTTGCCTTCTGCAACGATTCCTCCGCCAACACCTGTACCTAGTGTCATGAAGACTACATCAGGCTGGTTTTCTCCAGCCCCCATCCAGCGTTCACCCAAAGCGGCAACGTTAGCATCGTTGTCAATATAGAAAGGAATCCCAGTCGCTTTTTCAATCTTATCCTTGACTGGCTGCAGCGTCTTCCAATTAAGGTTGTAAGCACCAATAACAGTGCCCTTTTCTCGGTCAACAACTCCTGGCGATCCCATACCAATTCCGATAAAATCCTCTGCTGAAAGCTGAAGTAATTCCAAGCGATGCAGGATTGACTCAATCATATCCTCTACGATGTGGCTACCTTCGTCCAAAACATTGGTTTTAATGGACCATTTTTCCTGAATTTCGCCCTCTGAAGTCAAAATAGCAAACTTAATAGATGTTCCACCAAGGTCAATTCCGATTATTTTTTTCGACATGATGTTCTCCTCTGTGTTTTAATTATCATCATTATATCAGATTTTTTCAGTAAGGAAAAGGTTTGCATAAAGAAAAATGAAAATCAACAAAAATCTAACTTTGCTACTTCTCTTAGCTACTTTTATCCTTTACTTTCTTGTACTAGTAATTTCTTTTTCTTAACCAATGGCTTATGGTTAGATTCTATCCTCCACTCTCTTTCATAATACTTCATTGAATCATATATACGTTCCAGAAACGTTTCTTCAAGAAAAATCAACGGGATAATTAAATCAACTTGATTTTTAAAGACGCGCTTCTTATTTTTACGTACAATAGTTGAAGTTTTACAAAGTCCCTCGACGTCATTAAAATTTATTTCAATTCTGTAAGAAGTTGTAAACCTGTTTCGTATTATACGAAAATTCATCTCTGACACATCTTTCCATGAAAAAAATTCTCTATCTGCCACTAGAGAAGGCTTATAATAGAAACCGTTCACCGTTAGTCTAATGAACTCTTTGTCAGCAAAAAGAAGACACCAAGAAGCGAACAAAATTAGATATAAAATCAAAAGTAATACTAATAAAATGTAAGAATAAAAATATGTCAGTCGATTTTCCAAAACGATAAAACAGACAAAAAAATAAGACAAACAAATAGAAAATAAACTATTAAGAATTGCCCAAAAAAGTATTTTTTTCGAACTTCTTTTTATTATTCTTTCTTGCACTATTTTTCACCAATAATCTTTTCTATATTTACTCATCCTAACTCACAACTCTTTTGTATAATAATATCTTTCACCAGTATAGGGGTATTCTTTCAACGCGAACACTTCTGTATAGCCGTGCTTTTTATAAAAATCTGGGGCTTGAAACTGATACGTGTCTACAAACGAATATTTGCATTTCCTTTCTCTGGCTTCCTGTTCAGCCCTGCACAGTATTTCTGAGCCTATACCTTGCCCTCGCAAATCCTCGCTCACATACAAATACTCAATCTCCAGCCAATTTCCAAAAGTTTCGGCCGCCATACCAGCCAGCAGATTTCCTTGTTCGTCTTCTACATAGATGTTAAGAGGTTCGCTTTTGGAGGGCTCCCTCTTAGATTGATTGTAGGCCTTGATTAAATTTCCCAGTTCTTGAGTTTTTTTCGATTTTCTACTTTCCAATCTTAGTTTCATAGATGCCTCCGTTCCATCTCTAAACGTTTTAGATTAACAGTATATGAAACTGTTCGGACTATAAACTTCACCTTAATTATCCTTCTGACTTGCTCGACATTGATTATGGTAATTCATCATCATTTCATAAATACACTTTGGTTTCTCTTTTTTCAGTAACATAAGAGTAATTTCTAACGGTTCAGGTATACCAAACTTCAATTTTTTACTCATTCTATAAGCAGTTCTTCTTTTTAAAAGAGGAAGATTTACAGAATGGAAATGAACTGTCAAAATATGTCTCTTATTGAATAATTGGATCTTCCCATAATGTCGAATACGTTCAATTTTATAGTCTATCCTCTGGATTTCTTCCCAACTATAAAACGAAACTTCTCTAAAAAGAAGGGGTCTGAAGTAAAATCCCTGTTCCGTTAGACGAAGAAAACGTTTATCTCTAAACAAACAAAGCCATACTAAAATAGAGAGAAAATCAAAAACAATTGTACCTATCACCAAAAACATTTTTTCAATCACAGAAATATTGGAGTCAAATAATAGGTATCCATTTTTAGATGGTAATACAAGAACTGCAGTCATAAAGACAGCAAGAGCGCTCGTCGATAAAGCTAAAAGGAATATTTTCAACCAGCTCTGCCTAAACACTACTTCTTTCATCCGTCCAACTCGCTCAGGTATTCATAGCGCTCATATTTTTCCAGCAGTTTTTCGTTCTGCTCATCCAGTTCTTGCTGGAGTTGAGAAAGGCGAGTAAAGTCAGACCCATTCTCCTGCATGGCCGCTTCAATCTCAGAAATCCGCTCCTCCAGCGCCTCGATATCAGCCTCAATAGACTTCCACTCCTGCTTTTCAAAGTAGGTCATGCGTTTTTTCTCCTCGCGCACCTTGGTTGATTTTTCCTTTTCAGTCTTTTGAGAAATAGCAGATCTTTCTGCTAGAAAGGCTTTTTCATCCAGGTAATCCGTGTAATTCCCGAAAAACTCTCTGATACTTCCATCCTCAAAAGCCAAAATCTTGCTGGCTACCTTGTCTAGGAAATAGCGGTCGTGGCTGACTGTAATGACTGGACCTACAAAACCTTGCAGAAAATTTTCCAAGACCGTCAGAGTTGCGATATCCAAATCGTTAGTCGGCTCGTCAAGAAGCAAGACATTCGGCTTTTCCAAGAGAAGCTTGAGCAGATAAAGACGCTTTTTCTCTCCGCCAGAAAGCTTTTCGATTAAAGTTCCATGTGTAGAGCGTGGAAAAAGAAATTGCTCCAAGAGCTCTGCAATGGAGGTCGTTCCACCGCCTATCTTGACCTCCTCGGCCACTTCTTGCAGGTAATTGATGACCCGCTTAGACTCATCCAAGCCTTCGATCTGCTGAGAGAAATAGGCGACTCGGACTGTCTCTCCGATAATGAGCTGACCAGCCTGAGGCCGAAGTTTACCGACAATCAGATTGAGCAAGGTTGACTTGCCGACACCGTTATCTCCGACAATCCCAATACGGTCCTTGTTCTGAATCAAAAGACTGAACTGAGAGAGAATAGGCTTCTGATCATAAGCAAAGTCTACATTTTGAAACTCAATGACTTTCTTACCGATACGACTGGTTTCAAAGTTCATTTCCAGATTACTGTCAGTCGTCTGACCGACCAAATCCTTCTTGAGGTCATGGAAACGATTGATACGAGCCTGTTGCTTGGTTGCCCGAGCCTGAGGCTGCCGCCGCATCCAGGATAGCTCCTGCTTGTACAGCTGCTGTTTCTTATGAAGCAAGGCCGCATCCCGCTCATCTTGCTCCGCCTTGAGACGGACATAGTCTTGATAATTTCCTTGGTATTCAATCAAGCGACCGCCATCCAGCTCAAAAATCCGTGTTGAAATATTATCCAAGAAATAGCGGTCGTGGGTGATGAAAAGGACAGTCTTCTTTGAGTTTTTCAAGAAATGCGTCAGCCATTCAATGGTATCAATGTCTAGGTGGTTGGTCGGCTCGTCCAGCAAGAGCAAATCGGCATCACCTAAGAGAACTTGAGCCAGCTGAACTCGGCGACGAAGGCCTCCAGATAACTGATCAACCTTGAGAGACAGATTTGTCAGACCAAGCTTGGACAGAACCGTCTTGATCTGACTTTCGATTTCCCAAGCATGGAGCGAGTCCATCTCGGCCATAACCGCTTCTAGTCTAGACTGTTGACTTTCATCATAAGCTGTTAGGAGCAGCTCGTACTCTCGAATCAACTGGATTTCCCGTAAATCACTGGACAAAACAGTGTCAAGCACTGTCTGCTCCTCATCAAAATCAGGCTCCTGAGTCAGATAAGCAATCTTATAGCCTGTCTTAGCAGAAAAAGGGCTGACATCCCCGTCAAAGCCCGACTTACCCGACAACACATCCAGCAGCGTTGTCTTTCCAGTTCCATTGACACCAATCAGACCAATCCGGTCTAGGTCATGAATGATAAAGGAAATATCCCGAAAAACAGTCTTATCACCTACTGATTTGGTTAGCTTGTCAACGATAAAATCGCTCATTTCTTCTCCTCAATATAGGCGTAAACGGCCTCTAAGTCATTAGGTAAGTGGCCGTCTACAATAGCATATTCCAACTCTTTCAAAATTTGGCCAAGTTTTGGTCCTGGCTCAAAGCCGAACTCCCGCATCAGCATGCCGCCATTGACCACCATTTCCTGCTTACTATGAATAGTCAGACTGGCATCAAGATTCTGAATCGCAGAGAAATCAACTGCCAAACCTTGCGCCTGCCGTAGTTCTTCTGCTTGTAGCAATAAGTCAATATCATAGTCATAGCAATCGCGTTTGGTCAAGTCTCGTTCTGATCGAATGGCCGCAATCTCAACCAAATCTTCTACTTTCTTGGCAAATTCACGAGAAGTCTTCCATTTTTTCAGAAAGCCTTTGACATTTTGCACATCCGAGGCCAGTAAAAGAGCTGCCCAAGCCTGCTCTGACGCTGAAAATCGAAAATCTGAAGCCAAGTCAAAGAGCCTTTCTAACTTAGCTCTGCTTTCCTTCAAATCTGGCAAAAATTCTATGGCACCGCTTGTCAAGAGTGCCTCTAAGCCCTTGCGCCAAAACGGAGCCAGCAAGAGCTTGTCAAACTCGATAAAAATTCGTTCAACTGAAATCTTTTCCAGCAAAGGAGCACAATCCTTCATCGCTGCAAAAGTATCTTGCTCCAGGTCAAAATCCAAGGCAGCTTGAAAACGAAAGCCTCTCATGATGCGTAGAGCATCTTCATTAAAGCGCTCTGCAGCAGTTCCAACTGCCCGCAAAATCCGATTTCCCAAATCATCCAAGCCTTGGAAAAGATCGATCACTTGACCGTTTTCATCCAAAGCTAGAGCATTGATGGTGAAATCACGCCGCTTGAGATCTTCTTCCAAAGAGCGTACAAAAGAAACCTTGCTGGGCCTGCGATAGTCCACATAGACATCCTCGGTCCGGAAAGTCGTCACTTCGTATTCACGGTTATTTTCCAGAACCAAGACGGTTCCATGCTCAATCCCAACATCAACTGTCCGATCAAAGATACGCTTGGTTTCCTCAGGATAGCTGGAGCTAGCGATATCCACATCGTGAATAGGTCGCTGCAAAAGGGCATCTCGAACAGAACCGCCAACAAAATAAGCTTCAAAGCCAGCCGATTTTATCTTCTCTAATACTGGCAAAGCCTCCTGAAATTCAGAAGGCAGAGTTTCTAATCTCATAGTAAATGTTCCAATCCATAGACTAATTCTGAGCGTTTGACAACTTCTTTAATGGCAAGATTAACTCCTGTCATAAAGGAAGCACGGTCATAGGAATCATGCCGCAGGGTCAATCCCTCTCCCTGACTGCCAAAGATTACTTCCTGATGGGCAACCAGACCAGGCAAGCGAACTGAATGGATATGCATGCCATCGAAATCAGCTCCACGAGCGCCAGCTATAGACTCTTCCTCATCAGCAGCTCCCTGCTGCTTGCTCGGTCTGACTTGGCTGATGAGCTCGGCTGTCTTAATAGCCGTCCCACTCGGTGCATCCTTTTTCTGATCATGATGCAGCTCAATGATTTCTACATTCGGGAAATACTTGGCTGCCTGAGCCGCAAACTGCATCAACAAAACAGCTCCCAAGGCAAAGTTTGGCGCAATCAATCCGCCCAGCTCCTTTTCCCTAGACAATGCGATTAACTCTTCCAACTGTTCTGGAGTAAAACCTGTCGTTCCGACAACTGGGCAAAATCCCTGGTATAGAGCGAAGCGAGTATTGTCATAAGCTACTTTAGGGGTTGTAAAATCAACCCAGACATGGGCTTCCATTTCAGCCAATTCTTCCTTGGCATTAAAGACGGGAACACCAGCCACTTCTTTTTCATCCGTAAAAGGATCCAGCAGTCCAACTAATTCTAATTCAGGATCTTCTGTCACCATTTTATAGGCTGCTTGACCCATTTTTCCTTTAAAACCAGCAATAATAACTTTGATACTCATATTTTCCTCCTTACAGAGACAAACTCAGACTTTCAAGCAATCAGATCACAGGAATATAGCCCAGTGCAACGCTGCCTTCACCCAAGTGAGTCCCGATGACACTGCCAAAAGTGGCAATAGGAACTGCTCCAGAAATGCCGCTGTCTAGCAGATTTTGCTGAAGCTCAGCTGCTTTTTCTGGCGCATTGCCATGAATAACCATAATCTGATAAGCACCGCCTGCTGTTCTTTCTTGGACAAGTTCCAGCATACGCTTGGTGGCCTTCTTCTCCGTCCGAATCTTTTCAAAAACTTCTATTACACCATGATCGTTAAAATACAGAATAGGCTTGATACTGAGCAGATTTCCCAGAATAGCTGCACCGTTAGACAGGCGTCCTCCTTTGACCAAGTGGTCCAAGTCGTCCACCATGATAAAAGCACTTGTGCCATCTATCTGCTTCTGGACATTGGCTAAAATTGTTTCAAACTCCAGGTCTTGTTCTGCCCACTCTAGAGCAGATTGGACCATGATACCGAGCGGTGCACTGGTAATCTTAGAATCCGGAAAGGCAATTTTCAAACCATGAAACTCATCTTTCAGATACTGAATATTTTGATAAAAACCAGAAATACCGCTGGATAGAAAGAGCCCTAGAACATGGGTATAGTCCTTTCCATCTAGAATAGTGAGAATCTCTTCTAACTCAGCAATGCTAGGCTGACTGGTCTTGGGCAATTCATCTGACTGAGCCATTTTTTCATAAAATTCACTGGCTGTTAAGTTTCTGCCTTCGACATAAGTCTCACCAGCAATCACGACCGGAATATCCAAGACGAAAAGATTTTCATTCTCCAGCAGGGAAGCCGGCAGATAGGCCGATGAATCTGTGATAACCGCTAACTTCATAATTAAAACTCCAAATTAATGCCTGGCAAATCCAGAGCAATTTCTGTCACTTCATAAGTCAAGCGGTTGAGCATAGTTAAGCAAGGCCGAGCCAGCTCTTCTACTTCATCGTGGTCAAATTCACTCGGTTCTTCAATAAGACGACCGTGAATGTGGTTGGCTTGCGAAATGGTTCCGCTGATAACAAAATTCTCAAAAACAATCATAAAAGTCAAAATCACAATCAATGAAGTTGTGTGGGCTTCAACATCTCTTTTGACCAATTGGAAATTCACATCAACCTTGGTTTCAGGTGTTCCATTTTCTTTTTCCCACTCAAAATTTCGGGCGTCAAAATGGTACTGACTAACAAATTCTTTTTCACGCTGTATGTTCATTTTTATTCTCCTAAAAATATGCGATAGGCCCATTATACCATATATCGAGCGAAGTTTCCATGCTAAAATTTGCAGGCCGGAAAACACAAAAAAGAATCTCACTGACAAGCGAGATTCTTTTAAATATTATTTCTTAAGTGGTTTGCGCAGGTAACCAAAGATAATACCGCTGACTACTGCACCAATCAATACATATACCAAGTAAAGAATTGGATTGTTTGTCAAACCGATAACGAAGATTCCTCCGTGAGGAGCCATGAGCTTGATACCTGACAATCCTACAAGAGCACCTGTTAGAGCTGAACCTACGATAAAGCTTGGAATAGCACGGGCTGGGTCAGCAGCTCCAAAAGGAATCGCTCCTTCTGTGATGAAAGATAGTCCCATGACGATGTTTGTCAAACCTGAATCACGTTCTTCTTCAGTAAATTTATGTTTGAACAAAAGAGTCGCAATAAATACTGCCAAAGGAGGGACCATACCAGCAGCCATAACTGCTGCCATAACAGGCGAACCACCAGTTGAAACAGTGCTTGCAAGTGTACTAGTACCAAATACATAAGCCGCCTTATTAACCGGCCCACCCATATCGACAGCCATCATACCACCGACTAAGAGGCCGAGGAGGACAGCAGAGCTTCCGCTCAGACTTGCCAAGAAATCATTCAAGGCTGTATTGATTGCTGACATTGGAATATTGACCGCCAACATCACAAATCCAGTCACAAGAACACCCAGAAGAGGCAAAAGCAAGATTGAACGGATACCTTCAAGTGAGCGAGGCAGACCTGCAAGAAGCTTACGAAGAAGGAGAATAATACCACCAGCTAAGAAGCCGCCTACCAAAGCTCCAAGGAAACCAGATGATACACCAACTAAATCAAGTGTTTTCTGACCGCCTTCAGCATAGGCAACACCGCCAAATGATGCACCGCTGCTTGCAATTGCACCAGCTACGAAACCAGAAACCAGACCTGGCTTTTCAGCGATTGAGTATGCGATATAACCAGCTAATACTGGCAGCATGAAGCCAAAGGCTGCTCCACCAATTGCTTTAAACTGAGCTGCAATTTCATGATAACTTCCCAGATTAGAAAGCTGATCTTTTGGTACACCTAAGATCTGATCCAGCAAGAATGCAATGGCAATCATAATACCACCGCCAATAACGAATGGCAACATTTGGGAAACACCGCTCATCAAGTGCTTGTAAAAAGCGCCGCCCAGACTAAGTTTCTCATTACCAGATTCTGCAGCACCGCCACCGTTAGCAGCCTTGTAAATCTCAGCATTTCCTGAAAGAGCCAGATTAATCAGTTCTTCTGTCTTACGAATACCATCTGCAACTGGACGATTGATTAACGGCTTGCCGTCAAAGCGATTCATCTCTACGGCCTTATCTGCCGCGATGATAACAGCTTTGGCATTTTTGATATCTTCTGCTGTCAGTTTATTTCCGACACCACTGGCACCGTTGGTTTCAACCTTGATGCCGACACCCATTTCAGCTGCGACCTTTTGTAAGGCCTCTTGAGCCATGTAGGTATGTGCAATCCCAGTCGTACAAGCTGTTACAGCTACAAGGAAATCTCCTCCTTCATTGGCAGGTTCAACAACAGCAGGTTCTTCCGCTTTTTCCGAAGCTTGGTCAAAGAGCTCAATCACCTGATCAGGCGAAGTCACTTGACGCAGTTTATCCGCAAAACCATCCTTCATCAGGTATTGGGACAATTCAGCCAAGGCAGCCAAGTGAGTATCGTTAGCACCTTCTGGAGCTGCAATCATGAAGAAAAGATCAGTTGGTTGGCCATCCAAACTTTCATAATCTACGCCTTTATTTGATTTGGCAAAAAGTACTGTCGCTTCTTTCACTGCAGTATTTTTGCTGTGAGGCATAGCGATTCCATCACCCAAGCCTGTAGAAGTCAAGGCTTCACGAGCCAAAATCCCTTCTTTGAAAGTATCGAAGTCTGTTACATAGCCATGATCCACTAGGCTCTGAATCATTTCTTCGATAACAGCTTTTTTCTCTGTTGCCTGCAAGTCTAGCAACATCACATCTTTTCTTAGTAAGTCTTGAATTTTCATATTTTTTCTACCTCTACTTTTTCATAGATTTCTTTTATATAATCAGCTGTCGCCAAATCATCTGAGAAGGTGGTCGCCGTTCCGCAGGCCACTCCCCATTTGAAGGCTTGAATAACATCACCAGAGCGGACAAACTCTCCGGTAAATCCAGCCACCATAGAGTCGCCAGCACCAACAGAATTTTTCACATTGCCCTTGATAGGTTTAGCGAAATAGGCACCCTCTCGAGTTACCAGCAAGGCACCGTCACCAGCCATGGAAATGATGACATGTTGGGCACCCTTGTCTAAGATTTGACGGGCATAACTCTCAATCTGATCCAAGCTTTCGAGCTTGACTCCGAAAATATCACCTAGTTCGTGGTTATTAGGTTTGACCAAGAGCGGCTCAAACTCTAATGAATCAAGCAACGTCTGGCCTTCAAAGTCACAGACGACTTGCGCTCCTGTCTTTCTGGTCAGGCCAATCAACTCCTTGTAGACAACATTTCCTAGATTTTTAGGACTGCTGCCTGCGAAGACTACCGTATCTTCTGAGGTCAGAGAAGAAAGGAACTTCTCAAGTTCTTCTAGTTTCTGACTGGAAATTTCTGGACCAGGTCCATTAATTTCTGTCTCAGCATCTGCTTTAATCTTGACATTGATACGAGTATCCTGCTCAACTTCTACAAAATGGCTTGAGATTCCTTCCTCTTCCAGAGTATCTGTGATGAACTTGCCAGTAAAACCACCGATAAAACCAGTCGCTGTATTCTCAATACCTAGACGTTTGAGAACTCGGCTAACGTTGATTCCCTTCCCGCCAGCGAATTTGTCGTCACTGTCCATCCGATTGACGCTTCCTATAAGGACCTTGTCCAGACGAACAATATAGTCGATGGAAGGGTTTAGTGTGACAGTATAAATCATACCTCAATCACCTCCGTTTTTTCTTTCAGCGCTTGAATCACTTCCGATTCATTTTGAATAGTAATAATGCTTGCTTTGGCAAGAGGAGCGACCTTGACAAAGGACGTCTGTCCTAGTTTAGAAAGATCAGCCAAGACATAAGTCTTCTTAGCATTCTCCAAAATCGCTCTTTTGACAGCTCCTTCCTCCATATCTGGAGTGGTAAAGAAGCCGTCGTCAATGCCATTCATTCCAATAAAGGCCTTATCGAAATTCAACTGACCGATTTGATTCAGAGCCACACCGCCAATGCTGGCATCCGTTGAACGCTTGACCTTTCCGCCAATTATGACTGTCGGGATATTGCGCTCTACCAACTTGGTCGCATGGTGAATGGAGTTGGTGACCACTGTCACTCTAGGATCATGCAGCTCATTGACTAAAAGCTCATTGGTTGTCCCCGCATCAATAAAAATCACATCATGCTCTTGAATCAAGCTTGCTGCCATCTTGGCAATAGATGTCTTTTCTTGAATGCTTTTGATAGATTTTTCCTGATTACTCTCCTCTTCCTGCAGAAAATGAAAGCTTTCGGCTCCACCATGAACTCGTCGCAGTTTATGCTCGCTCTCCAGTTCATCCAAATCTCTTCTGATAGTTGACTCTGAAGTGTTTAAAGCATGTACTAGATAGTCTAAAGAAACAAATTTTTCTTTTATGACTGTCTCTAGAATAACTTGCTTTCTTTCCGACTTCAGCATAAAGTACCTCCTTTGGAATCGTTTACGATTATTATTATACCTCTTTATTTTTCAATGTCAAGCACTTTCTATCAAAATCTTTCATTTTCTATCTTTTTACCGAACAAAAAAGAGCTGGACTATGTCCAACTCCTTTCATATCATTGCATAACTGCCAAATAAAAGACAATTAGCTATTATTGATCAATGATACAAGATAGGCTGCCATGACAGGCAGAAACGTTCCAAGAAAAGTAAACACAACCAAAACCCAGAACCAGACTGATTTAAAAGCCTGTCGGTAAGTCCCTGGGAGCGAACGATTTGTGTCAATGTATTCCTTAAATTTTGGCCATTTCAAGATTAAGAGCAAAAGAAATACTGTACTGCCAGCGATTAGTAGGCCGTAAAAAACGATGTTAACAATAGGCTCTGGAGCTTTTTTTGAAAGAAAAGCTATACCTTCTGCTATGACAAAGTTATTGAGAGCATGAAAAATGATAGACCAGATAATCGAATACTCAAAAGCGATATAGCCAAAACCTAAACCAATCAAACTAGCAAAATAAAACTGATAAAGATTTTCATGAAAGAGACCAAACAAAATCGCAGTCAGAAGAATGGCAAAAATCTTTCCATGCTTCTCTAACGCTCTTAATCCAGCACCTCTGAAAATAATTTCCTCCGTAACCGGAGCCATCAAGGATGAATAAATCAACATGGTCAGTGTTTCAGAACCGCCGCCTCCTGATTCCATACTAGAAAGATCTAGATTGAAGAGTTGCATGATAGCCTGCATGATCTGATTGACAACAGCTGTAAACATTTGGGCGAATAAAAGGAAGCAAATCATATAAAAGAAAACTTTAGGAGTCATCTTCCGCCCCTTGCGACGAAGGTCGTATTTAAAGAGCTGCTTACCCCGAGACACCGTAAAAGTAAGAACACCGAGACAGGAAGCTAGAATATAGGCTCCGCCGTCCTTTTCCATGAATTTGGTAACAATGTCTTGCGTCTTTTGAATGTCCATACCTTGTCCTGGCATGATGACAAAAAAAGCAACAAATACGTAAATGAAGACAGCAGCAAGCATAACCCATAAATAAGTGAAGCAAGTCGCTGAAAATCGTCCTAGATCTTTTTTAGGATTTAAAGGTTCGGGTATATAATACATAAAATCTCCTATATTAAGTTTGCTCTTTACCCTTTCTGCTAAGGAAATACAAGGTCAAAAAGATCCCCTCATAAAACAAAGCAAAAAGAATAAAGGCGTGCATGAAAAATTCTTCTGGCAGAATCCAAATAACTGGATCCTTGGCCGGGTCAAATATCCAGGTATTGTCTCCTGCAAAGAGAACTTGATGAAAGAGTGTAAAAAAATTGTTAAAACCAATCATAAAAGCCAAGCCAGCAAAGACAAGCGGCAAGATACTCATCACTAGAAAAGCCCGTCTGTAAAGACTCAAAAATTCCTTTTTAACCACTTTTTTGATAAAGAAGATAAAGGCCGGCAAAGTTATTAGAAAAATAACTTGCGCCAAGTGAAAAAGATACTTGACTGCCTGAAAATGATGCAGACCAGCTGCTGACGAGCGAAAATCTGGCATCGCCAGTTTCTGACTAAAAGGATTGGTCAGATAATTCATCAAAATATTAAAATTATACTGGATAGTTTCTGCTTTCAAATAAACCTTATCCGGTAGGTTGAAATAAGAAATCTCCATCGGGTATAAGAGCCAGGCCAGATAAATAGTTAGCAATATCGCTGCTGCCAACAAGCACAAGACGCTGGCTGAAAATTTCAACTTATCACGCATCGAAGTCCCACTCCGCTAGACTGGACAAGACATGCGTCGGTTGGATCGGCAGATTTGGCACCTCTTCTGGCAGGGTAAAGCCTGTCGTAACCAAAAGGGTCGGAATGCCATTGTCGATTCCCGCTCGAATATCTGTCAGATAGTTATCGCCAACCATGACCACTTCTTCACGCGCCAGTCCTAAATGCTCTATGGCTTTTTCCATGATGATGGCATTGGGCTTGCCAATAAAGGTCGGTTCAACCCGAGTGGCTGCTTCCAAGAGGGCGTTGATTGCGCCAGCTCCCGGCTGCAAACCTCGCTCAGTCGGAATGTTGAGATCTGGATTGGTTCCGATAAAGTGAGCACCCTTTTGAATAGCCAGAGTCGCTATTGTCAGCTTCTCGTAATCCACTTCCCAGTCCAGCCCCACTACTACATAGTCTGGATTTTCTGTATCCTCTATGTATCCAGCTTCTTCTATGGCATGTTTAAGCCCGACATCACCGATAACGTAGACTTTCTTGCCCAGTTTTTTCTCCTGCATATAGTCAATAGTTGCTAAAGTAGCTGTGTAAATAGTCTCAAGCGGTGTCTCAATATTAAAATTCTCCGCCAACATAGTCTGCACTGCTTCTGGTGTGCGAGTAGTATTATTAGTCACGAAAAGATAGGGAATCTTGCGCTTCTGCAGCTCATGCACAAAAGCTTCACCAGCCGGAATCCGGCTCTTGCCCTTATAAATCGTCCCATCTAAATCAATCAAATATCCTTTATAAGTCATTTCTGCTCTTTCTAACTTTCCTGATTAAACTCTTGCCAGGTCACTAAAGCCTGGGCATTGACTTCGCCGTCACTGGAAATCCGATGATTGCTTTGCAGACCTTCTAGGTCATAGCTAGAAGCAATCATGCCGCCTGGTCGAACTTCCTTGACATACTTTAGATGGACCTTCTTAGGAATATGCTTCGTAAGGAAGTCTGCCCCCATAACCTCGAAAATCCAGTCCAGATACTTGCTGTTGTTGACATGTCCGTTCATATCCAAGTCGTAAAAGCGCACATGGTAGTCCTTGCTGACAGGATTTTCCAAGTCTGGATACTTAGGACCTCGCAGTAATTTCTTGGAAAAGTCTGATTGATATGGCGCTACAATCTCCGGATCAACGGCACGAACCTTGCGGCTATCTCGATCCATAAGAACAAAGGTTGCCATCATCTGTATAATGGCTTCACCCGCTTCATCAAAAATCGTAAAGCGACGGTAGCAAAAGAGCCGATTATAAGTTAAGGCTTCTGTTTCGATAGTAATCTCCTCTGCAAATCGTGGCAGACGTGTCACATCAATATCGTAGTCCGTGATAATCCAGACTAGGTTATACTGCTCCAGCATATCCTTGTCACTGACACCAAGCTCGATCGACTGCATCCCCGATACCTGCAAGGACAGCAGGATGACATCCGGCAGCTTGATATGGCCATTCATATCTGCCATATCAAAAGGAATTTTCATTTTCATTTGATAAGTTAAGCCCATTATTTACTCCAATATAAATTTCTCAGCAACCGTATCCCCCAAAAAGAGGCCTTGTTTGGTCATGCGCACGATGTCTCTGTCCGGCACTAGCAAGCCCTGCTCAGTCAGCTCAGACACAACAGCTCCGTACTGGTCTTCAAAGGAAAGGCCGAATTTTTCCTCAAAACGCTTTTTAGAAACACCTGACTTCTTCCGCAGTCCTAGAAACATCTCTTCTTCCATCTTTTCATTCAATGTCAGCATTTCTTCCTGCACACGGGCATTGCCCGCTTCCACTGCCTGCAGATAATGACGAATGGGTCCATGGTTTTTATAGCGGACACCATCGACATAGCCAGACGCTCCAGCTCCAACACCATAATATTCCGCATTGTCCCAGTACATGAGATTGTGGCGACTCTCAAAGCCTGGCTTGGAAAAGTTTGAAATCTCATAATGCTCAAAACCTGCTTTTTCCAGCTCAGCTATAATGTATTCAAACATCTCCGCTTCCAAGTCTTCCTTGGGCAGAGGCAGCTTCCCTCGCCGCATCCGATTCATAAATACTGTGTGATTTTCCAAAATCAAGCTATACAAACTCATGTGAGGAATGTCCAAAGCAATGGCCTTGGATACATTAGTTTTCACATCTTCCATGGTCTGCTTGGGTAGGGCATAAATCAGGTCAATCGAGATATTGTCAAAACCCGCTTTTTTGAGATTGGCAATATTCTCATAGATGTCCTTTTCTAAGTGACTGCGGCCAATTTGCTTAAGCATGCGGTCATTGAAAGTCTGTACCCCCAGCGAAACCCGATTGACAGGCGAGTCTTTGAGTACAGCAATCTTCTCCTGATCCAAATCCCCAGGATTGGCTTCAATGGTCAGCTCTTCTAGATAAGACAAGTCCAGCTTATCTGTCAGCTTTTCCAGCAAAAAGGCTAGTTGAGGCGCCGATAGAGCTGTCGGAGTCCCTCCACCGATATAGAGGGTACGGAGCTTTTTGATATCGTAAGAATCATACTCCTCAATCAAATGCTCCAGATAAGAATCTACCGGCTGATTTTTGATAAAAACCTTGGAAAAATCGCAGTAATAACAAATCTGAGTACAAAAAGGAATGTGCACATAAGCAGAGGTCGGTTTGGTTTGCATAGTACTTATTATACCACAGTTTTAAAGAGAGGACTTATTTGATTATTAAACAAAGGAAAAAAGAGTGAACCTGTAAAGACAAAAATTGTCCTCGCAAGCCACACCCTTTTCTATAATTCAAAAAATCGAAGTTCTAAATCATTTCTTCCCCAACTCCTGCGTCCTCTTGTAGGAAGCTTGAACGGCATCCATGACCGTTCCTCGAAAGGCATTTTCTTCCAGACTGGCTACCCCAGCGATGGTCGAACCAGCCGGACTGCAGACCTGGTCTTTGAGTTGAGCAGGATGTTGCCCACTGACCTGACTTAGCTTAGCAGCTCCTAAAAGTGTCTGATTGGCCAGCTGAAGGGATATATCGCGACTGAGTCCTGCCCGGACACCTGCATCCGCTAAAGCCTCTATAAAGAGATAGACGAAAGCTGGTCCACAGCCAGCAAGAGCAGTCGCCGCATCCAGCTGCTTTTCCTCTAGTTTGAACAAAAGACCAGCCGAAGACAGAAGTTCCCGCAACAGGTCTTCATCCGCTTGATTTGCCTGCTGGGATAAAGCAAAGCTAATAACGCCCTCACCTACAGCTACCGGTGTATTAGGCATTATCCGAATCCAACGATGGTGGCTGGGTGTCAATCTTTCTAATATTTCCAAGGTCAGACCAGCAGCCATTGAAACCAACAAAACAGACTCCCGTTTCTCTAGAACTTCCTGATATTCAGACAGCAAGTCAGCAAATTGAGCCGGTTTGATTCCCAGAAAAATCACTTCTGCCTGAGAAAAAACTTCTGCATTACTGACCGGCTGCCCACCATCTTCCGCAGCAATCTTTTCAGCCTTGTCACGACTGCGATTAGCCAGAAGTAATTCGCTTCTAAATCTTTCATCTTGGGCAACTAGACGGGCAAGACTGCCGCCCATATTTCCCAGACCGATAAATCCAATTTTCATCTTTATTTCCTCACTTGACCAATACCCTGAATGACATACTTATAGCTGGTCAACTCTTTCAGTCCCATAGGACCTCTGGCATGCAGTTTTTGAGTAGAAATCCCCATTTCGCAGCCAAGACCAAATTGACCGCCATCTGTAAAGCGGGTTGAGGCATTGACATAAACTGCTGCGCTATCCACCTGCTCTGTAAAGTAAGCTGCCGCTGCATCGTTCTCCGTCACAATGGCATCTGAGTGATGGGTGCTGTGAGCCTCAATATGCTCCACCGCTTCTTCTAGCGAAGGCACCAGCTTGACCGCTAAGATATAGTCTAAAAATTCGGTTTCAAAATCTTCTTGTTTAGCTTGCAAGCCTGATATATACTGAGCTGCTTTCTCATCCAAACGTAATTCAACAGCTTTTTCTTGTACAGCATCACGATCAGTCACCAGCATCTTCTGCAAACGTGGTAAAAATTCAGCTGCAATCTCTTCATGAACCAGCAGTACCTCCATGGCATTGCAGACAGAAGGGCGACTGGTCTTGGCATTCTCAATAATGGCCAAAGCCTTGTCTTGATCAGCATCCTTATCTACATAGACATGGACAATTCCAGTACCTGTCTCGATAACAGGCACAGTCGCATTTTCCACGACCGCCTGAATCAGTCCCGCACCACCACGAGGAATGAGCAAATCCAGATATCCCTTAGCCTTCATCATAGCCTGGGCGGAAGCCCGGTTGGTATCAGAAACCAACTGGATACAATCCGGCGAAATCTCCGTCTGAGCTAAGCCTTTTTTCAACGCTGTGACAATAGCTAGCGCAGTCTGATAGGCATCCTTGCCGCTTCTAAGGACGACTGCGCTGCCACTCTTTAGAGCCAGAGCCGCAGCGTCAGAGGTGACGTTAGGCCGACTTTCGTAGATAATCCCAATCACGCCCATAGCCACCCGCTGTTTACTGATGACAAGGCCGTTCTCAAGCTCGGTTCTTTCCAAAACTTGCCCTACGGGATCCTCCAAGTCAATCAGCTGACGAATACCCTCTGCCATGGCAGCAATTCGTTCCTCATCCAGATAGAGGCGATCCAGCATCACATCTGAAATCTTACCTTTAGCTGCGGTCATATCCGATTCATTGGCTGCTAAAATGTCAGCACGAGAAAGCCAGAGCTGCTTTGCCATTTCTTCCAAAGCATGGTTTTTCTCAGCCGTTGTGGCCGTATTGATTGTCTTCTTGACTTTCTGAACCTTTTCAAAAATTGCTTGTGTTGAGGTCATAGCCTCTCCTTTCCTCGTCTTCTAAAATTCTGCAAATAAATCATTCAACTCCGGTGTCAGAGAAATCCAATCATCCCGATGAATCACAACACCCTTAGGTTTATTTGACTTGAGCATATCTTTAAGAGACGATTTGCCAAAACGCACGCGCCCTTTACCAAGAATAACTCCGGTGCCTTCTTCATAAACGGTCACCGTATCCTGATAGGCAAAGCTGCCCGATACAGATACAAGACCGGATACCAACAAACTTTTCCCATTGTTTCTGAGAGCGTTGGCTGCTCCTTGGTCTACATAGATTTCACCTTGACTTTTAGCATAGAAAGCCAGCCATTGCTTCTGCGTTTTTAGACCTTTTTCCTGGGCTAAAAAGAGGCTGCCATCCTTGGTTTCCTCAGCAGCTTCCAGCAGAGCATCAGTCTTGAGCGAGGAGCAGATATAGACCGGAACTCCGGACATGGTCGCCAGCGTTGCAGCCTTAATCTTTGTCAGCATGCCGCCAGTTCCGTTGCTCGTTCCTGCACCGCCTGCCATATAAATCAGCTCAGAGCTAATCTTCTCAATCTTTTCAAGTCGACGAGCATCTGGATTTATAGAAGGATTGGCTGTGTACAGTCCGTCTACATCTGTCAGAAGCACCAAGAGGTCTGCCTGAACCATAGCCGCTACCTGCGCACTCAGTGTATCATTATCCCCGACCTTGAGCTCCTCAATAGCCACCGTGTCATTTTCATTGATGATGGGAATAGCGCCGCGATTCAGCAAGACAGATAAGGCTTGATGGGCATTCTTGTAACGCCGCTTATCTGCAAAATCATCCTGTGTCAAAAGAATCTGAGCAGAAATGATTTGTTTCAAAAGAAGATTGGTTGTATATTCCTCCAAAAGCAACCCCTGTCCAACCGCAGCTGAAGCCTGTTTGTCCGCCACCTTGGTCGGTCGCTTTTTAAAGCCTAGAGAAGAAAAACCTGCCGCAATAGCTCCTGATGAGACCAATATCAACTCATGTCCCGCCTCATGCAAGAGAGCCAACTGCCGAGTAATTTCCTTTACCTTGGCGCGTGACAGACTGCCATCTGCGTTTGTCAATGATGAAGTCCCCACCTTAAATACGATTCGCTTTGCTTTCATTTCCTTTTCCTTCACTGCTAGATTGTCTTATTATACCACGATTTACGTAAAATAAAAATGACCGCGATTGAGGCGGTCTGAGAAAAATTGTATTTTAATAATGAATGGACCTGACTAATCTTGTCGCAATTTTTCTAAGGTTTCTTGGAAAATGGCTGGCACTTCAGCTGTAAATTCCAGCACTTCACCAGTTCGAGGATGGGTGAAGCCCAGTGTTCGTGCGTGCAGAAATTGGCCATGTCCTTTTAAAGTCTTGCGCGGTCCATAGACCTCATCACCAGCCACAGGATGTCCAATGTAGGCCATGTGAACGCGAATCTGATGGGTTCGGCCTGTTTCCAGTTGAAGCTCAACCAAGCTATAATCACCAAAACGTTCCAAGACTTGGAAACGCGTCAGAGCTGGCTTTCCTTTCGCCGTCACAGCCTGCTTCTTGCGGTCTTTTTCGCTGCGGCCAATCGGTGCTTCAATCACTCCACGGTCATTAGGCAGATTTCCATGAACAATAGCCCAATACTTGCGCAGGGATTTCTTATCCTTGAGCTCATCAGCCAGAGCCACATGGGCTTGGTCATTCTTAGCAATCATCAGAAGCCCAGAAGTGTCCTTATCAATCCGATGGACAATCCCCGGCCGGAGGACACCGTTGATGCCAGACAGGTCTTGGATGTGATACATAAGGGCGTTGACTAGTGTGCCGCTAGTATGGCCTGCAGAAGGATGGACCACCATTCCCTGCGGTTTATTGACGACTGCCACATCCTCATCTTGATAGACGATTTCTAGCGGAATATCTTCAGCTACATACTCAACCACTTCCGGCTCAGGCAGCTCATAGGAGATGACATCGCCTTCTTTGACCGCATATTTGGCTTTTTTGGCTTGTCCATTGACCAAAATCCTGCCGTCCTTAATCTGCTCATTAGCCAAACTCCGCGATAGGTCTGTCAGCTCAGCAACTGCCTTGTCCAATCGCTGACCAGCTACTGAAGCCTCAATTCTTACTTCCATCTTTTTCTTCCTTCAAAATCATCAGCAGTAAAATAGCTACACCAAGGGTCAGATACATATCCGCTACATTAAAAATAGCAAAATTGATAAAATCTAACTGAAACATGTCCACGACAAAACCTTGGCGTATCCGGTCAATAAAGTTTCCCAAACCGCCAGCAATCACCAAGGTCAGCCCGGCCAGCATCCACTTTGAGGCATGGAGGTGCTTGATGAGGTAATAAACAGCTCCGCCGATGACAAAAAATGTCACCAAAGTAAAGAGCCATTGCTGATTTTCCAGCATGGAGAAGGCTGCACCGGTATTCTGGAGATAGGTCAGACTCACCAGATGCGGAATGAAACTCTTGACCTGCCCCAGCTTAAAATCGCTGACAATATATAACTTGACCAGCTGATCCACAGCAATAAGAATCAAGACTGCAAAAGGAATAATAATTTTTCTTTTCATACTTTATTTTTTCTGTGCAAAATACTCTTTCATAACTGATACAAAGTCTTCTCCGACCTGAGTCAGTTCCACATCTTCACGCTTGACATAGACCATGTGGTTGTCCAAGTTGTCGCGAAGCTTGATGACAGTAATACCATTTACACTATTGCTGTCCAAAAAGCCAGATCCAGTCGCATAAGCATCAGTTCGCTCCAAAATCCCATTCAAAGTCGCACGGTCCGTCACATTAAACATCTGCGAGCTGGCACTGGTATCCACAAAATTCTCTGAATAATAGAGATACTCGTCCTTTTCCTGAGTGAAGCGAACAGTCGGCAAGGCCGCTAAATCTTCCATGACCAGCTCTTCCTTTTGTGTCAGAGGATGATCTTCTCGCAGATAAATGTGAGTCTGAAAAGGAATCAGCTCTACTACTTCCAAGCCTAGCTTTTCCACCCGCTGCATAATGCCCTTGGTATTTTGATTATTGAGGTAGATAATGCCGATTTCACTATGGCCCTGCGCTACTTCGTCCAGAATCTGTACGGTTGTTGACTCAAAAATTCGGAAGTTCTTATACTCTGGATAGGTCTGAGAAAATTGGGTAATCAAAGGAGGCAGAAAATCATAGTGCTGACTGGCAATTGAGAACTCATCTCGCTCTTCCTCAGGATTGGCATATTGGTTTTGGAAGACATCAAAGCCCTTGACCAAGTCTTGAGCTTTCTCGTAAAACTCCATTCCTCGGCGAGTCAGAAAAGTACCGCTGCTGGTCCGACGAAAAATCTTGAAGCCCAGCTCTTTTTCCAGATCACGGACAGAGATAGACAGACTAGGCTGGCTGACATACATTTTTTCCGCGGCTTCTCGAAAGGTCCCACTGTTAGCAATGGCGACCACATAACGCAATTGTTGAATATTCATAACATTTTCCTTCTTTACATATCGTCTCATTATACCATAAACCAAGGCAGAACAAAAGAAACCAGCTGTAAGAAGCCGGTTTCTCCTTTGAAGTTAATGAGCAATCTGAGAAACATTTGCTATTTTTCTTTTAGATAGACAACCTCTGTCATCTCTTTGAAGCCTAGCTTTTTATAGAGTTTCAAAGCTCGGCTATTCTGCTTTTCTACGACAATCTGAAACTCCTGTCCATTGAGCTTATTCAAATCCTGCATACTTGCAAGTAAGAGATAGCTTCCTAGCCCCTGCCCCTGAAAATCTTGATCAACCGCCAAGCCAAAGAAATAATTGGTCCCAAAATCCGTATCAACAGACACAGAAGCTACAACTCTACCATCTTTCTTCAAGATGTAAAGCAGACTGGAGCCACTGTCCATGGATTCTTGCGCGTATTTCAAGGCAACATCCAGCGGTGTCTCAAAGACTTGGGATTGGAAAGTTGCAATCTCTTCTGCCAAGTCCAAACTTCCCTGCAAGACCTCTATCCCTTCTCTTTCTTCCAGAGGAAAAGTTTGAGCAGGCTGCGCTAGCCAGATTTCTGCTTCATCCTCTTGGTAATCAAATCTCCGAGCAAAATCGGGATGAGCGTTCAAAAAGGCCAGCTCCGCTATATACTCAATCTCGGTCAAATCATACTTATCAGCTACTTTTGCAAAAGCAGCCAGAAGCTGATTAGCCACACCCTGACGCCGATACGATGGTAGAACATAGAGAGACACCTCTGCTTGGCCAGGTTCATCCGCGTAGACAGATAAAAAGCCGATGGTCCGGCCATCCATCTCAGCCAAGAAGAAGGCTGGCATTTCAGGAACTGCATTATAATTATTATCCAGATAGGGCAGTCGATAGCCTCCGTCTGCCTTATTACACTCTTGAACTAATTCAAACAATGACTGCTTTCCTTTCTCAGGTAATGCATTATAAATACTTATCTGCATCTGTCTCACTTCTTTCCAGTATTTCTTTCTATTCTACCACGAATAGCCCTGTCAAGTCATTCAAAAAGGGACTGGAAAAATCCAGCCCCAATCTCGCTTAGTTAATTGTTTTTTTATTTTTCAACGTGGTCAGCAAGTTCTTCCTGGGCCTTTTTATTTGCCGCAGTAGCTTCTTCTTTCCATTTTTTCTTAGCTGCTTCGTATTCTTTGGTCGTTACAACATCCTTCTGAAGTTGAGTCAGCTTGAAGTTGTATGCTGAACCTTTAACACCAACTGGTGAGTAGGCCTTTGTAAATGGCACTGATTTAGTAACCGACGGTGTTGCACCTTGTGAAACAGTCGGGATAATCAAGCCGCTATCTAGCAACCAAGCTTCCGCTTCTGCATACTTCTCGTAACGCAGCTGCACATCGTTGGTTTCAGCATTGGCTTCTTCCAGCATCTTAGTATATGTATCCAAGCCTAACTCTTTAATCTTATCATTGTCTTGACCTGGTTCAAAACCAAAGTTTTGCAAGCTTCCGCCGTTCTTGATATTGAGAGTATCAAGGTAGGTAGATGGATCTTGGTAGTCACCAGTCCAACCACCAGTAGACATATCATAGTCTTTCTGAGCAGCAGAGTTAGCGAAATAGGTGATATTATTAAGATCGTCTGTGCTCATCTTTTGCAGGTCAATGACGACATTTTCCGCTCCAAGAGCCGATTCGATAGACTGCTTGGTTGAGCTAGCCCATTGAACGCCAATGGTGCTAGACTGATCCACTGGCATATCTAAGTGAATCGGGAATTCTACTCCCTTAGCTTGCAAGGCTTGCTTAGCTTCTGCAAATTTCGCCTTAGCTTTTTCAGGATTATAGTAAGGATCTTGAGCGTCAGAGAGGTCAATTCCTTGCCATTGGCTGCCATAATTAACTAATTTTTCCCCAACAACAGTTCCAAAATCCTTGTCGCCAATTTGGACAAAGCTAGGTGGTACCAAGGTATTTCTCAAGACCTTAGTCGCTCCATCTTCACCATTTCCTTGCGCACCATAAGATGTACGGTCAAAGGCAAAGTTGATAGCCTGACGGAAGTCTTTGTTCATGATTGCTTCGTTGGTCGCAGATTTTTGAGCATCTGTTGTTTTAGAAGTATGATTGTAGGATTGACGGTTGTAGTTGAAATTATAGTAATAAGAAGTAGAATCCTGCGGGCTGTATACGATATTGTCCGCGTATTTCTTCTTGACTGAAGCAAAACCTGAGCTATTTGGATAGAGACGAGCTGTGCTGTAAACGCCATCGCTGAAGTTACGAATCAGTGCTTCCTGATCATTTCCATCATAGTAGGTCAACTTAATGCTATCCAGAGTGACATTGTCTTTGTCGTAGTAATTTGGATTTTTGACAAATTCCATCACAGACTTGGAAGTCAGAGACTTGAGCAAGTAAGGACCATTATAGAGGATGCTAGAAGGCTTAACAGAGCCAAAATTGCTTCCTTCTGCTTTCAGAAACTCTTCATTGACTGGGAAGAGAATCGTGCTGGTTGTTTTAGAGTTCCAGTAAGGCTCAGGGCGAGCCAGAGTGTATTGCAGGGTGTGGTCATCAATAGCCTTGACACCAACATTGTCGAAATTCTTATCTTCACCCTTGATATAAGCATCCAAGCCCTTCACAGAGTCCTGAACTAGATAAATAGCTTCTGAATTTTCATCCGCTGCATACTTCAAGCCAGTCACAAAGTCCTGGGCTTTTACTTCTGCATATTCTTCACCATCGGATGTGTACCATTTAGCATCATCACGCAGCTTATAAGTATAGGTCAGACCATCCTTGGAAACTGTCCATGACTTCGCGATAGAGGGAACCAGATTTCCGTACTCGTCATTTTCAAAAAGTCCATCAACCAGGTTGGAAATGACATCATTTGTCGTTGCACGGTTTGTAGCAAGATAGTTCAAGCTGTCAGGGTCTGAACTATAAACGTAAGTATAATTATTTGTGCTAGATGAAGATTGGCTACAAGCCGTCAGCAATAGCCCGGCACTCAGTGCAACTCCAGTCGCAATCAGCCATTTAGATGCTTTCATGGATAGAACCTCCTTTGATGTTATATTTTATAACATGAACTATTATACCAAAAAACGTATAAAAAGTAAATAGTAAACCGATGACAGTTGAGTAAAATATCTAAGGGTGGATTCTTTTAGCAAGCTCACAAGGCTTTTTGTTACTGCATTTCTGCAAATTTCTAAATAAAAAAGGAAGAATCCGCTTTTACTGCAAAGTTGTCTCGGATTCTTCCTTTTTCTTATTTTATCAAGAATAAGTAAAGCTACGAAAGCATTACTGCTGTATTCTCATTTTTATTTCTTATAGTCTTCGGTATGATAAGCCATACAGATAGACAATTCCAAACAAGAACAAGGCACCCAGCAAGACTAAGAACAAACTGCTGCTGTCTCCTGTTTTCGGAAGCTGACTTACCTGCGGAGCCTGCTGACTTAGTTGCCGACGAGGACTTACAGGTTCAACAGAACGCAAACTCAACTGCGGAGGATTTTGTTGACCTGGAGCCATGATACTCTGCCTAGCTTCAGTAATCTGAACAAGCTCCCTGTAATTACCTTCTCCCATGCTGAATTCTCTGTCTTGACTATCAATCAAGGTTAGGGAAAGCACTGGACTGAACTGGCCTTCTACTAAGCCTTTCAAGCCAATTTCAATCGGATTGGTATCGTTGGCTTTTTTAGAAATCAAAACAGTATCACCAGAGATGGTATAATCTGGACTAGGGAGAATGCTGAAGTGCTGAGTATCCATCTTAAGGGCAAGGCGGTAGTTATTTTTTTCTAGACCGTTTAGTCCACTCAGGGTAACGGCAGCTGTAAAAAGCTGATCTAGCTGAGCAGATGTAGGAACATTGACTTTGATATCCTTAACTGGATCGGTATAAAAGAGACCATGCCCGATAGGATAGGCTACCTCTGTCTCTGACATGATGCCATCCTTGATACGCGGCACATTTACTGGTAGCGTTCCAACATGTTTTTGACCGTTAAAAATGACTTCCACACCAGCTGGGATATTAGGGCCGAAGGCATTATCCGGCTTCAGAGACTCGGTTGGATCCATTCCCTTGTTTCCATAAACTGCTACAATAGCCTTGGCATTAGGATAATTTGCTACATCATACGGTTTAGAAATGCTCATGACAGCTGCTTGCTTTCCACTTGCATTTGCATAGTCCACGACTTCTGTCGGAACTCTTGTCAACCAGAAATCGCCGGCTAGTTGAGATTGCCGTCCAATTTCAGAAATCAGGACAAGGTGTGTCGCTTGGTCAATCTTTTCTTTCAAATCTTCCAACTTAGTTGTTTTGCTGTAGTTCAGCGCTTCGTATGTGACACCTGCTGGAATCACTCCGTCAGCTTTCAGACGCTTGATACCCAGCTCTAGTCCAGGCACTTCATCATCATAAGCCGCTAACAGCAAAATCCTGTCGCCAGATTTGACCTTAAAAGGCAGAACAGTATCGTCGTTTTTAACTACCGTCACTGCACTAGCAGCGATTTTTCTCTCGGTATCTCTGTTTATCTCTGAGCCAACAGTTGCTTCAGCCTTAGCCTGAGTTCGCTCAGATGGGTCAAAGTCTAAAATACCCCGTTTTTCTTTTAAGTTCAAGATGCGGGTCACAGACTCATTCAATCTGCTGACTGGAATATCGCCTCTCTGAACCGCTAGCTCAATATCATTGATAATCTTATCGATTTTAGCTAAATCACTCTTACTACGTAAGACAGTTGGCATCAGCACCACATCTACACCTGACTTGATTGCCATGATAGCTGCTTCAGATTCTCCGAAGTTCTTAGCAATCGCATCCATTCCCATAGCATCAGATACTACTACACCCTTGTAGCCGAACTTTTTACGAACAATGCCGGTGATAATATCATCTGACAAGGTAGCAGGGATATAAATGGTTTCCCCAGTTTGCTTAGATATAACCGTGTCTTTTTCGATCTGAGGATACTGAATATGGGCTGTCATCAGCATATCAGCATTTTTGTCAATGGCAGCCTTGAATGGAAGCAACTCCAAGGCTTCGAGCTCCGCATAGGACTTATCTACCAGAGGCAGACCAGTGTGAGAATCTACCGCCGTATCACCATGACCAGGGAAATGCTTAGCCGCTACTGCGACATTGTATTTCTGAATCCCCTCCATCATAGCCGTTCCCAAACGAGCAACAACCTTAGGTTCTGAAGAGAAGGACCGTAAACCAATAACTGGATTCTGCGGATTGTTATTTGTATCAAAAACAGGAGCAAAGTTGACATTCAAACCTAGAGCAGAAAGCTCCCGTCCAATAATTTGACCAGCTTGATTAGCCAATTCTGGATCACGCGTCGCACCAACTGCCATGTTGCCAGGAAGAGCAGTCCCACTGCCCAAGCGATAGACAATACCACCTTCTTGGTCAATCGCGAGCAAGAGCGGCAACTTGCCATTATTAGCTTGGTTATTGATAGCTGCTTGCTGCAGGGCCTGCGTCAAGACTAAGGTTTGAGCAGTTCCTTTCACATTCTCAGCAAAGAGAATGACACCACCAAAATCGTATTTATCAACCGCTTCTGCCACTTCTTTATTAAGCTCCGTCATATCTGACTGGGAGGCTTGGCCCTCTTGCTGCCATTTTCTGAAGTCCGGCATCAGCATCTGGGTAATCTTCTGACGAACTGTCATATCCGCCACAAGCTCCTGCACTCTCTTAGAAGCCGAAGGGGCATCACTTGCTGCCTGACCCTGCCCCTGATTGGTAGCAGAGGAAACTTCTGCAGACTGAGCTGTCGCTGGTTTGGCAGAATCTTCTAACAAATTCCCCGTGTTAGCAGCTTGACTTGAAGCATCTGCTTCAGTAGCTGCAACTGCCGAAGCATCAGAGACCGGCAGAGCTTTTGCAGCAATCTGACTATCCTGACTTGGCGTGCCCCTAGCCCCTGCACCGCTATCAGAAGAGTCCGTTGCAACAGCAGCACTTATTTGTTCAGACTGGTTAGCAGATTCCGGCGGCTGATTAGCCGTATCTGCCTTTATGGCTCCCAATGGCCAAAAAACCAGTAATGACAAGGCAAGCGCCAATAGTAATTTATACCTTTTCATCATAGGCATTCTCCTTTCATCCCTATAATAATAGCATAAAAAACGATGTTTGTAAACGTTTACTTATTATCTAATGATTGTTCGTTTTTATCACCAATTAGTAATATAATCTCTATAAAAATGAAATAGTATTACAATATTATAGAAATGTTACAGAGGTATAATTTTATAGAAACAACATAACCTAACCGTTAAAAATGAGATTCTTTAATCTTATACTAACAGTTGCATAGAAAGGATTTGCTATGAGACAAGAAAAGAACACCAAAACAATGTTCAACCGACGCTACTGGCTGGGGCTTTCCCTCGCTTCTGCTGCAACTTTGGCCGCTGCTTTGATTTCCACCGGAACAGTTCGAGCAGAGAACAAGTCAATCCCTGACTGGGCTTCTAGACGTGAAGTTGGTATTTACGATCCTAGTGTACCAGACATTGAGGACGACCCTACTATCTTTGATGATCCAGGACCTATCAAGGTTCCGGAAGCACCTAAGAATGATTATCCTAGCGTTATTGATGAAGAAACTGGTGAAAGGATTAGAAATAGAATCGTTCTTTACAAGGGTAAATACTATGCACTTGATCCTAATAGATCTATATACGAAGTTCGGGATGATCCAGGAGAACAAATTCCGACGAATCTAAAAAACTCCTTCTATACTAGCCCAACAGGTAAAGTCTATTATTTTGACGAAAAAGGACGAAGGGTCATCAATCTTTACAGTGTAGACGGCAAGCAATACTTCTTTGATTCTTACGGAGAAATGGTCAAAAACAGATTTGTTAGTTACTCTGAATATACTTATTACTTTGGAGAAGATGGGACACCTTATAAAAACGGACTTTATAAGATTGGCAAGTACTATTATTACTTTACCGAGTATGGCGATCTTTTGAGGCAAGGTTCTTTCGACTACAAAGGAAAGACCTATTATACTAATTGGCATGGCGTTGTCAATATAAAAGACGAAGAAGTTACACCATAACGAAAAATACCAGAAATGAGGACGTATGTCTTCGTTTCTGGTATTTATTTTATTCAAAATCACTCAAATAGAAAATTCATTTTTTATAAGCAGATGGTTATTGTTCTTTTGATTTTCTTACACTAATATCTAGCCCCAAGCCAGCCAGAAGCAAACCAAGCCCCACAACACTATAGACTGCCTTTTCGCTACTTCCTGTTTTAGGAAGAGTCTGTTCAGATTTGGCCAAAAGTGTTGGTGCCTGAACATGGTAGACGGTAGATATAGGCATTGTAGTACGACGCTCAAGATAGAATTGATAACTATCTTTTATGATTTTATAGTAACGAGCTTCATTGACACTTTCAACAATCCATGAAGTGGTTCCTTTTGTTAGAGCATCAGCTAGGTTATTTTCGATATCAAGCACTCTGCCTTCTGTTGCAAAATTTTTGTAAATTCCCTCAATCGATTTTACCGTTGCTACGGTTCTTTCTATACCAGCAGCTTTCAAAGCCGCAAGTGTATCAGCAACCGTTGGAATTGAAGGGTCTTCTTTCATTTCAGCATCTGTTAATAAAACGACGAATTTCTTATTTTTAGATGACTTAGACCAATCATAGGTCGAAATAATCTGGTTCAGGGCAGGAGTTGGTGTTTCTGGAGTATCTCCTCCACTCGCTATACGAATCGCAGCTAACGCTTTTTCGAGCTCAGCCGGATCAGTTGTAAAATAAGATGACCCAAACCGTGTTAGAACCGTATCTTCATCTTTGCTGCCAGAATTACGGCCGTAGACTTCATCACTAAATGTTGCCAAGCCAAAACGTGCTGTAATCCCCTCTTTAGTAATATTTCGCACAAATTCATTAATATTTGCACGAACAATATCAATTGTGCCACCCATGGATCCTGAACGGTCGACAACAAATACAATATCAGCTGAACCAGCTTTTGTCACAGTTGGTGGCGTTGAGGTGTAGGTAATAGTTGTAGTCTTATCTACTCGCTCATACTGCGTATAGGAATTCCCATTTTCATCTGTGCCAGATAAAGTATTTTCAGTACGTCTAGTTATTGGCTCTGGCGCCTTATCAACCTTTGCCGGAGCCACTTCTGTCTTTGTAACATCAACAGTCGACGTTTCTACACGGACTGTTTGATTGCCTTCTTGACTTTCTTTGACATCAACAGGTGAAACATTTTTTGAGACATCGATCAAATCTCCTGGTTTCGCTGTAGATTCTTCAACAACAGGTTTCGTCGTATCAGCAGCAATTTCAGCACCAGCAGCTTCAATCGGAGAGCTTACTGCTTCAGTTTTTGCTATACCGCTTGATGAAGGTGGTGTACCAACCTGGTCTGCAAAAACATGCGAAGCTTGTGAAAAGGCAAATAGAAGAGTTGCTGATGCTAATCCAACTTTCAATTTGTACAATGAAAAGCCTGGAAGTTTAAATGATTCTTTTTCCATAATTTCTCCTTGTCTTTTTAGATTTAGAAACATGATTGCATCTATTTTATATAGAATAACATAAAAAAATAGGAAGTGCAAGCGATTTCAAATATTTATTAGTCTAAAAATTAAAATTTTAGAATATTATCAGAGTTTGTATGATAAAATTGATGAGCATCATCATGAATTAATAAATGCTTTATCGTGCCGTCTCTAATAAGAAATCCCCATGCTCGGATATTGAGCATGGGGATTTCTTATTAATTATTTAGCGATTGGGTAAACAGAAACTTGTTTCTTATCGCGTCCTTTGCGTTCAAAGCGTACTACGCCTTCAACTTTTGCGAACAAAGTATCATCTCCGCCGCGGCCAACGTTAACACCTGCATGGATGTGAGTGCCACGTTGACGGTAAAGGATTGAGCCGCCTGTTACGGTTTGACCGTCAGCTGCTTTAGCTCCCAGACGTTTCGCTTGTGAATCGCGTCCGTTAGATGTAGAACCTCCACCTTTTTTGTGGGCGAATAGTTGCAAATTAGCAAGATTCATTTTTAACATAATGTTTTTCCTCCGTGTTAGTTTTCTGTGATAACTCTGGTTTGGACGAACTCAGATGAGTCCTCCGATAAGTTTGCCATTCCTAGGAAAAATGATTCAAAGAAAAGTTGAGTCATTTCTCTTTGGATCGGTGCAATACCTGTCGGGATTTCAACCCGTAAGAATCCACCTTCATCTTCGTTTAATTCTAAGGTCGGTTCGTAGCCTGCGAATTTCTCAACTGAATTGACAAAATTAATGGCGAGCGTCGAAACAGACGCACACACGACATCATAGCCGTATTCACCACTCGCGGCGTGACCTGTGATTTCTGCACGCCTCAGTTCGCCATCTTCGGCTCTTTCAAAGACTGCGTGTATCATTTAATCTCCTTAAAATTAAGCGTTGATAGCGTTGATGACAACTTTTGTATATGGTTGACGGTGACCTTGTTTACGATGGCTGCCTTTTTTAGGTTTGTACTTGTAAGTAACAACCTTCTTTTGCTTGCCTTGTTTTTCAACAGTTCCGACAACAGAAGCTCCAGCAACAAGCGGAGTTCCGACAACAGTGTTTTCACCACCAACAAGAACAACTTCGTCAAAAGTAACATCTTGACCAGCTTCAGCGTTCAACTTTTCAACGTAGATTGCTTGACCAACTTCAACTTTAACTTGTTTTCCGCCAGTTTTAATGATTGCGTAT
>NZ_CAUOLF010000001.1:0-177790 GCF_963456385.1 uncultured Streptococcus sp. | reverse complement strand
CAAGTAGCCATCCATGGTGATACAGCCGTAAAAATATACTGCCATTCTTGTAGTTTCCTTTCTAGTTCTGCTCAGTTCCTTTCTAGTTCCTTTGCTATTGTCAAAGCGATAGTGAAAAAAGTCATGGCATCAGCTGTCCGTTCTTCATGGCGGGCATCCCAGGTTCGGTTATGATGATCCACATAGTCAGCTGTGTAGAAGAATTGATAGACTTTACTCTTGCGAAATTGACTCCAAGCCATGATAGCTGAAGCTTCCATGTCCACCACTTGGGCACCCGCAGCTAAGCGCCGCTTGACCTTATCAGGCGTTTCCCGATAAAAGGCATCAGTCGTCCAAGACTTGGTGCGGATATGCTCGATATCGTGCTTGTCAAAGATGGCTTCCAGCTTAATCAGCAGGGATTCGTCATAGGCGACTTCGTCACCCGGTGGGGCATAGTGATAGCTAGTCCCTTCATCTCGCAAAGCGGTTGCAGGCAGGATGATCTTATCCGCCTCAATTGAGCGATCCAAAACGCCACAGGAACCTAGAATGATGAAATTCTTGAAGCCTCTGGCCGCCAACTCCTCCAGCTGGCCGACTATCATGGGAGCCCCAATCGGAGCCAACATAACTGCTAGCTTGCTAGGACCTTGGCGGTACATATACCATGGATGCTGTCCGTTTATGCTTTTCAAATAACCTCCTGGATATACCTCTTCTGACTCAATCAAACGTTTCAGAATTTCCCCGTTAAAGGACAGGATGATGGTTTCACACACTTCACCCTTGTCATGGATTGGCTTTTCAGTTGGCTCAATAACCCCAGCTACATCTTCAAATTCCTCTAATAGCATAAGTTCTCTTTCTTTATGGCCTCAGCAAATCCACCTTCATCTTTTCTATACGGCGCAGCTTGGTCTCATCTTTTTTGGCTTCACTGATATAGCGAGCCCATTCGCGCTGGTGGCTAGGCGGCAGTTTGGTAAAACGCTCCTTGGCAGGGCCGTCCAAACCTTCTTTTAGTTCAAGGACTACCTGGTTCAAAATAGCATCTGATAAATCTGACATATCGGTTCCTCCTGTCATATTTCACTTCGATAGCTTTGCCAACCTTTTCTATAGACTTGATGAATGGTGGCTGGCTTCACGGGCATGCTCTAGCTTGTCTAGATAGTATTCCCGTTTCTCCTCCACCTCGTGAATGGTTGGCTCGTCTTTCTCACCGTGAACACGGACAATCTTCGCTGGAACTCCGACCACCGTCACATCACTTGGAACATCAGCTACAACAACTGCACCGGCTCCGACCTTGGCTTTTTCACCAATCTCAATCGGCCCAATGACTTGAGCATGGGCAGAGACCAAAGCACCTCGACGGACGGTCGGGTGGCGTTTGCCTGTATCCTTGCCCGTACCGCCTAGGGTCACACCGTGGTAAAGCATGGCCCCCTTCTCCACAATGGCTGTCTCTCCAATCACCAGACCACTGCCATGGTCAATGAAGACACCCGACTCAATCTGAGCGCCAGGATGAATCTCAATCTGGGTCCAGAAACGCCAGAATTGACTGTGCATGCGCGCCAGCAGCTTGAAGCCGTGCCGCCACAAAAAATGCGAGAGGCGGTGGGCCGCCAAAGCTTTAATGCCTGGATAGGTTAGCAAGACTTCTAACGACGTTCGTGCCGCCGGGTCATTTTCTTTTACAATATCAATAGATTCCTTCCACCAACCCATGCTAGCCTCCTTCCTTCTCTAAACAAGGAGAGACGAGAACTAGGCTCGCCTCTGCCGATTTTTGATGAGGTCTGCAGGGATAAGCGACCTCTTATTCTTCTATTTTAGGGCTTCCTTGATGGTCTTTGTGACCTTTGTGCTCCTTGTGTGGATGATGTCCCTCGTCATGATGATGTTTTGGCTTATCAGACTTTGGTGGACGCGGCAACAATACTTTCATGGAAGCATCTACCCGGCCTTTGGCATCAATCTTAATAACCTTGACATCCACTTCATCACCGATTTGTACGACATCTTCGACGTTGTTGGTCCGAGTCCAAGCCAGCTCTGAGATGTGAACGAGGGCATCCGTCTTGTCAAAGAGATTGACAAAGGCACCAAATTTCTCAATTCGAACAACCTTGGCATGGTAAACTTCGTCCACTTTTGCTTCGCGGACCAAGCCAGCAATGATTTCCTTAGCACGATTGATGGCATCTTGGTCGCTAGAGTAGATGGATACATTACCCTCTTCATCAATGTCAATCTTAACACCAGTCTCAGCGATAATCTTGTCGATGGTTTCCCCGCCTTTACCGATGACAATCTTAATCTTGTCCACATCAATCTTGATCGTATCAATTTTCGGAGCAGTTGGAGCCAACTCAGGACGAGGAGCTGGAATCGTTGCTTCAATCAAGTCCAGAATTTCAAAGCGGGCTTTCTTAGCCTGAGCCAGTGCTTCTGTCAAGATCTCAGCTGTAATTCCTTCAATCTTGATATCCATCTGCAGGGCGGTAATACCTTCACGTGTACCAGCCACCTTAAAGTCCATATCACCAAAATGGTCTTCCAAACCTTGAATGTCCGTCAGAACCGTATAGTTGCTGCCATCTGAAATCAAGCCCATAGCAATACCAGCAACCGGAGCCTTAATCGGCACACCACCAGCCATCAAAGCCAAAGTGCCCGCACAGATAGAAGCTTGGGAGGAAGAACCGTTTGACTCCAAGACTTCTGCTACCAGACGGATAGCGTAAGGAAACTCTTCCAAACTAGGCAAGACTTGCTCCAAGGCACGTTCACCAAGAGCACCGTGTCCGATTTCACGACGGCCAGGAGCCCCATAACGGCCTGTCTCACCGACAGAATATTGCGGGAAATTATAGTGGTGCATGAAACGTTTCTTGTATTCTGGATCCAAGCCGTCTACAATTTGCGTTTCACCCATTGGTGCCAGAGTCAGAACAGACAAGGCCTGGGTTTGACCGCGAGTAAAGAGACCAGAACCATGCACGCGCGGCAGGTAATCCACTTCTGCATCCAGTGGACGGATTTCATCAACCTTACGACCGTCAGGACGGACCTTATCTTCGGTAATCAAACGACGTACTTCTGCATGCTCCATTTGCTCCAAGATTTCAGCCACATCACGCATGATACGGTCGAATTCTTCATGGTCCGCGTATTTCTCTTCATAGACTGCTGTGACTTGGTCTTTGACAGCTTGAGTTGCTGCTTCACGCGCCAGCTTTTCTTCTACCTGTACAGCCTTTTGCAAGTCGCTGTTGTAAGCTGCGACAATCTCAGCCTGCAACTCTTCATCAACATGCAGCAATTCTACTTCAGCCTTTTCCTTGCCGACTGCTGCGACAATTTCTTCTTGGAAGGCAATCAATTCTTTGACTGCTTCGTGCCCTTTGAGAAGAGCTTCCAGCATGACATCTTCAGGCAGCTCCTTGGCTCCAGACTCTACCATGTTGATAGCCTCTTTGGTACCAGCCACTGTCAGTTCCAAAAGTGAAACTTCTTTTTGTTCCTTGCTAGGATTGATGATGAATTCACCATCTACATAGCCGACTTGAACTCCTGCGATAGGCCCATTAAAAGGAATATCTGAGATAGAAAGAGCCAGAGAGCTACCGAACATAGCGGCCATTTGAGGCGAAGCATCTTCGTCATAAGAAAGAACAGTATTGATAACCTGAACTTCATTGCGGAAACCTTCCGCAAACATAGGGCGAATCGGACGGTCAATCAAGCGGGCGGTCAAAGTCGCATCTGTTGACGGACGGCCTTCGCGCTTGTTAAATCCACCAGGATATTTCCCAGCCGCATACATTTTTTCCTCATAGTTGACCTGCAATGGGAAAAAGTCACCAGTAGCCATCTTTTTGGACATGGTTGCCGCAGTTAAAACGGTACTTTCTCCATATCGAACAACGGCGCTGCCATTTGCCTGCTTTGCAACCTGACTGGTTTCAACTACCAGCTCACGGCCTGCAAAAACGGTTTTTAAAACTTGTTTTGTCATAAAGACTCCTTGCCGAGCACATGCTCAAATTTTTTCATACGCCTTGGCTACAAAGATCAAGATACTAAGACCGTCAAAAGCAAAGTAAAAATAGGAAACTGATTAAGTCTTCGATGAAGACAAGACAGTTTATCTTTTTTTACACAGCTTTTAGGTCGTATTCAGTTCATCAAGATATTAAGCCCTTAAGCAACTCTTAGGACGTGTTCAGTTAGCACTTTGACTTTAATATCATGGTCTTAGCAGTTTATTATATCCTCATCTTTGTATCAAGCACGTACAGACCTTATTTTACCACAATTTCAGGCAAAAGAAAAAGGCTGAAAATGGCTTTTTTCTATAAAAGTACTGAAAATCTATTTTTCTTTTCTATAGCTGATTATAGCTGGCTGTCAGAGTTCGTTTTTTCCCTTTTGATTCGTCAAATAGGATGGCGGTATAGCCACTATTCACTTTTCAAAGAGGACTTCTTGCTTTATAATAAATACAGTGACTCATTTCAAACATGTAAAGGAGACAATCGTGTCAGATCATCAAACAGTTGAAAAGAAAGATTTTTTCTCGCTCCTTGCGACAGCCTTAGTCAGCTTTGCAGGCATCTTATCTGAAACCAGTATGAATGTAACCTTCCCGCACCTAAGCAAGGTCTTTGGATTAGGATTGGGAACGCTACAATGGATTACAACAGGATATTTATTAGCAGTGGCCATTACAATTACTTTAGGAGCAACCTTGGCCCACAATTGGAAAGAGAGAACCATCCTCTTTACCGCTTTGGCCAACTTTTGCTTAGGCACACTGATTGCCATGTTGGCTTCAAGCTTTCCCGCCTTGATGATAGGGAGAATCCTGCAAGGTGGCGCTACTGGATTAGCCATTCCTTTGCTCTTTAACTTAATTGTTGAGCGTGTTCCTAAGCAAAAAATTGGAACCTACATGGGCTTGTCTGGGATGGTGGTCAGCCTAGCACCAGCAATTGGGCCGACTTACGGTGGTTTTATGATTAGTCGTTTTGACTGGCATATGATTTATACCTTAATTCTTCCCGTTCCAATCATTTCCTTTATTCTTGGTTTTTTCTTTTTAAGGAATTCCGAGAAGTCTAGGAAACGCGCCTTTGATCTCCTCTCATTTCTCCTCTTAGCAAGCTCACTCGTGTTTGCCATTGTAGCTATCTCTAGCTTAGAAGAAGGACATATCGATTGGCTCTATCTTGTTCTCTGCCTACTGCCACTAGCTTGCTTCATCTATCGGAGCTTGAAGATTGATCATCCATTCTTAGATATTCGGATTTTAAAGCAACCAACGGTCTTATTGGCTATTTTACCCTTCTTCATTTTTCAGTTTATCAACCTATCAGCGAATTTTCTGATTCCCAACTTCCTAGTTATAGAAAAAGACATTTCAACCGCTCAGGCAGGATTTGCACTGCTTCCAGGAACTATGCTTGGAGCTTTCCTATCTCCTGTCTTTGGCAAACTCTATGATAGAAAAGGTCCCAAACCAACCCTTTTTACAGGAAATTCTCTTCTTTTTCTTGCTGTACTCTTGCTCCTTATCTTTACAAAAGAACTCACTTTAACAGCTGTTATTGCGATTTATATTTGCTTTACCTTGGGGCGAAACATGGCCTTCAATAACACACTTGCCCTAGCGACGACTCAAGTTGATAAAGGAAAGACTGCAGATACGACTGCGCTGTTTCAGCTGACCCAGACCTTTGCGGGTGCTATAGGTACCGCAGTAACGGCCGTCATCGCTAATCAAGCTCCCAATATGACAAAAGGAACTCAAAACGTCTTCACCCTGCTATTAGGCCTGGTTATCTTCGTATTCTTGTCTTATCTACTGCTTTTTAAAAGGATTGCAGCAAAGAAACATTGACTTTTATCCTCAATCTGATAAACAGCTAAAAATTACTGACTTATCCTTCTCCCCCAAAGACATTTTGGGGGATTTTTTGCTATACTATTTCTATATACGACAAAAGGAGTAGACTATGGAACAAAAACATCGTTCTGAATTTCCGGAAAATGAACTCTGGGACCTAACGGCCCTTTACCAAGACCAGGAGGACTTCCTGCGGGCCATCGAAAAGGCCAGAGAGGACATCCAGAAATTCGTCCGGAATTACCAAGGCAAGCTCAGCACTTTCGAAGATTTTGAGCGAGCTTTTGCTGAGTTAGAGCAGATTTATATCCAAATCAGCCATATCGGCAACTACGGTTTTATGCCACAGACCACTGACTTTGGCGACGAGAGCTTTGCGCAGATTGCCCAAGCAGCCATGGAGTTTGAGACCGAGGCCAATGTCGCACTTAGCTTCTTTGACGACGCTCTGGTCGGTGCAGATGAAGTTGTCTTAGAAAAACTAGGCCAAGAGCCCCATCTGACTTCAGCCATTCGCCAAGCTAAAATCAAAAAAGCCCACTATCTGGGAGCGGATGTCGAAAAAGCCTTGACCAATCTAGGTGAAGTCTTTTACAGTCCACAGGATATTTACACCAAGATGCGGGCCGGCGACTTTGCTATGGCTGACTTTGAAGTAGACGGCAAAGTTTACAAAAACAGCTTTGTCACCTATGAGAATTTCTATCAAAACCATGAAAATGCAGAAATCCGCGAAAAAGCTTTCCGCTCTTTCTCTGAAGGCCTTCGTCAGCATCAAAATACTGCTGCAGCTGCCTATCTGGCTCAGGTCAAGTCTGAAAAACTGCTGGCTGACATGAAAGGCTATGACTCTGTCTTTGACTATTTGCTAGCTGAGCAAGAAGTTGATCGCTCTATGTTTGACCGGCAGATTGACTTGATCATGAGCGAATTTGCCCCAGTGGCTCAGAAATACCTCAAGCATGTCGCTAAGGTAAACGGACTTGAAAAAATGACCTTTGCCGACTGGAAGCTGGACTTGGACAGCGAGCTCAATCCTGAAGTCAGCATTGACGATGCCTATGACCTCGTCATGAAATCAGTCGAGCCTCTCGGACAAGAATATTGTCAAGAAGTTGCCCGCTACAAGGAAGAACGTTGGGTCGACTTTGCGGCCAATGCCGGAAAGGACTCTGGAGGCTATGCTGCGGATCCTTATCGGGTTCACCCTTATGTCCTCATGAGCTGGACTGGTCGCATGAGCGATGTCTATACTTTGATTCACGAGATTGGCCACTCCGGTCAGTTTATCTTCTCTGACAATCACCAAAGCTACTTCAACGCCCACATGTCCACCTACTATGTGGAAGCACCGTCTACCTTTAATGAGCTCCTGCTCAGTGATTATCTGGAACGCCAGTTTGATAACCCTCGCCAGAAACGCTTTGCCCTGGCTCACCGTCTGACGGATACCTACTTCCATAACTTCATTACTCACTTGCTGGAAGCTGCCTTCCAACGTAAGGTCTATACTTTGATTGAAGAAGGCGGAACCTTCGGCGCAAGCAAACTCAACGCTATCATGAAAGAAGTCTTGATGGATTTCTGGGGCGATGCCGTTGAGATTGACGACGATGCTTCCTTAACTTGGATGCGCCAAGCCCACTACTACATGGGACTCTACAGCTATACTTACTCCGCAGGCTTGGTCATCTCTACTGCCGGCTACCTACATCTGAAAAATGACGAAAATGGTGCCCGTGACTGGCTTGAGCTACTCAAATCTGGCGGCAGCAAGACTCCGCTTGAGTCAGCTATGATTATTGGAGCAGATATTTCGACAGACAAACCACTCCGCGACACCATCCAGTTCTTGTCTGACACGGTTGATCAGATTATTGCTTACAGCGAGGAGTTGGGGGAATAGATACTTATTCCGTGAGGAATTCGTTGGTGAATATGTTAGACTAGTTAATAAAAATCTATCAATGAGGAGATAACATGAAAAATAAGCCCCTACTAGTGGCTGTTGCAGTCTTGTCTTTAGTTAGTCTTGTTGCTTGTAGCAGTTCAAAGAAAGAGTCCAGTAAGTCATCATCTTCGGAATCTAGTTCCACAAGTGTTGTAAAAGAGACTACAGAATCGAGTAGTAAGGTAAAGGAAAAAATATCAGATAGTGATCAGAGTTCTGAAAAAACTAAACGAATCGGTTCAGCAGATTATGGATATGTCAGTATCCCGAGTGACTGGAAAAAATATGAATATGTAGAAGGTGGAGATAACATCCAATACATAGATCAGAGTGGTACTAATGCTATTATTTTAAATGCCACCAATAGAGAAAAAGCAAATGTAGATGAAGGAGAGGAATTTAGTGCTGAGATGATGGCTCAAAGATTTGAAAGTGCCATGAACGGAAAAAATAAAGTTGTTAAGGTTTCAAGATCTTCTGTTACTGTTGGAGGAAACGAAGCAATTCAAGTAAATATGAGCCTTAAATCAGGCAATTATACTATTCTCTGGACATTCCAAAAGGACGATAAGGTGTATATGATTTCGTGTGTTTGCGATGAAAAAACAATAGCTCAATTGACAACTTATGTCAAAGATACTTGGAGCTTTGATGGAACAGGTGCCGTGACGGATTAATGAAGAGTGTTAGGTAGCTGTACTGACCCCCAAAAGTTAGATTTTTCCTGTCTAACTTTTGGGGGTCAGTACAAAACAGGTGATTTTTTCATGCAATCTAGGTAGCTTTTATCTACTCGATGTCCAACTAGCAGGAGGTAAGAGTTCGCATGTATCGAAGAGCTCTTACTAAAGGTTATTCAAATTTCTTTTTATTCGCTTCATTCGCTGGTGTCATATTGATTTGTAAAAGATTGGCAATATTTTCTTTGTCTATTGTAGCTTTTCCCTTACTATCTACCTTAATAGCAAGGTAATGGGTACTATTGTCAAGATAATCCATCCCCTGTAAATCCACATAGTTGTCTGCTTTAAAATCAAGAGCAGCCAATTGATAGACAAATCGAATATTCAATCCTTTGGCATAGTTGGTTTCGACAATCTTATTGTGTTCATCCACCATTCCTTGGAAGAATTCTTTATAATTATTATGATAAGAAGCCTTCACTTCATATTGATAAGTATCTACTGATGGAGCCTTGAATTGCAAATAAACCATGTCGCCATCTACCTTATAATCCTCAAGAGTATAGGCCCCAGCTTTTCCCAATGCATTGGTATTTACCTTGAAAAACATTGGTGCGTACACCTTGATAGGGTAACTTTCTCCCTTGTATTTAAAGACTGTATCATTTGAAAAAGTTGAATAGCGTTCAGACAAGGTAGGGATTAAAACCTCATTCCAAATTTTATTAAAAAATTCTTCTTGATTGCTTGTCCCTGTAGCTTTCACAACCAAATTGAAGTTTTCTTGATTGACAAAGACAGCATCCACCAATTTAAGGGCCGCTTGAACCTTAGGGTCAGAAATTTCTTTTTTCTTCTTTTCAAGATTATCAGCTGCCTGTTTGACGCCATCTAAAGTTGTAGTGATTTCCTTGCCACTATTTGTTTCAACGTATGTTTTCTCATAGGAAACAGGGCCGACTTTTGCATTCCAGTCAAATGACGCAGCAGGGCCAGTTACATCCGTATTATGATAAGTCGAAGCCTCAGTGTTTTTTGGGGCTTCTGAATTATTTCTTCCAGTATTTGAGCGATTAAACGAACATCCAACTAATAAAGCTACTATAGCTACAAGGAAATAAAATCTAAATATCTTTCTCATGATATGCTCCTTTTCCAATTGATTTTAATGCCTACTATCTATTATATCATGATAACTTTTTTTGACGTACCCGAAACAACAAGATTTTGATTTTCTGGTTTCTTTATCATATTTCTTACAGCAAATAGTTGGGGCAATAAAGAATAAACAAAATCAGCTTGAATCAAATCTTCAAGCTGATTTTTAAATAGTTTAATAAAAATAAAGAGGCCCAAAAAAGCGGAGATAAAGTAAAATATAGGCACTAAAACAAGCGATAAATATAAGCCATCTTGTCCAGTACTGTGACTTAGTATAATTCTTCATTCGCAGCAACCCGATGAAAAACCAAATCAGACTCCAAAACACTAGGCCTAATATCTGAGGGGCAAAATACGAAATTAAAAGCAAAACAGGGATCAACAAAGCCAATACTAATAAGATTCTTTTTTGTGTGATCTGCTCTCTAGGAATCATCCACCCTACAAAAAAACACAAAACTGCTGGGGCAACAAATGGTGTAAAAATCATAAAAACAAATAAAAGATGTTTTAGCAACTCAATAATAATCATCACCTCATTCCCATTATGTTTTAAATAATGCAGCTCTATAGCGCGATCCCGTTGGAAAAAATTTACCTCTACTTATTATACCTTAAAATATGCATTTTCAAACAAAAATTTTAAATTGACTCATTATTGTTATAATCGAAATAAAAAAGACCGCTCCAAACAAGAGCAGTCTCATTTTAAAACAGGCCTATATAACCGTCATCTTACTTTATGCCAACTCAGCCATAATGGCTTTAATCTGCTGGGCAGTATGAACACCCGCCACCTGCTTGACGACTTGACCGTCTTTTTTAAAGAGCAAGGTCGGGATAGACATGATGCCAAAAGTGCGTGCTGTAGCTGGATTTTCATCCACATCCATCTTGACAATCTTGAGCTCATCTTCAGAAAGTTCCTCTGAGAGCTTGTCAAGGATTGGCCCCTGCATCCGACAAGGTCCGCACCAAGTGGCCCAAAAGTCAATGAGCACTAATCCATCTTTTGTTTCTTGCTCAAATGTTGCATCTGTGATTACTTTTACCATTATTTTTCTCCTTTATTCTTAGTCAAACTTTGTCAAATCCTGCTTCATCAGGAAAAAGAAGACGTCCCCATAAGTGCCCTGGTAGTTCAAATCATGACCTTTATAAGTCAGTTTTTTAACTGGGTAATAATCTGCCACTCCAATCAAGCAGGCCTGCTGGGACTGCTCAAACTCCTGATAAGACTCAAAGGTCATCTTCCGCTCCTGCTTGACAGCATCCAAATATGTGATTTCAATCATAACTTCTCCTTTTCAAAACTACTCATGTAATTTTTATTTTATGATTATATTGTAATCTCTTTTGTTACATCTGTCAAATAAAACGACTTGGAGAAATCAATTCACTTTTTAAGCCACTCACTGATTGCCTGACAAACAAAAAGCCTCCCTACGGAAGACTTTCCCATATAAATAAGAAAAACCAGGCTCAATGCCCCTTGTGCTTTTCCAATCGTTTTTGCTGTTTGAGTTCGAATTTCCTTTGCTTAGCCAGTTCTTTCTGCTGCTTACGCTTGACTCGATCGATTTTCTTTTGCTCTTCTAATTGCAGACTCAGCGCTTCCTGAGACTTTGAAGAACGTGAAGCCATCTGCTCTTTTTCAGCCTGTCTCTGCAGGCGTTTAAGACTGACCGACTTAGTCCTCTCCTTCACTCTGATGCTAGGACTAAACTGCAACCGATGATAATAACGGTTTAGAAAATCCAACAATTCCTGCGTGCTAGGCTCTGCACCAAAGGTGACTCGGCAAACTCTATAAGATTGAGCATGTTCCTGCTCGAAAAGACCATGCCAAAATCCCTCTTCAAAATAAACTGTCAGCGTCATTGAAATCTTATCCATGACAGCACCTCCTTTAAAAAATCCCTAAGAATGGACAACCAAGGAGGAAGGTTACTGACAAAAAATGGTTTTTGCGTCTGGACTACCAACCAGAACTGTGTTTTTATCTTAGTAGCTATAGTCTAGCAAGATTTTCTAAAAAATTCAAGATTATCAGAATCTCGCTTAGATAAGTGAATTGGATTTTCTTGTATGAAAGGCAGAAAAATCAAAAAATAAGAAAGCTCTCTTCTTGTAAAATACATTCATTTCCGCTATAATACTACAAATACTGAAAGGAGAGAACTATGAAGTATATTTGGACTTTCTTAGCAGTCTTGATCTTGACAGGACTGGCTCTGTTCTTCTGGCACTCCCAGACCAAACTGAACTCTACTCCTCCTAAGCTAGAAACCACACAAACAGCTTCTAGTGAGAAAAGCGAAAATCAACCGACTCCGACAGAGGACATTGTGTCCGAGGAATACAGCGTTTCATACGCTGACAAGCAGCTCTACGGAAAGATTACTGCTCCTTCTGACTACAAGAGTAAAAAATTGCCGACTATTGTTATCGCACATGGATTGAACAATACCCTTGAGCAATATGAAATGTACAGTCAGCTGCTGGCAAAGCAAGGTTATCTGGTTTACAGCTTTGATTTCTACGGCGGCAGCCGCCAATCGAAAAGCGGTGGACAGGATATGCTGAATATGTCGGTCAAGACCGAACTCACAGACTTGACTCAAGTCATGGAAAAGCTGAGTTCCGAGACCTTTGTAGATAAAAGCAAAATGAGCTTATTCGGTGCTAGCCAAGGCGGTGTCGTTGCCAGTCTCTATACTGCTGCTTATCCAGACCGCGTACACAAACTCCTGCTTATCTTTCCAGCTTTCGTTCTTTTCGATGATGCCAAAGAGACCTATCGTGAGCTAGGGAGTCCTGACTTCGACCAACTTCCTGATAGCCTGACACACCACAATACTACTCTGGGCAAGATTTATCTAATCGATGCCTTAGACATTGACATCCAAGCAGAGCAGGCCAAAATCACAGCTCCGACCCTCATAATCCACGGCACTGATGATGCAGTCGTGCCCTACCAGTATGCTGTTCAAGCGAGTCAGACCATTCCAAATGCAGAGCTGGTCACTGTAGAAGGCGGGGAGCATCGTATTGACGAAAGATTTGCTATCACTGCCGCTCCTGCGATCCAAAAATTCTTGAAAGAGTAAAGCTGCTAATCGAAAAAGTTCTTCTAAAGAAATAGAAGGACTTTTTGTTTGGAAAAATTAGAAATGTTGTCTGAAGATAGAAAAAATACTGATATTCAAATCAATTGATATAGGCTAACAAGCAAACAAAGTATTTTAGAGAAAAGATTAACAAAAAAGCCATCTGAAATCAGAGAGCTAACTTGAGCTCAGGCTAAAATCCTAGTGAAAAAGAAAAGCTACTCTTTAGTAGAGCAGCTTCAACTTTGTGTATTTAATTGAACACGGCCTAAGTGAGTTGATAAAACAAAAAAGCTCCCTGAAATCAGAGAGCCAATTTGAGCTCGGGCTAAAATCCTAGCGAAAAAGATGAAACTCCTTGCGTTCATCGAACACGGTGTCGTTTCCCTATTTTCATACGGATTTTTGACGCCTTTAGCATCGTGATTCTTGCTGGATAAAACGTTTATAAACTAGGCGACGAAGCGAAGATTGTACTTATGGTACATCAAGGCGAAGTCAACGAAGTATAGAAACGTTTTAGACGCAAGATTAACGACGAAGTCCAAGAGAGTTGATCAACTCACGGTAACGGTTAACATCGTTCTTACGAAGGTAAGCCAAGAGGTTACGACGGCGACCGATTTTCTTCATCAAACCACGGTAAGTAGCGTGGTCTTTTTTGTGTTGTTTGATGTGTTCGTTAAGGTGGTTGATTTCCCAAGTAAGGACAGCAACTTGTACCTCTACTGAACCAGTGTCACCTTCGTGACGTGCGTATTGTGCAATGATTTCATTTTTTTTCTCTTTTGAGATTGCCATGATATACTCCTTTTCTTTACGCTTCATCCGAGTGGTAGGTTTGGCATGGCCTGCAACCAAGAAGAAGTTATTTGTCTTTACGACATACTTATTCTACCAAGAAGGGCTACCTTTGTCAAATGATTCTACTCCATCTTCTTCCCATCTAAATTGTAATTTTTGCTAAATAGCCAAGCATAAGTAGCTATTCTCCAGCAAGCAAATAAAAAGATAATCTGCTCAGGATAGTCATAAAAAACCAGTCTCCTAGGACTGGTTAAAAAACTTTAGTTCATCTATCTTTTCTAAACTTGCTCTGATTGTACCACCAGTATCAAGAATAAGTATTTTCTTACCATTTTGGACTATTACGAAATAATTGTTAGAATTGATATCAATGTAGATATCCTTATTACTTTTGACTTGATAACCTTCTTCTCTGACTGATTCTTTAATCAAGGCAATCTTTTCCCCCACTTCTTTTTCACTCAGTTTCTCTTCAGGATTATCAGCAATCAATTTCGTATATTCTATAAAGGGATAGAGTCCCAATCTACTCGAATCACTAGAATTATATTCTTCATCACGATCGGATTCTATATTTACAATTCCAACGTCAGAGATACTTACGTTCATTGAATCTTCACTATTTTTGTAACGAATTTTCCACTCACCAATAAATACCTTAGGATACTGAACTTTATAAAATTGAAGACGCTTGATATACTGTGAATCATTTGAACTATTAATACCTGAACGACTATCATAAATAATCATACTTCCATCATTTTGCAGAAGGTGGTAAATCTTGTTTTCGTCAATATAAGCAGAAAAGATAGCCTTAGTATTGAGTTTGAAATGTTTATCAAAGTCAGATAAGGTCTTAATTTTTGGATCGTTTTCTTCCTTAATAAATTTTTCAAAATCAGCCTTAGCTTTGTCTCCTTCAGCTAATTTTTCAATATCTTTTTTACCATTAAATAGCTTTTTCTTATCATTCAGTTCATAAACAAAAGAAATAGAGTCAGCTGGATTAATCCATACACCATCAAGGACCACATCTTTTCGTGGCATACCAAACAGTATAACTGCTGTAATCCCTATAATTGAAGTAGCTAGTCCTAAAATTCCCAAAATAATCCTTTGGCGCTTGTTCTTAGCTTGAAGCATCGTTGTTGCTTTAGGAATTTCTTGAGCTACAAACTTCCCACTTGTCTTTGCCGCTTGAAACTCTTGAGCTGTTGGTTTTCGATGATAAGTCGCTTCAAACTGCGCAACCCACTCATTCTGATTCATAAAATCCTCCTTTATAATGATTCTAACAATGAATTCTCATCGCTAGTAAACTAACTGTTTACTATATTGAAATTTATTATACCATATATATTAACTAGAAAAACATTTACTAGTGAAAAAATTTGTGACTTGGGCTAGCATTTGGCAGATTACAACTATATGAGATATACAAAATTAACTGTGAAGTACTACGTCATTTACAATTCAACCCCAAAGATTTCTAAAGAAAGTATTTCTGCCTCGGTCAGTCTCCGCCATTCTCCAAGAGCCAGTGTAGGATCCAACTGTAGGGGGCCCATTATGAGACGCTGAAGATCCGTGACTTCTTTTCCGCAGGCAGCCACCATGCGCTTGACCTGGTGGAACTTGCCTTCAGCTAGGATAATTTCTACGAGAGAGGTCTCTTTTTCCTTATTTTGCTCTAAAATCTTGAGCTGAGCTGGCTGACAGGTGAAATCTTTCAGTTCTATTCCTGCAGCAAAGCGCCCTACATCTGCTTGGTTCATCAGGCCTGCCACTTGAGCACGATAAATTTTTTCTACATGCTTTTTGGGTGACAGCATGGCATGAGCTAGTTTGCCATTATTGGTCAGAAGGAGCAGGCCGTGGGTATCAATATCCAAGCGGCCGACAGGAAAGACTTCTTTCTGACAGGCAGTCTCGTCCAGCAAGTCCAGAACTGTCTTATGACGGTCATCTTCTGTCGCCGAAATGACTCCCTGCGGCTTGTTGAGAAGGTAGTAGACGAATTTTTCATAGGTCAGCCTTTGGCCAGAAACGACAATCTCATCTGCTGTCTCATCAATTTGAGTCTTAGGTGATTTCTCTGCTCTGCCATTGACCAAAACCAGCCCTTTCTTTAGGAGCTGCTTAACCTGGGCGCGTGATCCCAGACCATTTTCTGCTAAAAATTTATCCAGACGCATCGTATAACCTCCTAGATTCTCGGAGCTAGTCCGCTCTTTTCTTTGCTAAATCTTAGAACAAAGAGCGAGGTCAAAATCATAGCTAGTCCCAAAACGCTGAAGATAAAGGCTGGGGTGTTGGAGAATCTCCCGATGAAACTGAGGACAAATGTAGTGGCCGTTGCTCCGATACTGCAACCTAAAATCACGATAGAAGTAGCTTGATTGAGTAGATGGGCGGAAATACGCTCGGACAGGGTGTAAAAAATGGTCGTCAGACCGACACTATAGACAAAGCCAGCACTAATAGTAGCCATGCTGAGTGACAAGAGATTGGGTGAGAAGCCAATAACAATCTGAGTCAGTCCAAAAACCAGACCAGAAAGCATCAGCAGTTTATCTCTAAAAAAGCGTGTCAAACTAGCAAAGCTGATACCCGCTGCAATCCCAATCAACTGCATCAAGGAAAGAATTACACCTGCAGTCTGGGCCGTCCCCATGCCGGACTTCTCTACAATCCCCGGAACACGCACATTGATGGCAATATAAGTCAGTACAATAACCCCCGCCACAAAGGCAAAAGCTAGACTTAGCTGCCAATCCTGCTGGCTTAACTTATGAGTCGATTCAGACTGTTCTTGCTGCTTTTCAGAGACCTTGTCATAAGGGACAAAAAGCAGATAAAGCGCTAAAACCACCAGTCCAAAGGTATAGACGAGAAAGGCAGCCTGCCAGCCGAGAGGAAGAAGTAGACTGACGCCAAAAGTCAAGAAAGCTGTCCCGACTACTTCTGCTGATCCCCTCAGTCCTAAAAGCCGAACGCGTTCCTGTCCCTTGTAGCGCTCGCTAACAATCGAGATAGCCTTGGCATTGAGCAGACCGATTCCCATCCCAAAGACAATCCGAGAGGCAAACATAAGCCAGTAAGACTGACTAAGTAGAGGAAGAAGCCCGCAAAGTGAAAAAATCAGAAGCCCACTCACAATCATCTGACGCTCTGTCAGGTATTTCTCAATGACTCTATTAAACAGCAACATCAGCATAATCCCAGCCGAAGGCAAAGAAACCAGAAGTTCTACCCAACTTTCTGGAATCCCTTTATAAAAAGCAAACATGGCCGACTGGGCACTGGAAATCGAAAAAGCCGTCGTCAGAATCAAAGAAAGCGAGAGGATACTCACCTTTTCCATCAATTTTTTCATTCTATTTTCCTTTAAAATTCACACTACCTCTATCATACAGTTTTTTGGGCCAAGACGCAATTTCTTTGTCAGGAATATTATGGGTCGCTGTGGCTTCATCAAAAAGCAGGCATCCCCAGCCAGTCAAAACCGCTCCCGCCTTTATTTCTTGCAGGTTTTATGTTATGATGAAGGATAGAAAAAGGAGAGAATCATGTCTGTGAGTGAAAAAACATCTGTTATTGAACGATTAACCAAACCAGCCCATTTAATTGATATGAAGGACATTATCCGCGAGGGCAATCCGACCCTGCGCGCTATCGCTGAGGAAGTCAGCTTCCCTCTATCAGATCAAGAAATCATTCTGGGCGAGAAGATGATGCAATTTCTCAAGCATTCCCAGGATCCAGTCATGGCAGAAAAAATGGGGCTGCGCGGCGGTGTTGGTCTAGCTGCTCCCCAGCTGGATATTTCTAAACGGCTCATCGCTGTTTTAGTTCCCAACCCTGACGACGAAGAGGGCAATCCACCTAAGGAAGCTTATAGTCTGCAAACGCTGATGTACAATCCTAAGATTGTAGCCCATTCCGTTCAGGATGCAGCCTTAGCTGATGGTGAAGGCTGCCTATCAGTCGATCGAGAAGTACCGGGCTACGTAGTTCGTCATGCACGAGTGACCGTGGATTACTTTGACAAGGATGGTCAAAAGCATCGTATCAAACTCAAAGGCTATAACGCCATTGTTGTTCAGCATGAAATCGACCATATCAACGGCATCATGTTCTATGACCGCATCAATGAAAAAGACCCATTTGCAGTCAAAGACGGCATGTTGGTGATTGAGTAAATAACTTGCATATCATTATCGAAAATACCTAGATAGAAACTATCTAGGTATTTTTTCTATTCTAACTATCCCGTCTCCAGAAAATAGCCAAGAGAATAACTGCCCCTAGCACTGATGGAACAATAGCTGTATCAGCCAGCATTGGTCCCCAGTGGCCAAAGAGAAATTGACCAATCAAGGAACCAAACCAGCCCAAAAGGATTTTTCCGATACAGCCCATGCGCTCCCCACGGCTGGTAATAGCCCCGGCGATAAGGCCGATAATAAAACCGACAAACATACTACCAATCATATATTCCCCTTCTTTCTATATTTCTAGCAAGGCTTCTAAAGAAGCAAGTGGAAGCTATCATTATGGAATGCGCCATTTAAGGCAACTCGAAATCTTAGATTGCCCAGTCTCCATTTCTAAAGATTGCTACACGGCTGCCGTCTTCTCGGATACCGTCAATATCCATCTGACCAGAGCCAATCATAAAGTCCACATGGACATCCGAGCGGTTGAGACCCGCTGCTTCAAGCTCTTCTTCAGAGAAATTCTCTCCACCGACCACACTAGTCGCATAGGCTGCACCGATAGCCAAGTGGTTAGAAGCATTTTCATCAAAGAGAGTATTGAAGAAAGTAATGCCTGACTGAGAAATCGGACTTGGATCTGGTACCAAGGCACACTCACCTAAAGCACGCGCACCAGCATTTTCAAAGACAAGATCCTTCATAACTTGATCGCCCTTTTCAGCAGTAATGTCCACAATCTGGCCATCCTTGAAGGTCACCTTGATGCCTTCGATGATGTTGCCATTGTAGCTGAGAGGCTTGGTGCTAGTCACATAACCTTCAGCTCGGCGGAAGTCCGGTGCTGTAAAGACCTCTTCTGTCGGCATGTTGGCAATGAAATACTCGCCCTGAGCATTTAGACTGCCAGCTGACTCCCAGTGATGGTTCTTGGGCAAGCCCAATGTCAAGTCAGTTCCAGGAGCTGTGTAGTGCAGAGCTGTGAATTGCTCCTCGTTTAAAACCTTAGCTTTTGAGCTGAGTTTTTCTTCATGCGCCTGCCAAGCGGCTACTGGATCATTCTCATAGACACGGCAGGTTTTGAAAATCTGATCCCAAAGCAAGTCTACCGCTTCCTCATCACTGGCTGCGTTTGGAAAGACCTTCTTAGCCCACTCTGTACCGGCTGCTGCAGCGACTGTCCAGCTGACTTTATTGGATTGGGTTGCAATCCGCATCGGCTTCATGGCTATCCCCATAGCCTTAGCAGAAGCTGATAATTTCTCAGCATCCACGCCGTTCAAAGCCCCCGGATCAGATGAACGAACGCCCAAGCGGCTAGCTTTCTTTTCGAGGAGATAGTTCATCTCAGCCACCTTATAGTCTGGAACATTGTCCAAGCGCTCCATTGGTGCATGGAGGAATTTCTCCCGCGTAGTCAAATCATCCGCCCACTGGACGATGACCTCGTGAGCCCCCAGAGCATAGGCTTCCTTGACAATCAAGTGAGCCAGTTCACGCTGCTCCACATCAATATTGAGCGCCACCGTGTGACCCGGCTGCACATTGATACCATTGGCAACCAATAATTTAGCGTATTTTTCTAAGTTTTCTTTAAAATTTGGCAGAACCATTCTGCTTCTCCTTTTCTTTTTTTATTTTTCTTTTAACAGGGACAGCAAGCTAACCGCCACCACCGTACCGCAAATCAAGACGGTCATTTTCAAAATCGTATCTGAATCAAGATCCAGCTGGTAATCAAACACTTTTTGCGCTGGCTTATCCTGAGCGGAAATGGTCAATTTCATAAAAACCTCTTTCTATATTTTAGAAAAACTCATCAAACAAACTCAACTGGTTATCCTCTGGCATATTACCTAGGATGCCCATGTCGTCCATTTTTTCGACTAGGGTGCTAGAGAGACCGCCACGTTTGCGGAGTTCCGTCTTAGAGAGGAATTCACCTTCTTCCCGTGCTCTGACCACTTGGCGGGCAACGTTGTCACCCAGACCGTCCATAGCAGAGAATGGTGGGATAAGGGTATCTCCTTCGATGAGAAACTCGGTCGCATGGCTCTTGTAGAGATCCAGCTTTCCAAATTTGAAGCCCCGCTCCAGCATTTCATTGACGATTTCCAGAGTCGTATAAAGGTCAATTTCTACATTGGAGGCTTCGTTGTTCTTGCGCTTTTCAGCGATTTCGTTCATCCGGCGTTTGACGACATCAAGTCCGCCACTCATAGTCTTGATATCAAAGGCCTTAGCCCGGATGGAGAAATAAGCACAGTAGTAATATATCGGATGATGCACCTTGAAGTAGGCCACCCGCAGGGCCATCATAACGTAGGCTGCCGCATGGGCCTTGGGGAACATGTACTTGATTTTTCCACAGGACTCGATGTACCACTCTGGCACATTGTTTTCCTTCATGGCTGCGATATAGCCGTTGCGCTCTTCTTCAGAAATCTTCAGCCAAAGGCCCTTCCGCACGCGCTCCATGATTGTAAAGGCCATCTTCGGATCCAAGCCCTTGTGCATGAGGTAAACCATGATGTCGTCCCGACAGCCGATAACGGTGGACAAGTCAGCAATCCCTTGCTTGATCAAGTCCTGAGCATTACCCAGCCAAACATCCGTACCATGAGAGAGACCAGATAGCTGTAAGAGCTCGGCAAATGTCGTCGGATGGGTCTCATCAACCATACCCCGTACAAAGTTGGTCCCAAACTCCGGAATCCCCAGCATACCAGTCGGCGTGCCGATTTGCTCCTGAGTTACACCCAGAATGTCTGTCCCAGAAAAGAGGGCCATGACGCCAGCATCATCCATAGGAATGTCATTTGGATCAATGCCAGACAAGTCCTGAAGCTTCCGAATCATAGTCGGATCATCGTGTCCCAGAACGTCTAGCTTGAGTACATTTTCATCGATATCGTGGAAGTTAAAGTGGGTGGTCTGCCACTCGGCCGTCACATCGTCAGCTGGATATTGGACCGGTGTAAAGTCATAAACATCCATGTAGTTAGGGATAACAACGATTCCGCCCGGGTGTTGTCCAGTTGTCCGCTTGACTCCGGCCGCTCCCTGCGCCAGACGCTCAACTTCGGCGTCTCGGTAGAACTTCCCGTAGTCGCGCTCATAGCCCTTGACAAATCCATAGGCCGTCTTAGCCGCAACGGTACCAACGGTTCCAGCCCGAAAGGCATACTCCGCACCAAAGATATCCCGCACGTCCAAATGGGCGCTCGGCTGATCCTCTCCGGAGAAGTTCAAGTCAATATCGGGTACCTTGTCCCCGTCAAATCCAAGGAAGGTCTCAAATGGAATATCCTGACCGTTCTTGCTCAGCTTGTGACCACACTCTGGACAGTCCTTATCCGGCATATCAAAGCCAGAACCATAGGAGCCGTCCGTGATGAACTCGCTGTATTGACATTTGCCACAGACATAGTGGGGTGACAAGGGATTAACCTCGGTAATCCCAATCATAGTCGCGACAAAGCTGGAGCCGACAGACCCCCGCGAACCTACCAGATAACCTCGGTCATTTGAGCGTTGCACCAACATCTGCGAAGCCAGATAAATCACAGCAAAGCCATTCCCCAAGATGGAGGTCAACTCTTTTTCAATTCGCAAGTCCACGATATCTGGCAGCGGATTGCCATAAATCTCAAAGGCTTTTTGATAGGTCAGCTCGGCAACTGTCTCCTCAGCCTTGTCAATGAAAGGCGTATAGAGGTCGCCCTTGACCACCTCGACCGGCTCAAAGGTCTCCGCCAGCTGATTCGGATTGGTGATGACTAGCTTCTTAGCCAAATCCTCGCCTAGAAAGGCAAATTCGTCCAGCATCTCATTAGTGGTCCGGAAGTGAGCCTTAGGAAGCGGCGCAGGCTGAGCATTTTCACCATGGCCAATGGTCCGGTTAATCATGGCTCCCTGACCAAGACTCCGGACGATAATCTCACGGTAAATCTCTTCTTCCGGCTCGATATAGTGGACGTTCCCTGTCGCAAGGACAGGCTTGCCCAAGCGATCGCCGACCTCAATCAGATTGCGAATAATGGTCTGCAGTTCTTCCTGATCCTTGATTTGCTCCTTGGCAATCAGCGGCTCATAGATAGCCGGTGGCATGACCTCGATAAAGTCATAATACTTTGCTACTTCGACAGCCGCGTCCACCCCCTGAGAGACAACGGCGTCATAGACTTCGCCTTCTGAGCAGGCTGAACCCAGAATCAGGCCTTCACGATGGGCATCCAGCACGGTTCGTGGAATCCGAGGGACACCTTCAAAATACTTGGTATTGGACAGACTGACTAACTTGAAAATATTCTTTAGTCCCGTCTGATTTTTCACATAAATAGTCGCATGCTTGACCCGCGCCTTCTTGTAGGAGTTCTCATCGACCAGATCCGTATTGAGATCCTTGAGATTGGTCACACCATGCTTTTCAGCCACATCCTTGATAAAGATAAAGAGGAGACGGCCCGTCGCTTCCGCGTCATAGTTGGCCATGTGGTGGTGCTCCAGAGCAATCTGGAAACGCTTGGTCAAAGGCCCCAGACCATGACGCTTGTACTCTGGATAGAGATTGCGGGCAAATTCCAGCGTGTCAATAACTGGCTGGGTAATTTTCGGCAGGCCATGCCGCTCATAATTGACATTCATAAAGCCCACGTCAAAGGTAGCATTATGGGCAACAAGGACACTGTCCTTGCAAAATTCCTGAAATTCTTTCAGCACCTGCTCTAGCGGTTTGGCATTGCGGACATGCTCATCTGTAATCCCGGTCAGATCCGTTGTAAAGGCCGAAAGAGGATGCCCAGGATTGATAAACTCATCAAACTCTGCGATGATATTGCCCTTGTGCATCTTGCTGGCAGCGACTTGAATCAAGTCATTGTAAACTGCTGAAAGCCCCGTCGTTTCAACGTCAAAGACAACGTAAGTTGCATCGCTCAGCTCCATGTCCACTTCATTGTAGACGATGGGTACCCGGTCTTCGACAATATTGGCCTCCATACCGTAAATCAGCTGGATACCAGCTTTCTTGGCAGCCTTGTAGCCATGGGGAAAGCTCTGCACATTGCCATGGTCGGTAATGGCGACAGCCTTGTGGCCCCACTTGGCGGCCGTTGCAACGATTTCCTCGACCTCAGGCAGGGCATCCATCGTAGACATATTGGTATGGGCGTGAAATTCAACCCGCTTCTGCCCCTCAGGCATCAGATCCTTGCGCTCATAGTGGGTGACGGCCTGCACATCCTGCACATTCATGGTCAGGTCGCGGGTGAAATTGTTCATCTCCACATTTCCGCGCACGCGCAGCCAGGCACCTTTCTTAATCATGTCAAACTTCTTGGCTTCTTCTTCGTTTTTCATCCATTTCTGCAAGGAAAAGCTGGAAGTGTAATCTGTCATTTTGAAATTGAGCAGGACTCGACCGGTCCGAGTAACTTTCTGCTCCAGATCAAAGACCATTCCCTCGAAGACCAGACGGTTTTCCTCAGTCTGAACTTCAATCATCGGGGTAATCTCTGCCTTGTCCAGCTTTGGTTTAGCCGCAGCCTTACGAGCTTGGAAGTCATAGGCTGGCTTTTCCTCTGGCGGTGGTGCCATCTGCTGCAGGGATTCCATGGCTTTGAGCGCTTCTTCATTGGCCGCCTGAACAATCTTGTCATTCTCAGCCTGGAAATTCTCCGCTTGCTGCTGGGTCAGCTCATCGCTGTGCTGAACCTGACAGGTCAGCTGAGGAAAGCCGTACTTGACTAGCTGCTGGCTGAGATTGGGCAGGTGATTCTTGCGAAAATGCTCCGTATCAATGGTCGAAGCCCCCTCAATCAGCAGCTTGTCCCCATCCAAATGAACCCGCAAATCCTGATACAGGCTTTTAAAGCCATGACTGGCACATGGACCTTCCTCAAAGGCCAGCTGGTAATAAGCCTGTAAGAGCTCATCCGACACCTGAGGAGCCTGACAGTGAATTTCAAAAATAGCTTGATTACCCGTCTTAGAAAACTCTTGAGCTAAGCGCTTCTGCAATTCCCGAAAAATCTCAATGGGCAGAATATTCGCAAAAGAAAAATGAAACTCCCAGACCCGACTGACCTTGTGGACCAGAACCTTCTCAATTTCTGCATTCAAAAAGGCCTCTGAATTTCTCATTTCCAGTGGCATATCCAGCTGATGCATTAAAATTTCAAACTTGTTTGACATGATATTTCCTCGTACAGTAGTGACCCTATTTTACCATAAATCAGCACTTTTTTCGATAGAAAAAGGACAGAGCAATGCTCAGCTCCCCATATAATTATCAAGACTTTTTTCTTGGTCCTAAGTTATGATATAATAGAAAAAATATTTACCTAAAGGAGTCTTAACTGTGAAGAAAATCTTACTAGCTAGCATCTGTCTACTGACTCTAACTGCTTGTAGCACAACCAGTCAGCATAAACAAGAAAATACACCCAAGCAAAGTCAGAGCCAAAGTAAAACCAAAGAAGAAAAGACACAGACGAAAACTTTTTCTAAAAAAATCGATGAGTATTATACTAATTCAGTCAAACTTTTCTATACTAAAGACAAGATCCTATCTTTCCAGCTCATTTCCAGCCAGGCTATCCCTGAAGAAAATCAAAAAATGAGTGTTGAAGAATTAAAGAAATCCTATAGTGAAGATCTTAAGAAAAGTCCCATGATTGAAAATCAAGAAAAGCTAAAAGGACTTAAAATTCATCTTAAAATTTCTGAAGACAAGAAAAATGCTATAGCCATTTTTGACTTTGACCTCAGCAAAATAGATCAAGAACAACTGATTCAGTCAGCAAGTGACTCTGAAAGTAGTCAGACTTTCTTCAGGAAACTTCAAGATAAACCAGATGTTGTCTTTGATTATTTGAAGGGGCAAGGACTCAAAGAAGAATAAAAAAGCTTTCTGAGTGATTTAACTTTACAGTTAATACTCAGAAGGCTTTTCTGTCTATCTTAAAGAACCAAGAAGACAATACGCTATCTCAAGACCGCTTCTGCCAAGGCCTTTTGGATAGCGATGACGCTGCGGTCACTGGTAAATTGCAGGACTTCTGCTGGCTCTTGAGCGCTGGAAACCCAGATTTTCAGCTCGGCATCTAGGTCGAAATGCCCGGCTGTTTCCACTGAGAAGCGACTGATAGAGCGATAAGGAAAGGACTTATAAGAAGTCTTTTTGCCAGTCATTCCCTGCTTGTCGACCAAGATTAAACGCTTATCTGTAAAGACAATCAAGTCGCGAATGAGGCTAAAAGCCAGTTCCACATTCTCTGTTGTTGTCAGAATATCCTCCAATTGTCTTTCTGTTTTTTCAATATCTTTCTGAGAGGCATTGCCTAATAAACCGCTGAATAATCCCATCATTCGGTCCTCCAATCTATTTTTTCCTACTATAGCATTTTCAAGACCAATAAGCAAAAGAAAACTGCCAGATAAAACTGGCAGTTTGTTTTATTTTGTCAAAATAGACAAGGTTTCTAGCAAATTATCAGCGTGGACTTCAATGGTATCGCCAGTAGCCTTAATCTTGACTTCGACAATGCCTTCTGCAGCTTTCTTACCAACTGTCACACGGATTGGGAGACCAATCAAATCGCTGTCACTGAACTTGACACCAGCGCGCTCGTTGCGATCATCCACCAAGACCTCATAACCAGCTCTTAGCAAGTTAGCCTCGATTTGGTCAGTTAGCGCCACGGCTTCCTCGTCCTTGACATTGACCGGAATCAGGTGCACATCAAATGGGGCCAGCTCTTTCGGGAAGTTGATGCCCCAAGCATAGCGGAATTCACCCTTAGGAGTTTTATTGACAAAGAGACGGGCATGCTGCTCCATAACAGCAGACAGGAGACGGCTGACGCCGATACCGTAACAACCCATAATCATCGGTACTGCTCGGCCATTTTCGTCCAAGACATTGGCGTTCATGCTGTCAGAATAACGAGTTCCCAGCTTGAAGATGTGCCCAATCTCAATCCCACGAGCAAACTTAAGGACACCTTGGCCGTCCGGTGAAATTTCACCTTCACGAACCTCACGGATATCTACATATTCAGCGGTAAAATCACGGCCTGGATTGACACCAGTCAAGTGATAACCATCTTCGTTAGCACCCACTACAGCGTTAGCCAGGTCTTGCACCTTGCGGTCAGCGATGATTCTCACGCCTTCTGGCAGATTGACTGGCCCTAGTGAGCCAAATCCTGCTCCTAGGAGCTGACGGACTTCATCTTCACTAGCTACGTCAAAGAAATCCGCTGCCAAATGATTTTTCAGCTTGACTTCATTAAGCTGGTCATTGCCGACCAGAAGTGCTACGACAGGAGACTCGTCAGCCATGTAAACCAAGGTCTTAATTGTCTGGCTTTCATCCAGTCCAAGGAAGGCAGCAACTTCGTCAATTGTCTTGCAGTCAGGCGTGGAAACGCGGGCAACTTCTTCCTCAGTCACGACACGTCCTGCAGGCTTGTATTCATCCGTCGCCATTTCAAGGTTGGCAGCATAGCTGGACTCACTGGAGTAAGCGATGGTATCCTCACCAGATACCATCCAGCTGGTCAATTCTGTCCGAATAGCTTCCTGAACATCCTCAGGAATGTCATCAAAGCTGGCTACAGACTTGTCCAAGACCACCCAGCGGTTCAAATCTGTCCGGTCCGGCGTAATGGCCATGAATTCTTGGCTGTCCTTGCCCCCCATAGCACCACCATCACCAATAATGGCTTTGAAATCCAGCTCGCTACGGGTAAAGATTTTCTCATAGGCAGACTTGTATTCATCATAAGCTACATCCAAGCTGTCATAGTTAGCGTGGAAACTGTAGGCATCTTTCATGATAAACTCACGTGTCCGCAAGAGCCCGTTACGAGGACGCTTTTCATCGCGGTATTTAGGCTGAATCTGATAGAGATTGAGCGGCAGCTGTTTATAGGATTTAACCGAATCACGGACGATAGCCGTAAAGGTTTCCTCATGGGTTGGCCCCAAGATAAAGTCGGATTTCTCGCGATTTTTCAGCTTGTAGAGGTCTTCACCGTAGGTCTCATAACGGCCAGACTCGCGCCAGAGGTCTGCACTGAGCAGGGCTGGCGCCAGCATCTCTACTGCACCAATCTTGTCAAACTCTTCTCGCATGATTTTTTTTGCTTTTTCAATCACGCGATTAGCCAGCGGCAGATAAGAATAAACTCCGGCTGAAACCTGACGGACATAGCCAGCCCGCAGCATAAGAGCGTGACTGATAACTTGAGCATCACTAGGCATCTCACGCAGGGTTGGAATTAACATTTTACTTTGTTTCATAAAAACAAAACTCCTTGACTTTCGTTGAATAATTTCTTTTTCATGGCTCTATGAGCTTCGGGCTCTTAGAAGAATAATTTCATAATATCGTTCCAGGTAACGGCAATCATTAGGATGACCATAATAGCCACTCCAGACAGAGTGATATAGGTCTCAGTTTCTCTTTTCAGAGGTTTTCTGCGGATAGCCTCCAGAATATTGAGGACGATTTTTCCGCCGTCCAAGGCTGGAATGGGAATCAGGTTGAAAATACCGATATTGAGCGACAGCATGGCCAAAAGGCTAAGGACTGCTGGCAAACCTTGCTCGGCTGCCTGGCTACTGAAATTGTAAATAGCGACCGGACCGCCCAGCTTGTTGATATTGAAGTTGAAGATGATATCTTTCAGAGCTGACAAAATGCGAACTGTGGTAGACCAAGCTGCAGTAAATCCGCCAATGACCTTGTCCCAGAAGCCTGTCTTGACCGTTGGAGATACCCCTAGCAGATAGCGATTGCCGTCTTTTTTAGGCTGTACGGTAATTTCTTTCGTTTCGCTGCCGTGTTTGTAGGTAACAGACAAGGTCGGCGCTTCCTTGCTCTTGGCAGTGATTTTGGCCAGAGCACTGGTTAGATCCGCCCAGTTGCTAATCTTATAGTTATTAATCTTAAGGATTTGGTCGTTATTTTGAACCCCAGCAGCTGCTATAGCACTGCCATCCATAACTTGGAAATGATTGCTGTTTTCATCGCGAACGCCGCCCTGAACAAAGGCCAGCAGCATAAATACCAGGACACTCAGGATGAAGTTATTCATAGGCCCAGCAAAGTTGGTGATAAGACGTCCCCAGATACTAGCATTCTGATACTGAACATCCAGCGGTGCAATCCGCACCTCAGTGCCGTCTTCTTCAACAATCGTTGCATCATGATCTACTGCATAAGTCTTGAGCTCGTCAAGGACTAGACCAGTGATTTCCAGCTTTTTCTCAAAGTCAAAGCCAGTCACATTTATGGGCAGAGCTGTCTGGTCAACCTTTTTGCCAGAGAGATTGATACGAACCACCTTGCCCTCTGCATCCAAGGTCAGACTAGCCGGTGTCCCCACCTTAATGTCAGTGGAGTCTTCCCCCCAGCCGGCCATGCGCACATAGCCCCCCAAGGGTAAAATCCGAATCGTATAGGCCGTCCCGTCCTTGCCAATATGGGAGAAAATCTTGGGTCCCATACCGATGGCGAACTCTCTGACCAAAATGCCGGACTTCTTCGCAAAGTAGAAGTGTCCGAACTCATGGACCACCACAATGATCCCAAAAATAATAATAAAGGTTATAAACTGCATGGACTTCTATATTTTACCTTTCCTAGAAATCTTGTTTTTGCTTTTAAATCAAAGAAGGAGCAGAAAACGGCCAAATACCGAGCTTCCCGCCCCTGCATAGCTGACACTCTTGAAAATAGGTTAGAAGCTCAATTCAAAATTTTGAGCTCCAAATCCCAGTTTTATCTCAAATCGTTTTCTTTTGACAAGCTTGCCATCCCTTGCTTTCAGCCATGCACGACTGTCTTAGAACAAGCCGAAGAAATGCATGAGCGGAAAGACGAAGAGAAGGCTATCAAAACGATCCAAGACACCACCGTGGCCAGGAATGAATTTTCCTGAATCCTTGACCCCGAAATGACGCTTGACTGAGCTTTCGACCAAATCACCCAACTGGCCGGCAATACTAAAGAGCACTGCCAGAATCAAAAAGACAAGGGCATTATAAGGAGCGTACACTTGCGGTCGAACCAACATAAAGATTCCAGTCACTAGAACGGCTGATAGAACGCCGCCTAGGCTGCCTTCAATCGTCTTATTAGGAGAAACTCTCGGCGCCAGCTTTCTTTTACCGAAACGCACCCCGACCAGATAAGCTCCACTGTCAGTAGCCCAGACGATAAAGAGAGCTAGCAGGACCTTGTCAATATTCATCAAGCGGGCATCAATCAAGGCATTAAAGCCAAGACCGACATAAAAACTCGCTGCAATCGGATAAGCCGCATCTTCAAAGGTATAGCTGGATCCTAGAACAGTCGAGATCAACAGAAGGAAGACGACCAAGCCATAGGCCACGACATTGCCATCCACTGGCAGAAACTTCAAATAGTTCTCCAGAGGTAGGGTCAGGACAAAGGCTGCCAGCATGGCCAAGACACCCTCGATGGTCGCTGTCGGCAGACCTTTCATTTGGAGAAATTCATGCACCGCCAGCATGGCCAGCAGGCCCACAAAAATCTGAAAGATGACGCCTCCTGTCAATACCAGAGGAATAAAAATAGCAAGAGCGATTCCTCCAAAGATTAGACGTTTTTGTAAATTTTTACTCATACTTTTTTACTTTCTCCCTTAAACACCGCCAAAACGTCGATTCCGACGGCTGTATTCTGCAATTGCAGCCTTCAAAGCCTTCTCATCAAAGTCAGGCCAGAGAACATCCGTAAAATACAGCTCACTGTAGGCTGACTGCCAAGGCAGAAAATTGCTGAGACGCAGCTCTCCACTGGTCCGAATCACCAGATCCGGATCGCGCAGCATCTTAGGCAAATTGCTGGTATAGAGGTAGTTGCCAATGACTTCCTCAGTAATGTCGCCAGGACTGAGTTTGGCATCCAGAACATCCTGAGCAATCTCTTTAACAGCCTGATTGATCTCATATCGACCACCGTAGTTTAGGGCAAAATTGAGAATCAAACCTGTATTGAGCTTGGTCAGGCTTTCAGCCTTTTCTAAAGCTTCAAATGTCGCCTTAGGAAGCTTAGCCGTATCACCAATCATCTGAATCTTAACATTGTTCTTGTGCAGCTCCGGCACATAGCGGTCGTAAAATTCAACCGGCAGATTCATAATAAAAGAAACTTCCTTTTCCGGCCGAGACCAATTTTCCGTTGAAAAGGCATAGACAGTCAAGACCTGAACACCCATTTCCTTGGCAGCAATCGTCACCCTTTGCAAGGTTTCCATGCCAGCCTTATGACCGAACACGCGCGGCTGCATCCTTTTTTTGGCCCAGCGGCCGTTGCCGTCCATAATGACAGCAATGTGTTTGGGAACATTCAGCGGTGCGTTCAGCTTTTCTTTTTTCTTAAAACTAAACATATTTTTTATCCTATTTAAAGTTTTATCAGTTCATTATATCATAAATCCTTGGAATGTGGGCAATTCATCCGCTTTTTCAAGCCTGAGAGCATAAAATAAAGACAGAATGTCAACCAGAGAATCCAAACTCAACCAGCCTGTCCAAACTGCGAGGCAGATAAGGTTGCAATCAAACACCTCCTAAACGTATGAGTCAAAACAAAAAAACAGCCCGCAAGCTGTTTATTTCTTTACTCTTCAATCGCTGATTCTTCCTCGGGAAGGTCAACGCTTCCTTCACCGCCAGCAACAGCAGGAGTGCCCTCAGTCAATGGCAGTACAGTTTTAATAGCTGTCAGTTCAAAGGTCAGGTAAACACCGTCCACATCCAGAACAACTGTTTTCTTGTCTGTGTCCACTTCATCTACTGTTCCGTATAAACCGCCGATGGTAATGACTTCATAACCCTTTTGCAGCTTGTTAAGACTTTCCATACGCTGCTGAGCCTGTTTCTTTTGAGTACGCATTTGGAAATAGGTCATCCCTACCAGTACAACCGCAAATACAATAAGCATAGTTGGATTCATATATTTTCTCCTTCGAATGTCATATATGAACTACTATAGCAGATTTCCCTTATTTTTACAAGACGATTCTGACTTTTCAAGTAAAGTCCGTCTCAAGTCGGATGAAGCATGACTGGCCTAACCACATTTTTTAAAAAGCAAAAATCAGGATGAGCAACACCCTGATTTTATGTCTTTTTATTTAAGATTTTTAACAACTTCTGCTACATGCTCAACTGTAAAGCCATATTCTTCCAGAACCTTGCCTGCTGGAGCAGATGCACCGAACTGGTCGATTCCGATAACTGCACCGTCCAGACCGACATACTTGTACCAAGGCTGGCTGGCTGCCATCTCGATCGCTACGCGGCGACGAACTGCATTTGGCAGAATTTCTTCTTTGTAGGCTGCATCTTGAGCATCAAAAAGCTCTGTTGATGGCACGCTGACAACGCGGATTTTAGCGCCATCTGCTGCAAGTGCTTTAGCAGCTGCAACTGCCAAATTAACTTCAGAACCAGAAGCCAGCAAGATGGTATCGAAATCTGCTCCTGTTTCGTAAACCACATAAGCACCTTTAGCTACCTTGTCAAAGTTTGTGCCTTCTTCGACTGTCAGATTTTGACGGGTCAAGACCAGAGCAGTCGGAGTGGATTGACTCTTAAGGGCCAGGTACCAAGCTGCCTGAGTTTCACGCGCATCTGCTGGGCGGAAAACAGTCAGGTTTGGAATAGCACGCAGACCAGCCAGATGCTCAATCGGTTCGTGAGTTGGACCGTCTTCACCAACTGCAATAGAATCATGCGTGAAAACATAAGTCACTGGTAAGCCTTGAAGGGCAGACAAACGGACAGCTGCCTTGACATAGTCTGAGAAGACGAAGAAGGTACCACCGTAAACGCGAAGACCACCATGAAGCGCCATACCGTTAAGAATTGTTCCCATAGCAAACTCGCGCACACCAAATTGGATGTTGCGGTTGAGACGGTGGACGTCGTCCTGCAGGCCATCTTCCTTGATATAGGTCATATTGGAATGAGCCAAGTCAGCAGAACCGCCGAGGAAAGTCGGAAGGACCTTAGCTGCTGCATTGAGAGCATCCTGACTGGAATTACGGGTCGCTTGAGAGAAGCCATTTTCAAGTACTGGGAAGTCTTCTGGTTTGATTTCTACTGGATCCTGACCAGCAATGATAGCTGTTACTTCAGCCGCCAATTCTGGATGGGCTTGCTTGTAGTCCTCTACTAGCTGCTTCCATGCATCATAAGCTGCTGCACCGCGCTCCGCTACATTTGTACGGTAGTCTGCATAGACTTCCTCAGGAATCTCAAATGGCGCATACTCCCAACCCAAGGCTTTACGAGTAGCTGCCGCTTCTTCTGCTCCCAGAGGCGCACCGTGCACTGCATTCGTTCCTTGCTTGTTTGGAGAACCGTAACCGATAACCGTCTTAACTTCAATCAAAGATGGTTTGCCGGAAGCCTTAGCTTCATTGATGGCTGCATCAATCGCTGCAAGGTCTGTTCCGTCTTCTACCAAGGCAGTATGCCAACCGTAGGCTTCATAGCGGGCACGAACATCTTCTGTAAAGGAATCCTTAGTCTCTCCATCTAGGTTGATATCATTTGAATCATAGAGAACAACCAGCTTGTCCAGCTTTTGCAGGCCAGCATAAGAAGCAGCTTCAGCTGAAACACCCTCCATCAAATCACCATCACCACAGATGACATAAGTATAGTGGTCAAAAATTGGATAGCCTTCACGATTATACTTAGCAGCCAAGAAACGCTCTGCCTGAGCAAATCCAGTAGCTGTAGAAATCCCCTGTCCCAGTGGGCCAGTAGTAGCATCAACACCAGCTGTGTGGCCAAACTCTGGGTGACCTGGTGTCTTAGAACCCCATTGGCGGAAGTTTTTGATTTCGTCCATGCTGACATCTTTAAAACCAGACAGATGAAGCAAGGCATAAAGCAGCATAGAACCATGTCCTGCAGACAGGACGAAGCGATCGCGGTTAATCCAGTTTGGCTCTTCTGGATTGATACGAAGTTGTTTAGTAAACAAGTCATAGGCCATCGGCGCAGCACCCATGACTACGCCAGGGTGACCTGACTTAGACTTTTCAATCGCGTCAATCCCTAAAAAGCGAATGGCATTAACTGATAATTGTGACATTAGATTCTCCTTATTTTTACTAAAATCTGTTCTGACATCAAAACAGGATAAACAATGGTCGTAGAAACGATAAAAATTGTCTCATATCTATTATAAGAAAATTATCCCTATATCGCAAGATAGGGATAATCTCATCTTTTTTATAGATTTATTATAAATCTTGAAAGCGATAACAAAAAGACCAAGAATTACACAGGTGACTGTTCACTCTTGGACTGTCAAAAAAATCTGCCCATAAGGACAGAAAAAAATAAGAAAGTGAGCATTGCTGCTCTTAAGTTCAATTGAGCTTCAAACTTGTTCCATTAAGTTTTAGCGGAACCTAGACTTCGCTTGCGCTCAGTCTGCATCAATGCCTCTAAATTCGACTGCGCCCACGGCTTGTCTCATTAAGAGGCATAGAAAAACCCAGCTATCCAAATGGTTAGCTGGGTTAGGGTTGAGCTACATCATAGTTTTAGACTATCCTGCGGCCTTTTGATGAATAGTGATGCCATATTTTTCATGGTTTTCTTCATACCAATTAATTAAGGCCATCGCAGTTTGATAAGTAATGTTCTTAATTTTGCTGGTTCCTTTAGTTAAGGTCAGGATACTCATCTTGCTGATGTTTGCATCCGTCGCAATTCGATAACTAGTTAAGGTTCCATTAACTAACAACTGAACAACAGCCTCGACTTTCCTATAGTCAGGCATAGTTGTAATATCCAACTTTTTCATAATTAAATCCTCTCCTAAAATTTAATTTACTAATCCATTATACACTTTTTTCTGACATTTACATATATAAAAACTTGAAAATGTACAAAAAAATTAGAACATAACTCATTGAAATGTCAACTTTTTCCATTTTTACAGACTTTTGATAGCCTTTTACCTCTATTAAGGTAGAAAAAAGAATTAACATTATCGTCTTTTGTTACTCTGTTAGCTCGACTTTCCATACTCCTGTTTTTTCTCCATTTTCGTATCACTAGGCCGACTGTTAAATAAAGAATAGTCGGAATCATCCCCACTGAAAGCGAGAAGAGGAAAGCCTGATTTTTTTCCACCGAGACAAATCCTAGTAATAATAAAGGATTTATAACCGCATCCTCCATAGTGTGCATAATTACTAGCGGCCATACTGACTTAGTAATTCTAAAAATCTCTGTATACATAACCGTCCAGCATGCAACAGTTATCATCCCGATAAGGAAGAATGTAAACCTTCCAACCGGCAAGGTATTTTGGATTTCTCTCTCAGACAGAAACTTCATAATGTAAGGCAGATGCCAAATCCACCAGATAAAGCCAATAAGTAGATATAGTTTTAAGTCGGATAATTTTAATTTGATTAATTGATTGGTAAGATATGCCCTCCAAACGGATTCTTCAAAAATATTTTTTATGAATTGAGTCCCTATCTGTGTGAGCAAGATTCCAAGATAGACCGTGAACTCAACCTTCACATCTGTCACTCTGATGCCTTGTGTCATCAGTCCCAAGAATATCACTATTATCGTAACAAAAAGGTAGACTAAAGAGCCATTAGGTATAATTTTTTATTATTTTTAAAATTAATGGAAAACCCTGACTCTTTACAGCCGTCTCCGCCAAAACTTCGGAGAAAGATGATACAGATTAACGGAGTTACCAGTCAAATCAGCATCCCTAAAAAGCCGCTTCCTATCTCAGTTCCGATATTTTCGTAATGAGCTTGGCCGGTTACTTTATCAACAACATAACCGTTCCAGCCACATAGAGTGCTGAGAATTACAAAGATAATGACATTGCGTTCAAGTGTAGTTATGGACTGTTTCAGCAATATCAAGATTTTGTTTCATTTTACCGATACCTTCTAAGCAATCCCGGCTTTTCTTCAGTATCAGATTTCAATGTTTTTCTTTTTATATACCTAATAGCATCATTTCTTTTAGGTTTTGCTAAGGAGAAGTAAGTTGAGATTTTGGGATAAATGCTAATTTATTTCCAGAAAGGGGATTTAATTGGAATTCCTACTTAATAAAAAAGACCTGCCTTCATCTAAGAAGGAGGTCTTTGAAAACTTGATTGACTTAGTAAGCTTTATTCTGCCTGCTTGTCTTCTTTAGATGCGGCAGCACCTTTTTCCCGGATAACTAAGACACCATCTTCCAAATCGGCCGTCAAGTGCTTAGCATCTAGATTATCCAAGTGGAAATCCGTAACCTTGTCACGAATTTGCTGCTCAATGACACGGCGGAGTGGACGTACACCCATGACTTGGTCATAACCAGCGTCGCGCAGGAATTCCTTAGCTGCATCAGATACAGCCAGATCAATTTCTTTCTTGCTCAAAGTTTGATTTACTTCGATCAGCATGAGATTGACAATCTCCATCAAATCTTCTTTCTTGAGATGAGAGAACTCAATAACTGCATTGAAACGATTGAGGAATTCTGGACGGAAGTAAGCTTTGAGTCGATCCATCAGATCAGGTTTTTCTGCATCTTCTTCTAAGCCAGCTTCATAGCCGAATCCGGCATTAGAAGTTGCAATGATGACCGTGTTCTTGAAGTTGACAGTATTCCCTTGACCATCTGTCAAACGACCGTCATCCAGAACTTGAAGGAGAAGGGTAATCACTTGTGGATCAGCCTTTTCAATCTCATCCAAAAGAATGATAGAGTAAGGATTTCGACGAACACGCTCGGTCAAGGTGTTGTTGTTATCATCATATCCGACATAGCCCGCAGTCGTACCAATTAGCTTGGAAACAGCAGTCCGATCAGAGTATTCAGACATATCCAGACGAATGATGGCCTCTTTAGTACCAAACATATCCAAAGCTAGTTGCTTAGCAAGCTCAGTCTTACCAACACCTGTCGGACCAACAAAGAGGAAGCTACCAATTGGGCGGTTCCCTTCGTCAAAGCCTGCACGATTACGGCGGATAGCCCTAGCCACAGCTTCTACAGCCTTGTCTTGACCAATGACCTTGGCTTTGAGACGGTCATTCATGCCCTTGAGACGCTCAATATCACTAGCCCCCATTTGAGATACTGGTACACCCGTCATACGTTCAACAGATTCTGCCACATCGTTGACTGTTGCAGTCACCTTCATATCCTCAGTGTGGTTTTGAATTTTCTTTTCTAGTTCTTCGATACGAGTCTTAGCATTCAGAGCTGCTTCGAAATCTTCTTTTTCAACAGCGGCTCCCTGCTTGTCTTTTTGCTCAGCGATCTCATGTTCAACCGCATGGACATCAGTTACTGGATGTTGGGCTGCCAAGTGGGCTGCCGTTACATCAACCAGGTCAATTGCCTTGTCTGGCAAGCTCCGTTGTGGAATATACTGAACAGAGTAGTCCACAGCAGCTTTCAGCACTTCATCCGGCAGGATAACATTGTGGTGCTTTTCATACAGATCCCGAATGCCTCGAAGGATCTGATAAGTATCTTCGGCAGATGGTGCATTGACCTTGACTTCATTGAACCGGCGAGCCAAAGCTGCATTTTTAAGGATGGTATTGCGGTACTCATCCTGTGTAGTAGCCCCGATAACGGTCAGCTCACCACGAGAAAGCGCCGGTTTGAGAATATCTGCCAAGCCCTTGGACCCGCTGTCTCCGCCAGTAGAGCCTGCTCCTAGGATTTGGTGGATTTCGTCAAAGAAGAGGATAATGTTGCCTGCTTCCTTGACTTCATTGACCAAGTTTTGGATATTTTCTTCAAAGCTACCACGATACTGGGTACCAGCTTCCAGACCGGAAATATCAACAGAAATAATTTCCTTGTTCTTGATAGCCGCTGGCACATCACCATTGACGATAGCCTGAGCCAATCCTTCTACGACAGCTGTCTTACCAACTCCGGCATCTCCGACCAATACAGGATTGTTCTTGGTCCGACGAGAAAGGATTTCAGCAGTTTCTTGGATTTCCTTATTGCGTCCAATGACTGGATCCAGCTTACCCTCACGTGCTTCTTGGGTCAGATTACGACCTAGCTTAGCCAGGATACCATCCTGCTTAGGTCCTTGAGCAGCAGTTTTAGCAGTCTGCTCACCTGCTCCTTGACCGGGGAGCTTGCCAGTAGCCCGGTACTGAGCAAACTCTTCCGGTGTGACCTCTCTACCATTAATCAAGTAGCGCCGGTGTTCACTGTTGTAGCCGCCCATGCGCCCCATGAGTTGATTGAAAAGGTCGTCCATATTGTTAAAATTGTTGTAGTTGTTGTTCATAGCATTGCCTCGCTTTTTTCATATTTTGCTTTACATAATTTTTATTTTTACCAAAGTTTCAGATAAGAAATCTCTTCCTTATCTACTATAAATTTTCATTTGGGAGATCTTTTCCTATCTATTATTTTACATAACTTATTTCATTTCCAAAAATCAAGACTGAGTCAGTCTCTACTTTTATGAGTGAATCAAATCTCTTTCAGACGAAAATAATTTTACATAATTTCTAATCCTCCCAAAAATAATTGCCTTCCAGCTGTATTCATACCTTCTGATTAAATTTACGTAAACTTTTTTGTTTACAGTTGTAATTTTATCATGACAGAATTTATTTGTCAATAGATTTTACATAATTTTTTAAAATAAATTTACGGTTGTAATCAAAATTGTTGTTTAGGTCCTTTTCTTTCCTATAAAAAAAGCCCTGCAGTCATGCAGAGCCTTATTTCTTTCAGCAGAATTTTTTCGTTCTTAAAAGAGTTTTCTATATAAAGCAATCGTTTCTTCTAGAGTCGGCATGAATGGATTGCCTGGCGCACAAGCATCAATCAAAGCGTTTTTAGATAGGTAATCAAAGTCAAAGTCTTTTTCTTCGATACCAAGTTCAGTGAGTTTCTTCGGAATACCAACCGTTTCAGACAGTTTTTCGATTTCAGAAATAGCATAACTAGCGCATTCTTCGTCAGTCTTGCCTTCGATTTGCAGACCAAGGGCTTTGGCAACATTGCGGAAAGCTTCTGGAACCCGTTTAGCATTTTCACGCTCTACAACTGGCAGAAGCATAGCACAGCAGACACCGTGCGGCAGATTGTAAACTGCCCCAAGCTGGTGAGCCATAGAGTGAACATAACCTAGTCCAGCATTGTTAAAAGACATACCTCCAAGGAAGATGGCATTCACCATGCCTTCACGTGCTTCAATATCATGGCCATTGGCAACCGCACGAGGAAGGTATTCCTTGATAAGTTCAATAGCTCCAATAGATAATTTCTTGGTTACACCGTAGGCTCCTGGTGTGACGAGAGCTTCGACCGCGTGAGTCAAAGCATCCATACCTGTTGCTGCTGTGAGGGCAGCTGGTTTGGATACCATGAGTTCAGGGTCATTGACTGAAATCAGGGCCAAGCTATTCTTGTCCACCATAACCATCTTAACCTTGCGTTCCTCATCTGTGATGACATAGTTAATGGTAATTTCAGCTGAAGTTCCCGCTGTAGTATTGATAGCCACCACTGGCAGACCTTTCTTAGCAGACTTGTGCAAACCTTCGTAGTCTTGTGGTTTGCCACCATTTGTCGCAATAACTGAAATACAGCTAGCCGCATCCTGTGGTGAACCTCCGCCGACACTGATGATGAAGTCACAGTTGTGTTCCTTGAGAGTAGCTACACCATCCATGACGTTCTTACAAGTCGGATTTGGCTCAACATCGCTGAAGACCACATACTTGATGCCTTCTGCATCTAGTGGTGCTAGGATTTGTGGCAAGATATCGCTGCCTTCGATAAACTTATCCGTCACCAGCAAGGCCTTGCTATAACCCAGCTCCTTAACATAAGGACCAACTTCCTTGACAACCCCCTTGCCAATAAGATTGACAGCAGGTACGTAAAATGTAGACATATATTTTCTCCTTCTGATTTATGTTGTTAATATAATGATACTGCAAAATTTTGCTTTTTGCAAGTTTTTTGTGATTTTTTTAACAAGAGGATTGATAAAAAAAGCAAAGAAATTCCCAGATAAGGATGAGGAACAAGGGCATTCCTTTCCAGAAGCAACCTTGTCCACCTCTTACCTGTTTTTTTCATTAGCTGGCAATGACACCTTTTTTCAAAATGATGTTGCCGTACAGAGCTCCCTCGCCCGTTTGGATGACCAAATAAGCTTTTTCCGCCTGCTCATAGAAAGCAAAGCGTTCAAATTCTTTAATGGCTGTACTTGGATAGTGCTTTTCTAATAAAGCCTTGTAGTCATCCCAGATGACTGGTACGGTCGGATCTCCCGGCACTACCTGCATAAGACCTGCTTGGTAGTCGCTATAGGTATCCAAGGGCAGCACAGTCAAGATAGCATCTAGCAGCGCTGGAACTCCGTGACCGTCACAGCGAACAACCCGCTGACCAATCCGATGGGCAGGGAAGTTTGCATCGGCAATGACCACTTCATCTCCGTGCCCCATCTCCATCAGATACTTGACTAACTCTGGACTTAAAATAGTTGGAATATGCTTTAACATCTAGCTTCCTACTTTCATTCTTGCTTGAAATTCTTGATAGGACCGAGCCAAATCTGAATCCTCTTGAGGCTGGTATTGCTTGGTCTTTTCTGAATCCTTGATGAGCTTTTGGGCAGTCTGCCGATCTTGAATCTCACCCAAGGTCAAAAGCTGTGCCAAAATATTTCCCAAAGCGCTGGCTTCAATCGGCCCTGTTAGGACTGGTTTCTGGCTTACATCAGCTGTCAGCTGACAGAGCAGCTCATTTTGGATACCGCCTCCGACCATGTGAATCTGCTCGATTTTCTGACCGGTCAGGCTCTCAATTTGCTCCACGGTTTGACGGTAGGCAAAAGCGAGACTTTCCAAGACCACTCGGACAACCTCTCCTTTGCTTTGAGGGACAGGCTGGTTAGTCATATGGCAACGCTCCTTGACCTTAGCCTCCATGTCTCCTGGGGCTGCAAAAATAGCATCATTGGGGTTAATCCAAGAGCGATTATTCGTGACGTTTCTTGCCAGTGTCACCATTTCAGCAAAGCTGATCTCCTCTCCTTGCAAGCGCCAGTCCCGCTGCAGTTCTTGGATAATCCAGAGTCCTGTCGTATTCTTCAAAATCCGATAGCGTCCGTCAAAGCAGCCTTCATTGGTCAGATTGGCCGCTAAAGCTTCCTGGCTGGTTACAGAATTCTGAGATTCTAGACCGACCAGAGACCAAGTGCCGCAAGAGATAAAGGCTGTTGGCTGCTCACTCGCATAAGGAATAGCCAGAACAGCTGCCGCTGTATCATGACCAGCCCCTGCAATGACATCAAATGGCTCAATTTTCAGCTCTTGGGTAATCCGTGGCGACAGGCTTCTTAGGACTTTTCCTCCCTGTGTCACCTCACCAAACCACTTTTTAGGAATCCCCAGCGTCTCAAAAACGCTGTCAGACCATGTCTGAGAATTGATATTGAGTAAACCACTGCTGCTGGCAATGGTATACTCGCTGGATAAAACACCTGACAAAAGATAGTTAATCAAATCCGGCATGAAGAGCACGCGCTCTGCAACTCTTGCCAAATGGGGCTTTTCCTGCAAATCAGCGAATATTTGCAGGACGGTGTTAATGCAGGCAGGCTGTACGCCTGTCTCCTCAAAAAGCGTCTCTTTGCTGATTTTCTTATAAAATGTTTCTTCGTATTGGCCCATACGATTGTCACGATAACAGTGCGGCTGGTAGAGTAGATCTCCGTTTTGGTCTAGGTAGGCATAGTCCACACCCCATGTATCAACGGATATGGATCGAATAGGAATCCCATCTGCTGAAGCTTTCTTGATCCCAATCTTGATTTCTCCAAACAGATGCAAAATATTCCAATAAAGACCGTCATTCACGTTCATCGGCTCGTTTTTGAACCGATGAACTTCTGATAGCTGGATACTATGGCCATTGTAAATTGCTTGCATGACACGACCTGAACTAGCACCTAGGTCAATGGCCAGTAATTTCATCAATGTCATTCTCATCTCCTCCAATACACCAATCTTTACAAATAATTTTGATTATTGGTAGAGCAATGGTTTGATTTCATCAGAGTCGATGTTCTTGGCATCATACCATTTTGATCCTGTGTCTACATCTTTGACTTCTTTCCCTTGAGCCGCTTCAATAGCTAATTTTACAGATTGATAGCCGATTTGAATCGGGTCTTGCGTAACAGAGCCTACAAAGAGACCGTTGCGAATTGCATCTTGCTGCAAGGCACCTGAGTCAAAACCGACAGCCAAAATCTTGTCTGCACCGAGCTTAGATTCCTTGAAACTGCCATTGGCATTGATGATGGCTTTGGCTGCAAATTCGTTTGACCCATAAATAGCGACTGTATCTGATTTTTCAAGCACAGTGGATGCTTCAGTCTTACCTGCCGCATCGTCTACTTGAGCTGGTACACGAACTTCAATAATCGCTTTGGCATCTGATTCAGAGACATTGTTTTTGAATTTATCGTGACCAACAACCGCAGTCTTGATGCCTTTCTTTTCTAGCAACTCAACCATCTTATCAATGAAACCGGAAGTCCGTTGTGTGATAGATAGTGAGTTTGCTTCTTGGGAAACCACCCCGATACGAATCGGCTTGTCACCCAATTTCTTTTCTAGCATCGGGAACAAGTGTTCTGCTGCATTGGCACCGGCAGCATGGTTGTCAGTAGATGCTGTTGCTTTGATTGCTCCGTCTGGTGCACCTGGAACCCCTGAGTCAAAACCAATCAGCGGGATATTCTTGGCTTGGGCTTGTTTAATAGCGTCTAGCTCTGATTCTGTGTCAAGTGCTGCTAAGGCAATCGCATCTGGATTTTTGTTAATGGCATTATTTAACTGTTCCAATTGTTCTGCGATAGCGGTTTCATTTTGAGGTCCGACAAAAGTAATCTTAGCGCCAAATTCATCTGCCGCTTGTTCAGCACCCTTATTAACGGCTTTCCAGAAGTCATGTTGGAAGCCTTTGGCAATTACTTCTACCCGATAGTCTCCACCCTTGCTGTCTGTAGCTTTATTGCTGTCTTTCTTAGAAGAGCAAGCAACTAGTCCAATCGCAGCAGCAGCCAGAAGTGCCGCAGTAGCAAATTTAAATGATTTTCTCATGATAAAAGCTCCTATTATATTTTATACACTCATATATATGATGGCAAGGGCTGTACTTATTTCTTCTTATTCTTGCGAATGAAAATATCAAAGTAAACAGCGACGATAACAACGAAACCAGTAATAAAGAGTTGATAGTGGGGTTGTAGGTCGATATATGGCAAACCAATTTTCAGGACTGACATAATGAAGACCCCGATAATGGTACCAATAACAGATCCGACACCACCAGCTAGAGAAGTTCCCCCTACTACGACACCGGCAATCGCATCCAGCTCCATACCGTTACCAGTACCTGGCAGAATCGTAGAGTAAGTGGCCGCATAAGCAACGGCAGCAAGTCCTGCTGACAGGCCGCCTATGACATAGGCCATGCCTTCCCATTTGACAACATTGACCCCAGACAGACGAGTGGCTTCTTTATTGGACCCAATCGCGAAGATATAGCGGCCAATTTTTGTCTTGTTCAATACTACCGCAGCAAGGACAGCCACAAGCACCAGCACGATCAAGCCTGTCGGGAAATTATCCTGAGTTCGGAATAAATCTTTGTACCAACCTTCACCTGTTCCACGAAGAGGGAAAGTCACACTTTGGACATTTGAGACAATGGAGCTCAGACCGCGGGAAATCATCATCGTACCCAGCGTCGCAATAAAAGGCGGCAAACCGAATTTTGCGACCATGATTCCATTGAGTAGGCCGAATAATCCTCCAATGACTAGAATGGCCAGCAAAGACAGCCAGAGCGGCCAGCCCATCTTGGTATGAAGGACGCCCCCGATAATAGCCGAGCACATCATCACCGTACCAATAGAGAGATCAATACCACCTGTAATGATGACAAATGTGACCCCAATGGCGAGGAAACCAATGTAATATGACGCATCTAAGATACTGACTACCGTATCAAACGAACGAAATGATTCGCTGGAGATGGCAAAGAAGGCAAAGATTACCACCAAGGCAATCAAGGCAATCAGCTTTTGTAAACCAACTGTTTTTTCTAATTTCATCCATAAGGATTGTTTCTCTTCCATACGTAAACACCTCTGTTTTCACTTTTAACGGTCAGTCGCTAGCGCCAAGATTCTCTCTTGTGTTGCTTGGCTAATATCCAGCTCACCCGTTTTTCTACCTTCACACATGACTACGATTCGATCGCTCATCCGTAAGATTTCCGTCAGTTCTGACGAAATCATGATAATGGATTTGCCTTGCGCAACCAGATCATTCATCAGTGTGTATATTTCACTTTTGGCACCGACATCAATTCCTCGTGTCGGCTCATCAAAGATTAAAATATCACTATTTTGTTCCAGCCATTTGGCAATGACTACTTTCTGCTGGTTCCCTCCCGAAAGATTGCGGACCAGCTGTTTGGATGACGGTGTCTTGGTATGTAAAGATTGAACAAACTGATCACTTGCCTTGACAATAGCACCATCATCAATCAAGCCAGCCTTGATATACTTATCAAGATTGGTTATAACCGTATTGTTGGCAATGGTCATGTCCACGATACAGCCAAAGCGCTTGCGGTCTTCAGATAAGTAACCAATCCCTTCCCGAATGGCATCTTGGGGAGAATTGATGCTTACTTCTTTCCCATTTATAACAATGGAACCGCTTTCTTTTTTGTCTGCACCAAACAGCAAACGGGCAACTTCTGTCCGACCGGCTCCCATCAATCCTGAGAAACCTAGAATTTCGCCCTTATGGAGTTTGAAACTCACATCTTTAACGGCCGTTCCTGCACAGAGGTTTTTCACCTCTAGCACCACAGGAGCATCTTCTGCTACTGTTGACGCAGCCTTAGGATCTTCATAAATCGTCCGTCCAACCATCATCGAGATGATTTCATCTTTGGTGGTATCTTTGGTATTGACCGTGCCTACATACTCACCGTCCCGCATAACAGTCACGCGGTCTGTGATTCGGGCAATCTCATCCATCCGGTGAGAAATGTAGATAATACCGACACCTTTTGCACGCAGGTCGTCAATGATGACAAAGAGCTCATTGATTTCCGATTCAGTCAGAGCTGCAGTCGGTTCGTCAAAGACAATCACCTTGGCATCCATTGAGAGGGCCTTGGCAATTTCGACCATTTGTTGTTTCCCAACTGTCAGATTTCCTACTTTTTCAGTTGGGTTGATGTCTAGTTTTAAGAGACTAAAGAGTTCTTTTGCTTTCTTAACACTGGATGCATCGTTAATGAAGAAGCTGCCTTGAACTTCTTCCCGTCCAATAAAGATATTTTGAGCCACTGTTAGATGGTTCATCATATTCAATTCTTGATGAACGATAACAATCCCAGCATCCATTGCTTCCTTGGGCTTGGAATAGACCACCTCTTCTTGATTGTAATGAATGGTACCCTCATTTGCTCCATAGATACCAGTCAAGACCTTCATCAAAGTGGATTTACCAGCCCCATTTTCACCCATTAGAGCATGCACTTCACCAGCCCGCAAGTCAAAATTGACTCCTTTTAAGGCTCGGACTGGACCGAAACTTTTAACAATGCCCTTCATTTCTAATATGACAGGATGATCCATGCTACTCACCTACCTGTTCCAGTTTTGCAATTCTTGCTTTTAAATCTTCAATTTCTTCTATTTGATTGAGAAATACGGAAGCCAATTCGAGTAATAAATGGCTATTCATAAAATGGTCCTGAGCATGGACCGCCAGCAGACTTGGAGGATTGGCTTGACCACTCAGTTCAGACTGGATAAGGCTGGTCTGTAAGTTGTGAGCCTCCACGCTGAGTTTTCTCGCTTGTTCCAACTCAGCATTTGCTTCCTCCTTCTGACCTGACTGAGCCAACTCCAAACTCTGCATGACTTGCGCAGTCACTTTACTACTCTTGACAATCAGTCGCATCAGCTCTTGGCTTGAGCTTTTGTCTTGTCCTGCCATAGGCCTAGTCCATCAATACTTCAGCCTGACGAAGCACTTCTTCGCCTCTCATCAACTCGAAATCTTCATCACTAATGACTGCGACTGGCACCTGCAGGCTTGCTTTAGCCTTTTCTTCTAAATAGGCTAATTGCGGGCTGAGCAATAAGACATCAATATTCTTCAAGTTATTCATGCCGGTAATCCCAATGGAATAAAAGGAATAATCTAATTGGTCACGATGAATAACTTCATTGATTCTCTCTACCAACATGCTGGTTGTTAAGCCACCTACACAGGCTAGAATAATTGTCTTGGTCATCTAAGCTACTCTCTTTCTATTGGGTAGGCTGCGTGCCCAGAAAGAGGCACGCCCACCCAAAATCTTTATTTATGAATTGGCCCTAATAATTGGCAAGCACGGTAGTCGGCTGATTCCAAATCTTCTGTGCCAAACAGTGACCAGTTCTTGGGACGGAAGATGTCTTCCTCTGGCACATTGTGCATATTGACTGGGATACGCAGCATGGAAGCCAACGTAATCAAATCCGCTCCGATATGGCCATAGGTGATAGCACCGTGGTTTGCTCCCCAGTTGTTCATAACATCATAGACAGACTTGAAGGCGCCTTTTCCTGTCAAACGCGGTGCAAACCAAGTGGTTGGCCAGCCCGGATCTGTTCGATTATCCAAGGTATGATGCACTTCCTCTGGCAATTCCAAAGTATAACCTTCAGCGATTTGTAAGACCGGACCTACACCTTTAAGGATGTTCAAACGTACCATGGTCACAGGCATATCGCCCTTGGTCAAGAAGCGAGTAGAGAAACCGCCCCCACGGAAGTATTCGCGATTGGCTGGTGGGAAGTCTGTATTTTCAAGCATCGCATCTACTTCGCTTTGTTCCAATTCCCAGAATGGCTTGATGACTGGCTTGCCGTCTCGACTGGCTTGCCCCGTTCCATCCAGAGTACAAGAGCCAGAGTTAATCAAGTGCAGGAAGCCGTCAGCTGCCTGACCTTCTAACTGATGCCCTGTAACACGTTCTACCGCTTCTGGACTCCAATAAGTCCGGACATCTGCGAAGATTTGCGGTGTATTTGTCAAGAGATAGTTAAAGAGCATAGACACACCGTTGAGCGAGTCATTTTCTGTCGCAAAGACATATGGCTTACGAATGCCGTTCCAGTCAAACTGAGTATTGAGGAAGGTTTCCATGAAGTCCCCGTTCGGGAAGTGGTCGGTCCATTGACGCTGACCTTGGAAGCCAGCAACCAAGGCATGATGCCCAACAGCTTCTTCCTCAAAGCCAAGCTCAGCCAAGCGAGAATTGCCTTGCATAAGATCTCGGCCAATCATGAACATTTTGACTACAAATTCCCATTGTTTTGCTTTTTCTTCTGGAGAAAGAACCAAGTCTTCACGGTTGCGATCCACACCCTCTTTGATGTGCTCTTTGACCCAAACCATGGCCCGTTCAAATTCTTCGTGGTCATAAATGCCTCGGTCAATCCGACGAGTAAACTCCGTCATATCAACTGATTCATTGCGCATACCCAGGTATTCTTGGAAGAAGTCAGGATTGACAATGGAGCCACCGATTCCCATAGAGACGCTGCCCATGGACAAGTAAGCTGTGTCACGCATCAGTCCTGTTGCCAAAGCGGCCCGACTATAACGGAGAATTTTCTCTTTTACATCTTCTGGAATTTCAGTGTCGCTAGCTTCCTGGACATCTCTGCCATAAATACCAAAAGCTGGAATACCTTTTTGTGCATGTGAAGCCAGTACTGCAGCGAGATAAACCGCTCCTGGCCGTTCAGTGCCATTGAAGCCCCAGATCGCATGCGGAATATCTGGTGACATATCCATGGTTTCACTACCATAGCACCAGCATGGTGTCACTGTGATAGTCGCGCAGACATTTGATTTTTTGAATAATTCATGTGATGCGGCTGCCTCAGGGACACGACCGATGGTAGATGGCGAAATAACACATTCAACAGGCTGACCGTCGGGATATTTCAAAGTTGAGCTAATCAAGTCAGCCACACTTTTAGCCATATTCATGGTTTGTACTTCTAGTGATTCCCGAACACCTTGGCGACGTCCGTCAATGGTTGGACGAATTCCAATACGTGGATGTTGAGTCATAATCATTTCCTCCAATGTTTCTTATTCTTTGATGCTTCCGTCACCATTATATTTACGATAACCAGGGTGACGGCCTGTGACTTTATAATTGGCCCGCATTGCAAACAAGCGTTCCAAGGTTGGACGAGAAATCTCTTCCTCCTCAACTCCCTTAGTGGAAAGCAACATGCGTCCATGGAAGGTAGTCTTAGCAACCAGCTCCAAGGTTTCCATCCTATAGTAAGCTGTAATCACATCGCTTCCTACAGTCAAGGCACCATGATTTTCAAGTAACATGACATCATGTTCTGGTAAGTACGGGGTGATGGCATCTGGCACTTCCATGGTAGATGGCACGCCAAAGGGAGTGATAGGAATTGCCCCTACTACAATGGCACTCTCAATCAAGGAATAGGTATCAAGCGGAATATGAGCCAGTGCAAAGCCAGTCGCAATTGGCGGATGCGCGTGGACAACAGCATTCACATCCTCCCGTTCTTCATAGCAGCGAATGTGCATCTTGATTTCACTGGATGGACGATAGCCGTCCTGAGCCTCGATAATCTCCCCTTTTAGATTGAGCTTGACGAGTTTTTCAGGCGTGATAAAGCTCTTACTGATACCTGTTGGCGTTGCAATAATGGTATCTTGGTCTAGACGGACTGAGACATTGCCGTCATTAGCGGCTACCCAGCCTAGTTGCCACATCTTGTGGCATACATCACATATTTGTTCGCGGATTATTTCTTCTTGATGATCCATAATCTCACTCCTTTCTGGATTCATCATAGTATTTTTTATAAGCGCATTCAACACCTGTACCTTTAATTGATAAATAGCCAACTTTTATATAACAATATATCCAAAACTGTTCATAATCGTTCAATCTAATGGTTACTATATTGATTTTTTTTCGTTTATTGTGTTATAATGTGACCATAAATGTTCAGCTTTGTTCATCGGTGGAGGTCACTATGGTTTCTTTGGAACGAATGAGTCGAATTATAGAAATTCTCAGCAAGCGAAAGATTATTGCAACCGCCCAACTTGAAGAACTTTTGTACTGTTCTACATCAACGCTTCGACGGGACTTGATTGAGCTAGAAAAAGAGGGGAAAATCATCCGCTCTCATGGTGAAGTCATGCTGATTACGGCCAACAACGTAGAATATGTGTATTCTGCTCGCGCCCGTGAAGAAGAAAAAAGCAAGCAGCAAATTGCTGAAATTGCCTCAACTTTTATCACTCATAACCAATCTATCTTCATTGATAGCTCTACGACTGCAGCTATGCTCATTCCGCATTTGGCACCTTTCCAGAACCTACGTGTCATAACCAATGGTATTGAAGCAGCCCGCCAGCTAAATAACTTTGAAAATGTCACCCTCTTCTTATCAGGCGGACATATTGGCTGCGGGACCAATTCTGCGCTGGGCGATTTTGCTGCCAACTTCATCAACAATTTCCATGCAGACTTACTCTTCTTTAGCTGCCGCGGATTGGATCGCTACGCCGCCTACGAAGCCAACCACAATCAGGCACATATCAAGCGCGAAATGATCGCTAATAGTGACAAGGCAATTCTATTGGCCGACCACTCTAAGTTTAACACCAGTCATTATTTCAAACTTTCCAACTATTCTAGTCTGGATTGCATTATCACCGACCAGCCACCAGTCGAATCCTTCCAAAATGCTGTCGGGAGCCAGTGCGAAATCCTCTGGTAAGCAACTTTTATAAAACACAAACTAGACCGAGATAGGCTTATCTCGGTCTAGTTTTTTACTATCTACTCATCCCTCCATTATCAAGCTAAAGGATAACAGTGTTCTATCAAAAATAAAAATCTGGACACAATCCAGATTTTAAATCATATACTCTACACTATAGCTGGCATCCGATAGAATGCGGGACAGAAACTGTTGGGTCCGCTCTTCCTTTGGACTGCTGAAGAATTCCTGAGGAGGATTTTCTTCGACGATATGACCGCCGTCCATAAAGATGACATGGTTAGCCACATCGCGGGCAAAGCTCATCTCGTGGGTCACAACGACCATGGTTACTCCCTCCTGAGCCAGCTGTTTCATGACACTGAGAACTTCACCAACCAATTCCGGATCTAGAGCCGAAGTTGGTTCATCCAGCAGGATAACGTCTGGCTTGACAGCAATGGCACGCGCAATCCCAATCCGCTGTTGCTGGCCGCCTGATAGCTGAGAAGGATAATAGTCCTTGTAGGCCAAGAGTCCCACGCGCTTCAAGGACTCTTCCGCAATCTTAAGCGCTTCTTCCCTCGGTATCTTACGAGCGATCACTAAGCCTTCTAAGATATTTTCAAGGGCTGTTTTATTGGCAAAGAGATTATAATGCTGAAAGACAAAGGCCGTCTTTCTACGGATTTCCAAAATCTCCTTTTTGCTGAGTTTAGCCAAATCATAGTCCTTATCAGACAAAGTCAGCTGACCGCCATCCGCTTTTTCTAAGTGATTCAGACAGCGCAGAAATGTTGTTTTCCCAGAGCCTGAGGGTCCCAAAATAACCACAACATCGCCTTGATTGACCTCGAGACTGACATCTGCCAGCACCTGATGCTCTCCAAATCGTTTGGAGATATGTTTTACTTCTAACATAATCTTTCCTTCCTAAGCAAGATCGTAGCGCTTTTCCAAACCCCTAAAAATCCACTGAATCAAGCCACAAATAATGAGATAAATAACAAAAATCACCAAATAAGACTCTGAATACTGGTAAGAATGGGAGGCTTCTATCTTAGCCAGGGCTGTGATATCCTTGACCGTCATGACAAATACCAGCGAGGTTCCCTTGACTAGATTGATAACCAGATTGGCCAGATTGGGCAGGGCAGAGCGCAATGCCTGAGGAAAAACTATTCTCCGATAGGCTTGAAAATTCGTTAAACCAATCGCCTGCGCCGCTTCTAACTGACCTTTATCCACTGTCAAAATGGCAGAGCGCAGTATTTCCGACAAACTCCCTGTCGTCATCAGGCTATAGATGATGAAAGCATAGTAAAGCGGATTGAACTTAAAGACGTCTACCTGACTACCCAGACTTTTGAAAATTTGATTCAGTAAGCTAGGAAAAAGACTATAGAAAAAGAGAATGAGCAAAATAGGAGGCGTTGCCCGAATGAAGGCCAGATAAACCACCGAAAAAGTCCGAACACCCCGAACTTTATAAATCTGTCCCAGAGCTAGAAGCAGAGCCGGAATAAAGCTGAGCAGAATAGCCACCGCCATAATGATTAAGGTTACAGGTATGCCTTTCAACGTTACCAGAAAGGTATTTACAATATAATTCAAATCCATGCTTTACCTCTCCTTGACTGTCAGACTTTTTTCCAGAAGCTGGGAAGCCAGCGAAACCACTAGGGCAATCCCCCAGTAAATCAAGGCCACCGCTGTATAGGTTTCGAGGGAATAATTGCCCAGATTCCGGCTGATGAGATTTTGCCCTGCTCCCATGACATCAACTGCCCCAATCGTATAAGCCAGCGCAGCATCCCGCATGAGGTTAAGCAGGGCGGTAGTGAGATTGGGCAGGGCGATGCGAAAAGCCTGTGGCAGGACAATGCGCAAAAAAGTCTGCTCCGGTGTCAAGCCAATACTGAGACCTGCCTCAGTCTGTCCCTTGGGAACAGCAAGATAAGCTGCCTTGAAGACTTCCGCAATCATAGCCGCAAAGAGAAGAATCATGGTGATGATGACAAACACAGTCCGCGACCAATTATTGATATCCAGCCCCAGCCACCATTCTAAAAACTCTGGAATGCCATAAAAAACCAAGAAAAGCAAGACAATAGGCGGTGTACATCTAAGAATAAATATATATCCTCTAGCCAGGCCAGCGAAAGACTGCTCCTCGGTGATCTGAGCCCAAGCCAACAGACCACCCAGAAAGGACCCAATCAATGCTGTCACAAACATAATCCATAAAGTGGTCGGCAGAGCCTGCAGCAGACTAGGCAGCAGGCCAAAGACACGGGATAAGTCATACGAGACCATAATTTTCTTCTCCTTCGACAGTGATTAGATAGAGTAAGCTTCTCTTGGACGGGCACTTTCAGATTGGAGCAACCTTGCTCTCTCTTTGAAAATTCCTTCAAACAGCATCAAGGTCAGCCTAGAAGCTACCAGCTCTATATTCAGCCAGCTTCTAGTCAATTCTTTTGATTTTCCATAATCAGCAGGCAGCAGCCACTAGTCCTTGTCCACATAAGAGAAGACATCTTCTCCGAAATACTTTTCAGATAGTTTAGCCAGGGTTCCGTCTTTTTCCAGTTCCTTAATTGCCTTCTCATATGCCTTGGCAAATTCTTCATTCTTTTCGTTTTTATGAAGCAGGGGATAGGTCGGAATCCCCTTGTAAGGGAACCAAGTCAGTTGATCCGCATACTGATGGTAAGAACCTTCCTTGTCCGTCACAGCTTTTTCAAACGATAGCTTGATGTCAAAGAAGGCATCGTAGCGCCCTTCCAGAACCCAAGCATAAGCATCAGCCACCTTGAAGGACTCTGCTGCAGTCAAATCAATAGGAGCACCGCTATGCTTTTGGTTATACTCTTCGATAACAGCCCATTGAGCATTCTGCGGAGAGATCGGTACCAGCTTGCCCTTTTCCTTGGCAAAATCATCAATGGTCTTGTATTTTTCAGCGTCTTCCTTGCGAATAGTGAAACCGATAATGCTAGCGCCGATTGGGCTTTTTGGAATGATGAACTTCTTCGCACGCTCTTCGGTGTACCATGCTCCCTTGGTTCCAATGTCATATTTCCCAGATTCCAGACCGACTAAGAGATCCTCATCACTAGTACCGGTATATTCAAACTGATAGTCAGGCAACTTCTCATCAATAGCCTTGAGAACAGCAACTTCATAGCCATCTGATTCTCCCTTTTCATCCACAAAGTCATAGGGAACATAGTTCTGTGTATGTGCCACTTTCAAAGTCGTGACCTTGCCACTGCCAGATGCAGTGCTGCTCGTCTTGCTAGATGAAGCACCTGTCAAGGTCCGCCCCAAATAAGTCGCTGCTACAATAGCAATCACTGCCGCTCCAACAATAATCCATTTTTTCTTGCTCATTCTTTCGTCTCCTTCTTATGCTAAACTTGCTGCTTGGCGAACCCACTGAATCCGCTCTGCCTCAATATCGCTTGGAATAGTACAGTCAGCCCCGATAATCAAACCTTCCTTGCCAGCCTCTGCTATCAATCGCTTGGTCTCGTCTTGAATAGTTGCTTGACTGCCCGTGTAGAACAGGCCATCCTTGCCATTTTCAAAACCACCCAGGACAGTCCGACCGCCAAACAATTTCCGGCCCTCCGCTAGGCTGATGCCTTCTGGCCCCACTGCCCAGTTGATGACCTGAGCTGGATAATCAGTAAAAAGATGAACATCGTTTCGCGCGCCTTCGTAACCGCAAATGTGCAGGATATTCACTCCGCCAGCCGCATTGGCTGCTTCCAGCACCGCCAATTCACTAGGAGCAATAAAAGCCTTATAGTCTTCAGCCGACACCCGTGCATCCTGGATGCTCTGAACGCTGAGGTAGATTCCATCCGCACCAGCTTCCTTGATAATCCGCTCCGTCAGAGCCGCAATATCTTTAGCAATCACATCCAGAACCCGCTTCGTGAGCACTGCATCCTCTGCTAGGAAATCTGCAATGATATCATCTCCTCCGGCAACCTTGCCGACCAACCATTTGAAGTAGGTCACTGGCGCAAAAATATTGTAAATAGCGACCAAGTTCTCTGTAAAGCTAGCCTTAATCTTCTGAACGAGCTCCACCTGCTCACTAATCCAAGGGTGGTCAGCACCTAGCGGCTCAATATCTGCCAACTCCTTGATAGATTGGACTTTTTTCAAGCGCTCGTTAGGATAGGCAAAATAACCATCACTCATCAGCTTGATAAAGTCTGGCTCTACTTCTGACAGAAAAGCTTGATGACCAGCCAGATTTTTCTCAATAATAGCCTGATTCCCAAAACCAGCCAGCCACTCCTCCTCGCTTGTAAAATGATGCCAGAAACCAACTGGCACTCGGTCAACCGGCTCTCCTCTGAAAGCCTTCAGTACTAATTCTCTTTTTGAAGTCATCTTCTCTCCTTTTTTATTATCCTTATCTAGCCAATAAGTTGTTTTTTAGCTTTTTAATTAGGCTAATTCATCTTTTTAAGTAAAATTCTAATCTGACAAGAGCAGGGCAGCGATATCATTGGGCTGCAGCAAGCCAGTTAACTGCTCTGGTAATTTCTTGAGCACCTGCAAATCATCTTCTTTTTTGTCTGAAGACTGATGAGCGTAAATCTGACCGATGCTCAGAAATGTTCCTATCATCAAGAATATCAGAGCAAGAGCAGCAAGCTTTTTTTGATACCGATTCATCTATCTTCCTCCTTGAAAGAGTTGAAAATTGCTCTTTAGGTCTTTGGCAAGTCCGTCAGAACTGACTAGCTGCCTGACGAATCCAGTCCAGTCTTTCTATTTCAAAATCATCTGGTACTGTGCAGTCAGCCCCAAGAATCACTCGCTGGCTGCCAGTTTCAGCCAGCAATTGCTTGGTTTCAGCCTCTAATTCTGCACGACTGCCCGTATTTAGAAGAGCTGCTCTGCCATTTTCGAATCCGCCTAGGACAGTCTGACCGCCAAAGAGCTTGCGCCCTTCCGCTAAGCTGACACCCTCATGATGAGTTGCCCAGTTAAACACTTGAGCCGGATAGTCCTTGAACAGTTCCAAATCATTGCTGGCTCCTTCAAAGCCGCAAATGTGGAGAATATTCTGACCGCCAGCTGCATTGGCTGCATCCAGAACCTTGACCGTACTAGGCTCAATATAAAGACGATAACTGGCCGCATCTACTCGGCCGTCTTGGACTTGCTGAGTACTGAGATAAATTCCCTCAATGTCCGCTTCCTCAATAATCCGCCTAGTCAAAATAGCAATATCGCCAGCAATGACATCTAGAACATGTCCTGTCAGCTCAGGATCGTCTGCCAGAAAATCTGCTATTTCTCTATCTCCTCGTGACCCTTCCCTGCGGAACCAGCGCTTGAGATAGGAGACCGGCGCAAAAATATTGTAGAAGGAAGCGAGGTCCTCCGGATAGCTTGCCTTTACAGCTTTAACTATCTCAATCTGCTGCTCAATCCAAGGATGATGCTCACCGATAGACTTGATAGCTGCCAAGTCCTGAATGGACTCAATATGATCCGAATAAAGCTCGCTGGGATACTTAAAGAAGCCATCGCTCATAATCTTGACAAAGTCTGGCCGTGCAGCTCGAACATAAGCAGCATGCCCCTCAATACTTTTATTGAAAATCACTGGATTGTCCAGGCCCAGCATCTTTTCCTCTTGGCTTACAAAGTGAAACCAAAAACCAACAGGTACTCGGTCAACTTCTTCACCCCGAAAAGCTCTCAGCACTAATTCTTTCTTGCTGGCCATTACTTCCTCCTTCTTTGAATTTGTAATATATCTTACCATCCTCTCTTTCTCCTGGGAAATATATTTTCCCTATCAGCCTGATTAAAAATATTTATCAAAGCAAAATAAAAAAGCTAGACTAAGCTAGCTTTTTCAAGGTTTTTTAGCCTCAGCTGAATAACCTTGTTTTTTGTACCTTTTTTAGATAAGTACCATATATATTTTCTATAGACGATATAGGTAATTTTTATAGGCAAATCCTGCTGCGCTTATTCTACAGTGACAGACTTAGCCAGATTGCGTGGTTTATCCACATCCAATCCACGGTGCAGGGTCGCAAAGTAAGCAATGAGCTGTGTCGGTACCACCATAGAGATTGGTGACAGATATGGGTGAACCTGATTGAGCACGATATCGTCTCCCTCTTTGGCTACATTCTCCTCAGCAATGGTCAGCACCTTGGCCCCCCGAGCTACGACTTCTGAAATATTGCCTCGTGTATGACTAGCCAAGACTTCATCAGAAAGCAGGGCCAAAACTGGTGTTCCGTCTTCAATCAGAGAGATTGTACCGTGTTTGAGCTCACCAGCAGCAAAACCTTCACACTGGATATAAGAAATTTCTTTGAGTTTTAAGCTAGCTTCCATCGCCACATAGTAGTCTTGACCACGGCCGATGTAGAAAGCATTGCGAGTTGTTTCCAGAAGGCCACGGACCTTATTGTCAATCAACTCCTTTTCTGACAAAGTGGACTCAATAGACTGCGCAACTAAGGACAGCTCGTGAACCAAATCAAAGGCTGTCGCTTTCTCAGAAGCATTGGCATCACCAACAGCTTTAGCCAAGAAAGCCAAGGTTGCGATTTGAGCTGTATAGGCCTTAGTAGAAGCAACCGCAATTTCCGGACCTGCATGCAATAGCATGGTATGGTTGGCTTCCCGAGAAAGCGTAGAACCTGGAACATTGGTCACGGTCAAACTTGGAATGCCCATCTGATTCGCCTTGACTAGGACCTGACGGCTGTCAGCTGTTTCACCAGATTGGCTGATAAAGATAAAGAGAGGCTTCTCGCTGAGGAGCGGCATAGCATAGCCCCACTCAGAGGCAATGCCCAGCTCAACAGGTGTATCCGTCAGCTCTTCCAGCATACGCTTAGAAGCATAGCCAGCATGGTAAGAAGTTCCAGCTGCAAGGATATAGAGACGGTCAGCTTCCTGAACAGCCTTGACAATCTCCGCATCTACTGATACTTGCCCCTTATCATCTGTATAAGCGCTGATTAGCTTACGCATCACAGTTGGCTGTTCATCGATTTCTTTGAGCATATAGTATGGATAAGTCCCCTTACCGATATCGGACAGATCTAGCTCAGCAGTATAGCTTTCACGCTCCAGAGTATGTCCGTCATAATCCTGCACTTCCACACTGTCTTTACGGACAATAACCAGCTCTTGGTCATAAATTTCCATAAACTGACTTGTCTCGCGAATCATGGCCATAGCATCTGAGCAGACCATATTGTAGCCTTCACCTAGTCCGACTAGAAGCGGAGATTTATTTTTAGCAACATAGATAACATCTGCATCTTCTGAATCCACCAAAGCAAAGGCATAAGAACCACGTATAATGTGAAGAGCTTTTTTAAATGCTTCTAAAAGAGACAAGCCTTCTTCTTCAGCAAATTTGCCAATCAGATGCACAGCAATCTCTGTATCTGTCTGCCCATTGAAGTCATGACCAGCTAGATAAGTATTCTTAATATCAAGGTAGTTCTCAATCACACCGTTGTGAACCAAGACAAAACGGCCTGTCTGTGAAGTATGAGGATGGGCATTGTTTTCACTTGGTTTTCCATGAGTAGCCCAACGAGTATGTCCGATACCAGTAGTCCCAGCAACATCAATGCCAATTTTAGCATGTAGGTCAGCGATACGACCGACCGACTTGATCAGACTAGAAGTTTTCCCTGTTGTTACAAAAATTCCAGCTGAGTCATAACCTCGGTATTCCAGCTTTTCCAAGCCCTGCATCAAAATATCTGTTGCGTTGCGATTTCCGACAACTCCGACAATTCCACACATAACATTACTTCTGATTTCTAGTCTTAGAAACCAGCCCTTCTTATTAAAATTGGTATAGTTCGATTGAAGTTAAATAACTTCAATAGAGATAGTATACAAACTCTTTTTTGGTTTGTCAAGCATGAAATTGGTATAGTTTTCTTTAAGAAAAGTATGCTTAGCTTCTCTTACCGCAAAACAGCCCCTTGAAGCATTTAGAAAAATGGACAGAAGTATCAGAACTGACTTTCTATATGACTAAAAATTTGGAAAATAGAAGCTCAATAAACCACAGACCTGTCTTTGATGATTCTCACAAAGCAAGGTACAGAAAAAGAGACTCAAATGAGCCTCTTTCTTTTACCATTGAATTATTTAGCGATTTTCGCGAAGTATTCAAGAGTACGTACAAGTTGTGCAGTGTATGACATTTCGTTGTCGTACCATGATACAACTTTAACCAATTGTTTGCCGTCAACATCAAGAACTTTAGTTTGAGTTGCGTCGAACAATGAACCGTAAGACATACCTACGATATCTGAAGATACGATTGGATCTTCTGTGTAACCGTATGATTCGTTAGCTGCTGCTTTCATAGCTGCGTTTACTTCATCAACAGTAACGTTCTTTTCAAGAACTGCTACCAACTCAGTAACTGATCCAGTTGGAGTTGGAACGCGTTGTGCAGATCCGTCAAGTTTACCGTTCAATTCTGGGATTACCAAGCCGATAGCTTTAGCAGCACCAGTTGAGTTAGGAACGATGTTTGCAGCACCAGCGCGAGCACGACGAAGGTCACCACCACGGTGTGGTCCGTCAAGGATCATTTGGTCACCAGTGTAAGCGTGGATAGTAGTCATCAATCCTTCTACAACACCGAAGTTGTCTTGAAGAGCTTTAGCCATTGGAGCCAAGCAGTTTGTAGTACATGAAGCACCTGAGATAACTGTTTCAGTACCGTCAAGAACGTCGTGGTTAGTGTTGAATACAACTGTTTTAACGTCGTTTCCACCAGGAGCAGTGATAACAACTTTTTTAGCTCCTCCAGCGTGCAAGTGTTTTTCAGCTGCTGCTTTCTTAGCAAAGAAACCAGTTGCTTCAAGAACGATTTCTACACCGTCAGTAGCCCAGTCGATTTGTTCTGGATCACGTTCAGCAGAAACTTTAACGAATTTACCGTTAACTTCAAATCCACCTTCTTTAACTTCTACAGTACCGTCGAAACGACCTTGAGTTGTGTCGTATTTCAACAAGTGTGCAAGCATAACTGGATCTGTAAGGTCGTTGATGCGAGTAACTTCAACACCTTCTACGTTTTGGATACGACGGAAAGCAAGACGACCGATACGACCGAAACCGTTAATACCAACTTTAACTACCATTCGTGATTTCCTCCTTATGAAAATCAAAAAATTTTTATGTGAAAAGAGTAACTTGAGTTGCTACAAATCACCTTTCAACATTTCTATTATATACTTAATTGAGGTAAAATGCAACTGATTTCATTGTTATTAACAAGTATTACGAATTCTTTCACTAACTTTCATTTCGGCTTTCATTGATTTGAAAAAGCAAAGCAGTATCTTTTGAAAATGTAGAAATACAAATTACAAAATCAATCATTTCCCCTTTTTATTGAGGATATGCTTCTCTAAAAAAATAGAAAAAACACCCGCAAACGCGAGTGCCAAGGTTTAGCTCAAAGCTTAAGCTTCACCTTTGTTTTTCTTAATGATTTCTTCTTGTACTGACTTAGGTACATCTTCGTAGTGGTCGAATACCATCATGAAAGTACCGCGTCCTTGTGATGCTGAACGAAGAACTGTTGCATAACCGAACATTTCAGCAAGTGGCACATAGGCACGAACGATTTGGCTGTTACCATGCGCTTCCATACCGTCAACACGTCCACGACGAGCTGTTACGTGACCCATAACATCACCAAGATTTTCTTCAGGAACAGTGATTGTTACCAACATCATTGGCTCAAGGATAGCTGGTTGTGCAGTCTTAGCAGCTTCTTTCAAAGCAAGTGATGCCGCAACCTTGAAGGCTGTTTCAGATGAGTCGACATCATGGTATGAACCATCGTATAGTTTAGCTTTTACGTCAACAATTGGGTAACCAGCAAGGACACCATTAGCCATTGACTCAACCAAACCTTTTTCTACCGCAGGGATGAATTCACGTGGAACCACACCACCGACGATAGCATTTTCAAACTCGAATCCTTTACCTTCTTCATTTGGTGTAAATTCGATCCATACATCACCGAATTGACCTTTACCACCAGATTGGCGTTTGAAGAATCCACGAGCTTGAGTAGAAGCACGGAAAGTTTCACGGTAAGATACTTGAGGAGCACCTACATTAGCTTCAACCTTGAACTCACGACGCATACGGTCAACAAGGACATCCAAGTGAAGTTCACCCATACCAGAGATAACTGTTTCACCAGTTTCAACGTTTGTTTCAACACGGAAAGTTGGATCTTCTTCAGCCAGTTTTTGCAGAGCAATACCCATCTTGTCTTGATCAGCCTTAGACTTAGGCTCAACCATCAGCTGGATAACAGGCTCTGGAACGTGGATCGACTCAAGAATCACTTTTGCTTTTTCATCTGTCAATGAGTCACCAGTAGTCGTATCCTTCAAACCAATAGCAGCTGCAATATCCCCAGCATAAACGGTTTCAATTTCTTGACGACTATTGGCATGTAATTGCACAAGACGTCCGATGCGCTCACGTTTACCTTTCGAAGTGTTCATTACATAAGAACCGGATTGAAGAACACCTGAGTAAACACGGAAGAAGGTCAAACGACCTACGAATGGATCTGTTGCAATCTTGAAGGCAAGAGCTGCAAATGGCTCTTCATCAGATGCAGGACGAGTTTCTTCTTCTTCAGTGTCTGGGTTGATACCTTTGATTGCTGGGATGTCAAGTGGGCTTGGAAGGTAGTCAATAACCGCATCAAGCATCAACTGAACACCCTTGTTCTTGAAGGCTGAACCACACAATACTGGGAAGAATTCAACGTTGATAGTCGCTTTACGGATACCAGCTTTCAATTCTTCGTTAGTGATTTCTTCACCTTCAAGGTATTTCATCATCAAGTCTTCATCAGTTTCAGCAACTGCTTCCACTAATTTTTCACGGTATTCTTGAGCTTGCTCAAGGTATTCAGCTGGGATATCTTCTTCCAAAATATCTGTACCAAGGTCATTAGTATAGATTTCAGCCTTCATCTTGATCAAGTCGATAATTCCGCGGAAGTCATCTTCTGAACCAATTGGCAATTGGATTGGATGAGCATTTGCTTGAAGACGATCATGCAAAGTGCTTACTGAGTAAAGGAAGTCAGCACCAATCTTGTCCATCTTGTTGGCAAATACGATACGAGGAACTCCGTATTCAGTTGCTTGGCGCCAAACTGTTTCAGTTTGAGGCTCAACACCTGATTGTGAGTCAAGAACGGTAACCGCACCGTCCAATACACGAAGAGAACGTTGTACTTCGATTGTGAAGTCCACGTGTCCTGGTGTGTCGATGATGTTTACGCGGTGGTTGTTCCATTGAGCTGTTGTCGCAGCAGATGTGATAGTGATACCACGTTCTTGCTCTTGCTCCATCCAGTCCATTTGTGACGCACCTTCGTGAGTTTCACCGATTTTGTGGATTTTACCAGTGTAGTAAAGAATACGCTCAGTTGTTGTTGTTTTACCAGCATCGACGTGGGCCATGATACCGATATTACGAGTTTTTTCAAGTGAAAATTCGCGTGCCATGAGGTTTGTTTCTCCTATTTATTTTAATTTCTATTCTATTATAACACGATTTTAATAAAAACGGATAGGCAGGACCTACCCGTTCTCAATGTTTATCTTGTTTTTGTTGGTTTCAACTTGTAGATAAGTTAAATTGAATTCGGGCCAAAAACTCAGAAAATAGATAAGCTTTTCTAGAATCTTTGATTCTGCGTCAAGCTTCCTAATTTTCAGTCGCTTTTTTAACGCCCTTAGTATCTTATTCTTACCAACGGAAGTGTGCGAAGGCACGGTTAGCTTCAGCCATACGGTGAGTGTCTTCACGTTTCTTAACAGCTGCACCAGTGTTGTTAGCAGCGTCCAAGATTTCTTTTGCAAGACGGTCTTGCATTGTGTGTTCACCACGAAGGCGAGCGATTGTTACCAACCAACGAAGTCCAAGTGTTGTACGACGTTCTGGACGAACTTCAACCGGAACTTGGTAGTTTGAACCACCGACACGGCGAGCACGAACTTCAAGTACAGGCATGATGTTTTCCATAGCTGTTTCAAATACTTCCAACGCATCGTTTCCAGTTGCTTCTTTGATTTGGTCAAAAGCTCCGTAAACGATAGAAGCTGCTGTACCACGCTTACCATCAAGCATAACGCGGTTGATAAGACGAGTAACTAATTTTGAATTGTAAAGCGGATCTGGCAATACTTCGCGCTTAGGCGCTTGGTTTTTACGACTCATTTATCTTTCTCCCCTTTCCTTATGCTTTTGGTTTTTTAGTACCGTATTTAGAACGGCCTTGTTTACGATCGTTAACACCTGCAGTATCAAGTGCACCACGGACGATATGGTAACGTACCCCTGGAAGGTCTTTTACACGTCCACCACGAAGAAGCACAACACTGTGCTCTTGCAGGTTGTGTCCGATACCTGGGATGTAAGCTGTAACTTCAATCAGGTTGCTCAGACGTACACGGGCAAATTTACGAAGGGCAGAGTTTGGTTTCTTAGGTGTCATAGTTCCGACACGGGTTGCAACTCCACGTTTTTGTGGTGAAGATACGTTTGTTTGAACTTTTTTATGGCTGTTGTAACCAACGTTCAAAGCTGGTGATTTAGATTTTTCTACTTTTGATTTACGCGGTTTGCGAACCAATTGGTTAATTGTAGGCATCTACATTCTCCTGTATTTTTTTAATTTTGGTGATGATACACTTGGTGACAGCTACCATCTGCGTGTACTTTTGCAACATTTGTCAGCACGTCTCTGTACACTTTTGAGAGACCAAAAGTAAAAAGTACCGTCTATCATTATAGCACGACGATACTTTTCTGTCAATACATTTTTTCTATTTTAAGCTTATCTCTGCTTATTAGATTGCTGCTAACTTATTGCTGCGGCTGAGCCACTGCTTCTTCTGATACAGCAGCTGGATTTTCAGAAATAGCTGTCTGGGCTGCTTCCGGATCAATCAAGACTGATATCGCCTGAATACGGCTTTGGAATCTAGCTTTCGTCGCTGCATCCTTAACCTTCTCTACTGCAGTCTTAGCCAGCTGCAAATCTTCCAAAGTTTGCATGGTTTCAAGCTGTTTAACGGCTTCTTCTGCGCCCTGAACTGCTTGCTCCTCTTCCTGAATTTCTTTTTCCTGTGCTTCTTTTTGAGCAGAAGACAGTTGTAAGGAAGAGCTGCTTGATGCGATGCTGGCAGCCGAACTAACTGAATTCCTATTGGTATTAGACTGCCCCTGCACAAAAACCATGCCAGTAATCAGAATCCCAAATAAAATCGACAATACTCCTAAACGAATCCACAGCGGACTGTGGTCAAACTTTTCTAAAACTGTTTTCATCTATAATCTCCGCCCTTTTCCCTAATCAAAAATATTTCCAATTTCCACATCAATGGTATTCGCCTTGACATCAATATTGGTCACTTTCAAGAGCGATTTATAGTCCAGATAATCGCGATTGGCCTGCGCGTTGTCCGCAAAGACAGCTACACCTGCCAACTCAGAGTCAAACTCAGATAAGAGGCTAATCATCCCTGTAATGGTCCCCCCGCCTTTGAGGAAGTCATCCACAATCAAGACGCGGCTGCCGGCCTTGAGACTGCGCTTGGACAAGAACATCTTTTCGATACGATCTCCGCTGGAGCCTGATACGTAGTTGACACTGACCGTTGACCCTTCTGTAATCTTTAAATCCCGACGAACGATGACAAAAGGTACATTAAGTACATTGGCTACTGCATTGGCCAAAGGAACACCCTTAGTCGCAACCGTCATGACCGCATCAATCTGTTGATCCTTAAAACTTTTGGCAATGATTCGGCCGATATTATTCAAAATGGATGGAGTGCTGAGCAGATCAGATAGGTAAATGTAGCCCCCCGGAAGAATCCGATTGCTTTCAGACAGCTGATCACAAAGACCTTGTACAATGGTCTTAGCTTCTGTATCGGAGATGGATGGGCTAAAAATGACTCCTCCACCAGCACCAGTAATCGTTTCGATAGTCCCAATTTCAATCTCTTCAAATGCACGCTTAATAATGACAATATCTTCTGAAATAGAAGATTTGGCAGATTCATATTTTTCTGCAAATGTATTTAAGCTCGTTAATTCATAAGGATGGTTAATCAAATAATTAGAAATAACCACCATACGCTCACTTCTTCTTAATTTCATTTTTTCACCAATTAAAGTTATTTTATTCATTATACCATAACAGAAACAAAAAAACGAACATTCTTTTCCAAGTAATGTCCATTTTTCGTATTTTACTGTTCAAGTTTTGGTTTGTAGAAAGAACGGCCTTCAAGAGCGAATATTTTATTGCTCATTTCACCTGGATCAACAAGTCCTAAGGCAGCAGTCATCATCATCATCTCCGCATCCAGATTATCAATCATGTGCAGAATTTCTGCCTCCATAATCTTAGGCCGTACAGGACTGCCATATTCCAAGAGACCGTGGTGGCTGAGAAGGACATGCCGCAGGACAATAACCTCTTCCTTACTATCGTCAATTTTCAGCTCCATCAGGGTCTTGGTCAACTCTTCATCAATCAAAGCAATGTGCCCAATCAGATTGCCTCGCACAGTGTACTCTGTATTTTCCGGACCAGTGAGTTCAATAACCTTGGCCAAGTCATGAAGCATGATCCCAGCAAAGAGCAAGCTTTTATTAAGCTGAGGATAAATGTCTCCGATAGCATCGGCCAGCTTGACCATAGTAGCGGTGTGAAAGGCCAGACCAGACTCAAAAGCATGGTGATTGGTCTTGGCAGCTGGATAAGAATAAAACTCCTTGTCGTACTTGCTATAAAGCGAGCGGACCACGCGCTGCCAGACCGAATTCTCAATCTTAAAAATCATCTGAGATAAATAGTCTCGAATTTCTTTCTGGTCAACTGGCGGTTTTTCCTTGAAATCCGCTGGATCATTGGGCTCTCCAGCCTTAGGAAGACGCAGGGTCAGTTGATTTACCTGGGGTGTGTTATTGTAGACTTCTCGTCGGCCTTGCATGTGCACGACCTTGCCAGCAGTGAATTCTTCAACATTATGTGGCTGAGCATCCCAGAGTTTGCCTTCAATTACCCCTGTATCATCTTGGAACGTAAAGGCCAGATAATTTTTTCCAGCCCTTGTCTGACGGACTTCTGCTGACTTGATCAGATAGAAACCTTCAAACAGTTCATCTTTTTTCATTTGATTAATCTTCATTGTTTTCCCTTTCTTCTGAAAAATCAAGTAAGTTCAAATCGAGGTCTCGATCAGACAGCTCAATATGGCGTAAGGTTCTTTCGATAGCTCCTGTCCGCCGGGTTAAGAGTTCATCAATGTTACCCGAAGCATGTTGCAAGTGTTTTTGTGCCTTGGTCAGAATGCCACCGAACTTGTTAAACTCGGATTTGACTGAGCCCAGAACCTTGCTGATGTCGTCCGCACTTTTTTGGATATTGAGCGTTTTAAATCCGACAGACAGTGAATTAAGCAAGGCAGAAAGGGTCGACGGACCCGCCACCACAATCTGCTCCTCCCGTCGCAAACTGTCAAAAAAGGCTGGATTGCGGACAACTTCCGAATAGAGACCTTCCGTTGGCAGAAACATAATTCCAAAATTGGTCGTAGCCGGCGGTGCCAGATATTTACTCTTAATATCCTTGGCAAAGCGCTTGACACTTGCTAAGAGAGACTTGCGGTAGAACTCAATCTCTTCCTTGCTGCCAGACTCATAAGCATCTTCCAAACGGTAGTAATCAGCCAGAGGGAACTTAGAATCAATGGGCAGATAGACATATTCATGCTCCGTCTGTCCCGGCAGTTTAATAGCATATTCGACACGCTCACTGGAGCCGGCCACTGTCACAAACTCTCGCTCATACTGACTGGCCGTCATGATGTCCTCAATAATCTGCCCCAGCTGCAGTTCCCCTAGAATCCCTCGTGTCTTGGTGTTGGAAAGAACTTTATTCAGCGTGCCGACATCTCGAGCAACACTCTGCATTTCTCCCAGACCGCGATTGACAGACTCCAACTGCTTAGAGACGGTTTCAAAAGAGGTCTGAAGACGAGTCTGAAGTGTTTTTTCCAATTTTTCTTCAACGGTCTGCCGCATCTGCTCTAGACGAGTTTCATTGGACTCTTGGATTTGCCGCATACGCTCGTCAGTTTTATCCCGATTCTTGGTCAGGTTATCGCTGATTTCCAAGCGCAGCTCTGTCAAGTTGCGGTGCAAATCTGTCCTGACCTCGCTCAAACGGTCTCCCAGAGCTAATTCCAGCTCTTTCTGAGCCGTTTGCTTTTTCTGGCTTTCCTGCTCCAAGCGATAGTCCAGCTGATCCGATAGATGATCTGCCTGATTTTCCAAGGCTTGCTTTAGCGTCTCAGTCTGCTGACTAAGCTTTTGCCATAGGAAAAAGGTCAGCACTAGATTTCCCAAAAGAATGAGGATGATTATAAACTCCATATCAGCTCCTGTCTTTGCTGTAAATGACGACTGTATAGCCGCTATCAAAGTCCAAATAAATGGGCTTATCTATAAATTCGTTAGAAGCATACACTTTTTTGAAAAAAAAGTTATCTTTATTGAGCGGATATTTAGCGCCCTCAATCGTTAAGGCAGCATCATCTGACGGCAGAAAGGCTAGATAGCGCATGCCAGCTACTGGTTTGATTTCATGACACCCCTTAGGAACATAGGTCAGCAGATTCTGCTCATCTTCCAAAAAAATCTTTTCCATATAAGGTGCAATTTTTTCATTACTGGGCAGGAAGACATTGGCCAAGGCATGATCCAGACGGCCGCCAAAGGCTCCAAAAATAGTTAGACAAGCATCTGGATACCGCTCAAAACAAGCCAGAACAGCTAACTCTAGGTCTGTATCATCCTTTTCAGGATGGGCCTGAACGACTTCCTTGGCTCTATCTGTTATACGCAGCAATTCTTCCTTGCTCACAGAGTCAAAATCCCCGACAGCCAAGTCAGGACAAACTCCTTGCTCAAGCAGAAAGAGGCTTCCTCGGTCTACTCCGACCAAAAGATCAAAATCTAAGCTAAAATGCTCCAAGTTCCCGCCAGCAAACAGTGCAACCTTAATCATGCAGGGCATCCCGTAAGGTCTGAACTTGATGGTTGACATCGCCTTTGAAGACATAGCTGCCAGCCACGAAGACGTTGGCACCGGCTTCTTTAGCAATTCCAATGGTCTTGTCGTCAATACCGCCATCCACTTCAATATCAAAATTCAGCTGATTGACTTCGCGCAAAACGACCAGTTCACGAATCTTATCCATGGTTTCTGGCAGAAAGGCCTGACCGCCAAAGCCTGGATTCACTGTCATCACAAGGACTTGGTCAACCAGATTTAAGACATTTTTGACTGCTTCGACTGGTGTTCCTGGATTAATCACAACACTAGGCTTGACTCCTGCTGCCCGAATCTTCTGCAGCGCTCCGTGGATATGAGGTGTCGCTTCGGCATGGATGCTGATAATATCTGCACCAGCACGAGCGAATTCTTCGATATGGTGCTCAGGGTTGGAAACCATCAGATGGCAGTCAAAGACTAGCTTGCTGTGAGGACGCATACTGGCAACAACCCCAGCCCCAAAGCTGATATTGGGTACAAAATGACCATCCATAATATCAATATGGGCATACTCAGCGCCTGTTGCTTCTAACTTTTTCAATTCTGCTTCAAAATTAGCATAGTCCGCACTTAGAATTGAAGGGGCAATTTTGAATGAAGTCATAGTTCTTCTCCTTATTTAGAATTTTTTTTGGCAACTTTTTTATAGGTTTCCCGACGATTCTCAATCTCACTGAGAAATTGCAGGTAATTATCAAAGCGGAATGACGCTATCTGGCCGGCCTCAACTTCTGGCTTGACTGCACAAGCTGGCTCGTGGGTATGAGTGCAAGTACGAAACTTACAGGACTGGCTGACCTCAGCAATCTCTGGAAAAGCTTGATTGAGATCTTCAGCTGTAGTCACCTCGTAATCCAAAGACGAAAACCCTGGTGTATCAGCAATCTTCCCACCGTTTAGATTGTAAAAGCTGACAGCCCTTGTCGTATGGCGGCCACGGCCAAGACTTTCAGAAATCTCTCCTGTTTCAAGCTGCAAGTCCGGGGCAATCTTATTGAGCAGAGTGGACTTTCCAACCCCTGTCTGTCCCATGAAAACAGTAATTTTCCCTGTCAGCAGCGGTAGCAACTCCTCAGTGGTTTTAACGACCTCATAACCGATGGCCTGATAGGACTGCACATAGACATCCAAACTCTGCTCATCCTCAAGCAGGTCTAACTTGCTGATGTAGATAATAGGATGAATCCTCTTATGCTCTAAAAGCACCAGAAAGCGATCCAACAGATTGGCATTGAAATCTGGCTCTTTCGCGCTCATGATTACAACTGCCTGGTCAATGTTGACAATGGGAGGTCGAACCAGGCTGTTTTTACGCTCTGCTATTTTTAAAATATAGCCTTCCGAGTCTTTTTCTGCTGAAAATTCGACTTCATCACCGACATAAGGTGTCTGCCCTTTTTTGCGAAAATTACCCCGCGCTCTGGTTTGATAAACCTGTCCATCCGACTCTACATAATAGAAACCAGCCAGAGCCTTAATGATTTTTCCTTGCAAGATTGCTCCTTAAAAGTTAATACACTCATTATAACAAAAAAAGCGAGATTTAGCTTGCTTGTTTTGCATAGAAGGCATTTCTTAAGGTTGGGGTCATTTTTCATAGAAATCAACTGCTTTAAAATACTTGAAAATAAAACTAACATGATAAAAGCGAACAAGTCCAAAAGAACCTGTTCGCTTTTTTATATCGAATGAGATGCTCACTTTATTTTTCAGTAAGTCACAAAACTGATTAGCTGCGTTTCGCCTTAGCCATCAGCATGCCTCCTGCGAGAAGCGCTGCTAGGAAGCCAAGAATAGTAACAAGAAGACTTTCTTCCTGTCCAGTACGAGGAAGAGCTTTTCCTCCGCCTTTCGGAGCTTGACCGCCTGGCTTATTAGTTGAAACCTTATCTTCAACACTCTCTTTCTTAGCAGGGATATGACTGAAGGTCAGCTGAGTACCGTTGATCTCAAGCTTGTAGCCATCTACTGGATCAGCAGCAACGCTATAGATAATTTCCTTACCGTCCTTGTACTTAGGAAGGCCGCTAAAGTCATACTGCCAACCATTTTCTCCTGACACAACCTCTTCTTTGATTGGTTTGCCATCTGCCAAGAGGCGAACAGTAACCTTAGAAGGTCGCACCTTATCTTGATTTTCAGCATCTGACCATACCGCAGTTCCCTTAACAGCAATCTGTGTTGGTTTATAGCTGTTAGTCAAAGTGAAGCTGCCATCTGTTGCTTGTTCTTGGCTGCTGCTATAACCCTCAACCGTCACTTCTTCAAGGACTGTATAGTTGATTTTCTTGCCCTTCTTATTCTTAGGCAAATCCTTGGACTCAAACTTCCAATCAGTAGCAGCTGTCACTTCCAGCTCGTCTACCACCTTGTCTCCGTCCAAAATCTTTACCTTGATAGATGCTGGGCGCTTGCCATCTTGATTATTAGCATCATCCCAAACCTTTTGACCAGAGACTTTAACAGTTTCTGGAGTGTAGGAGTTGGTAACAGTGAACTTATCAATCTTAGTTTCATACTGAGCAACAGCATCTTCCTTAAGTGTGTAGGCAATCTCTTGACCATTTCTATATTTAGGCAGGTCTTTAGATTCAAACTTCCATCCGTTAGCAGCTGTTACTTCAAGCGTATCAACAATAGTGCTTCCATCCATTACCTTAACTGTAATAGATGTTGGGCGTTTGCCGTCTTGATCGTCTGCATCATCCCAGACTTTCTGACCAGAAACTTTAACCTGCTCTGGAGTATGAGAATTGGTAATCGTCTGACCTTCTACTTTCGGACTGTAACCTTTTTCTTTCAAAGCGGCTACTGTTGCATCATCCTCTTTGACAGAGTAAGTAATCTCCTGCCCCTTATCAAACTGAGGCAGATTGGTGAAGCTTGCTTTCCAAGTGTTAGCAGCTGTCTTATTATCAGCCGTCAAGGTTAATGTCTTACCTGCGACAGCAACTGGCTCTTGACCATTTATTGAGCTATACAGTTGCACTGTGATAGAAGCCGGACGCTTACCGTCTTGGTTATCAGCATCTTCCCAAACCTTAGTCACAGCATATTCTGTACTTTGAGGAGTGTAAGAATTAGTAATGGTAAACTTATCAATCTTAGTTTGATAGTCCGCAACTGCTTCTTCAGTAACAGTATAGGCAATCTCTTGACCTGCTGCATACTTAGGAAGGGCTTTCGACTCAAACTTCCAATCGTTAGCAGCTGTTACTTCCAGCTCATCTACGACAGTATCGCCATTTTTTACCTTAACCTTAACAGAAGCTGGACGCTTGCCATCTTGGTTATCAGCGTCATCCCAGACTTTTTGACCGGAAATCTTAATCATCTCTGGAGTGTAAGAGTTGGTAACTGTGAAATCTTTGATTTCTTTAGTGTAGCCAGCCACATCATCTTCCTCGATAGAGTAATCAATCTTCTGACCATTTTCATAAACTGGTAGATTTTCAAATTTGGTTTGCCATTGATCAGCAGCTGTCACTTCCTTGCTAGCGACTTCTGTCTTGACACCGCCGACGGTCTTCATCAGCTTAATGCTAATCTTAGTTGGACGTTTGCCGTCTTGATTGTCGCTGTCATTCCAAGTCTTGCTGGCAGTGATTTCTGTCTTCTCTGGTGTATAAGAGTTGGTGATATTGTAGCCATTAAGATTGGTTGAATAACCTGGTACAGCTTCTTCCGTTACTGTATAGGTAATTCGTTGGCCATTCTTGTAGACTGGCAAGCCAGTAAAGTTGTAAGACCAGCCTTCTGCCTCTCCGACTGTTTGAGTATTGACTTTTTGACCGTCAGCTAGCAGATTAACTGTGATAGAAGCTGGACGTTTGCCATCTTGGTTATCGCCATCTTCCCAAGTCTTGCTTCCAGACACAGTCGTTGTCTCTGGAGTGTAAGAATTGGTGATGTTGTAACCATCCACTTTGCTAGTATAACCTGGTACAGCTTCCTCACTTACGGTATAAGTGATTTCTTGACCTGCTGCATACTTAGGCAAAGCCTTAGACTCATACTTCCATTCGTTAGCGGAAGTCACATTTTGCTCATCAACAACCGTATCACCATTCAGAATTTTAACCTTAACAGAAGCTGGACGCTTACCATCTTGGTTTTCCGCATCATCCCAGACTTTCTGACCAGAAACCTTGACCGTTTCTGGAGTGTAAGAGTTGGTGATGTTGTAGCCGTCCACCTTGCTCGTGTAGCCCGGTACAGCTTCTTCTGCAACAGTATAAGCAATTTCTTGACCTGACGCATATTTAGGAAGAGGATTAGATTCATATTTCCAACCGTTAGCAGCCGTCACTTCCTGCACATCGACAATATCTTGGCCTTTCAAGATCTTGACTCTAGCAGCATTTGGACGCTTGCCATCTTGGTTATCCGCATCATCCCACTTCTTCTGACCGGAAATCTTGATGGTTTCTGGCTTGTAAGTGTTGGTCACTACAAAGCCGTCAGCAGCATTGCCAGTTACCTGAGATTGATAGTGAGGGACCGCGTCTTCTTCCAGAGAATAAACAACTTCTTCGCCCTTTTCATATTTGTTCAAGTTGGTGAACTCGGTTGACCACTGGTCAGCTTCGGTCAGAGTTCGGTTCGCAACTTGAGATTTTTGACCACCGACTTCTTTATAAAGTTTTACAACAACATTGGCAGGACGTTTGCCGTCTTGATTTTCAGCGTCATCCCATTTCTTGCTAGCTTTGATAGCGATTTTCTCTGGCGTACGACTATTGGTCACAGTGAGATTTTCCTGATCTACTTCTGGAGCATCGTAACCATCAAGCTGATCTTCACCGATTGTATAGGTGATTTTTTGACCATTTGCATCAAAGATTGGTAAATCAGTTGTCTGAGCTGTCCACTCCGCATCTGTACTGCCACCAGTTACAGTCACTGTCTTATCAGCCAGCTTTTGACCGTTAGCGTAGACATCTACAGCAATAGAAGCTGGACGCTTGCCATCCTGATTGTTTTCATCTTTCCAAACTTTCTTGACTGTCAGCCTTTTGCTGGCATTTGGATCTACCGTATTCTTGACTGTTTTGACTGCACCATCAGCCTTGATGGTCACTTTCATCGGATTGCTGTCCAGTACATAGCCTTCCGGAGCTGTTACTTCTTCTACAGTGAATTGACCTTTCTTGATTTCTTCACTTGAGAAAGGTTGTGTAGAAACCCGACCGTTAGCATCTGTTGGCGGCAGAGTAATCTCTTCACCGCTAGGAGTTGTCACCTTAAAGACAGCACCTTCCAGCATTTTGCCAGTCTTAGAATCTTGCTTGTAGAGAACCAGACTGTTGCTGATATCAGCTGTGATGACACCGCCCTCTGTAATCCGGCTGCTGCGCTCTATCGTAGAACTCGTCTGACTAGGACGATCGTCTCTGAATGGCAGTTTTGTATTATCAACTTCCATCTCAGCCGTATTGGATACTAAAGAACCATCAGCTGGTGAAGTAGTCATATAGTTCAACATAAAGGCACGATTGCCTGGGTTATTGATGGTTAGAGTAAACTCTGTATAAGTGTCATTATAGGCAACTGTATAATCTTGACCTTCTTTCAAGATAACAGAATTCGCAATACTTGATAAACTCTGCGTGTACTCCCCTTGGCGAAGGACAAATTGCTCCGGAACGAATTGCATTGGCGCACTGCTATCTGGAATGACATCCTTGATAACAATCGGAGAATTATAAGTCTTTTGCTGAGTATTGATACGAACAGTCCAGTTATGGGAGTAGTCTCCGCTCTTGCCAAGAATAGCCGAATTATATGGCTTCTTAGCAATGACCCCTCCAATCTTAGCGTAGTTTTCACCGGCTGTTGAAAAACTGCTTTGTTTGCGCTCGTTAATGGTTACCTTATGGCTCATCGCGCCTTGAGTTTCCTCGGGATTATAATTCCAGTCCTGATCAGCGCCTACTGTCGTCGCCTGAAAGTCAAAGAAGAAGCTCCCTCTTACTCCACTAGCAGTTGTCTTAGACTTGTAATCTGCCAAATTCTGAATAGTAACTGTGATCAGACCGCCCTTACCTGAACCATTCGATGTCATCTTAGCAGCTCCGAGCTGGACCTGCGTTTCATTATCCGTCAGAGTAAAAGTTGTACCATCAGCAATGGTTGCACCGTTCGGTACTGTAAAGGTAAAGGTATCCCCATCCTTGAGCTGGTTATCGTAAGCAGACAAATCAAAAACTAACTCATAGCGATAATTTCCCCCTTGAACCAAATTGTAAGCACCGTTAACCTTGGTTGCTTCGCGGCCATTAGAGTGGTCCCAGATTTTAATATCTGTGATTGCATTCTTCAAAGCATCCGCTTGAGCAGTTGCTGTAAACAGCTTCAAATCCAGCAAAAACAGAAGGGGCAGCATCAAAAATAGCAGCCATTTTTTCAGTTTCATAACATTCTCCTTTTTTATTTCGTTACCTAAATAAGTAATTAATCTAATTGTAACAAATACTTGCTATAATGGCAATATTATAGAACTATTTTAGTAAAGAAAAAATAGAAATTTTTCTGCTTTTTTCATACAGTGAAAAAAACTGATATTCTCTATTGGCATTTTCACAAAAATAAGTTATAATAGAATCTCAAGCGGAGGTGGTGGAACGGCAGACACGCATGCTTCAGGCGCATGTGCCCGTACGGGTGTGAGGGTTCAAATCCCTTCCTCCGCATAAAAAGCAATCCTATCATGATTGATAGGATTTTTTGTTATTATGAAGTAGAATTACACTGCAGAGAAAAGCCAGAAATTTTACTTTCATATGTACCTCATTAGCAAAATAGAAGACCAGCTATATAGAGCAGATCTTCTATTTTTTTATAATCCCTCAGACTTCAAAGCGTCTGCCAAGCGAGCAAATTCTTCTAAACTCAGAGCTTCTCCCCGAACACTTGGAGATAACTCCGCTCGTTCTAAAGCAGCTGTTAACTTGTCTTTGGTCTCCTCTGACTTCCCAAAACAACTGGTCAGGTTATTCCAGAGAGTCTTTCGGCGATGGACAAAGCTGGCCTTGGAGACCTTGAAAAAGAATTTCTCGTCCTGTACCGCAACAGCTGGCTGGTCTCTGCGCACCATCTTGAGAATAGCCGAATCCACATTTGGCGCTGGCACAAAGACTGTCCTCGGCACAATAAAGGCAACCTTAGCTGTCATGTAATACTGGACCGCAATTGACAAACTGCCGTAGGCCTTGGTATTCGGCTGAGCCGAAATCCGATCTGCCACTTCTCTCTGCATCATCACGACAAACTCACTAAAAGGAATCCCGCTCTCAATCAAATGCATGAGAATCGGCGTCGTGATGTAGTATGGTAAGTTAGCCACTACCTTGATAGGCAGGTCTGGATTCTTAAACTCTGCTATGTACTGAGCCAGATTAACCTTGAGAATATCCTGATTAACCACTGTCACATTGTCAAAATCGCGCAGAGTATCCGCCAAAATCGGCACCAGCCGATCATCAATTTCAAAGGCCATGACCTCTGCAGCACTTTCGGCCAAAAATTCTGTCAAAGCCCCAATACCAGGCCCAATCTCGATGACATTGACATTTTTGTCAATCTCGGCTGTATCCACAATCTTCTGGAGAATGTTGGTATCTGTCAGGAAATTCTGACCGAAAGATTTTTTAAAAGTGAAACCGTGACGCTCCAGAATGGCACGGGTCACACTATGATCTGCAATACGCATGTATCGTCTCCAATTCTGTATATCCCTATAGAAATGCAAAATATTTTCTGTATATATTTGTTAAATAAACAATTTTACTTAAATATTCTGTTTTTTTCTAGTATTTTATACTATTTTTCCTATACCAGAATCAATATTTTTGATTCTACAAACTATATAACAGGATTAATCATTAATATTCTGATAATCTAAAATATTATTTCTTATGCCGTCTAGCAATGGAATAAACTCAGTAAAATCAAATTCCTTATAATTCTTCAGAACATGCTTTGAAAGAATTTCTTTTCCATAATAGTCGCCTCCTCCATTTTTATCAAATTTCTTCCCTTTTAAAACAGGAACTGTATTTTGAGATAATAATAAATCTTCAATATCAGAGGACTCACCGTTATTCATCTTAGGTACTAAAGGTGTTGCAATTATATATAAGCTATCCCTTTTATTAATGCGACAAGGTTTCTCTCTTCTAACTTTTTCTAAATTATCTGAAATTTCCGATTCTAAAACCTTTGAAGTCTTCGAGACTTCATTTTGAGGAATCATCAAGTCTTTTGCATGCTTTGCAAAAGAAAATAAGGGAGATTGATCTTTATCCTTTCTATTATTCGGTTCGTTATCAAACAAAAATATAGTAGGATTTTTGGGCTTTCTTGATGCTAATTTAGAAAAATACTCCATATAATTAGGGTAAAATGGCTTTATAGCTTCATTCATTTGATATTTAATATCAGAGAAATAATTATACCAATATTTAAAACCTTCTCCCCCTTCTGGAACATTAAAAAGATACTCTATCGTATTAGTATGATTTAGAAATTTAATTTTAAATACAAAATTATTCCCTACTTTTTCAATAAGTTCTGGATATTTTTGATAAAGGTTTTTTAAAGCTGCTTTAATATATCGTGGATCGGTCTTTCCCTCCGTTACAATTATAGGTTTGTCATTTTCGAAAAAATATTTATAAAATAGAAATTTCTTGTACTCTTTTTCTCTAGAATTAAATAGAGACATGTACATTTTCTTTTGTTCCTTACCTATGCTGTAAAATTCTCTAGGTAAATTATATGTATTATGTTCTGTATTATCGAATAATTCTTTTCGTAAATCTTTATTATAAAAGATATATTTCCAAAAATATTTCGATTCAGATTTTTTTGATGAATTTCTTCCTAATAAGTATTTTTGGGAATCTAGATTATTTTGTATCAGGGATTTTTTATAAAGTAGGTAGTTGTTGTATTGATCTATTTGAAAAATAAAAGCAAATCTTCCCGTTAATTGATTGAGTGTTCCTGGTTTTGTATCTATTTCAAAAGCTCCATCTTTATATAATTGAAAAGCCATTGCTCGAGTATTTTTTACGTATTCTCTTTTCACATTTATCTTCTTGTTTACAACTAGTCCAGTAACTTCTTGGCGTTGCATGTTATTACTCAATCGTGTTTTTTTAGGATTGATTTCAAAACCAGATGAGATGATTACCTCCTCTAATTCAGCTAAAAAGTTTTTTAGCTCTTTGCTTGTTCTCAATTTATTAGAGTTTAATTCACGATTTGTTGAAAAAGTCATATCATCAGCATATCTAGAATATGTAAAACGATATTTTTTAGCAATTTTGACAATCCGATAATCTAAAATTCTAGTAATTAAGTTTGTGATGATGGGAGAAGATGGAGCTCCTTGCGGTAGCTTACCTTGATAACATGCAATTTGTGTGATTACAGTAGCAATTTCTGGTGAAACGGCAAAATCCCTATCTTTTATAAAGAAGCCTCTTACTCTTCCAAAATTAAAAGAATCAAAAAAGTTTTTCAAGTCAATGTTCAGAATGTATTTCTTGTTTCGATGCATCTGAGAGTTGGTAATAATGCTTTTCCCCTTTTCAAATGCATGAGACAGAACAGGTGTTTTAAAGTTCTTGTCCTTAGATTTAGATTCTATGCTTTCAAGGTAACATTCCCATAAAACATTAGACAGTTTTTTCTGAAGGAACTTCAACTCTTTTTTGGGGGCATGTATAACTCTTTCTCCACCATTCTTTTTAGGGATAGTGAAAGAGTTATATAAATTATCAGTTTGTATATTGTACAATAAATAATTGATGTATTTAGCACTTTTCAAACCAAGTAGCTTAGCAAAATCATCTTTTGTCTGTAGTTGATTAAATTTAGTCATCATTTTTCCTCATAAAAAAAGCGTATGATAACTCTTACGCGAACAAGATTGTCAGTAGAAATTCTAATGTATCCTGAAGCTATTAACACCAGGTGAAGCCAAACATTCCTATAACATTGTTGTTAATACTTGCGAACACACAAGTCAAAAATCTAATCATACGCCTCTATATATTACCATAAAAGCTTTGCGTTTACCAATAATTATATCATTAGTACGTTGTGCAATCTCAATATCGACAAAAACATAACTCTAACGCATGTTTTCTCACAGGCTTGCTCAGCTGCTTCTTTCCGACGGCAAAATAGGGTCACTGACCAACCTTTCTCAGCTAACTGTTTTGCAGTCTGATAGCCAATCCCACTATTGCCGCCCGTAATAATTACTTTTTTCATTTCTTACTCCGTTAGACTGAATATTTGAGCATGGCTTCTTCCACTTCCGCCAAAGTCACCCCAAACAATTCCAAGCGTTTAAGCAGCTGCTTGCCGTTAGAATAGCCGATGCGGAGCTCTTCACCCAAATACTCTCGACGCTGACGGCTGTCACTTCCCATAAGCAGACCTAGTCGCACAAGATCGCTTTTGGTGATGTCAAAATTATCCTCATCATCAAAATATCCGACCAGCCCAGCCAGAGCCTGCTGTAAATCATCAAATGATGCATGCTCTACTCCAAGCGATTTACCTTTGTTTTTAGACTTAGGAGCCGCCTCATCTCGACGGAGAAAGGCATGCTGAGCAGTTGGTACTGCCTCCATAATCATTCGACGGATACGCTCGCCATTGTAGTCTGGATCGGTAAAGACAATAACCCCACGCAGCTGGTGCAGTTTCGCTATCCGCTCTAGGTCTTTTTCATTGATAGCGGAACCTCTCGTCTCGTAAGTGTCAACATCGTAAAATCGCTGCAAATTGGCTGTGTCATCCTTTCCCTCAACGACGATTACCTGAGGGATTTTTATCTTCTCAGTCAAGCCCAAACACCTTCTTTGCATTTTCATAGGTCGCTTGCGCTACTTCTTCGACAGTCAACTCACGAAGCTCAGCAATTTTCTCTACCACATAGCGAGTATAGGCTGTTTTATTTTCTCGGCCACGCTTGGGAACAGGCGCCAGATAAGGTGCATCAGTCTCGACAAGGATTTTATCCAAAGGCAAGTTCTGCGCAGCCTCCTGAATATCTGTCGCTTTCTTAAAGGTGACAACTCCAGAAAAGGAAATCATCATTCCTAGCTCGATAAAGCGCTCTGCCATTTCCAAAGAACCGGAATAAGAGTGCATGATACCACCACGAGGACTGACACCTTCACTCTTGATAATCTCATAGGTATCCTCCAGCGCATCTCGCGTGTGTACGACAAAGGGTAGGTCTAGTTCTTTAGAGAGTTGGATTTGGCGTCGAAACACCCGCTCCTGAACATCCTTTGGCGCTGTCATCCAGTGATAATCCAGCCCAATCTCGCCCAGAGCTACAACCTTGGGGTGACAAAGCTTATCCAGCAGATAGGCTTCTACCGCCTCATCATAAGTCCCCGCCTCAGTCGGATGCCAGCCAATCGTAGCATAAAGCTGATCATAGTTGTCCGCCAACTCCAAGGCGCGCTCAATGGTCGGTCGGTCAAAACCGACAATATTGTGTGCAACAACACTCATTTCTTTGGCTAATTGGAGCTCCTCTGCCTCTCGACCAGCAAATTCTTCCACATTTAAATGCGTGTGTGTATCAAAAATTTTCATACTTTACTTCCTTGTATTTCCTGTCCTTTATTATACCAAAAATGACCTGAAAAATCAGAAGTCTCTTTAAAGCAGAAAAAATAAGATAGCTGCCATTCAACAGCTATCCGAATCTGCCTTCAAGTTCTCCATTGGAATAATCAAGTAGAAAGACAGTGCCAGCATTAACACAAGCGGGAGGAGAATATAAATAACCCCCAAACTGCTAGCAAGAGCTATTAACAGCATGGATAAAACACTCGGAACAGCCATGCTAAATAGATTAATAGCTGACTGGATGGCTCCCATCGCTTCTTCTGGAATCATACTGAATACAGATTTCTGCAATCTTGGACTCAGAAGACCGACTGTAACTGAGCAAGCAAAGCTTGCTATCAGTACAAGTAAAAAGTTTTGCCAGAAAAAACCGCAAAGAATAAAAGCTTCAAATACTTGGCTTGCATACATAGCAAGCTTAGTCGAAATTTTTTTCAGCAAACTGCCACTCAAAATATTCCCTAAGATCAGACCAGCGGAACTTAGAATAACTAACACGGCAATGGACTGACCGATCTGCAGATTCCAAAAAGGCTTTTTCAGCAATAAAAGAGTCGCTACTGGCGTCAAAATATTCAGAGTGACCTGCTCAAAGGTTAAAACCAATAACAACCTCACAACGTTTTTCAATCCCAGCAAGACTTTAAGAGAATCCAATAAATGCTGCCAATAATTCTCTTTATTTAGCTCCTTGGCACTGCTAAACTCCGGTTCTAAGTTCTGTAAGCTTTTACTAATATGCCAAAAACCAAGGTAAGCTAGCAAGAATGTCAGAGCATTCAGACCTGCCAAAGCTCCGATACTCATCCAAGCGATGAGAAAACCGCCAGCTAGATTCCCCAAAATATGAACCAGACTTATACTAGCCTGCCGAAAGCCCATAGCAGAGGTCATATCTTGCTCAATCACTTTTACATAAATTGGGGTCAGCATGGCACCTGAAAAATAACTCAGACTATCCGACAGAAAGTTAATCAAGCAAATCATAAGCAGAGTCAAGAAAGAGAAGTCTTGTCCAAGCAGCAAAAACGTTACCAAGATATATAAGAGCACCTTACTAAACTGTATAAACAGGTATTTATGAATGCGATTCTTCTGAAAATCCGCCGCGACTCCAGTAAAAACTTGAATTAACTGAGGCAGCGTTTCAGAAAGAGAAATCAATAAAATCGCAAGTGGAGCAAAAGAATAAACAGAAACATAATTCATCAAAGCCAAATAAAAAACTATGTCCCCAAAACCTGAAATCCATTGATTGATGAGCAACTGGCGAAAATTTTTATTTTTTGCAAAAACGATCATACGACATCCCCTTTACTCTTGTTAGATTTTTGTTTAACAAATCATAACAACAAATTAGGTGTTTGTCAAATTTTTATTAGATTTTAATTTTACAAAAAGAAAGACCTAGAATGAATCCAGGTCTTCTGAAACTATATTAGGTCCTGTTTGAACTTCTCTATAATCTTTCGAATCAGTTCTTTATTGACCGTGTATTTTACAGAATCGTCATCCACCACAAGCTCCAGCAAGCCAGAATTTAGCAGCTTCTGCGTATGGAATGAGATAGAGGCTCTTGTAAGCCCCAGTTTTTTAGCTATATCTTTATTCTTGGCATGCGGCTGAATCAATTCAATCAATACTTTATAGCGGGTTTCATCTCCAAGAGTTTTTAAGGTCACAGCCAATGTTTCATCGTTAAGCTCCGATTCCGCCTTTGATAACTGGGAACTTCTCGTCGAAAGGACTAAGGAATAGGAGGTGAAATCAGGAACCTTTTCGAGAAAAGAGTCAATAAACATAGGTGACAGAACAAAGACTTGTGTGTCCTTTTCAAGAAGCTTGGCATTCTGTTCTTCATCATCCATCGCATCAGATAGGCTAAATTCTTGTTCAAAAGCTAGAACTTCCTGCTCAAACTGCTCATAAATAGGCTGATAGAGCTCGAACACTCTTTCCAGCAAGGAAACTAATTGGTCCCGAAGCTTCTCTGGATGCTGAATAGCTTGGTACCAGTACCATTTATTTTCCGGAGACTTGTCACTATTCTCTATAAAAGCCAGCAGATCTTCAGGATGTCCCTTGATGACTTCCCCTTTAGAAAGCTTAAGTGATAAGCAATAGATGATTTGCTCTGCATCTAGTTTTTTCAGACATTCTAACAAGTCATGCGGATTGGCCGGATCTTCTCCTTTTTCTAGCAAGTAGAGGTAGAGGAGCGGAGCCAGTCCCACCGTAGCTCCTTCAAACAAACTAACCGCAACAAGCTCGCTTTTCAAAGGAAGTAAATCCTGATAAAGCTTATCATAGTGCGGCTGTACATCAAGAAGCAGCTCCTTTTGATTCTGCCGTAAATCCCTCCACATATGTTTATCATCCCTTGAAACGATGGCAGGTACCATGAGAAATTCATATAACTTACTACGATAATGGACAAGCTTTACACCCACAGATTCTTCCCTCCTTACACATACTCCGCTTCTGACCAGAAAGAGTATACAATTCCTGTTTTTCATTATACCAAAAATCAAGCGAAATATTCATCCCATTCCACTCTGTTTATCTCCTGACAAGAAATCCATCTCTATAAAATAAGAACTTTTTAGAAAATTTCACCTAGTCCTTAAGACTGATTTTATCATTTTTCAATATTTTCTTATTGATTATCGATAAGATTCGTGCTATAGTTACTAAGAAATGAAACGTTAGTCGGAGGAAATTATGACAGACAAAATGAAAAAGACTGCTGAAGATATGAGCATCACTCTTACAAAAATCAGTATCAGCCTTTTATTTATTGCTTCCATTATCTTGATAGCCCTAGGACCTTGGGTCGTCAACCTAGTTATCGAATTTCCCTCTCCTTTCTTTCAAGGAGAGACGCGCTTTTGGATCTTGCTACTGCTTGGCTATGTCCTAGGCTGCCTGGCTCTGGCCTGCATTGTCCATCTCTATCGACTCCTTAGCCGCATCGGTAAAAATCAGGTTTTTATCACACAAAATGTTCAGTACATGCGCTATCTTGGCTGGGAAGTCGGCACTGTCGCTCTTATCTCCCTCTTTATGGGGCTGACAGCTTACTTGCCCATGCTCTTAGTCACTGTTTCTTGCAGTATCTTGACCCTGATTATCCGTGTCATCCGCAACGCCTTTGGCAAGGCCATTGAGCTACAGGATCAAGTGGACTACACTATTTAGGAGGTCTTATGATTCAGATAAATTTAGACCTTGTCATGGCGCAAAAGCGCATCAGCGCTGGACGTTTAGCAGAGTTGATTGACCTAACACCAGCCAATCTATCTATCCTAAAAAATAATCGAGCCAAGGCTGTCCGTTTTTCAACACTCAACGCTCTCTGCCGTGAATTAGACTGCCAGCCTGGCGATATTTTGGAGTATATCCCTGACGAGGAGGAGAAATAATTATGGAATATCCAGCACAAGAAGAGATGAATGTCCAGCCTTGTCTGCCCGCAGAAGCAGAACGACAGACTATCTTCACAGGCCTAGAGGACAAGCAACTGCGATTCTTTAAAATCAGCTATCTAATCCTCTATCTCTTAACCTACTTTTACTCTGCTGTATTTTTTAATTATCAAACTGCATCCTTTTTCCCTTTTGCAATTGGTCTTATATTGCTAAGCGAAGCCCTAATCAGGAAATTGGCCTATCCATCACTGCAGATAAAAAATCTTGGCAGCAGATTAGAGGCTAGAAGCTTTCTGATCATGACGCTAGCTCAAGCTCTGGCTTTAAGTCTCTGGGGGCTTCATCGTCAGCTAGAATTGTTCCAATTTCTAGCCATCCACATCTCATTCGCTTTCTATATTCTGTCCCGCACAGGCTGGTTAAGCCAGGGACGTTTGGGAATCCTGGTCTGGTTTGATGCCATTCAAGCCTTCTGCATCCTGCCCTTTAAAAATTTCATTGCTGCTATTCTAGTCTTTATAGAAGGCAAGCAGCAGGACTATTCCGCCAGCTCTGACAGTATGTCTTCGAAGAAAGCCCAACAGCTCGCGATTATCGTCAGCAGCTTCTTTGTCGCAGGAATCTTGGTCTACTTTGTCTGGTCCCAGCTGAGTCAGGTTTCAGACAGCTTCGCCTCTTTCTTCAGCAATACCGCTGATTTCATTGAGAATCTACTTGACTCCCTCTTTTCAAGTCTTGATAGTAGCATGATTCTATTCAAGGCCTGCCTGGCTATCCCTGTCAGTCTCTACTTGTACGGCCTCCTAGCCGGCAGTCTGTTAGGCAAAAAAGATACTAAACTTAACTACAAAAAATTTCAAGCAAGTATCCGCCCTTTGCGAGTAGCACCCGCTTTCACAGCCTACATTATCATCGGCAGCCTCTGCCTGACCTACGCACTCTTCTTCCTGACGGGGCTAGGTGAACTCGGTCAGCTCCTGAGCGCCGGAACAGTAGCTCAGTCTATTTCTCCCCAGAATGCTTCGACTGTTGCCGTAGCTGGCTTCTGGCAGCTGGTTCGGGTCTCTATCCTTAACTTTGCAGTCCTAGGCGTCTTCTATCTGATTGCCAAAAAGCCACTCTGGGATCAGAAAGGAACGCGATTCGCAGCTACTATCCTCTTTATCTTTACTGGTTTGCTGGCCTTGCTAGCTGGCTGGAAATTATTTGGTATCTACATCTACCTTTACGGACCAACACCGCTGCGCTTGATTTCAGCATGGTTCATCCTAGTCCTCTTGGTTTGGTGCCTACTGACCCTAATTCGTTTCTATAAACCTATCCAAGCTATTCGCATCGGTATCTTTTACGCCCTGATGAGCTTTACCTTGCTCTGCTATCTGTATCCAATGCTTTTACCAGTAGCAAAATAAGCAACTGTACTTAACTATACACAAAAAAACCAGAAAGAAACTGATTTTCTTTCTGGTTTTATTCTCCTTTTTATATCATTTACCGGCATTCAATAATAGACTGCTCACCTTTCTCGTTCAAAGGAAAAATAATTATATTCTAAAATCACAGGTCAGCAAATGATCATTGACCATGCCAATTGACTGCATAAAGGCATATACAGTCGTAGAACCAACAAAAGAAAAACCTTTCTTTTTGAGTTCTTTACTAATTTTATCGGATAGATCCGTTCGAGCGGGCACCTCTTCAATACTGGACCATGAATTGACAATCGGGTCATTCTTTACAAAAGACCAAATATAAGAATCCAAACTACCATATTCTTCTTTTAGTTTTAAATAGGCTTTAGCATTTTTTATAACTGCCTTTATTTTTAGCCTATTTCGTATCACTCTTTGATCACTAAGCAATTCTTCAATCTTTCGCTCGTCATAATTGGAGAGTATTTCAGGATCGAAGTTTTCATAAGCATCTGTCATAGCATCCATTTTTGACAAAATAGTTTGCCAGCTCAAGCCCGCCTGCTGACCTTCTAAAATCAACATTTTAAAGAGTTTATACTCGTCATGCACAGGTCGCCCCCAGTCATGGTCATGATAATTTCTCTCAAGCTCACTATTTTCAGCCCAATCGCATCTTTTCATCTCAACCATCTATTTTCTCCTTATAGTTTGATTTTCTCAACTTGATTATTATCTAAAACCAAGAAAGCATCAGAAAAAGAGACTTCAAAAAGTTGCAAGGAGTTGCTATGCTGTTCAATAATATCTTGATAATAAGGATACTTCTGGATAAAAACGCTTCTTATATCCTCAATAGAAAGCTGGCTTTCTTTGACTCTCCCTTGAATTCGGATATACCTCCCATCACCTTTCGGAATTGTTGTAAGAGCTATACGATTATTGATTGCCAGCTCTTGGATTTTATGACTATTTTTAAATGAGATAAAGAACAAATTCTTTGTCTCCTCATCATAGTAAAAATTTACAATTCTTACATTTGGGGTATCTTTTACAGAAGTAGCTAGGGCCATTTCTGTCTGTTCTGCCAAAAAGGCCTTAAAATATTGATTCATATTTGACTCCTTTATTATTTTCTCTAAAACTAGTATAATATAAAAAGGTATCATTTTTTGAAACCATTTAATAAAAATATGGAGTTTGGCATGAATAAATCTCAAAGAATTAACGATATGCTTATTTTTCTCAATAAGAAAAGACAATTCAATCTAAAAGATATTATGAATCGATATCATATTTCAAAAAGCACTGCCCTTCGTGATATTGCCAGCCTTGAAACGCTGGGAATTCCAATTTATTCTGACTTAGGCCGGAATGGCAGTTATAAAATTCTTAGCAACGACTTGTTATCTCCTATTATTTTCTCCATAGATGAAATTTCTGCCTTGTATTTTTCCATGCTGACTCTGGAAAACTACAATATGTGCCCTTTTGATATTGACCTGCAAAAATTAAAAGAAAAATTTGAAAACTCGATTTCAGAACAGCAGTTAAGCAAGATCACAAAAATTGAGAAAATCCTTCAACCAGAAGTCAGGAAAACAATCAACAACTCTCAGTTGCGAATCATTCTTGATATTTTATTGCACAGGCAGGGAGAATTTTTTCCAATTAAGTATGAACAGCAGTCTCTTCTGGTTCAATTTATCAAACTATTTAGCCACAAAGGGGACTGGTATGTTGAGGTCATAAATAAAGACACTGGACAAAGAGAGGAACTTTCCTGCCAATCTATCGACTTTAGTCAATAAATTTAAGACAAAAAAACCAGCGGTCTCGAGTCTCCGCTGGTTTCTTGATAAATCGTTTGGATTAAGCAGCCAAAACTTTGCGTCCTTTACGACGGCGAGCTGCCAATACACGACGACCGTTTTTAGTTGACATACGGTGGCGGAAACCATGTTTACGCGCACGACGGATTTTACTTGGTTGATAAGTACGTTTCACGATGAATACCTCCTCTTAGATTCTTGTATTCGTTTAGCCGGCTAGTTGTGATCAGTTACTAAACATACTTTACTATTCTATATGATTCTGGGGCTTTTGTCAATACTTACTTAAATAACTTTCTCTTTGTAAACGTAATCATATAACCCGAGTCGCTTCATAAAAGGGAATCAAGGCTGTCATGGCCTCCTGCAGCTGGGACAGCACTTGCTCTCTTGAAGCAGCCTGAGAAAGGGGAATATCGTATTTGACTAAGACCTTACGAACCTGACCGGCCGCTAACTGCCGAGTAAGGAACTGGCGATTTTCCTCTGTTCCTTCAAAGCGCTGACTCACACCATCTATCTGAGCAAAATAGTAAGCTGGCGACTGAATAGGCAACTCCAAGACCCGATTTTGCTTGCTGAGGCTGTGCTCATCTTTCTTGCGCTCCATGAAGCTCACCTCCAGCGATACCCCAAAATCTTCTGCAGTTCCATACAAGCGCAGAGCAAACATCGGTTCTGTGATTTCTCCATAGCCTTTAAGATAATTCCAAAAATGGGGCCGCAGTATCTGCGCTTGATTCATCCACTGGCTGGTTCGCTCCAAGGTCAGCTTAGGATAGAGGCTCTGAAAATCCTTGACCAAATCCGCAAATTCCTTGCGTGCCGCCTGGCCCTTAGCTCTTAGCTCCAACATAGACTCACGCAACTGCTCTGCCTTGTCTGGAGATATATACTTAGCCCCTTGATGAGGCAGATAACTTTCAATAGCTGGAAAAAGTGACATAAAAAATCCTTTCTTTTTTACTCTTTATAATAGAATACTTCTGACTTATTAACGTTAACACTTTGCGTGATAAGAATCCTGTCCCTCTTACGATTAGAAGCATCCATTATTTTTTGATTATCCAAAGTCATAGTCATATCTACACCAGCAGGAATAAATAATATTGCTGCACCCGGACCACCATAGGATACACCACCCTCTAAATAGGAGTTGACCATTTTAAACTGATTTCCTAATTTTAGCCCATTAGTCACCAAACCATTTTTATCAAAGGTCAGCTCTTCTCCATTTCCATTTTTCCACGTACCTTCAATACTTGAGAAATCACCGTTTTGAATGCTCGATAAATCCATTTGATTTGAAATTTCTGGATTGTCCTCTGCTCCTATGGAGCTTTTTGATTGATAAGATTCAATATCTTTCCAAGTTAACGAAGATAGATCAACTTCTTTTTTAGAAGCTAACCCAAAAACTGAATCTACGCTTTTTTCAGAATTTGAATCTACACCTGCTATTTGAAAATCTGCTTCTTTTAGCACATCTATACCACTATTATCAGATCTCAGTCGATAAAGATAACCCTTAGCATCAGGACTTAGAGAGTGCCATTGAGCATAAAAGACTGTTCCATCTGTATATATTGTGGCGCTTTCTCGACTTCCACCTGCTGAAGCTACTTTTGATTGAGCTAAATAAGTTGATGTTCCTTGATTCAAATAATAAATAGCCGCTAAATAATAAGCCCCGTCAGAATGATGTCCTGTGATTAGTTCATTCGTCCCATTTTTATCAATATCATAGAATGTGTATATCTGCGCACGGCCTTCAGAAGTATCTTTTGTTAATTTATCCAAAGTCGAAGCATATAATTTTTCATCTTGTTCTACTGAAATCGAAGAACTCTTTTGCTCTTTGTCCAATGCACTCTTACTCGAATCAGGAGTATTATCCTGATTCTCTATTTTCTTTTGACCACAGGCAGCAAGTAATGCTAACCCTAAAATAATTAGAAAAACTCTCTTCTTCATAATTCTTTCTCCTAGTTTATTACTACAAAAACCAGCATCTCTGCTGGCTTTCTTTTTATTCGCTGTCAATATCCACAACGACATAGCGGTTTGGCTCGTCGCCTTCGGAATAGCTAGTCACGCCATCGATGCGAGATATGATGCGGTGGATAATTTTGCGCTCGCTGTTAGACATAGGGTCTGTGTGCTGACCGCGTCGGTCTTCCAAAGCCCGCTGTGCCAGTTTCTGCGCATAGCTTTGCAGCACTTCAGCCCGATGCTCAACATAGTCATTGACATTAATGGAAATATAAAAGCTCTTAGAGTATCGGTTATAAAGATAGTTTTGCGCTAATAGCTGCAGAGCTTTCAAGACTTTTCCGTGGTAGCCAATCACGCGCCCCGGTTCATTGGTATCAATCTGCATGTTAATGGTACGGCGGTTGTGGCTGCTGGAAATGCCCGCTTCAACATCCATCTCATCAACAATTTTCTGAACATAGTTCGTTACGTTGTCAACCACTTCTTCAATATCGTAGTCTGCTTCGACTTGGATGCCTAAGTCAGCAAAAGAGCTTTCTTCTGTTTCTGTCGGCTCAGCCTTGTCTTTAGCCGCTTGTTCAAAAGAGATAACCTTGCTATCGTCCGCTTCTGCTTGAGCAACTGCCTCATCAATAGCTTGATTGGTCTTGAGAAGATCAATGGTGCCCGTCTCTTCTAAAATCGTATTAGCTTGCTTGTCATTTTTGAGAATTTCAGCCTTGACCTCATCTGAGATAACTTCGCCTTCTCCTTCGACCTTCTTGATAGCAGCTACCACACGGCCCAAATCAACCGTCGCTTCACTGACAGACTGCACAGGTTCATTCTGAGCGTTAATCTCTTCGGGAACACCTTTTACAGCCTTTTGATTGGCCTTAACAACTGTCGTCTCAGCAATCGGCTCGACATCCACCTGAGCTGGCTTCTTGCCAAACAAGCCTAAAAAGCCTTTTTTCTCACGTGAAATAACAGTGATATGCGCTCTCATACGTGGAATATCCAACGTTTTCAAACCATTTTGAATGGCTTCTTCAACACTTGCTCCTGTAAAAATAACCATTGCAAGAGTCCTCCTTCTTACTTACTTTTTCTTTTTCTGTGCTTTTTTCAGGGCACGTTTCTTTTTCTGTTCCAATTGACGCTCTGATCGTTCCTTAGCTTCCCGCTCAGCAATGATTTTAAAAGGATTGCTCAGCAGCAAGGTCTGAACCACCTGATAAGCATTTGAGACCGCCCAGTAGAGGGCTACCCCGCTCGCCGCATAAAGGGCAAAAAAGAAAATCATCACTGGCATCAGGTACATCATGACTGTCATCCCGCCATTTCTCTCAGGCAAGGCCTTGTTTGAAAGCCACGTACTGAAGAAAGTGAAGAGAGCTGCCAACAGCGGAAGAATAAAGGTCGGATCTGTCGCTCCTAGATTGAGCCAGAGGAAGTGACCTGTTTTCATAAATTCAACCCGAGTCAGGGCTTGAAACAGAGCCAAGAGCACTGGCATCTGGATAAAGAGCGGAATGAATGAGGCATAAGGATTGACACCCTTTTCTTTGTAGAGCTTTTGAGTTTCCTCAGCCAAGGCTGTTCTGCTCTCCATATCCTTACCAGGATACTTTTCCTGCAGTTGTTTAATATGCGGCTGTACTTCCTGCAGCTTGCGTGAAGAAGTGGTCTGGAATTGGAAGACTGGCAGGAGAACTGTCCGGATAATCAAGGTAAAGAGAATAATCCCAATCCCCTTGCTTCCACCAAAGGATAGAAAACGAATGGTGTCCGCAAAGAAGTAGACCAGCTTCTCCCAGAAACCATGTGAATCGGCCGTTACTTGACTAGTTCCGCAGGCTGTGAGAAAGAGCAGCGAGGCAACCAGCAAAATCCCTAATTTACTTTTCTGTTTCACAAATGAATCCTTCCTGATAAAGTTTAGCAATTTTTAATACATGCAATAAATTTTGTTCAACTTGGTGGTAGTCCAACTCTTCCACTCCTTTGCGAGCAATAACGACGAAGTCTGCCTGGACTAACTGTTTTTGATGCTGCATCAAGACATGGCGAATTTTTCTTTTAATACGATTACGAACTACTGCATTCCCTAGCTTTTTACTGACGGAAATTCCAACTCGAAAATGCTTTTGCTCTTTTTCTAACATGTAAACGACAAATTTTCGATTAGCAAAACTCTGCCCTTTTTTAAAAATCGCATTAAAATCTTTTTCGCTCTTGACGCGATAGTTTTTTCTCAAAACTCAACTCCATCCACCAAAATTATATCTATTATACCATATTTTTCGAAAATGCCAATAAGAGCCGCTATGACGCCGTTTTTGCAAATATTTAAAAGGTCGATTCACTTAAAAAACACCGCAATTCCCTTACGATGTTCCCTATATCTTATCCCTTTTCCAGCTGTTTCTTCGCTCTTTCCAACTCCTGACGGATCTGTGCAAATCCAGTTCCGCCAAGGGAATTCCGCTTTTGTACAGCAGTCTGCGACTCAAGCGCTTGATAAATATCCTCCTCAATCAGCGACGACACTTCCTGATAACGGCTCAGCGGGATATCCTGTAGATAATAGCCTGCCTTGCTGCATTCCAGCACCAACTTTCCGACAATCTCATGGGCTTCCCGGAAAGGCAGTCCTTTTTTGGCCAGATAATCAGCCAACTCCGTCGCATTGGAGAAATCCTGCTGAGTTGAAACCAGCATTTTTTCTTTGTTTACTGTCATACTAGACAGCATACCCGCCATAATATCCAGCGATTTTTGGATGGTATCTACTGTATCAAACATGCCTTCCTTGTCTTCCTGCAGGTCCTTATTATAGGCCAAGGGCAGGGATTTCATAACCGTCAGAAGACTGAAGAGATGGCCATAGACCCTGCCGCTCTTGCCCCGAATCAGCTCCGCCATGTCCGGATTTTTCTTTTGCGGCATGATGGAAGATCCAGTACTAAAGGTATCTGATAAGCTGACAAAACCATATTCATAGCTGCACCAATTAATCAGCTCCTCGCAGAGACGAGACAGATGCATGATGAGAATGCTGCTGTTAGATAGAAACTCCAAGATAAAATCTCGATCACTGACCGCATCCAAGGAATTGTGGTAAAGTCCTTTAAAGCCCAACAAATCAGCCGTCAGCTCCCTGTCAATCGGAAATGTTGTCCCCGCCAGAGCCGCTGCTCCCAAAGGAGATAAATCGGTATGCTCTAGATTAAAAGCAAAGCGCTGACTATCCCGGCTGAACATCTGATAATAGGCCAACAGATGATGGGCAAAGCTAATCGGCTGAGCATGCTGCAGATGGGTATAGCCTGGCATGATAGTCTCTACATGCTCTTCTGCCAAGTCCAGCAACACCTGACGCAAATTCAAGAGTTTATCCGCAATCTGACCGAGCTGATCCTTGAGATAAAGGTGCATATCTGTCGCCACCTGGTCATTACGGGAGCGAGCCGTATGGAGCTTACCAGCTACTGGCCCAATCTCCTCGGTCAGAAGAGCCTCCATATTCATATGAATATCTTCATTACGCACATCAAACTCAAGTTCTCCAGACTCATAACTTGCCAGCAGCGTTTCCAAGCCTGCCTGAATAGCAGCCGCTTCCTCTGGAGCAATGATTCCTGTCTGCCCCAACATTTTGACATGGGCTAGGCTGCCCTGCAGATCATAAGGAGCCAGACGATAGTCAAAGCCAATGCTAGCGCCAAACTCTTCTACCCATCCCTCCAGAGAGGCTTCAAAACGTCCGCCCCACAGTTTATGATTCGCCATAGGAAAGCCCCTTTCTATTCGTCCTTGTGAGCCTGAACCTCTGCGTGAACCTTAGATGGAAGCCCCCACAGCTTGATAAAGCCAATCGCGGCATCCTGATCAAAAGTATCTGCACTGGTATAGGTAGCCAGACTTTCGTCGTAGAGAGAATTCTCAGACTTACGTGCTACGACTGTCGCAGACCCCTTATAAAGCTTCACCTTAGCTGTGCCATTGACCACCTGCTGGGTGGACTTGAGATAGGCAATCAAGGCTTCTGTCGCTGGATTAAACCAGAGACCATTATAGATGAGATTAGACAGCTCATTTTCGATAATCGGCTTGAAATGAGCCAATTCTCTGACTAGAGTCAGATCCTCGATTTCCTTGTGGGCAGCCAAGAGAGTCACCGCCCCAGGGCATTCATAGATTTCCCGAGACTTAATCCCTACCAGACGATTTTCCACATGGTCAATCCGCCCAACACCGTGTTGTCCTGCCAAGTCATTCAGCTCAAGAATCAAGTCCGCCAACTTCATCTTTTTACCGTCTAAAGCAACTGGCACGCCAGCCTCAAAGTCAATATTTACATAGACTGGGCTGTCTGGCGCTGCTTCTGGCGCAACCGTCAAATCATAGGCGTCTTCCGGTGCTTCATTCCAAGGGTTTTCCAAGACACCACACTCATTGGCCCGTCCCCAAAGGTTTTGATCGACTGAGTAAGGACTATCCAGATCTGCAGGAATTGGCACACCATTAGCTTTGGCATAATTGATTTCTTCTTCCCGAGACCATTTCCACTCCCGAACAGGAGCAATGACCTTGAGGCTGGGATCTAAGGATGCGATAGCGACTTCAAAACGTACCTGATCGTTTCCTTTTCCCGTACAGCCATGGGCAATGGTCGTCGCTCCTGTCTTGTGGGCAATTTCAACCAATTTCTTAGAAATCAAAGGGCGGCTCAGAGCGGACACTAGAGGATATTTTCGTTCGTAGAAGGTGTGTCCTTGCAGAGCAACCAAGACGTAGTCTTCCGCAAACTCGTCTTTAACATCAATAACATGTGATTCGATAGCGCCAACTTTCAGCGCCTTGTCATGAATGAAATCCAAATCATTTCCTTCACCTACGTCCATACAGACCGCGATCACATCATAATCCTTGTCCAGCCAAGTAATGGCCACCGAAGTGTCCAAGCCGCCGGAATACGCTAAAATGACTTTCTCTTTAACCATGCGATTACCTCTATCCTTCTACATTTTATTTTTAAACATTCTACTGTATGAAAATGCGAATGTCAAGAGTAAATTTAATATTTATTAAAATAAAAGCGTTTTATCGATTTTTATTCAAAATCAATATATTATATACTGGACTCAAAACAAGAAAAAAAGAGTCCGTCAAGACTCCTTATTTTACACGGTAAAAAACATCGGGATGTTCGGAAACGCTCTGGGTGATGATGAAACGATCTTGACTGGTATCAGTCGGATCAGTTCCATTGACAGTCTCCCCTGCTGGCAGACTCTTTCCTGCTGGAATTATAAGAAAGGCAGCACCGGTTTGGTTTTTCCAACGAATTCCTGCTCGAAAAATCCCATTTTCATCTGGCCCAGCGTAATCTCCTGTCTCAAGCTTGGCAACATCTGACTCAATACCAGATGCATCGAATGTATAGCTGTTCCCTTTGGCATCCTGCCAAGTACCAATCATGCTGGAAAAATCTCCAGAAGCAATAGCCTTCATATCCAAACTAGAAGTTGATGCCGTCTCTTTCTCTTCTTTGCTGGCTCCCTTGGTAGACTTTTTGCTTTCTGTTTCCGAATTCTGCTGAGGGCCTGTATCAGAAGCTGCTTGACTATCTGCGTCGCTAGAAAGTACGCTCGAACTGGCCCCTCTTTCAGACTTTTTAGAAGATGCAGAACTAGTCGAACTTACTTTAGAATTGTTGGAAGCAGGATTCGTCTGCTCTTTCTTTTGGTTACAGGTTACTAGCACGAGTAAGGCTACTAGCCCTCCAATCAAGATAATGATCCATTTTTTCATTTTTATCGCCTTAAGGTATTTTATTATTACAATTGTGACATAAAAACAAAAATTTGCAAAGTAAAAACCAGCTCGAAAGCTGGTTTATCTTATTGAATTTGATTCAGCATGTTTTCGATATGCTGGATGGATTTTTCGCGGCCCAGCAGGTAAATCGTATCTGGCAGCTCTGGTCCATGCATTTCACCAGAAACGGCAATCCGAATCGGCATAAAGAGGTTTTTGCCTTTGATTCCTGTTTCTTTTTGGACAGCCTTGATCTGTGGGAAGATATTCTCCGTCACAAAATCTGCATCAGACATGGCTTCTAGCTTTTCTTTGAAGGCTGTCAACACGGTCGGTACCGTTTCACCAGCCATGACCTCACGCTCCGCATCTGTCAACTCTGGGAAGTCCGCAAAGAAGAGGTCTGTCAGCGGCACGATTTCGTCTACAGACTTCATTTGTGGTTTGTAGAGCTCCACAAGCTTTTCTGCCTTATCTGTCAAACGGCCCGCTTCTTCCAGGTATGGCTTAGCCAGAGCGAATATTGTGTCAAAATCTGCATTCTTGATGTATTCGTTGTTCATCCAGTCCAGCTTCTTCTGGTCAAAGGCAGCTGGGGACTTACTGAGACGTTTTTCATCAAAGAGCTCAATCAATTCTTGGCGAGAGAAAATCTCATGCTCGCCACCAGGATTCCAGCCCAGCAGTGCAATAAAGTTAAAGACTGCTTCTGGTAGGTAGCCTTTCTTGCGGTAATCCTCGATGAACTGGAGGGTATTGGTATCGCGCTTGGACAGCTTCTTACCTGTTTCAGAGTTGATAATCAGGGTCATGTGCCCAAATTCTGGAGCTTCCCAGCCTAGAGCTTCATAAACCATGAGTTGCTTAGGCGTGTTGGCAATGTGGTCATCTCCACGAATAACATGTGAAATTTCCATCAGATGGTCATCAATAACCACAGCAAAGTTATAGGTTGGGTAGCCGTCTTTCTTCTGGATAACCCAGTCACCACCGATATTGCCGCCCTCGAACTCAATTTCGCCCTTGACCATGTCAGTCCACTTGTAGACACCAGCTTCATTGACAGCCAGACGAACCGTCGGAATGATCCCCGCTGCTTCTCGCTCAGCGATATAGGCTGCCTTTTCTTCCTCTGACATACCTAGAAACTCATTGATATAACGCGGTGTTTCACCAGCTGCTTCCTGACGTTCACGTTCAGCCGCTAATTCTTCCTCAGTCACATAGGACTTGTAAGCCAAACCCTTTTCCAAGAGTTCATTGACGTATTTTTGGTAAATATCCAAGCGCTCAGACTGGCGGTAGTTTTCGTGAGTCTCAGGACTTTCATTCCAGTCAATACCCAACCAGCGTAAGTTTTCAAGCTGTGAGCGTTCCCCGTCTTCTACATGGCGCTTGCGGTCTGTATCCTCGATACGGATAATGAAGGTCCCGCCATAGTGACGAGCATAGAGGTAGTTAAAGAGCGCAGTCCGCGCATTTCCGATGTGTAAAAGTCCAGTCGGACTTGGTGCATAACGCACTCGAATCGCTTTTGTCAAAGTTCCATTCTCCTATTTGTATTTCGGGGAATTATTCCCACTCCGATTTTCAAACGTAATCATTATATCATACTCTGAAGGCATAATACGACTTTACAGTCTATTTTTAAGACAGGCGCTCTTCCAGCTGGAAGTCAATAGGAAGCCAAGCCAGCACATTCTCCATCTGCTTTTCCCAGTAATACCACTCGTGCTTACCTGGACTGTGGCTGTAAGTAATATCCAAGCCCAAGTCTTGCAGGTTTTTTACTGCCTCCTGATTAGCCTCGTAGAGAAAATCCTCTTCGCCGCACCATGCCCAAAGCTTGGTCTTTTTATCAGATTGCTTGGCTATGCTTTCCAGCGAATGAGGGCTACTGGTCCAGTCTTTATAGTCTCCAAAGACTCCCCGCCAATAGGCTGGTGTTGCCATTTCAGCATTATCTGGTCGAGCATCAAGAAAACTCAAAGCGCCAGAAAGGCTAGCCGCGTATGAAAAGCGGTTAGACTTGAGAGCCAGCTTAAAGGCTCCGTATCCGCCCATGGAAAGACCAGCAATGAAATTCTTCTCCCGCTTATCTGACATATTTGGGAAAAAGCGCTTGAGTACCCGAGGCAGCTCCTCAGCGATGGCTTCGTAATAGTTAAAGCCGTACTGAGTATCGGTGTACCAGCCGTTGCTGGTATTAGGCATGACAACAATCAGGTTAGTCGAGCGAACCAGACGTTCAATATTTGAGCGCTTGAGCCAGCTATTGTGATTCCCGTTCATACCATGAAGCAGGTACAAAACAGGAATGTCCTTATCATCCGGCTTGTCCACACGAGCTGCGTCCGGATAGAGGATATTGACACCCCATTCCATCTCCAAAGCCTCAGAATAATACTCTATTTTCATCACTGCCATTCGCATTTCTCCTTCGTATCTTCCTGACAAGAAAAAGCCGAAGCCCGACTTTTCTTGTATTTGTGTTCAGATTTTTACCGCACTTCCATAACGACCGGCAAAATAGCTGGGCGACGCTTGGTTTGGTCAAAGAGATATTTGGCCAGACTGTCACGGACAGCACCCTTCAGCTCACCCCAGTCAAAGCTATCCTGCGCCAGATAATCTTCCACTGTTTTATTGATAATATCAGAGCTTTCGCGCAAAATATCTCTGCTCTTCTTCACATAGACAAATCCACGGGTGTGTACTTTAGCCTTGGAAATGATTTTCTTTTCCTTACGGTTAACCGTGAGTGCCACGATGAAAATACCGTCTTCAGACAAGACCTTGCGATCACGCAGGACGATATTTCCCACATCGCCAATCGCATTTCCATCAATCATGACATCTCCAGCTGATACTGCACCAGCAGGCACAAAATCACCATGGTCGTATTCCATGATGCTGCCCCGCTTAGGAATGAAGATATTTTCCGGCAGCATGCCAACTTCCATGGCAGCCTTGGCATGAGCATCCAAGCCGCGGTACTCACCCTGAATCGGGAATAGGTACTTAGGCTGCAGCAGGTTAATCATGAGCTGCAAATCACGCGCATTTGCGTGACCTGAAACCCGCAGGTTTTGGGTAATCAGCTTGACAATGCCACCCGCTTGATAAATCATATTTTCCACGCGAGCCACGACCGCTTCCTTGGCAATTGACGGCGTCGTTACGATGTAAATCAAATCGCCTTCCTTGATTTCCACATAGCGGTGACGTCCGATCGACATCTTGCGCAGGCCATTGATAGGCTCACCCATCCGGCCAGTCTCCAAGATAATCAGCTCATGATCTTCAAACTTAGACATTTCCTTGGGCTTGATCAAGAGGCGTTCGTCCACCAAGGACAGCTTCTTGAGGCGGATAGCCGTACGAACGATATTTTCAATATCAAAGCCTGTCAAAACTACTCGGCGGCCAGTCTCAGCAGCTGCATCAAAGACCTGCTGGATACGAGACAAGTTGCTGGCAACCGCCGCCACAATCACGCGGCCATCCCAGTCGGCAATCGTATCTTCGATTTCCTTGCCAACCTCGCTCTCGCTAGCCACCTGAACACTACTGTCCGCATTAGCTGAATCACTGAGCAAGGCCAGAACACCCTCGCGGCCAATCTCAGCCAGACGGCCAAAATCTGTCGCATAGGACGGACTGGCAGACTGGTCAAACTTGAAATCACCTGTATAAACGATACTGCCTTTTCTGGTCTTGATGACAACTCCCAAACTCTCAGGAATCGAGTGAGTCGTCCGGAAGAAAGAAACCACGGTTTTGCCAAATTCAATCTCGGTATTTTCATCAATCACATGGAAATCATTGAACTTCTTAACCGCATCATTGTTTTTGACAAACAGCTTAGCTAGCTCAATCGTCAACTCTGATCCGAAAACCGGCACCTTAGCATCTGCTAAAAGATTAGGCAGAGCGCCAATCGCATCTGCGTGGCCGTGCGTCAGAAAGACACCCGCAATCCGCTTCTTGTTTTCAAACAAATAGTCCATGTTGGGAACGACATAATCCACACCCAACTGCTCATTTTCTGGGTACTTCAACCCAACATCCAATACAAAAATGGAATCATCCACTTCGGCAACGTAGAGGTTTTTACCATTTTCACGTACGCCGCCTAAAGCAATCAGTTTAATATTGCTCTTGCTCATTTTTTCTCCTATTCAATTTTCAGAACCTCACTTTTATCAAAGATTCTTTATTTTATTACTAACGGTCCTTGGCTAGCCAAGTCGAATTACAGTCTTGCAAACCTAAGGTTCGCATATCTAACCTATTATAGCATTTTTTCATGTTTTTTCAAAACAAAGAAAAATTGTTTTTCCATTGTCACTTAGAATGAAGCTATTTTTCTAACCACGAAAAAACACACCGACAGCAAAAAAGAAACAGCCGCAAACTGTCCCTTTTTAGGGTTAGGCTTTGCCAGTCAGATTAAAACGGACAAAATAAACCATTATCGCAGCTGTAACCAAGAAAGCCAGCCCGACCGTTGCCAGAGCATGAGCAGAAAAGAACAGCAGGCTAGCTATCAAGCTTAGAATCGGAAGCGCTACCTCTATAAGCAGAAACCTCATTGAAAATCTACGTTCTAGCTTATTACAAGGAGTGTAGGGCAGAAGGACAGACAGGGGGGAGAAATTTTCATTTCCGAAATACTCGGAAAGCCCAATCAACTTCTACCCAAAAGTGATAATGTCCAGAAGAAACAGCCGCTCAATCAAATGAGGAAAATCGATGGGGCTGAGATCAGCCGAAACAAAATCATGATTGGGATTACTGAGAAAGTCGGGCAGGATTTAGGTCGCCAAAATTCCAATCACTGCTACCCAAAGACCGATATGGCAAGGAAAGATCAGAGGCAGAAAGAGGCAGGCCGTACAAATGACATAGTCGGCTTCATAGTCAAACAGTTGGTGGCGGCATTTTGTTTTTTTCATATCTACTCTCTTTCCTGAATCCTAAAATCGATTAACCCGTATAGCCAAGCGCTGGTAGAAAAAGAGCCAGCAGTCTGCAAGAAAATTAAGGCCCAGCACAATGTAGAGGCCGCGAAGATTTTCCTTAGCATAGACCGCGCTAGCGTAAATCAGTTCCTGACCACCTAAGTGATAATTCAACAAGTCCATCTGTTCTAAATAAATAAGCTTACTCCAAAATTCACTGCCTAGATAAATTAACAGAATATAATTTGCTACTCTGATTACTGGATACAGATATGATGCCAAATAGTAATGTGCATGCTTTTGAAGATGCCAGCGTCTCAGCCATTCTCGTCTATCAAGCTGAGGTCCTGCAAGAATAAAAGTGAGGACGGCCGCTGTCTCTACAACATCTTTGAAGGGGTAGAAGCTCCATTTGAGAATAGGCTCAAAAGAATCAATACCTGTAATCCCGTAGCTTTTAATCACTAAACTATCCAAGAATTGATAATTGAAGATAATGAATAACATTAAAAATAATATTAAAAACAAGAAAAAGAAATAACCTTTTTTCCACCTTAAAAATCTTTTATACTTCCGACTTCGCCGAATCATCTGCAGCTTGAAATTGGGATTATTCGGTATATTCTCCGCAATAGGCTCACCGCAGGCCGGGCAGATGACATAGTCGGCCTCATAGTCAAACAGCTGGTGCCGACATTTTTCTTTTTTCAGCTTCATTTTCTCTTTACCTTTCCAAAAACCCGAATATCAAGCTGTATGATATTCGGGTTTCTCACCTTTTATTGGCTCACATGGTCTTGCAAATTGCTTATCACCAGTCAACACCATAGTATCGGAGCATCCGCTTGCTGACCCGCATGCCATTGTACTGAATCAGCGAAATCCAGCGGTATTTGTCAATCAAATCTTTAGACACCATTCTGCCACTATTCCGCAAAGACAATCTGACTTGGCAAGACACTGTTCAAAGAGAAAAACAGAAGCAAAAGATACACTTGAACTTTTCTTATAATCGGCATAATCATACCCTCCTAACTGCTAATTGTTTTCCAATCATCATCCCTAATATAAATATACAATGAAAACCCTTTCCCGTCAACGGTATCTTATACTTGCAAAGTACAAGAAAACAGGCCCCAGAGGGCTCTCACCCCAGATACACGGCATGCCAATCGTAGCAAAAAAACGACCTCTAGCTTTACTCGGCTAGAGGTCTGGTTTACTTCGCTGGTATGAGAGCAATCAGTTCATCCAAGGTGTAACTGAATAACAATTTTCTATTTATTGTTTTTATTATTTTTTATAAACTTTTAATTCCTTCAACCGCTAATGATTTTCTTTTTATCTTAGCATTGGAAATCTCTATAACATAATAAAGCACTATTGATTGAATTCTCGAAGTTTGAAAACCATCTAAAAGCTTCTACTTTCTATACTATCGTTACAATCAGGCAAGCTAAGCAGGCCTGTCTGACAATTCAACCAATATGTCAAGTAAAGCAACTACTTATGTATTACAAACAACTATACCAACAAAGTAAACTTAAAAGCGAATGAATTTGGTTTCCTTTCTTTCTATTTCCTTAACTCTATTATAGTACTCTATTTAGATTTTTGCAAGCGTTTACACATTAAAAATACAAAAATATTTTAAGAATTTTGAAAAAGTAGTTACACAAAGAAAAAAGGCCGTGACAAACTAATTTTTGTTATTTGGTTAATAATTCAGTATATGTTGCTTTTTTAATCCAGTAAGAATGTTAAGAAACCTCTTCTCAGAAATTAGATTCTAATCGTAATATTTTTATGTTAAAATAAATAACGGTTATATACCTCTTCCGGTATTTTATTTGGAATATTACTTATTTCATTCATTGCTTTGCATGAATTTAGATTTTAGAGAACTTTAATAAGGGGAATACTATTATGAGAAAAATTTTAAAAGAGGATAAACTTTATTCTTTAGTTGAATTTAGAGATAGGCTCTACGATGATTTAGATTTATCAAGAAGCGATTTAGCTACCTTGTTATGTGCAATGTTGATTGCATCTATTGGCTTAAACATGGATTCCACTCCAGTTATCATTGGGGCAATGTTGATTTCTCCATTAATGACACCTATTATTGGAATTGGTTTTTCATTAGCAATACTAGATATGAAACTGCTCAGAAAGTCGTTTAAAATTCTTTCTATTCAAGTTTTCTTAAGCCTCTTAGCATCTACGATTTATTTTTTTATTTCTCCAATTTCTTATGCAAGTTCAGAAATTATTTCCAGAACTTCACCAACAATTTGGGATATAGTTATAGCTTTTGTGGGTGGGGTAGCTGGAGTTATTGGAGCACGAAAAAAAGAAGCAAATAACATTGTACCTGGAGTTGCTATCGCAACAGCTCTTATGCCCCCAGTATGTACTGTCGGTTATGCTATAGCAACGGGAAACTTTGAGTTTATGTTAGGAGCATCGTACTTATTTTTCATTAACTGTAGTTTTATTATGCTTGCTACATACATAGGGACGAGCTTAACTATGGTGAAAAATCATTACATTAAACACAATCAAGAAGCCTATAAAATGCGAAAAATATTAATTCTAGTTTCGCTTATTCTTATTATTCCAAGTTTGGTTTCAGCGACTACCTTAGTGAGAGAGACCTTAATCAATGAATCTATAAATAAATACTTATCTGATCAGTTTAAAGACAACACAATCCTAAAAAAGAACTATGATAAAGAAGATAATACTTTAAAGTTAACTATTTCAGGAAACTATCTTTCAGATGAGAAAGTGAAAGAAATTCTTAGTAAACAAAACGATTATGGTTTGAAAAATATTTCAATTCAAATTTCACAATTATCCAATGACCGCTTAACCGAAAAAGACATCGTTGAGTATATTATTCAATATAAAAATGACCATGAACTTCAAAAAATTGATAAGGAGAAGGAGAAGAAAGAAACTCCAACTAAAAACAAGGAATAGAAACAATTTCCCTTGCCAAATACACAAAAAAGAGAGAACAGGATTAAATGTTCTCTCTTTTTAGTTACTATAGTTAACAAAGACTTTTTTATAAGGAAAATCAACTATTGGTTTTATTTTTCGTCTTTTTTAACCATGTTTTTAACGCCTTCGATTGCGCCTTCAACAGCATCTTTGGCATCTACTGCAACTTCTTTAACTTTAGAAACTACTTTTTCAGCAGCTCCTTCTTTTTCTGTTTTTTTATCACCAGTTAATTTGCCTAGGCCTTCTTTAACAGAACCTTTAGCTTGGTTGAATTTTTCTTCTGTAGACATAATTGATACCTCCGTTGTTAGTTTCCATTTTTAAAGCAATGAAAGAATATAAGAATTCCTAATCTTGGTTAGAGAATTAACGAACGCGAGCTTTTTCATTTGATGCAGCATCTTTAACAGCCTCTACACCATCGCCAACTTTTTCTTGAACAGCTGAGAAGCCACCGCTAATGCCAGATTTTGCTTTTTCGAATTGCTCTGAAGCAAATTCACCTGTTGATTCAGCAACATCTGTCACTCGGTCTTGAAGGCTTACTGAATCCGCTTCGTGTTGTTCTTTCGTTTTAATATCAACAACATTGACATTTACTTCAACAACTTCCAAATCAGTCATCTTAGAAACTTCTTCTACAACAACTTTCTTGATTTCTTTGTATAAAGCAGGAACATTCTTTTGATATTCTGCAACAACATTCAAGTCAACAGCTACTTGTTCTTTACCAACTTCAACATTGACACCATGAGTCACATTGTCAGAGTTGACCAATTTATCTTTTATATTAGAGAAAAAGCCACCGTCAACAGCCAGTAAACCTGAAACTTTTTCTAAAGAGAGACCGATAATTTTTTGAATGACCTTATCATCGTAAGTCAATTCACCTTTTACTTCATGAGCTGCTTGAGCAACTTCTTTTTTTGCAACATCTTTAACATCTTTATTTGACATGTTAAACTCCTTTATTCTTATTTAAATATATTTTTGTTTTGAATATAATATCCGATTCCTGCCCCTAGAGTAGCGCAAATCAAGACAAATAGAGTCTTAAAGAAGCCAAAGGATAGGATAAAACACGCTAGAATAATGCCTGCTAATCCAGACAAGATTGGATATTGATATTTTTTAAACCATTCCATTTTTTACTTCCTTACTTTACACGACTAGTAGTTTTTTTAGCCGCTTCTTTTGGCTTGAAGTCTGAGACAGAGATTCTAAGCTTGACATTATGATTGATTCCGAAGAATTCTGTCAATCCAGACGCAATTTCTTCTTGAATCAACTGACTTCTCTTGATGATGTTTTCCGAAGGAACGATTGCCCCTTTAACAGAAACCATGCATTTGTTTTTACGGCTATTTACTGAAACTGCAGGATCTTTAATTAAACCGTGTTCTGTTAACAGACTACGAACAAACCCTTCAATGGCTGAATTTTTCAGCATCAGTTTCCCATCCGCATCAGCTAGCTGAATTTCCAAACGTCTCTTAGGATAAAAAACTATCACTAACATTAGTAGTAAGATTAAGCTTGCTAAAACCACAGTGCCCCAGAAAACATACCTAGAAAGATAGTAACCCACAAAAGGAATCTGCTTCCAAGTGAATATCTTCCAGCTAAATAACTGGAGCCCCAGACCGCTGACTTTATGAAAGTCTAGCAAAACAGGAATCAAAATTGTCAAGATTAAAATACAGAAAATAAGGGAAAGTATTTTTCTTGATTTTGACATATTGAATCCTCACATCATTAAATTTTAAATTGTATTTTGAAAGTAAAAAGACAATTTATGCATTTTTACCTACAAAAAATGATACAACAGCTACTACAATAACTGCACCAATGATAGAAGGAAGCAAGGCCATACCAGCCAAACTAGGACCCCAAGTTCCCAAAAGTGACTGACCGACAGCAGAACCAACTAAACCTGCAACAACGTTTGCAATAACACCCATTGAGCCGCCTTTTTTAGTGATTGATCCAGCAATAAGACCAATAACTCCTCCAACAATAATAGACCAAAGCATATTGATTCTCCTTTCTAATTTTTTCTAAATCAAAATTGTTTAATAATATTTTTTACTATTATTTTTTGATTAACATAATTATATAATTTTCCAACTTGGAAACATAATAATTCAACTTGGTTTTCTTCCCGTTTATTTGCACTATAGATACGTTAAAATGAGAATGCATTGTTCTATAGGCTTTTATCAGCATTTTTATATATTTTAAAGTTGTTAGACGAGGTTAAATGCATAAAATATGGTATAATTGCCTGATAATAAAACAATATATAAAGAAAGATAATATTTTAATGCGAGAATTACTGTCTAAAAAGAGCCACAGACAATTAGAACTATTAGAGCTACTATTTAAAAACAAACGCTGGTTTCATATTTCTGAGTTGGCTGAACTATTGAATTGTACAGAACGTTCAGTAAAAGATGATTTATCTCATGTCAAGTCTGCGTTTCCTGAATTGATTTTTCACTCGTCTACTAATGGCATACGTATCATTAATACCGATGATAGTGATATTGAGATGGTCTATCACCATTTTTTTAAGCATTCAACCCATTTTTCAATTTTAGAATTCATCTTCTTTAATGAAGGATACGAAACTGAGAGTATTTGCAAAGAGTTTTATATAAGCTCTTCCTCACTCTATCGTATAATCAGTCATATTAACAAAATTATAAAAAAGCAATATAATTTTAAAATTAGTCTCAATCCTGCTCGGATTATTGGAGATGAGATTGATATCCGTTATTTTTTTGCACAATATTTTTCGGAAAAATATTATTTTCTTGAATGGCCCTTTACAGATTTTTCAGTAGAACCTTTGTGTGAGCTGTTAGCACTGGTCTATAAAGAAACTGCATTTCCTGTCAATTTCGCAACTCAAAGAATGTTAAAATTGCTCCTAGTTACAAATTTATATCGAATAAAGTTTGGTCATTTCTTGGAAGTTGAGAAAGATTCTTTTAACAATCAATTGTTAGAATCTTTCATGCAGGCAGAAGGAATCGAAGACATTGTAGAGAGCTTTGATTCTGAATATCATATCTCTTTGAATAAAGAAGTGATAGGCCAACTATTTGTCTCCTATTTTCAAAAAATGTTTTTCATTGATGAAAATCTATTTATGAGCTGCGCAAAAACAGACAGCTATGTAAAAAATTCGTATCAATTATTAAGTGATTTAATTGATCAGATAGAAAGCAAATATAATCTAAAAATAGACAATAATGACAATCTTATTTGGCATTTGCATAATACAGCACATCTGCACCGTCAGGAACTATCTACAGAATTTATTCTGTTTGATCAAAAAGGGAATACAATCAAGAACTTTCAAAATATTTTCCCTCAATTTGTTTCAGATATTAAAAAAGGGATTGAACATTATCTAGAGACTTTGGATATCCATAGCACACCAATGAAAGTCAACCATCTATCCTATACTTTTATTACTCACAGCAAACATTTAGTGCTGAACCTTTTACAAAATCAGCCTAAATTAAAAGTTTTAGTCATGAGTAATTTTGATCAGTATCATGCAAGATCAGTAGCAGAGACACTTTCTTATTATTGCAGCAACAATTTTGAACTTGAGGTTTGGAATAAATTAGAATTATCAATCGATTCTTTAAAAGAATCACCTTACGATATCATCATTTCTAATTTTATTATTCCACCCATTGAGAACAAAAGACTGATCTATTCCAATAATATTAATACGGTCGCACTCATCTCCTTACTTAACGCAATGATGTTTATTCGCTTAGATGAGTGATTTAGACTATTTTGATAACAAAAAAACCGCAATCTAGCGGTTTTTATTAATCTATGAGTGCCTTTTGAGCATTAATTGTCTAACTTTGTGGGAGCAGTACATTATTTAGCACATATTCTTTTTCTTGTTTTTACAAAACTCTGAGAAAGCCTATTCAAACAAGCCATAGTAGTCTGCGATGGTCATCTTGGCTTTCTCGTCTTTATTTAAGTCCTGAATAATCTGCCCGTCTTTCATAACGATTAGTCGGTTGCCGTATTTGAGGGCATCCTCCATGTGATGGGTAATCATAAGGGCTGTGAGGCGGTCACGACTGACAAACTCATTGGTCAGCTCCATCAAGGCTACACTGGTCTTAGGATCCAGTGCTGCAGTATGCTCATCCAGAAGCAAAAGCTCTGGTCGCTTGAGCGTTGCCATGAGCAGGCTCAAAGCCTGTCTTTGCCCGCCAGAGAGAAATTCAATCGGCGTATCCAGATGCTTATCCAGACCATTACCGATTTTCTCAATCGTCGCCTGAAACTCTTCCCTATAACTGTTGAGCCCACGGGGCACCAAGCCACGCTTTTCACCTCGGAATTTGGCAATGAGAAGATTTTCCGCCACTGTCATCCGCGGAGCCGTTCCCATCTTAGGATCCTGAAAGACACGGGACAGGTACTTGGCCCGCTTTTCTGGTGAAAAATGAGTGACATTTTCACCCAAGATATGAATGCTGCCGCTGGTCAGAGGCAGAGTGCCGGCGATGACATTGAACAGGGTTGACTTTCCGGCTCCATTGCCACCTAAAATCGTAATAAAATCATGCTCGTGAATGTCTAGCGAAACATCATTTAGGATGATTTTTTCTTCATCAAAGCCGCTCTTTACAAGCTTGGTTGCATTTCTTAATTCTACAATCGCTGTCATTTGCTTAACTTGGCTCCTTTAAAGAATTTATTTTTCAGGGTCGGAATCATGAGACAGACGGCCAGAATCACCGCGCTGTAGAGACGGAGATAGTTGGTATTGAAGCCGAGAGCAATGACGCCCCAGATCAAGAACTGATAGGCAATCGCACCAACTACAATGGTAATCAGACGCTCTGCCAAGGTCAGACTCTGGAAGAGCACCTCGCCGATGATAAGACTGGCCAGACCGACAACGATTACTCCAATCCCGCGGGACACATCTGCATAGCCTTCCTGCTGGGCAATCAGCGCCCCAGCCAGAGCAATCAAGCCATTTGACAGAATCAGTCCCATCAATTCCATACGGCCGGTATTGATACCAAAACTGCGAGCCATATCCGGATTATCTCCGGTCGCGATATAGGCTTGTCCTAGCTTGGTATCCAAGAAAAAGAGCAGGGCCACAATCACTAAGCTGACAAAAATTAAACCAGTCAGCAGGTCATTGACTTCCCCTGAAAATGGTAGAACATCCTGAATCTTACTGCTGCCTAAAAGCCCTAGATTGGCACGACCCATCAGCATCAGTATGATAGAGTGGCAGGAGGTCATGACCAAAATCCCAGAAAGTAAGGTCGGAATTTTCCCCTTGGTATAGAGCAGACCTGTCACTGCACCCGCAGCACAGCCCGCTAAAACGGCCGCTGCTGTTGCCAGAAAAGGATTGACTCCCTTAGTAATCAAAGTAACGGCCACCGCCCCGCCCAAAGGGAAAGAGCCTTCAGTCGTCATATCAGGAAAGCCCAGAATCCGGAAGGTCATAAAAATACCTAGACCTAAAACGGCCCAAACTAGTCCCTGAGAAATAATGGAAAGAATCATAACATTGTCCTAACTAATTAAAATCGTTTCTCTATTTTAACATAAAAAAGGAGCCAATTTCAATGCCGATGCGCAGACAAAGAAATTGACTTCCCAACTATTCCTCAACAACTGTCATCCGACCAGTATCTACATCGTAAACCGCTCCAGAGATTTCTACATCAGCTGGAATCAGCGGTGACTGCCGCAGCAAGACCATATCCTCGCGCACACTTTCCTCTACATCTGTAAAGGGCAAAAAGTCCTGATCACTGACATCCACACCTAGTTCTTTATGAAGATAGGCCGTAAACTCCTCATTCTTGAATGTCTGTGCCCCGCAGTCTGTATGATGCAAAACTACGATTTCCCGCGTTCCTAGCTGTTGCTGCGAAATAACCAGCGAGCGAATCATGTCCTCTGTTACCCGACCGCCGGCATTGCGCAAGATATGGGCGTCTCCTAGTGCCAGTCCTAGAGCCTGAGCCACGTGGAGCCTAGAGTCCATGCAGGTTACAATGGCTACCTTGGTCTTGGGCTTGATCGGCAGATGTGCCGTTCCATGCAGATCGACATAAGCTTGATTGGCCTTCATAAAGTTTTCAAAATATGACATTCTTTCCCCTTACTGGTACTTTGACCTTCAAATAATTTTATATTATCTTACCATCTTTTCTGCTATTTGTCAGTTCTCGACTTTGTTGTAAAAAAATAGGACAGATAAATCCAGCATCTAGCCTGATTTTCTGTCCTAGTTTTATTTCTTATGAGCTTCTTGGAATAAACTTGCTGAGTGAGCCTGCAAAGGTTTGAAGATTGAGACTTTGCACATAGACTTCACCAGTTCCTTGGAAGGTGTTGACCACTCCTTCACCTGTTCCGATAGACTGCCAGAAGCCATTTTCTAGATGGATATTATAATTCAAAGACTGGCTCCAAGCTACTACATGGGCATTGTCAATTGTCACTTCTTGGTTATGAAGCTCAATTTTCTTAATAGATCCAAAGGCATTGGCCAAAAGAGTGCCCTGACCTTGGGTCGTCATAACGAAGAGACCACCTTGGCCGCCGAATAGTGCTTTCCCAACAGACTGGCGCTCCATGGTATAGTAAGCCGTACCATCAAGGGCAAGAAAGGCACCGTCATTGAGCCGGTATTGTTTTTCGCCTAGCTGAAGAGGAATAACCTGACCAGGAGAATCTGGCGCTAAAGCAAGGTAGCCATTATCAGACTGGGCAACAGCCTGAGTAATAAAGGTACTTTCACCAGAAACCATTGACCGTCCTACAGCCTTGACAAAACGTCCCAAGCCAGAACCGCTTGCATTTAGCTGGGTATTCAGGGTCACATTAGGCGTGTGGTAGACCATGCTGCCACGCTGGATAAAGACGGTTTCTCCTTGATTGAGCGACAACTCGACCAAAGGAAACTGCATATTACTATCCATAGAAAATCGCATAAGAAATACCTCCTTCTTATTATGACTTGATTATAACATTTTCATATATTTTGGACAAAGGAAAACTGAAGCATCAAAAAAAGAAGAGACAGCCCGAGTCTCTCCTAGAAATTTTCAAGAATTATTAATATTCAGGTGTGGGCGAAGAACATTTGCAAAGGTTTCAATATTGAGACTTTGGATGTAAATTTCCCCAGTTCCATAGAAGGTATTAACTACTCCTTCCCCAGTCCCCATGGATTGCCAGAAACCATTTTCTAAATGAATATCATATTCCAGCTCTCGACTCCATGCTACTACGTGGGCATTGTCAATCGTTATCCTATCATTATGCAGCTCGACCTTTTGAATCGAGCCAAAGGAATTTACCAAGAGTGTCCCCTGACCTTGGGTACTCATCACATAAAAGCCTCCTTGACCACCAAAGAGAGCTCGACCTACCGACTGCGTCTCCAAGGTATAAGAGGCAGAGCCATCCATAGCCAGAAAAGCCCCATCATTCAGGCGGTACTGCTTTTCTCCTAACTCCAGAGCAACAATCTGACCAGGTACATTAGGTGCTAAGGCTAGACGACCGTTATTTGATTGGGCAGTTGCTTCAGTGATGAACACTCCTTCGCCAGAAGCCATAGAACGGCCTACAGCTTGGATTGCCTTGCCAAAGATTGATTGAGATTCTGCATTCACTTTGGCATTCAGGACAACGTTGGGAGTGTGGTATATCATGCTCCCAGTCTGAATACGAACAGACTCTGATACATCTAAGGCAATCTCCGCCAAGGGAAATTGAGCATTATTGGTAATAGAAACATTCATACGATGATCTACCATAGTTAATGAACCTCCTAAAAAGTCCGGAAAAACAACTTATAGGAGCTTTCCAGACAAATCCTAATTTTTTCTAGCAATATTATAGCACGCGCAATAACTTTTCGCAATACTGTTAAATCAGGAAAATACTTTCTTTAAGACTTCCCCAATCGTCGTCACACCGATGACTTGGATATTGTCTGGAACTTTGAGACCGTTCAGAGAGTTTTTCGGAGCGTAGACTTTGGTGAAGCCCAGCTTTGCTGCTTCGTTGATGCGCTGCTCGATGCGGTTGACCCGACGGATTTCACCAGTCAGGCCAATTTCACCGATAAAGCACTCTTGGGGATTGGTAGGTAAATCCTTGTAGCTGGAAGCAATGGCAACCGCTACCGCCAAATCAATAGCCGGCTCATCTAGCTTGACGCCGCCAGCAGACTTGAGGTAGGCATCTTGATTTTGCAGGAGGAGTCCTGCCCTCTTTTCTAGAACCGCCATGATGAGGCTGGCTCGGTTAAAGTCCAGTCCAGTCGTGGTTCGCTTGGCATTGCCGAACATGGTCGGTGTCACCAAAGCCTGTACCTCTGCCAAAATCGGCCGCGTTCCTTCCATGGTCACAACGATGGAAGAGCCTGTCGCGCCGTCCAGCCGTTCTTCCAGAAAGACTTCACTGGGGTTGATAACCTCAACTAGCCCACCAGATTGCATTTCAAAAATGCCAATCTCATTGGTTGAGCCAAAACGGTTCTTGACTGCTCTCAATATACGGAAAGTGTGCTGACGTTCGCCCTCAAAATAAAGCACGGTATCCACCATGTGCTCTAGCGTCCGAGGACCAGCTAAGGTTCCTTCCTTGGTCATGTGACCAACGATAAAGGTCGCGATATTATTGGTCTTGGCCAGCTGCATGAGCTCAGCTGTCACCTCTCGAACCTGAGAAACAGAGCCTTGAACACTGGAAATTTCCGGCGACATCACCGTCTGTATAGAGTCGATAATCAGAAAATCTGGCTTGATTTTCTCAATCTCCGTACGGATATTTTGCATATTGGTCTCGGCGTAGAGATAAAATTCACTGTCCATATCACCGAGCCGTTCCGCCCGCAGCTTAATCTGCTCAGCTGATTCCTCCCCGCTGACATAAAGGACAGTGCCCTGATGAGACAGCTGAGTGGATACCTGCAGAAGCAGGGTGGACTTCCCGATACCGGGATCCCCGCCAATCAGAACTAGACTACCAGGCACTACTCCACCACCCAGCACACGATTGAACTCATCCATTTCCGTCTTGGTCCGATTGACATCAATCGAAGTGACCTCAGCCAGCTTCATGGGTCGAGTCTTTTCGCCTGTCAAGGAAACACGTGCATGCTTGACCTCTACAGCTTCTACTTCCTCAACAAAAGAAGACCAAGAGCCGCAGTTAGGACAGCGGCCTAGATACTTGGGCGAATGATATTCACAATTTTGACAGACAAAGGTCGTTTTTTTCTTAGCGATGGTGATTCTCCTTATTTTCTAATAATCCAAACAAAAGTAGATAAGACCTGACACACTTGCTCTATGTTAGTAAAGCCAGCCTCTTCTAGTAGGTTTACAACTTCTTGAGGTGAGAGGGAATTCATCAAACTAGCTTGATTCTTATAAGTACGCTGAATTTGCTGCTGATTGGCTCCCAATTCAGAAGCAAGTGTTTTCCAATAGCCTAGTTGCTGGTTGGAAAAAAAGCTAAGAATCAGAAGGCCACCTTCACTTAAAGAGTCATAAATTTTTCGAAGAAAAAAGCTGGGATTTTCAACAAACTGCAACACTAGCAAGCAAGAACAAATCTGGTAAGCAGAGGGCAGTATTGCTTCTTCAAATCGACTATTAAGATACTCCGCTTGAGGCAGATGAACCTGTCTTTTAAGCTCTTGTAGCATCGCCTCACTTGGCTCCACAACCGTCAACCCTGCCTTAGGAAATAAGGATGCCAAACCATTCAACTCATCCGTCTGGCTTGCTAAAGCTAACACCTTATCGACTTTTAAACTGGGTGCTAATCTAAGCAATACTCCTCGGAAAATCACATCTAGCATCACATCGTAGCCTGGAATTTTCTGACGAATTTCTGTTGCATAATCCTTGTTCTTAAATTCTTTCATATTTTCTTCTATCTCTAAATCCTTTTGTTAAGATTCTTTTTACGACGAAACATTAAAACTTCAGTTCATATTCAACAAACTGGCAAAAATCAATCTGCTCATCAGCTACAAACTGACGGATGAGCATGCGATGGGCTACAAGAGCTACCGTCTCGTAGTCTCTGTATTTGCTTAAGGCACAGAAAAAGCGGGCTTTCATCTGCTCAGCCGTTTCATACTGGACAGGACTTCTTGCAGGAAGACAACCATTATTTTCAAAAAACATCTCCCGAGCCTGCTCAAACTTTTCTATCCCACTCTCATATACCTGCCATTCATGTAGCAAAGGCTCCACAAAAAGCGGCAGTTGGCGGTTTCGAATCAAATAGGAGGCCGTCTCCAAAGCCCGCGTCACAGAAGAGGAGATCAGAATTTCCGCCTGTTCTAGCAAAGGATTAGCAGCGGCCTCTGTCGCCATCTGGCGACCAGAAGCCGACAAGGGAGCCAAATCTAGTCCAAAGCCACTGTAACCAGCCTCTTCCAAAAGTGAATAATTTGGCTCTCCGTGGCGGATAAAAATGATTTTCATACTAATGTCCTGTCGACCCAAATCCGCCAGTCCGCACGCCTTCTGCTTCATCTCCATCTGCAATCAGAAATGGTGCAAAGACAGCCTGAACTACACGTTCGCCAACTTCGAGGATTACTTCCTGATCAGTGATGTTTTTCATCTGAGCAAAGATATGCCCTTCGTTTCCAGGATTACCATAGTAATCGCCGTCAATGACCCCAACTGAGTTAATCAAGACCAAGCCTTTTTTACGAGGATTGGACGAGCGGTCATAAAGATAGAGCACCTCGCCCGGCTGCATATAGGCCTTGACACCAGTCGGAACTAGCTTAATATCTTCTGGTGCTATGACGGTGCGCTCTGCCACTTTCAAGTCGTAGCCAGCTGCGTGAGCCGTCTCTCTCTTGGGTAGCAAATCTTCATTTGTAAAGCTGGAAACCAGCTCGAATCCGCGAATTTTCATGCATTTCTCTTTTCTATTTTTGCTGTCCCTATTATACTAAATTCGTAAAAAACAAGCAAAAAAACCGCCAATTGGGCGGTTCTCCCTAGTATAGATTTCTGATGATCTCTCCATTATCCAGATAGGTAAACTGCTCCGTCAAATCTGATGTGAAAACTTGATACATTTCTTTAAAGCTCAAGGCCAGCGAGTGGTAATCAAGATCCTCGCGTTTAATCCAGAACACTTCTCCTTCGTCGGACGAGACCAGCTCTCCTTCAAAACGATTGGTTTTGTAAAGAAAAACGACGTAACGTTCATCCTTTTCGGTATAAAACTGCTTGACACCGCATAACCTAGGCTCATAGATGGTCAGACCTGTTTCCTCCTTGATTTCCCGTATTACTGATTTGACAAAGGATTCATGATTTTCAACATGGCCGCCTGGAAAGCAAAGGCCGGTCCAATCATCATTTACTTTATTTTGTACTAAAATGCGGTCCTCATCATAAACCATACACATATTTGTTAAAATAACTCGCTCCGCTCTTGACATCTCTGCTCCTCCATCTACCGACCGATTCGCTCGGCCTACTTGTGACTCATTATAACATAAAAGACATCAAATTGATGAAAATCTAGATTTCTCAGCCTTTTCAACAAAAAAAACCGCCAATTGGGCGGTTCTTATAGGGAGATTATTATGAAAAAGAAAAGTTTTAGGATTTCTAAACAAAGTTAGGAGGTCTTTGTTTATGATCTTAGTATAGGACACTTATCTTAAATTTTCCTAAAAGTAACTTAAAAAAATGAAATAATTTTTTACAGCTCTTGCAATAGGTACTGAAACAGCTCCAAATTGCCCTTTTCTTCGTTTATTAAAAACTCCGGATGCCATTGAAGGCCTATGATACGATGATTGTCAACCGATTCGATCGCTTCGATGGTATTGTCTCTTGGATCAAAAGCTGTCGCGCGGAAATTAGGTGCCAAGTCCTTGATACTTTGGCGATGGACCGAATTAATCTGGCTAGCCTGACCAAACAAGCGCTCCACAACGCTATCTTTCTCCGTACGAATGGAGTGCGAAGTCCCAAATGGCAAGCCCTGCCAGTGATTTTCGATATGCTGATTGAGAGTTCCGCCAAAAGCAACATTTACCAACTGCAGACCGCGGCAGATGGCCATGACTGGCTTGTTTTGGCGCAGGGCTTCTTTCAAGAGTGCCAACTCAAACTCATCGCGGACAAGATTGTAGTCGTCACTGTCAATGGTCTTTTCTTCCCCATAAAACTGCGGATGAACATTTTGCCCGCCTGACAAAATCAGCTTGTCAATTGTTTCTACATAATCCTGAACTAAACTTTTATCCCCAACGGGAATCACCATCGGCAGGCCACCAACCATTCGTACGCCGTCCACAAACTTGCGTGAAACAGAGGTGTGAATATTTTTTCCAGCTTCATCTACTGGACAAAGATTGGCTGAAATTCCAACAATCGTTCTGCACATACCGTGATTCCCCCTTATTTTGATATAGTATATCTTACCACTCCTTTTCTCAGTCGTCCAATAGATTTTTTTTAAGCTAGTTATAAAAATTTTTTATCAAAGACTCTGCATGTCTCTCAAATAAAAAACTCTCGAATGTACTATAAGCACAAACGAAAGTTTGGAAAAATGTCTCAGCTTTCTACTCAAAGACAAACTGGTTGTGATAGAGTTCCGAGTAGAAGCCACCGAGTTTGAGGAGCTGGTGATGATTGCCCTGTTCGATAACCTCTCCATCTTTGAGAACGATAATCTGGTCAGCATTGAGAATCGTCTTGAGGCGGTGAGCAATGACAAAGCTAGTTCGGCCAGCCACAACGGCTTCCATGGCTTGCTGAATCTTACTCTCCGTCACCGTATCGACATTGGAAGTCGCTTCGTCCAAAATCAAGACTTGCGGATCCGTCAGCAAAGTTCTAGCAATGGAAATCAACTGTTTCTGCCCAGTTGAGAAGATATTTTGATCATCATCAACGATGGTATCGTATTTGTCTGGCAGACTTTCGATATAGTCATGAATATGGGTCGCACGCGCAGCCGTTTCTACCATCTCCTGACTAGCATCCGGCACACCGAAGCGGATATTGTCCCGAATCGTGCCACTAAAGAGCACCGAATCCTGCAAGACAATGCCCACATGGCTCCGTAAGCTGTCCAGCTCATAGGCTCGAATGTCACGACCGTCAAACTCAATGCTGCCACTATCTACATCATAAAAGCGATTGAGCAGGTTCATAATAGTCGTCTTACCTGATCCAGTCGGGCCAACAACAGCCGTCATCTTGCCCTTAGGGGCTAAAATAGATACGTCTTTGAGAATGGGCTTGCCTTCCACATAAGAGAAGTCCACATGCTTGATCTCAACGGAGTCTGTGAGCTCAGTGAAAGCAGGGGCATTCTCCGGCCGAACTTCCTCCGGCGCATCAAACATCTCCTGAATCCGGTCAGCCCCTGTAAAGGCCAACTGCAGACTGCCCCAGCTGGCTGCAATCTGGATGATAGGCTGATAATACTGCTGGGAAAACTGAGTAAAAGTAGTAATCAGGCCAACTGCAACTGCCGTTTCAACATTGGAATCATTCAGTAAGACAGCCGAGCCAACAAAAATAACAATAGCTGTATTAATCAAATTCATCCCGTTCATAATAGGGAAGAGAAGACCTGAAAAGGTTCGGCCTTTAAAGGTCGCCGAGCGTACTCGGTCATTCTGCTCAATAAAACCTTTAATGACCTCCTCCTGCATTCCCTGAACGATAACGGTTTTCTGACCGGAAATGGTCTCGTCCATATAAGCATTGAGGCGGCCGACTTCTTTTTGCTGAAGATTAGTGTATTTTCGAGCCAGCTTAACAATAACCACTAGGAGAAGAAAAGCAACCGGTGTGCTGGCTACCGTTATCCAGGCTAATCTAGCATTTTGAACAAACATGATAATCACGAGGCCCAGATAGAGCAAGGCATTGCTCATAACCTGGATCATACTCTCATTTAGAGCTTGCAGGATATTGTCCAAGTCACTGGTAAAGCGCGATAAAATGTCGCCGTCCTGATGGCGGTCAAAGAAAGCAACTGTCATCTTGGATAGCTTGCCAAACAGGCCCTTGCGCATCTCATTGGTCGAATGGGCAATAACTCGGGTCATCAAAAGCATGTAAATCAAGCTGGAAACAGACAGGCAGACAAAGGACACCAATACACTGCCCATGACGCTGCCAAAAGTTGACAGAATCTGATCAGTCTCACCCTTCTCCGCAAAAGCCCGTCCCAACTCAACCAAATGCTGAACAGCCTGACCGACATAAACCGGAAAAAGGACCTGAAAAACAGTCGCTGTTACCATCATCAAAAGGACAATGACAAAGGATAATTTGTAACGCTTAAAATATTGCCAGAAAAATGCAATCGTCCGCATCTTAGTCCTCCTTTCCTTTCTGAGTTTCGTAAATTTCGCGATAAACATCGTTAGTAGCGACCAATTCCACATGCGTCCCTTGACCAATCAGCCGTCCTTGATCCAAGACCAGAATCTTATCTGCATGAACAACGGAGCTAATCTTTTGAGCAATGATAATTGTCGTCGTTCCTTGCAGATCTTTGTTCAAGGCTTCTTGAACCAGCTTTTCTGACTTGGCATCCAAGGCTGAGGTCGAATCATCTAAAATCAAAATATTCGGATTGTTGACAACACCTCTGGCAATGGACATCCGCTGCTTCTGACCGCCAGAGAAGTTGCTGCCACGCTCCTCCACTGCACTGTCAAAACTCTCTTCCATACGGCTGATAAATTCACTGGCTTGGGCAATGCGAGCCGCCCGCTCCATCTCAGGCAGTGAAGCGTTGAGCTTGCCCTGACGGAGATTGTCTGCAATGGTCCCGCTAAATAGAATCGCTCGCTGGAGCACGATGGAAACATTTCTTCGAAGAGTTCCCTGACTAAGCTCTCGCAGATCCCGACCGCCAATCTTGACAGAACCTTCCTGCGGATCAAAAAGACGGGGAATCAGCTGAGCCAAGGTAGACTTACCAGCACCAGTCGCACCGACAACACCAATCATTTGCCCAGGCTCAACCTCAAAGCTGATATCCTTTAGTATTGGCTCGTCATCGTTGGGATAGGAAAAAGTCACATGCTCAAAGCTGAGGCTGCCTTCTAGTTCTTCATCAGGTGAGTCTGGGAAAGTCATAGCTGGCTCCGTTGCCAATACTTCCTTGATCCGACGGATAGAAATGATCCCCCTCGTCACGCCATTTCCCAAGAAGCCAACCATAATGATGGTGAAAATAATCTGGCTAAGATAACCGATAAAAGAAGCTATAGAGCTAACCAGTCCTGGCTCCGCCTGAATCATGCCAGATAAAGTCCAGATAGCCAAGTAAACAGAGCTGTAGCCGACCAACATCATCATTGGCTCAATGATTGAAAATGCATAGCCAATATAGAGATTCTCTGATAAAAGTTCATCAGACACCTGACTGAACTTATGAAACTGGTCTTCCTCCCGAACGAAGGACTTGACCACTCGCACACCACGAAGATTTTCCTTGGCAATGGCATTAATCTTATCCAAAAGAGTCTGGAATTTCTTAAAACGAGGACCCATCATCCCCATCATGACAGCCGTTAGACCAGCTATGAGCACAATCAGCAAGAAGATAATCCACCAGAGAGAGGGCATGGTCACAATGGCCAAGATGACTGATCCGATAAAAAGAATGGGCAAACGAAGAAGAATTTGAAAGAGCATCATGGTCACATTTAGAATCTGATTGATGTCATTCGTCATCCGCACGACTAGATTTCCAGCGTTGAATTCCTCGATATTGGCATAAGAAAAGGTCTGAATCTTGCGGAAAGTCTCCTCACGGAGATCTGATGAGACAGCTTGGGCAATATAAGCCGCCAAGGTCACATTAATCCCTCCTGCCACCAGTCCGACAAAACCGATGCCAATCAGCCAACCGCCCATACTGTAGATGGTCTGGCTATTTTGCTCCTGCAGAGCATCTAAGATGTGCTTTAAAAACCAGGGCAGTAAAAGAGAGCTGGCAATCATCAGCGAGGTCATCAAAAACGAACTCAGGGCATACCATTTATACCGTAATAGACTTTTAAAAAACATGCTTCCTCCTACTTTTTTCATATTTGACTTAGTTTCCTTACTATATCACAGATAAAAACAATGTCAAGCAAGAAATTTCTTATATTATATGGTAAAATGAGATATAGAACTCTAAAACTGATTTAAATTCAGACTCGGAATTTCATCATAAGGAGAAGATATGGATAAACAACGAGTTGCTGTGATTGGTCCTGGTTCTTGGGGAACGGCCTTATCACAAGTGTTAAATGACAACGGACACGAGGTTCGTATTTGGGGAAATATCGCTGAGCAAATCAACGAAATCAACGACGAACACACCAATAAACGCTATTTCAAAGATATTGTACTGGATGAAAAAATCAAGGCCTATCATAATTTGGAAGAAGCTTTAAAGGATGCGGATGCTGTGCTTTTTGTCGTGCCGACCAAGGTAACCCGTCTGGTAGCCAAACAAGTGGCTCAAGCCCTAGACCACAAGGTGAAAATCATGCACGCCTCCAAGGGACTGGAGCCCAATACACACGAACGGATTTCAACTATCCTAGAAGAAGAAATCCCTGCAGAGCTACGCAGCGAGATTGTCGTCGTCTCAGGTCCCAGCCATGCTGAGGAAACCATTGTACGCGATATTACCCTAATTACTGCTGCTTCTAAGGGCCTAGAAACAGCTAAGTATGTGCAGGAGCTCTTCAGCAATCACTACTTCCGCCTATACACCAATACCGATGTCATCGGAGTCGAGACTGCAGGAGCTCTGAAAAACATCATCGCAGTCGGAGCTGGTGCTCTCCACGGATTAGGCTATGGTGACAATGCCAAGGCCGCAATTATCACACGCGGCCTGGCCGAAATCACACGTCTAGGTGTCAAGTTAGGAGCCAATCCTCTGACTTATAGCGGCCTATCTGGTGTCGGTGACCTGATTGTCACAGGGACCTCTGTCTACTCCCGCAACTGGCGGGCCGGCAATGCTCTAGGACGTGGCGAGAAATTAGCTGATATCGAAGCCAATATGGGCATGGTTATCGAAGGAATTTCCACCACCAAGGCTGCCTATGAACTGGCCCAAGAGCTGGATGTTTATATGCCGATTACTCAGGCTATTTACAAGGTTATTTATCAAAATTGTAATATCAAAGATGCCATTTATGAAATCATGAACAATGAATTCAAGGCAGAGAACGAATGGACTTCGTTCTAATAGAAAGGAAATAATTATGTCAAAAGTTAAGAAAGCCGTCATCCCTGCAGCTGGTTTAGGAACCCGCTTCCTGCCAGCTACCAAAGCACTGGCCAAAGAAATGTTGCCAATCGTTGACAAGCCAACCATCCAGTTTATCGTTGAGGAAGCTCTCAAATCTGGAATTGAAGATATTCTAGTTGTCACAGGTAAGTCAAAACGCTCAATCGAAGACCACTTTGACTCAAACTTTGAATTGGAATACAACCTCAAAGAAAAGGGTAAAGACGACTTGCTCAAATTGGTCGATGAAACCACTGGTATCGGTCTGCATTTCATCCGTCAGAGCCATCCGCGCGGACTGGGAGATGCTGTCCTTCAAGCTAAGGCTTTCGTAGGAAACGAGCCTTTCGTTGTCATGCTGGGCGATGATCTTATGGACATCACCAATGATAAGGCTGTGCCGCTGACCAAGCAATTGATTGATGACTATGAAGCTACCCATGCTTCTACCATCGCTGTCATGCAGGTCCCTCATGATGAAGTTTCCTCTTATGGTGTGATTGCCCCTCAAGGCGAAGGTGTCAAAGGTCTCTACAGCGTGGAAACTTTTGTCGAAAAGCCAAAACCTGAAGATGCACCGAGTGATTTGGCTATTATCGGCCGCTACCTGCTGACACCGGAAATTTTTGAAATTTTGGAAAAACAAACACCAGGTGCTGGAAATGAGATTCAGCTGACCGATGCAATTGATACTCTCAACAAGACGCAGCGCGTCTTCGCTCGCGAATTCAAGGGAGATCGCTATGATGTCGGTGACAAGTTCGGCTTTATGAAAACTTCTATCGACTATGCCCTCAAGCATCCGCAGGTCAAAGACTCCTTGAAGCAGTATATCATTGACTTAGGCCATACATTAGAGAAAAAACAAGAGAAAAAACAAGAGAAAAAATAATGGCTTCAAACAACTAACGTTGAAAATAAAATTTCAGCTATAAAAAAGAGGTTTTCTACCTCTTTTTTTGATATTTCGTCAGTTATTTTCTAAAGATTTGTTAAATCAAGGAATGATGAAAGCCTAGAAAAATAAGAAGGGCAGCCAAGGCTAGATAGCCAAATAAGACTAGCCAGCGCTGAGCAGGTTTAAAGGCATTGCTTGAGCCTTTGACAGGAAGAATAACCACGCAGAGTATGCCGCCAATCAAACCGCCCAAATGCCCCGCCAGGCTGATACCAGGCATGAAACTAAAGATGATATTGACCACAATCAAGGTCATATAAGACTGCCCCAGCTGCTGAATGTAGCTGTCTCGGACGACATAGTGCAGGGTCACGATAGAGGCAAAAAGTCCAAACAAGGCTGTAGAGGCTCCTGCTGACAGAGTATCCGGACTGAAAAAGAAGACAAAGATATTTCCCATCAGACCTGACATCATATAGAGCAGAAAGAAATTTCGCGAGCCAAAAATATCTTCTGCCTGCCGTCCAATAAAATAAAGAGTAACAGCATTTACCACAAAGTGCTCCAAGCCAATATGCACAAAGATAGCAGAAAAGAGACGCCATATCTGAGTAGGATACATGATAATGGTCGGAGAAAACACTGCTCCAAATTCAAAGACCGTTTGTGCTTCAGCATAAGAAAAGCCACGTAAAATAAGCATCCCCACAAAGACAAGTGTTGTCAAAATTAGCAAAATACTGGTCACAGGATATTTTTTATCATAGATGTAGTTCATAAGTCAACACTTCCTTTACTGCTATATCGTGATAATCGGGTTCAAAATCAAACTGTTGAAAACTATAGATGCTGCTGATAGACGCCCCAGCAAAATCAGCCAGATAGCGATCATAGTAACCACCGCCGTAACCAATCCGAAACCCTTGAGAATTGAAGACCACACCCGGCACATGAATCAGATCAATTTCTGTCTTGTCCACAGCCTCTTCACTTATCGGCTCCATAAGTCCAAAAGAGCTTTTTTGCAGGCAACTTTCATCATAATCCACAAATATCATCTGACCCTGGCCATAGGTTTTGGGCACTAAAACCCGCTTACCATCTAACTGAGCCTGCTTGATAAAGGCTGCAGTTGAGACTTCATGCGGCATAGAAAGATAGGTAGCAATAACCTGAGCTTTTTGATAAGCTGCCGAACTGAGCAAGTGCTGGGTCAGCCAGTTATCTGCCTGCTCTTTTTCTTTTCCTGACAGTTTCTTCATCTGGTTCAGTACAGTTTGTCTCAGCTCTTTTTTCATGCAGCTCGTCCACCTTTTTCTTATCTTTCGTTGATTTTATAATCTAGGAATTTCCCAATCTTTTCAATAGCAAAGGGCAGTGCTGCCTCGTCCGGTGTCATCTTGGGATGATGGAGGGCATAGGGACTGTCCACTCCCAGCCAGAACATGACGCCCTTAACCTTGCTGAGCAGATAGCCGAAATCCTCGCCTGTCATAGCCGGCGCAATATCAATCATCTGCACTCCTTCTTCCTTCTGGAAGAAGTCCATCAATTCGTCTGCCAGATCAGGATGGTTTTCTACAGGTAGGTAGCCACCTTGTTTAAGCTCCAAGTCCAATTCCAGACCGAAACTTTGGGCTATGCCCTCTGCTATTTCCCGTAAGCGCTTCTGGGTCAAGAGGTTCATCTCCTGAGTCAGAGTCCGAATGGTGCCATGCAAAAAGGCCGTTTCTGCAATGACATTATTGGTCGTACCAGCATGGAGTGAACCAAAGGTCACAACTGCCCCTTCGATAGGATCGACATTGCGGCTGACAATGGTCTGCACCTGGGTGATAAAGTAGCTAGCTGCCACCAAGGCATCATTTGCTTCATGAGGAAAAGCCGCATGGCCTCCCTTCCCCTTAAAGGTCAGCTTGACCTCACAGGTACCAGCAAAGAGAGTTTCTCTGTTAGTCGCAATATCACCAACTTTGAGATCCGGCCGCACATGAAGTCCGTAAAACTCATCCGGCAGCCAGTCGCCAAAAGCACCGTCTTCGTACATGAGCATACCGCCAGCTTCATTTTCCTCAGCAGGCTGAAAGAGAAAGAGCAGATTGTGTATAGGCTGAGCGCTCACAGCTTGCTCCAGCAGGCCTAGGGCAACCGTCATGTGCATATCGTGTCCGCAGGCATGCATCCGGCCTTCATGGGTACTGGCAAAGTCCAGACCCGTCTCCTCCACAATCGGAAGGCCATCAATATCTGTCCGCCAGCCAATCGTCTTATCCGGTGAACTTCCCTTGATAAAGACCAAAATACCAGTCCGCCAAGTTCGAATTTCCACAAAGGCTAGGCCTGCTGTCAGTCCATCAATGACCTGCATCAAGTAAGCATGGGTCTTGTATTCTTCCAGACCGATTTCTGGTATCTGGTGTAAATCACGGCGAATTTTCAGATAATCAAGCATTGTTTCTTTCCTTTAAAATCTTGTCAGACTTGTCAAAGTTTTGGGCTAGGCCCAATCAATTCATCTTTATGCCATTTTTAAAGAGTACGCAGAGCATCTTCCAGAGCTGTCTTCTGCTGGGTCTTCTCGTCAATGGTCTTGATAACTCGTGCCGGAACACCAGCAACCACTACGTTTTCCGGAACATCCTGGGTCACAATCGCACCGGCCGCAACAACGGAACCACTGCCAATTTGTACACCTTCAATCACAACCGCATTGGCACCAATCAGCACATTGTCTCCAACCCGAACTGGCTCAGCACTAGCAGGCTCAATGACTCCCGCCAGAACCGCACCAGCACCAACATGACTGTTTTTGCCGACAATCGCTCGGCCGCCCAGAATAGCACCCATATCAATCATGGTCCCAGCACCAATCTCCGCACCGATATTGATAACCGCCCCCATCATGATGACAGCATTGTCGCCAATTTCGACTTGGTCACGGATAATAGCGCCCGGCTCAATACGGGCATTGATATCGCGCTTGTCCAAAAGCGGCACCGCTGAGTTGCGGGCATCCTGCTCTACGACATAGGTCTTATTCTCCTCTAAGTTCGCTAGGAGCGGCTTAATTTCTTCCCAGTCTCCAAAAAGAACATTGCCTAACTTCACAACAGACCAAGGAATCGAACCGTGCAATTCTCCATCAAAGGTCACCTTGACCGGAGTTTTTTTCTTGGCATCAGCGATAAATTTGATAATTTCTTGAGCGTTCATTTTAGTAGCAGACATGATTCTTCCCTCGATTCGTGAATAGTTTAGCCTTTTAGTTTATTTATCTCCTCAATCTGCAACAACTTGAAGAACAATTGAAGTAAACCAAGAAGCTTGATTAGACAATATTATAACACAAAAAAAGGGATTGCAAAACTCCTATAAAATTCTCTACATGAGATACGGATTGCAAAAAGGCACGAACTCTCGTTCGTGCCCAACAAAGCAATTCCAAACTATATACCAACGATATTATTTAATTCTTTCGTTCAAACTGACCACTGTTGGCATCAATGGTCAGTTTGATCTTTTGCGTACCGTTCAGAGTTTCTAGCTTGTAAGACAAGAACTCCTATTCATTTATTCTATTTAGAAAGATTACTCAATAGATACTGTCCATTTTCCTGACGGATAAAAGTCAAAGTTATCTCCTTATTTGAAGAGGTTTCATAGTTTACAAGCATCTTCGGCTCTGATTCACCATCCCCATAAACTGAGATATGTTGATATTCTGGGTATTCCTTGATTACTTCTTTAAAGGAAGAACCGCCCTCGCCTGTTTCCGCGTCACCCGTCTTTAAGTTCTCTGTAATCTGGCTAGATACCTTTTGATTATAATCATCACTGCCGGGCATAATACTCATACCCTGAAGATGGTAGCTGCCATCCTCGTGTTTCATAAAGGTCAGAGTGGTATAACTAGAGTCAGGTAACCAAGACAATGAGAGCCCTTCTTCCTGAAACGTCACACTGCTGGCCAAGCCAAAATCTTTGACTACTTGTTCTGGGCTCAATCCTTCATCATCCGCACTAACAATGCTCAGCTTTTCAAGGTCTTTCACTTCCCACTCATATACATCCTCTTTTGACGGAGCCACAAAAGAAGCAACATCGCTTTGATGTCCCTTTCGAGACAGACTTGGCACATTTCCCCCACCCATAAAATCATTTAGGAAATAGCCGCCAAGACCTCCTAACAATAGTCCCGCTGCCAGACCTATTCCTAAAAATCCTATCAGCTTGCCCGTACTATTTTTCTTTGGCTCTGGACTTAGCTGGCCAGCGAAGTTTGTAGCTTGCTGTGGTCCGGCAAAGTTCTGACCAGCTGGATTAAATCCCTGAGGAATTGCTCCTTGAAAAGCGGGATTTCCCCAATTATCCTGCTGAGGCATCTGTTGTTGAGGAGCATCAAAAATTGGTTGCTGAACACCAAAATCTTGATTAGGATTCATCATTTCAGGACTGTCTCCTTCTGTTGGGAGAGACTGCCCCTCTGTTGAGTTAGCTACAAATTGTCCTGAGTCTGATGACTGGACTTGCTGTGGATACGGAGCCAATCCTTCTAAAGATTGTTCCTGCGGTTTATTTTGTTCTGACATCGTTTCTCCTTTTATTATTTGAGTTCTATTTTATTTATTGGCAGTAGTGGACAAAAGATAGTTTCCGTCCTCCTGCTGAACGAAGAACAACCTATAAGTACCATCATTAGGAGCGTTATAAGCCGCCTCCATAATGGTTTGACTAGTATCCTCACTAAAATCTTCATCTACACGAATAGAGATACTTCGCGGACTGCCATATTCCTTAAAAACTTCCTTATAGGAAATGCCATCCTTACCAGTCTTTGCATCGCCTTTTTTCAATTTTTCAAAGTAATCAGTCGCCATCGCTTCGTCCTCAGCATTATGTTTGCTTCCTTCAAAGCGAATATTATAGATATGAAGGCTATTCAAATAGAAACCATCTTTTTTCTTCTCAAAATCCAGAGAAGCAGTTTGATCTGTATAATAAATTGGACCGTCTTCCTCATCATCAGAATCTTGAAGCGTTCCCCACTCTAAATCAAGGCTGTCACGAGAGATCTCTTCTTTTAAAGCCTTGCCATATTTATCAAGAATATCTTCCACAGAAGTACCATTCATATCTGTCTGAATAGTATTGAACCGTAACTCTGACAAACTATCAATATCCCACTTGAACTCAGTAGTATCGGGATCAATGTAGCGGTCTGATTGATCCCTCTTTGATCCCCCAGCATCTGCTAAAGGATGTAGCACAGGATATTCCCCTTTGATGACCTCCGCTACTCCCATTCTATAGCCCCAGATTCCCCCTCCGATTAGTCCAAGACCAAGAGAGAGCAAGGCTCCGCCTATCAGGATTCCTTTCCAAGATTTATTCTTGGCCAAAGGTGGGGTTGGTCCCTGCGGACTTGAAACATGGCCTTGCTGAGGTTGAAAATGATGCGGGAATTTCTCTTGCGACTGAGCATTCCTTGAAGGCTCAAAAGAATGCTGTGTTTGCTGTTCTGTCAATCTTCTTTCCTCTTTCTTGTTTATTTTCAATAGTCTTATCAGTTCTCTTTTAATAACGAAATGCTTTGAAATCAATCAGTCACAAAAGATAAACTAAATAACTAAAAACTTACATTTCCTCTGACTTTATATATAAGAAATTTCCATCTGGCTGGCCTACAAACAGAAGATAGTTATAACTATCTTCTGTTTTATAAGTCACCTCAGCAATCAGACGGTTGGAGATAATCTTATTATCTACGTCACGCTCGGTTGCGATGACAATTTCTGACGGAACAGGATGCTTCTTCAGGACCTCTGATAAAGCTGTTCCTCCTTCACCCGTTTCCTTGTCTCCTTCTTTCAAACGTTCAAGGTCTTTGGGAGATAATACGCTCCAATCTGTCGTTTCCTTCCCTTTTCTATATTCTTTAAAAGAATCTCCAACTACCACTTGTCTCAGATAGTAGTTCTGGTCAACTTTATCAAATTGAAAAGAAATATTTTGCTCCTTGTCCCTGACAGAAGGGCCCCATCGGAGTAACAGACGATTACGATCATATTCTGCTGAACTAGCCAAGCCATAAGTTTCAACGATTTGATCAGCCGTCAGACCTAATCCCTCATCATTTGTATAGCTCAACCGTCCCAAGTCTTTCAAAGTCCAATTAAACTGAACCGACTGCCCGTCTGTAGTAAAACTGTCGCCATTTTCTTTGGCTTCCTCCTGAGCCTTACTTAAGCGTTTAATCCTTTGCATATCCTTATTTGTCTGCGCCTGCTTGCCGATAAAATAAGCTGAACCGCTACCAATCAAAAGACCAATTATGAGAGCAAAAATTGAAAGTCCTATGACTTTTCCGATATTGCCCTTCTTATCAGGCAATCCTTGCGGCTGAATCTGCTGGAAATTCCCTTGCATTGGCTGGCTAGGTTGATTTTCTTGCCAAGCCCCTTGCACTTTACCTTGTCCATCTTTATCTGACATGGTTTTCTCCTTATAAATTTTATTGATTTGTCATATTGCGAAAACATTGAAAAATAATGACAAATTTTACAATATTATAACATAAATTATTCTTCCAATCAAAAAGGGAGTGGGAAAGAACTTCAAACAAGTTAAAAAGTTCGTCTTCCCACCCCCGCACAGTTGATCAGGCAATCTTTGGGGCTTAAAAAGCGAAGGAAGATGCCAATCAACCACTGCGTCATCTATTTTTTCTAATTTAGACCCAAAAGCCTGGACTTTTGCCCAGGCTCTGAATCAAGTTTTTAGACTCTTATTTTTCTAGTATTCTTATTTAGATATTTTATCCTACTTGAGCTACTTCAAAAATCTGAATGGTAGAGCCCTTTTCAATTACTACTGCTTGGTCTGCTGCAACATGGAGAGTGCCCGGCAGGCTCCCCTCTTTTGAACCATCAAAAGAAATAGTGATATGGCCCAGTCCAGTTAAATTTTTTTCTACTACATTTCCTACGGCAGTAATCGAATATTCCTGACTATCTACGACCAGCTTTCCACCTTCTAGTATTGCACCTAGAAGATTTTTGTTATCGATTTTAAAACAATACTCTGCTAAGTCTTCCGGAGCTTCTTCTCCAAATAAAATGAGCATATTGGCATCTTGAATCATATTCTGAGCTTCAGGCCCCACTTGAATTACTTTAGCTTCAAAAATTTTCTTCATCTAATTCCGATTCATCCTTTCTCAAATCTGTCATAAACTTATGCTTATAGATAAGTTTAACATAATAGTTGCTATGTTTACGTGCATCTATCATAAGGTTTACTGATAAAGGCCAATACTAGCTATCCAAGCTACTAGCACCCGCGGAACACCATTGAGAAAGCGTGAATAAAGCACAGAAGGGACACCAACCTCAACTGTTTCAGACTTGGCTTCAGATAGACCGAGTGCTACAGGAATGAAATCACAACCGTTTTGAGTGTTGATAGCAAATATAGCTGGTAGAGCCATTTGGGGCGGAATATTCCCTTTTCCGATTTCGACTCCAATTAAGGTTCCGATAATCTGACTGATAACAGCTCCGGGGCCTAACAAAGGAGATAGGAATGGCAAGGAACAGATAAAGCCAATCAAAATGAGTCCCCAGATGTTCCCCGCTAGGGGAACCATTAATTTTGCCAGCCAATTTCCAACACCTGAACCTTGAATAACCCCAATCAGCAAGGAAACAAAGGCCATGAAAGGAATGATTGTGTTGAGCATTGTTTGGATGGCTTCACGAGCAGCCTGGTTGAAGGTTGCAACGACTTTACCAGCCCCCATCCCAATTCGTGCTACAATACTTGTTTCAGCTTTTTGCTCTGTAATTTTTTTACTAGTATCGTAAGTTGGCTTTTCAGTTACCACAGTTGTCGCTTTTTCGTCTTCATTAGCAGCAGAAATTTGATTAAGGCCAACTGCTGACACATAGATTTCCTCGGTGATATATTGTGCTAGAGGGCCACTTTTCCCTGTAGCGACAATATTGATTGTAGGGATCCCCTTTTTAGGATAAATACCGCAGCGAAGAGTACCGCCGCAATCCACGATCGCTAAAGCAATTTCCTCATCAGGGATAGAAGTTTTAAACCCGTTAACAGCTTCCATACCGGTCAAATCAGCAATTTTATCTACAATATCTGGCTTTTCTCCGCCGCCAGTGATATAGATAAATTTATGCTTAGCCTCACTAGGTGTAATGACCAAAGGGCCTCCGAAACCACCATTTCCTTTAACAACTTTTATACTCTTATATGACATAATTTCACTCTTTCTATCAATCAAATGTTTTACTCAAGGTAACACCTTGCTGTTTTGCAACATAGGCAGTCGTAAAATCTGTTACCCATCCACCAACAAAGTTCATGATAATTCCTACAAGCATGTAACGGATTGCCAGGTCCATCTGACTTAAACCTAAAGTTTGAATTCCTGTCGCAATTCCCATCCATACAAACAATTCCCCAGGATTGATATGTGGGAATACACCATTTGAAGTATGGCAGAACTGCATCTGAGCTGCTACAAAACTAGGTTTATAATATTCTGGCAAGAAGCGTCCCATACTGATCGCCATCGGATTCCCCAGCATAAAGGCTGAAATGAAAGGTAAAATCATATAACGGCTAACAGGATTTTTGGCAGAAATCTTAGCCAAGGAATTGACCTTTTCTTCTCCCAAGAAAGCGATAAGGGTATTCATTGCAATCAATAGCATTAAGACAAGCGGTACAATATTTGTCATCCAGCTAATAAAGGTTTCTCCACCTAATTGGAAGAGTTTCATAAAACTCTCTGCAAATTTTGTAATGTGATTCATAAGGAACTCCTTTTCTTATTTTTTTTAAATAACTGTTTAATAGATAATTGTAAGTAATTCGCATAAAAGCCGAATCCCAGAAAAGAATCAGATGAACTTGTCTCTTTCTCAATACCTGCCTCATGCCAAAGATAGACTTTTCTAGCATCTTCTATGGCTGATTGCATCAACTTATTTTCTTTTCTCACAAGAGGATTATACTTGTCAAAATAATGGATGTCTTCTCCAACATAATCGTCCATATTTTGAAAACGCGCTAAGATTGTGACTCCTTGCATTTTGCTAGCTTTAAGAACCCGACCGTTTTCATCAACCGCGAACATGACAATCGTACCGGATTTTATTCTTCCGGACTTCCTGCCAATCGCTACGCGCCCCAGTTTTCGGAGCATCGTATAGGTCTTATTGAAGTCTTTGAGTTGCTGCCAGCCGAGGAACATTTGAAATATATAAGCTGCCATGACAAATACAGCGAAAATTATTAGCGAATTCATTAAAATACTCCTTTGCTCTTAGAAAATGATAGAAACTCTATCTCTGTTTCTACAGCCCTCAATGCTTCTTTTAGAGAAGGCTCTCCTGCAATTCGAAAAATGTCGTCATACAATTCCAGCAATTCACTTTCCATTTTTCTTTCGATTTCTGAGGGTATGGCGACTAGAAAGATAAATTCAATCCATTCATCTCCTTTTTGATAAGGCTCTTCTAGTTTTCCAAACATTAAAATAGTCTTTGCATAACCCTGGTTAATTGTATGGGGGAAGGCAATTCCTCCACCAAAAATGGTTGATTGCTTTTTCTCCCTATCAATTATCCGATTTCTAAAACCTTCATCAATCATCTGAAGTTTCTCTAACTCTGCAACCATATTTAGCAAGTATTGCTGATAGGTTTTTTGGGGGCTCAACCGAAGAAAACGTAAGCTGACTGTTTCTAGATTTTTTTGATGAAAAGCATTGGCCCTCTGCCATTCTTCCTGCAGCCATTGATCATCAAAAAGATGATTAACTTGAATGACTGGAGATTTAGAATCTTTATATTTTAGAGGAACTGTCGTAAAAATCGCGAAATAGTCCTGATTTAAATCCACATTAAAATCCTCTTCGGAATACTGAGTAATGTCTACATCATTTCCAAGGACTCGTCTGAGTTGCTGAATAATCATCGCAGCAGTTCCTCTTCCTGTTGTGCAAACTACAGCTATCTGCTTGCGAGAACCCTTAACAGCAGAATTTTGCTTTCTTAAAATCATTTCAAAATACAAAGCCAGATATCCAATTTCAGATAATTCCAATTCAGAACCAAAAATTGCAGATAGTTCTTCTCCAGCTATTTTTGCCATTTCAAAAGCAAAAGGATATTGAGTTTGAACCTCGCCATGAAATATATCATTAGCTTGCACATGGAAAATCAGTCGATTGATTAAGGGGCCTAGATGAGATTTGATTTCTTCAAATAATTCTTCATCATCAAAGTGAACCAACATTGTTTCTTTGACTTTCTTGACAATCCCTTGAAAAATCTTTGCAAGCTGTTCAGATTGATAAGATGTCTTGCTTAAAGTGTCAATAAAACGGACATTAAACGGAAAACACAAAAAGTCTATCTCAAACTGACTGAGGGAAATCTTATAAGTCATTTCAATATGATAGATTAATTTCTCAGCTAAAGGTGTCTCTGTTAAATCATTCCTATAGTAAGGAATAGGACAATTCAACACTCTAGATGTATGAATACGCTCCACCATAATTGAAATGGTCTTTCGAAGGAGTTCCTGTGTTTCTTTAGGGATTTTATAGTCCTGAACTAGCGTCTCCAGAAAAGAAGATGTTGCCTCAGTGAGTGTCCTTCCTTCAAAGTAAGGAGCCACTTGGTGAATATATAGCAAGCGCAAATTCAGCTCGCTCCCCAAGACCTCCAGCCCACGGTTGGGCTTTCCTGAAATAGTGATAGAGTAACTCTCTGCCAAAGATTTTACTTGTTTTAAATCCTTATTAAGGGTACTTCTACTAACACCTACTTCCTCAGCCAAGTCGTCAATAAGAAGAGGGGAGGTTGACTCAATTAAACGTTTTAGCAAATAGGCAATTCTTTTACTGGAAGAATTGAAGTCACTCTCCTGTTTTAAACTACCAGATAAAATCCTTTCCAACTCTGTATAGTCATACACTTCTAACATTAACTGATCATCTTGTGCGATAATCTGGATATTAGGAGCCAAAACATCATTTAATTGTTGGATACTCTTTTGCAAGGTTTGCAAGCTAATATCCAGTTCTGAGCGCATATCTAACAAGGAATAAGTTGGCTGCGAGACCATTTTATCTAAAATATTATACCACCGATTTACTAAGGTCAACTCTCTTCCCTACCTTCATTGTTTTAACCGCGAGTTTTACCTCCGGCAATATTTGTAGTGACACCTGTTATATAGCTAGAACGGTCTGAAATATAGAACGCTACAAGATCAGCTACTTCCCGTAGTTTCCCACTCCGTCCCAATGGAGTCGTTGAAGTTGAAGCATAACCAGCTCGAATATCTTCTACCGTCTTTCCACGGGTATAAGCAAGAGCTTCCTCGTAAGAAAGAGTTCGAAGACCCGTAGCTTCCATAATTCCTGGAGCAATTCCAACCACACGTACACCATGTTTACCAAGCTCTTTCGCCCATGAACGAGTGTAACTATAGACTGCCGCTTTCGTTGCAGCATAGGCACTTTGTCCTTCAGAACCTTCCAAGCCTGCTTCTGAAGCCATGTTCACAATTACACCTTTTCCATTTTTCACTAAAATACGTCCTACTGCCTGACTAACCAGATACAAACCTTTTTGATTAATCATTGTTACTTTTTCGAACGTCTCATCGTCCAACTCGTAAGGACCTTTAGGATTTTCTGCATCGATTAATAATCTAGGGACATTAATCCCCGCATTATTGACTACCGCATCAATATTGCCAAATCTTTCCACTATTTTGGCAACACCCTCTTCTACTTCAGAGCGAGAAGTTACATCAACTTTTACAAATAATAGGTTCGGGTGACGCAAATCGTTGTCGCTAAGATCAAAATTCGCTACATTGACTCCTAATTCCAACAATTCTTCGACGATTGCCTTACCGATCCCAGATGACGCACCCGTCACAAGAACTGTTTTGCCTTTAATGTCTAACCAATCATTCATTTTGATACCTCTCAAATTTTATTTACAAGGCAATTATACAGCGCTTCCATAAAAGAATTAAGACACTCTTTTTTACACTGTTCAAAAAAATAATAAACTAATTAAGAGGCTTGTACTAAAAAATCCACAAGAAATGAACTTGTGGATCTTTTTATATTCTAAATGAACTCAAAGCATATGAGAATCAAAGACGTGCATTCAACTCAGCCCCCAGCTCTTCAAAGCCTGGTTTCCCAAGAAGAGCAAACATGTTTTTCTTATAAGCCTCAACTCCTGGCTGGTCAAATGGATTGATACCATTCAGGTAGCCAGAAAGAGCAATAGCTAACTCAAAGAAGTAAATAGTATAGCCCAAAGTGAACTCATCTTGCTCAGGCAGGGTCACAAACATATTTGGCACTCCGCCGTCTGTGTGAGCTAACAGCACTCCATCTGTTGCTTTCTTATTGACAAAGTCAACATCTTTTCCTTGCAGATAGCCAAGGCCATCCAAATCTTCTGCTAATTCAGGAATCAACACATTTTTGCGAGGCTTATCTACACGAATAACTGTTTCAAAGAGGATACGAGTTCCTTCTTGAATAAATTGCCCCAAAGAGTGCAGGTCTGTTGAGAAGTTGGCTGAAGTTGGGTAGATACCTTTTTGGTCTTTACCTTCTGACTCACCAGCCAGTTGCTTCCACCATTCTGAGAAGTATTGCAAAGATGGTTCGTAGTTAGCTAGAACTTCTGTCAAATAACCTTTACGGTACAAGATATTGCGTACAACTGCATATTGATATGCTTCATTTTCAGCCAACTTATCAGAAGCATAAGCCTTGCGAGCAGCATTTGCTCCTTCCATCAACTTGCTGATATCAGCCCCTGCAGCTGCGATTGGCAAGAGTCCCACTGCTGTCAATACTGTAAAACGACCACCAACACTATCAGGCACTACAAAAGTATCCCAGCCATTAGCATCTGCTTCAACCTTAACTGCACCTTTAGCGCGGTCTGTAGTTGCATAAATCCGTTTATTTGCTTCTTCCTGACCATACTTCTTAACCAAGAGTTCTTTGAAGACACGGAAAGCAATAGCAGGCTCTGTAGTTGTTCCTGACTTAGAAATAACGTTGACAGAGAAATCCTTGTCTGATACATAGTCTACCAAATCAGCCAAATAGCTTGAAGAGATAGAATTTCCAGCATAGAGGATCTGAGGTGCCTTGCGTTCTTCTTTGCTTTGCAAGTTTACAAATGAATTATTCAAGAAATCAATAGCTGCACGTGCCCCTAAATAAGATCCTCCAATACCGATGACGATTAACACTTCACTATCAGATTGGATTTTAGCAGCCGCCTTTTGAATACGAGCAAATTCATCTTTATCATATTCTTCAGGCAAATTCAACCAGCCTGTCATTTCTGCTCCAGGACCTGTTCCGTTTCGTAGAGCATTATCTGCTGCAGTCACTTGAGGCTGCATATAATCTAATTCATGTGGTGCTACAAACTTATCCAGTACCTTTGAATAGTCAAATTTAATATGTGTCATGTTTATCCTCCAATTGTTCTTTTCTTTTATGATAACGCTTTAAGAAAAAATAAGCAAGTGCTTTTACTATTTTAAAACGTTTACATTTTTTATTCTATACTATTTTTCTAAATAAGCTAATCCTAGGATATAACTGAAAGCAATCGTTTGCGTAAGTCAGCAAATTTTAACCCTATTGAGAAGAATAATTTTGATTCACAAGAAAGCCAATACGCTTCTTAAGATTGAATATCAGCTGAATTCATTTCAGGTCCGTTCAAACTAGATTCACTGCTCCAATATTCATCTGCGCCTTTCAGGCTTAACTGATTCAACATTGGAACCTAGTTTTCGCTTCGCTTAAACTGCGTCAATGTACCTAAGTTCTTCTGCGTCTTTTGGACTTGATTCACTAAAAGACTTTATATGGTTTACAAATTTTTCCCTTATGGGAAAAACTGCATCCATTGCTCTAAGATTCATCTGCGCCTTTCAGGCTTGTTTCATTCAACATTGGAACCTAGTTCTCGCTTTGCTCAAACTACGTCAATGCCTCTAAACTCATCTTCCTCCTTCAGAGTTGATTCGTTAAGAGGCATAGAAAAAGAGCACACAGCTTACTTCGCTTAGGGCTGCTGGATTCCTCCCCTGACCCGCTTCACGCAAAACTGTTGCTCCATTAATTAGTATAACACAAACTTTTGATTTTGGCTAATTTTATTTTTTCCTTCTCTGTCTGAAAAATTCCTGCATGATTTGAGCGCACTCTTCTTGGAGAACGCCAGTCTCCACCTCTACACGGTGGTTAAGACGCTCATCTGTCAAAATATCATAGAGGCTGCCAGCTGCTCCAAACTTTTGATTTGCTGCTCCATAGACAACGTGAGGAATGCGCGCTAGACCGATTGCTCCGCTGCACATGACACAGGGCTCAATGGTTACAAAAAGCGTTGTATCCAGCAAGCGCCAGCTATTTTCGTGCCGATTCGCCTCTTCGATAGCCATAATCTCCGCATGCATAACAGCCCTTTGCAGCTCCTCCCGTGAATTGTGACCGCGGCCGATAATCTTCCCCTCTTTAACCAAAACACAGCCGATAGGAATTTCATCATGAGCTAGGGCAATCTCCGCCTCCTTTAAAGCTTCCCGCATAAATGCTTCTTTTTCTTCAATCGTATAATCCATCATTGTCTTTCTAAATATGTAGTCGTCTATTCCATTATACCACAAGCCTGCCGTACTTCTCAGAAAAAGTAAAAGCCACCACTGGGGTGACTTTCAGGAGATTATTATGAAAAAGTTTAGGATTTTTAAACAAAGTTAGGAGGTCTTTGTTTATGCTGTTAGTATAAAATATATATCTTAAATGAGTCTTAATATGAAATTTTCCTACAAAAAAGCACAAGAAACAATTTCCTTGTGCTGACTCTTTTATAAATTAGACCAAACGCTTTCCAAGATATTGGTCTGCTCGCGGCCAGGACCGACCGAGAAGGTAGAAATACGAACACCAACCAACTCACTCACTCGGCGAACATAGTTGCGGGCATTTTCTGGCAAGTCTTCCAGACTGCGGACACCGGTGATATCCTCTGACCAGCCTGGTAGCTCTTCGTAAATCGGCTTGCAGCGCTTGAGCTGTTCCAGACTAGCTGGGTAATGATCAATTCGCTGACCATCCAAGTCATAGGCTACACAAATTTTCACTGTATCCAGACCGCTCAAAACATCGATGGAGTTAAGCGAAAGATTGGTAATCCCTGACACACGGCGGCTATGGCGCATGACAACAGAGTCAAACCAGCCTACCCGACGCGGACGGCCAGTGGTAGTGCCATATTCGTGGCCGATATCACGAATGCGGTCACCAACTTCATCGAAAAGCTCTGTTGGGAATGGTCCATCTCCGACCCGACTGGTGTAGGCCTTGCAGACACCGACTACCTTGTCAATTTTGCTCGGACCAACACCGGAACCGATGGTGACTCCCCCTGCAACTGGATTAGAAGAAGTTACAAATGGATAAGTCCCTTGGTCAATATCCAGCATAACCCCTTGAGCTCCTTCAAAGAGCACTCGCTTGCCTTGATCCAGCGCATCGTTGAGGATAACAGAGGTATCGGTCACATACTGCTTGATTTGCTGTCCATATTCATAGTATTCTTCAAAAATATCATCAAAGCTGATTGCTGTACTATCGTACAATTTCTCAAAGAGGCGGTTTTTCTCAGCTAAATTCCGCTCCAAGCGCTCTCTGAAAATATCTTTATCCAAAAGGTCAGCGATGCGGATACCGACACGGGCAGCCTTGTCCATATAGGCAGGACCGATTCCCTTGATTGTCGTCCCGATTTTATTGTCACCTTTTGCTTCTTCCTGCAGACGATCCAGCTCGATATGGTAAGGCAAGATGACATGCGCTCGATCAGAGATACGAAGGTTATCCGTCGTCACACCCTCTTCATGCAGGTAGTTCAATTCTTTGACCAGAGATTTGGGATTGACCACCATTCCATTTCCAATGACAGAGATTTTTTCTGGAAAGAAAATCCCTGACGGAATCAGGTGCAGCTTGTACTTCTTGCCGTCAATCACGATAGTGTGTCCGGCATTGTCACCACCCTGATAGCGGGCAATCACTTCGGCATTGGCTGAAAGGAAATCTGTAATCTTCCCTTTTCCTTCATCTCCCCACTGGGTTCCTACAACAACTACTGATGTCATAATTTTGTCTGAGCTGAAGCAGCTCTTCCTTTCTTGAAAAGCAGGCAGGAATCTCACCTGCGATTATGTTTTATACCTCATTATATGAAAAATTTAACAATTTTTCAAGATGGGATCCATTCTTGATTTGCTTTTTTCCTTTTGAAAACGAATTAAATTTTCACAAAATCTGTATTTTCTGAAATTTAGCAGTTTATTAAAAATAAAAGTTCGGAATTTTTTTAAAATCGTAGCGGAAATTTGTTTTCTTTTTCCGTTTGTAATAGACTAAAATTACTACCATAGGACGGTGAAACGATGACGATTAATCAATTACTGCAGAAACTGGATACATCAAGCCCTATTCTCCAAGCGACCTTTGGTCTGGAGAGGGAAAATCTGCGAGTGACAACTGATGGACACTTAGCTCAAACTGCTCATCCAAGTCAGCTTGGTTCCCGCAATTTCCACCCAACCATCCAAACAGACTTCAGCGAGCAACAACTGGAACTAATTACACCTATCGCTCACTCGACTAAGGAAGCACGACGCTTACTGGGAGCTATTAGCGATGTGGCTGGTCGCTCGATTGACCAGAATGAACGCCTCTGGCCTCTGTCCATGCCACCACAGCTGGCGGAAGAAGAGATTGCCATCGCCCATCTGGAAAACGACTATGAACGCCACTACCGAGAGGGCTTAGCGAAAAAATATGGCAAAAAACTACAGGCTATCTCTGGCATCCACTACAATATGGAACTAGGGAAAGATCTGGTCACTGCTCTCTTTCAAGCCAGCTCCCACCATTCGCTCAAGGACTTTAAAAATGACCTCTATCTCAAGCTGGCTCGAAACTTTCTGCGCTTCCGCTGGATTTTAACCTATCTCTACGGGGCAGCCCCTTTGGCAGAAGCTGGCTTCTACAGTCAGGACATTCCCCAGCCTATCCGCTCTTTTCGTAACAGCGACTATGGTTATGTCAATGACGAGAATATTCAGGTGTCCTACGCTTCTTTGGAGCAATATGTAACTGATATTGAAAACTACGTTCAGTCAGGCGAGCTCAGCGCTGAAAAGGAATTTTACTCAGCCGTTCGCTTCCGAGGACAGAAGCACAATCGTGCCTATCTGGAGCAAGGCATCACTTATCTGGAATTCCGCTGCTTTGACCTCAATCCTTTTGACCATTTAGGCATTAGCCAAGAGACCTTAGATACCGTCCATCTCTTTTTACTGAGCCTGCTATGGTTAGATGATGTAGAAAATGTAGATACGGCATTAAAAGCTGCCCACGACTTGAACCAAAAAATTGCTTGTAGCCACCCGCTGACTGCCCTGCCAGATAAGGCAGATAGCTCAGCCCTGCTCCAAGCCATGGAAGACCTCATCCAGCATTTTGGACTGCCGACATACTACCAAAGCTTGCTTGAGCAGCTTAAGGAGGCACTTCTGAATCCTCAGCTAACCCTATCTGGCCAGCTCCTGCCTCATATTCATCAGGATTCCTTAATAGCCTTTGGACTAGACAAAGCGGAGGAGTATCACCGCTACGCTTGGACTGCTCCTTATGCCCTCAAAGGCTATGAAAATATGGAACTGTCCACCCAGATGCTGCTCTTTGATGCCATTCAGAAGGGGCTGAATGTCGAAATTTTAGATGAAAATGACCAATTTCTCAAGCTTTGGTATGGTCACCATGTGGAGTATGTCAAGAATGGTAACATGACCTCCAAGGATAACTATGTCATCCCTTTGGCCATGGCCAATAAAACAGTCACCAAAAAGATTTTGGCAGCAGCTGACTTTCCCGTTCCGGATGGAGCAGAATTTTCTTCCCTAGAGGATGGACTGGCCTACTACCCTTTGATTAAGGACCGACAAATTGTCGTCAAACCCAAGTCAACCAACTTCGGACTGGGCATCTCCATCTTCCAAGAACCAGCTAGCCTGGAAGCTTACCGCAAGGCTTTGGAGATTGCTTTTTCAGGAGACGCTGCCGTCTTGGTGGAGGAATTTATCGCTGGAACGGAGTACCGTTTCTTTGTCTTAGACGGTCAGTGCCAGGCAGTCCTCTTACGGGTGGCTGCCAATGTCGTCGGAGACGGTCAGCATACTGTGAGAGAATTGGTTGCCATCAAAAATGACAATCCTTTGCGGGGCCGAGATCATCGTTCACCACTTGAAATCATTGAACTGGGCGACATTGAACTCCTTATGCTGGACCAGCAAGGCTATGGACCCGACGATATCCTGCCTGCTGGAGTCAAGGTTGACTTGCGGCGCAATTCTAACATTTCTACCGGCGGAGACTCGATCGATGTCACAGACAGCATGCACCCGTCTTATAAGGAACTTGCTGCGGACATGGCAAAGGCTATGGGAGCTTGGGCTTGTGGCGTTGACCTAATCATCCCTGACAGCTCTGCTATTTCCACAGAGGAAAATCCCAACTGTACCTGCATCGAGCTCAACTTCAATCCCTCTATGTATATGCACACCTATTGTGCTGAGGGACCGGGACAAAGCATCACCCCTAAAATACTAGCCAAACTTTTCCCAGAAATGGACTGATAAAACACGAATCGCAGGGTATTCCTTGCGATTTTTGTTTGAATATGAATACTTGAGAGAAACGAAGAAGCTTTCGTTCTAGAAACAACGCTTGCTTTATTGAGAGGAAGCAAATGCCTTCCTGAATTAAGCAAATATAAAAAATGGTCTCAATATATAAAATCATTTCAATCTTTATCCTTCAAAAACCAGCTTTTATGTTAAAATAGAGATATCACATTGAGAAGAAAGAGAAACGTCCATGTCTAGGAGAAATGATGATTCCAACCAGCAACCAGAATGGTTTAGCTGGATTTGGATACTTGTATTTGTATTTGGTTCTGGAGCTGTAGCCAGCTATCTAATTCCCATAGCTATTCTGGGGGCTATTGGATACGGACTCTATCGCCACCAAAGCCAGAAAAAAGTTCGGATTGAAGCAAAGCAAGCCAGCATTGGCCGTATTGAAGATTTAAAATCAGAGATTGGTCATGCTGACCGCCGCATTAAAGAATTGGAAGGCTACCAAGAAGATGGGGACCAAGAAAGCTATCAGAATTTAGCACTAGAAATTCTTCCCCAGCTAACCTATATCAAAAATGCTGCTAACGACCTACGGGGAGAAATTCCTACTTCGGTCTACCAGCGAATCCAGACCAAAATTCGTACTGTCACCGATGAAATCGATGAACAACTGAAAAAGATTGAACGAGAGAAAAAACGAAAAGAGGCTCAGCCTAAGAAAACTAGTCTAGAAGAGCTAGCCCCAGAATTGGTCGCTACAGTTCACAAGATTCAGATTGACCATGAAGCCATTCTTCAAAAAATCTCTCAATCCGAAAGCAACAACAAGGAAGAGCTGACTGCCATTCATCAGTCCCAGATGGAGCACTACGAAGATATTTTAGAAGGCTACCTCAAAATCAAAGCTTCTCCCAAAGATTTTTACAATGCAGAGGAGCGGCTATCCAAGGCCAAAGCAGCTATCGAGCAGTTTGACTTGGACCTAGACGAAGCGCTGCGTCAGTTAAATGAAGCTGATTTGAGGGACTTTGACATTAGCCTGCGCATCTTAGACAAAGAAAAGCAAACAGACACTGGTCTTTAAGCTATATAAACCAAAGGAGAAACTATGAGCCAAGAATTTAATTTTGACATTGATAAAATTGCTAACAATGCCATCAGTAAAAGCGACAAAACAACAGAAATCATCGAAGCCAATACGACTCAAGAAAATGGCCAGCTAACTTTTCTGGAAAAACTGACTCCTGAGCAACAGAGTGCTATTACGGCTAAAGCTCCACAGCTGGTGGATAATTTCGCATCAGACCAAAATGCCTTGCTGGACTTTGGTCAATCTGCTGTAGAAGAGGTCAACGGTACTGTCAATCGTATCTTAGCCGAGCAGAAAAAATTACAGATTCCCCAGGTAGATGAGCTCTTAAAAAACACTAACAAAGAACTCAATGGCTTTGTCACAAAATACAAGGATGCTCAAGTAGCGGAACTGGACAAAAAGCCTAATTTCCTGGAAAAACTCTTCAAACAGAGCAAAAACACCCTTCAAGAATTCTATTTCGACTCACAAAATATTGAGCAGAAAATGGACGGCATGGCTGCAACCGTCGTCAAGCAAGAAGACGTTCTGGCTCGCAATATTGTTTCTGCTGAAATGCTGATTGAGGACAATACCAAATCGATTGAAAACCTAGTCGGAGTTATTTCCTTTATCGAAGCTGCTCAGCAAGAATCTGGCAATCGAGCGCTCAAACTGCAGGCTGAAGTTGCTCAGTTAGATATGACAACCGTTGACTACCAAGTCAAATCGCAAGAATTAGCTCGTATGACAGAGGTGGTCAATACCCTAGAGCAGCAACACACTGAATATGTCAGCCGTCTCTATGTGGCTTGGGCGACAACGCCTCAAATGCGTAATCTGGTCAAGGTTTCCTCTGATATGCGCCAAAAACTTGGAATGCTCCGTCGCAATACCATTCCAACGATGAAACTGTCTATCGCCCAGTTAGGCATTCTCCAGCAATCGATGAAGTCTGGTCAGGTAGCTGACGCTATCTCTAATGCGAATAACGCTGCCCTGCAAATGCTCGCCGAAACGAGCAAGGAAGTCATTCCTCAGCTGGAACGGATTTCCCAAAGCCCTACTATCGCTGTTGAGTCTGTCACTAAGCTGGCAGAAAGCCTCGTCGCACAAAATCAAGGCATTATCGAAGCCATTGATAAAGGACGGGAAAAACGCGCTCTGCTAGAAGCTACTGTTATCCAGTCTGCAGAGACCATCAACAACTCTGTCAAACTGCGTGATCAAAAGATTATCCAAGCCCTGTTGGACCAAGGTAAGGAAGCCCAGAAAGAATTAACTACAGAATAAGTAAAAGAGCCTAGATGGCTCTTTTACTGTTTTACTTTTTAAATGATCAATACAGTCCTGTCTTCCGATTATCCCTTTAAAACAAGCAGCTTTCCAGTAGTTCTTTATTGCGCAGCTGGGCTAACCAGTTGTCAGGAATCCCTTCCAAATCATAGATGATACCAGCCAGGCCGCCAGCAACTGCTGCTACTGTATCAGTGTCATCGCCCAAATTAACAGCTTTCAAGACAGTTTCCGGATAAGAAGTGCTAATCAGCAGACACCACAGTGCTGCTTCCAAGGTATCCACCACATAGCCACTAGAGCGAATGTCGTCTTCTGCTAACTCTGCTAAAGTTTGCAAACGAGCATAGGTCGTACTAGTCTCTAAGCCTGATAGTATTTCCTCTAGTTGCTGGCCTTTTAAGAGCCTACGAGCAATATCCACATAAAGCTGGCAGGCCTCTACGGAAGTCGCATGGGCATGTGTAATACTGGAAACAGCTTCAATATCAGACGGACTAGCTGCCGTAAAGGCTAGGGGCAGAATCCGCATCAAAGAACCATTTCCATTGGAATATTCATCAGATAGACCGTATCCCCTTGTCAATGCTTCGCGAGTCGCATTTCCTACATCGAAAGTCAAACCATCTGGTGTGTATGCTCCCTCGAAGAGCCAATTTTTAAACCGCTGCTGCATATCGGCAGGGTCAATCTTACCTTTTTCCCTGATAGAATCACAGGTCGCCAAAACAAGGCTAGTATCATCTGACCAAGTTCCAGCTGGCTGCTGATGGCTGCCATAACCCACCATCTCAATCGCTTTAAAACTGCTTCGGGCTAGAAATTCGTAGGGAACTCCTAATGCATCAGCTACCGCCAGACCATAGATAGCCGCTTTCAAAGATTGGTTCATACTAGCCTCCTTTGTTTTATTATACTATTTTTGATCTTAAAATGCTTCCTAACCCCAAAAAACAAGCGCAGCCTCGCGCTTGTTTTTCTATTTTGTGTTAAAATAAAAGGTATGGACAAAATTATCAAAACTATCTCAGAAAATGGTTCTTTCCGCGCTTACGTGCTGGATAGCACAGAGACGGTTCAGACCGCTCAAGAAAAACATCAAACTCAAGCAAGCTCTACCGTTGCACTTGGCCGTACACTGATTGCCAGCCAGATTCTGGCTGCAAATGAAAAAGGCCAGACCAAGATTACCGTCAAGGTCCTCGGGACTAGCTCACTAGGTGCGATCATCACAGTGGCAGATACTGAGGGCAATGTCAAAGGCTATGTGCAAAATCCCGGTGTAGATATCAAAAAGACAGCTACCGGCGAAGTTCTGGTTGGTCCTTTTGTCGGCCAAGGAGAATTTCTCGTCATCACGGACTACGGTACGGGCAATCCTTACAACTCCATGACTCCTCTCATCTCTGGGGAAATCGGCGAAGACCTAGCCTTCTACCTGACCGAAAGCCAGCAAACACCTTCCGCAGTTGGCCTCAATGTCCTCTTGGACGAGAATGACAAAGTCAAGGTTGCTGGCGGTTTCTTGGTACAAGTTCTGCCTGGTGCCAAGGAAACTGAAATTGCCCGCTTTGAGAAGCGGATTCAAGAAATGCCTGCTATCTCAAAACTGCTGGAATCCGATGACCATATCGAAGCTCTACTGGCTGCCATCTATGGTGATGAGCCATACAAACGCCTGTCTGAAGAGGAAATCCGCTTCCAGTGCGACTGCAGCAAAGATCGCTTCATGAATGCCTTGGCTACTCTGCCAAAGGCTGACTTAGAAGAGATGCGTGACCAAGACCAAGGAGCTGAAATCGTCTGCCAATTCTGCCAGACAACCTATCACTTTGACCAAAATGACCTGGAGGAACTGATTCGTGACAAATCTTAATACCCCTTTTATGATTGGGAATGTTGAAATTCCCAACCGCACAGTTCTGGCGCCTATGGCCGGCGTAACCAACTCTGCTTTCCGAACCATTGCCAAAGAATTAGGAGCAGGCTTGGTCGTCATGGAAATGGTCTCTGACAAGGGCATCCAGTATAACAACGAAAAAACCCTCCACATGCTCCATATTGATGAGGGAGAAAATCCCGTTTCTATCCAGCTTTTCGGTAGCGACGAGGACAGTTTAGCCCGCGCAGCAGAATTTATCCAAGAAAACACCAAGACGGATATCGTCGATATCAATATGGGCTGCCCAGTCAATAAAATCGTTAAAAACGAAGCTGGAGCTAAATGGCTCAAGGACCCTGAGAAAATCTATAAAATCATCAACAAGGTCCAGTCCGTTCTGGATATTCCCCTGACAGTCAAGATGCGGACGGGTTGGTCCGACAGTTCACTGGCTGTAGAAAATGCTCTAGCAGCCGAAGCCGCTGGAGTCTCTGCCCTAGCTATGCACGGTCGCACCCGTGAGCAAATGTATACTGGTCATGCCGACCTTGAGACCTTGCACGATGTGGCCCAAGCTCTGACTAAGATTCCTTTCATCGCTAACGGAGATATCCGGAGTGTGCAAGACGCTAAACAGCGTATCGAGGAAGTCGGCGCCGATGCCGTCATGATAGGCCGAGCTGCTATGGGAAATCCTTATCTCTTTAACCAAATCAACCACTACTTTGAAACCGGCGAAATCCTTCCAGACCTCAGCTTCGAGGACAAGATGAAAATCGCCCACGACCACCTCTCCCGCTTGGTAAATCTCAAAGGAGAATATGTGGCTATCCGCGAATTCCGGGGCCTAGCTCCGCACTATCTGCGCGGTACTGCCGGAGCAGCCAAGCTCCGCGGTGCTATTTCACAAGCTGAAAGTCTGGCTGAAATCGAAGAACTCTTACAAATTCAAAAATAAAAACGAAAGGAAGTCAATTGGACTTCCTTTTTTGTTTAGGGTTGGGTCACCACAACGCTTGTTACTGAACCATCTGCTCCTGTTGTAATCTGCAGATTGGCATTGCCTTGGCCGCTTAACTGCGCATTGTATTTTCCATCATCCAGCGTATAGGAGTAGGAAGCGATAGAATAACTATCTGTCTTTCCATCTGCAGACTGGACCGTGAATTGACCATTACCTGATACGGTCACCGTATTTCCACTGGCATCCTTCCAAGTACCAGCAGCCGCTGAGAAATCCCCATCCACCATTGTCAAGACACCTTTATAGCGAGCATTGCTAGCTGCCTGTTTATTCTGAAGTTGGCGATTGCTTTCGGACGCTTGGGCTGGTTGAGCAGGTTGAGACTGAGTATTTTGTCGACCTGAAGCTTGCTGCGGCTGCGTTTGTTGGGCTTGAGGCGCTTCTACAGTAGACTGTTGCTGACTGGCAGGAGCTTGGGCTTGTCCAGGCTGGCTAACTGCTCCTTCTGAAGAAGCGCTATTGCTAACCTTAGGAGAAGCGCTGGCCTTGCTGGATGACGCAGCTTTTAAGCTAGAGGAAGTCTGAACAGTCTTGCTAGAACTAGCACTTGTTGTACTTTCTTCTTTCTTACCACATGCCCCTAAAAACAGACTAGAAGCCAAAACTGCACCTGCCATCATTTTTGTATAAGTACGTGTTTTCATCTTTTTTCTCCTTGTAATATTTAGAAATCTTTTTGTAACATTATTGTAACGCTATAGATTTACTATGTCAATCATTTATAAAAAAATTTTCAAAAATTTTTTACACAAGCGAAGTTCTGTTTCTTTTATCATGAGAAACTCGCCCCTACTTATCTATTCGTAATTAAAAATGAAAAACAGGACAAATTTGTCCTGCAGAGAAATATATGATCAGCTTTCTTTTAATCTGATTTTTCTGCCTTCAGCCGATACACTTTTCTCGGCTTCTTCTTTGGCACGCGCTTAACGCCAGCCTCCTCTAGGTATTCTCCAAATTTCACTAGAAAATTATTGCTGACAATAGGTCGTCTAGGAGTGATGAGATTGACCAACTCAGTCCCTTCATAAACAGTAAACGGTGATTCCAGCAGATGGAGAAAAGTTGGATTCCAGTCCAGTCTTCCCTGAATCCGCTTGATAGATTCCAGCAGGATTTGGTAGTGGTCAAAGGCAAAGTCCTCTGCTGTCAGGAGCCGCTCACCGTCTCTAAAACTCCTTGTCTTAAAGTCTACATCAAGAAAGGTGACTTCCTTAGCATCATCCCCAGCTTGTGCTTGATCTACTGCTATGGCCGGCAGATAGACCAGATGGGCAATGGTGATGACCCATCCGCGTGGATCACGCCCTGGAGTAGATACCGTCATCAGCTGTTCCACCTTTTCCAGCGGTATCTCCAGCCCCACCTCTTCCTTAACTTCCCGAATGCAGGCCTGATAGGCATCCTCATACTTGTCTACAAAACCTCCAACTAGGGCATATTTATTCTGATAAGGGTGGGCCTTGCGCTTGATGACCAAAAGTTTTATCTGCCTTTCCACGAAGCAGTATGCCACCATATCCGCTGTTACGCTGGGCGTCTCGTACTTGGGCAAATCCTGTGTCTTGTACCATGCCAAAAAGGCGGACTCATCCGCCATGGTTTCATAGTACTCTTTTTCCGACATTCCCGCTGGGATATCCTGTTTGGTCATGAGTTTCTTCCTTTCCTAAGCTATTTTTTCTATCAAAAAATCTCAAATTTTAATCTAAGCTTTCTTCACCGCCTTGGTCCACTGATACCATCCAACGATACTATTGAGGGTATAGACCCAGTACATGGCCTGGATATGAAGGTTGCTACCCCACCAGAGATAAATACTGAAGAGATTGGTCGCAATCCAGAAGATCCACTGTTCGCGGTAGAGACCAGTCATGAGAAGCTGACCGATACCATTGGTCGCATCTGTCACGCTATCACGGAAAGGCCGGTGACTGTGAATGCTCTTATAAGCAAAGCCCATACCAATCCAAATCAAGGCAGTCAAGGCCAAATATTTAAGCCAGCCACGCCAGTCTAACTTCTTAGCTTCAAAATGAGATGGCTCTTCCTTATCTTGTTCATTGACCCGGTTGGACAGCCAAGTATAAAGGCCGATTGGCTGCATGATAAAGAAGTAGACCGTAGTCAACACTTCTCCGTAAAAGCTAGCCTGAAAGGACAATAGGAGGTAAATTGCCGAATTAACCGCTCCAAAGAGGTAATTGCTGGCCCGCCCCTCGGCTACTAAGATCACGCAGACGATGCCTGTCCAGGAAGCAAAGAGTCCCAGCCAGTCATGCTGCTTCTGACCACTGGTAAACTCCAGAATGAAAGGCAGACTGGAAAGAGCAAGCAAGTAGAGCCATTGAGCCAAGCTGCGCCTGCCAAATAAATCCTGCCAGAACAATTTCGCTATGCCGCTAAAACCTTGTTTTTTAGCTGCCGAACAGACATTGCGGAAATTCTGAACAAAGGTTTGAGATTTTTGTTTCAGTCCTGCGTAGATAGGTGCAGGAGAGAGTTTTTGATTTTTTACTACCATTCTATTTTACCACTTTCTTTTTTAATCCGCTTGATAAATCATATCGATCGCTTCTTTGGCCGCCTGATAATTATCCAAATAACTACCAGCTAGATAGACCGTCGGAATATGAGCCAAACACTGCTCTTTCAGCCTTTTTAGATGGCTTGAAAAATCACTGCGGATAGCCTCGTCCGCCATGCTCATATCACGAAAACCATCGTTAACATAGGTGCCGACCGGCTCAGCAAAGAGAATCAAATCCCATTTTTCCTTGGACAAAATACTGGCAAAGAGATTGTCAAAGGTATCTGTTTCTTCGTCCTGAACTGGACTTTCTTTCAGATAGTAATCATAGTAAGCCTTGGTTACCAGAGAATTTGTATCAGCCACGACCAGACCACGGTTGGCGCTGCTGTCAATTAATCTGGAAGTCTGAGCATATTGTCCTAAGAGCAGATAATAGTAGTCTTTAGGAGTCAGCTCATCGTCTCGCACGTTATTTTGAATCTGGTATTCTCGAGCATATTCCAGACTAACCGGAGCATCATAAAAGCGAGCCAAATCCTTGGCCAAGGTCGTTTTACCATTGCTGGCGCTACCCATAATCAGCACTTTCTTAGTAAAGTGACGGCGGAAAGGTTGGGCGATATATTTCCAATAACGACTAGGATTTTCCCGAATCATCGTAGCTGAAATCCCAAACTGTCGCTCCTGCAAGGAAGTTTTGAAGTCGCGCTTTTCTAACTCTTCCTGATAGTCAGCCTCACCAACAAAGAAAATCAGTTCCTCCCGTTCTGCATCATAGCTCACCAACTCTAATAGAGCTGACAGCCACTTGTCCCAACCTAGAGGATATCGGGGAAAGGAAGTTTCATCTAGCTTATAAACCTGTGTTAACTCATCATCTGCGAAAGTCTCCCGCGTATAGCGGAATCGCTTCTGCAGAGACAGACCCACTTCCTGCCCACGGTCTCCCTGATAGCCTGAAACCACCACGCGCACCTTATCGTAAGAACGCTTAGCCTTCTGTATCAAGTCGATATGCCCCTGATGCAAGGGAGCAAATGTTCCAAAGACGATTGCAATTTTTTCTTTCATACGTTTAACCTTTTTATTGTTTTTTATATTTTATTATTTCTATGATTTTATTATAAACTATATTTTTATTTTGTCAATAGTTTTTTATAAAATTTTATAAAAATATTTTCAAGACACTTTAAAACTGTATTAAGCGCAAAAAAAGAACCTAATGTCTTAAGCATCAGATTCTTTCTATAAAAGATTTATTGCTGATAGACTTCTTGGTAGAATTCCAGCTTGTCTCCATCCTTGACAGTGATTTGATTGGCTGCCTTAGGAGCCATTTCTCCGTTGACCTTAAACATCCAGTAGAGGCCCTTTGCTTCATCCTGAGCATGACCGTCAATAGAAGTGATAAAACCATCTTTTTCTTCGACCTTATAGGCCTTCTTCAAAGCATCCATCGCTGTCTTTCCTTCTTCAACAGCAACCGTTTTCTCGCTCTTCTCCTGACCTTCTGGCGCAACACTGATGCTGATTTTCAGTTCCTTTTTGACAGAAGAATCAGCGGAGCTAGAGCTCTTGTCAGTATTGGTCTGGCTGCTGCCGCAACCAACAAGGAGAAGGGCAAAAGCAAGTGTGAGCAAACTAAAGATTTTTTTCATTATAGAGCCTCCTTAAAATAGGGTACAAGAGTGGGTAAAAAAACAAGGTCGACAGTCCGTGCGCTATATTGAAGGTCAAAGCATTGATAATCGCATAAGACCACCAGTGATAGTTGTACAGCAAGGCTGTCAGTGTATCGATGGCAATGCCATAGCCAAAGGATAGGAGAGCTGCTACTATTCCCTGTCCCACTAGATTTAACCGAGGATAGAGCAGCCACCAAAGGCAAAGAATCAGTCCAAAGGACAGCAACTGAAAGAGGACGATCGGACTCATTCCCAAAAGAAAGGCTGATGTAAACATCGTCACAGCCATCACTAGAAATGAAGTCTGCAAATCCTCAAAGATAACTATCAGGAAAAAGATAGCTGAGATAGGCTGCACATTGGGCAGAAAGGAAAATGCATAGCGAAAGGCCACACATAGAGCCGATAGGATGGCAATTTTAGCCATTTTACGAGCGGACAAAGGTACCTTCCTTTCTAATTGAGTGAATCAATAGAAGTTGGACTAGGTATGCAGCTCAACAGCATCCCAGTCCTGGGCCGTATTCAGCCCCAGCAGCCAGTCAAGACCAGACCGCCTCTCCAGAACAACACTTTCATCAAGGCCAGCCGGTGCTGGCTGGTCATGAATCCGAGCCTCAACACAGGCCCAGTGATAACGATAAATCAAGTCATCCTCATCCAGTAACTCTTCTAAGCTGCGCGGTTGGCATTTTCCCAGAAATTCCTGAAAGTCAACCGCACTAGCGACTGCGTCAATAGCAGCATCACAATCACAAATTTTATCTGGAAACGGTAAAGTATCGACTAGACCTAAGTACCAAATCAGCGACCAATAGGCCTCGTATTTCCAAACCATATTGATGATAGCTGCCGAGTCGGCACGATCTTCCAAGACCGCCCTTTCTTTGGGCGTCAACTCTTCCTGCACCCCGTATTGCTGCAGTTTATCCTGCAGCCACTGGCGGCTCTCCTCATTATAATTATTATTTTCGATATCCAAGGCCGCCTGAATAATCAAGAAGCTGCTAATAGCTCGACGCGCAATTTCTTCTAGCGAGCGCGGCCTTACTTGCTCAGCACTTTCGATGACCGGCAAATGCTCAATGTAAGGAATACCTCCCTTTTTCAAGCGCTGGATACTAGCCGCCTTGCGCTCTTCTGGTGTTTTCACGCTGGCTTTCTTGCCAGCAAACAAATCTTTAAAAAACGACATATCAGCCTCCAATCCTTCAATTTCCCAATTTCATTGAATGATGAAATAACTGTTCAGTATAATTGCTATCAGGGATTAACCGCGAGCACACAACTTTCCGTTGAAAGACTTCGATTTCTAAGCCACTTCGAACTTGAGCTGGCCAGCCTTGACCCCGATCTTAAGTGTTTGGCCAGTAGCTAAATCACCTGTCAAGAGGAGTTCAGACAGCTTGTCCTCTACCTGGGTCTGTAGAGTTCGGCGCAATGGCCGTGCACCCATTTCCACATCGTAGCCTTCCTGAGCCAGCAGCTTAAGAGCACTAGCCTGAAACTTCAGCTCAATTCCCTTCTCAGCAAGACTGGCAATGAGCGGTTTGACCATAACCTTGACCACCTCCTGCATATCTTCTGCAGATAAGCTGTGGAAGACTACCTTCTCATCGATACGGTTGATAAACTCTGGTCTATATGCTTTCTTGAGTTCTTCCAGCATCCGTTTTTCCATATTGGCATGGTCCAAGCGAATATCCCGCGCCCCAAAGCCCACCGTCTTATCATCCCGCAAACTGGTCGCCCCCAGATTGCTGGTCATGATAATAATCGTGTTGGAGAAGTCCACCTTGCGGCCCTTGCTGTCCGTCAGCTGACCATCATCCAAGACCTGCAGGAGAACATTGAAAATATCTGGATGCGCCTTTTCTACCTCGTCAAAGAGCAGGACAGAATAAGGTCGGTTGCGCACCTTTTCCGTCAGCTCTCCTCCCTCTTCGTAACCTACATAGCCTGGAGGCGCTCCGTTGAGGCGGCTAGCCGCGAATTTCTCCATGTACTCACTCATATCAAAGCGTATGAGTGCAGATTCGTCATCAAAGAGACTTTCGGCCAAGGCCTTGGCTAGCTCTGTCTTCCCGACTCCTGTCGGACCGAGGAACATAAAGGAGCCAATCGGCCGCTTGCTGCTGCGGATACCAGACTGGTTGCGTCGGATAGCTCGGCTGATAGCTGAAATCGCCTCGTCCTGTCCAATCACGCGTTTATGCAGTTCTGTTTCCAAGTTGAGGTATTTCTTCGCATCTGTCTGAGTCAGCTTCTGCACTGGAATACCAGACAAAGCACTAAGAGTAGCCAAAACATCGTCTTCTTCCACTTTCAGTTGATAGAGCTTGGGTTGCTGCTCTTGCTCAAGCAGTTGTGAAACCTTTTTAAAGTCCGCTGCCATCAAGGCTTGATCCACTGGCGTCAAATCCGACTGCTCGTAATTCTGCGGTCCTCTGTTCTGGACTGTCGCACTAGCCTCGTCCAAAAGATCAATGGCAGAGTCCGGCAGATGCTTGCTAGTCAGATAGCGATGGGCGTATTTCACCGCCGTCTCAATAGCCTGATCGCTAATCTGTACCTTGTGATGGTCCTCATAGCTCTTTCTCAAGCCTTGCAAAATAGCAATGCTGTCAGCCACATTTGGCTCTTCTATGCTGACCTTGGCAAAACGCCGAGAAAGAGCCGCATCTTTTTCAATATGTTTCTGGTACTCTTCCTGCGTCGTAGCGCCAACTGTCCGCAGAGTTCCGCGAGCCAGAGCCGGTTTCAGGATATTGGCCGCATCCAAGGTCGAGTCAATACCGCTGCCAGACCCCATGATAGTATGCAGCTCATCGATGAAGAGAATGACATGACCATCTTCTTCAATGTCATTGATGATGTTGTTCATCCGCTCCTCGAAATCTCCACGAAAGCGAGTGCCAGCGACTACATTCATCAAGTCCAGCTCCAAAACCCGCATCTTGGCAAGTTCAGCCGGAACCTGACCAGCCGCTACAAGCTGAGCCAGACCTAAAGCCAGAGCTGTCTTACCAACCCCAGCATCTCCAACCAGAACTGGATTGTTTTTGGTCTTGCGACTGAGAATCTGAACTATCCGTGAAATTTCTTGATCGCGGCCAATGACTGGCTCCAATCGGCCATCTCTAGCCAGCTCCGTCAGATCACGAGTGTAATCTTCCAGCCCCCCGCTAGTAGAAGCCGGCATACCCATCATATTGGCCATGGTCTGCTTAGCAGCCATTACTCCCTTATTCAGACTGCGGATAGCCTTGATATCTTCCTTGCCCCAGCCAGCTCGCTGCTCCAAGACCTTACGCAAATCACTGATTTTCGGCCCCTGCTCCTTGTCCTCGTAGCTAAAGCCGGTAAATTCCAGAATACGAGAGGCCAAGGTCCCCCGGTCAAATAACATGGCCAGCAACACATGCTCAGTACCTACATGCTTAGCGCGAACAGCTTCTGCAATCTGGCCCGCTTCCTCAAACAGCTCCTCTAAGCGATAAGAAAAAGGCAGCAGCTCGAAGTGGCCGTCTTTCTGATAAGCCTGACCAGTAATCTGAAAAGCCGCTTCTTCAAATCCATCAACTTCCACGGGAAACTCATTGAGGACTGAGCCAGCGACGCTGTAGGGATTATTAGCCAGAGCAATCAGCAGATGCCATGATTCCAGATAATCTGTCGTAAAATGGCCGGCCAAGAGCTGGGCTGCTTCCAAGCTTTCTATTAAGGCTTTTGAGTATTTCATTTATGATTCCATTCCTTTTCTGTCTAGTTGTTGTAAAATCTTTTTTAATATCCGGGCACGAATCACCGCAGCTCCATCGCCCAAAATCGAGTCCGATGCTGTTGACAAGATTAGATTGCCCTCACGTTCAGTCATAATCTTCTCGTCAAAAAGAAGCTGAATAACATCTGTGAAAACCTGCTGGCTGACTCGCTCTCCCACACTGTCGTACAGGCCGCAAAGCATCTGATGCCGGTCGGAAAATTCTATCTTTCCAATCCGAATATAGCCGCCGCCACCACGTTTACTCTCGACGATATAGCCCCGACTTTCCGTAAAACGCGTCTTAATCACATAGTTAATCTGACTGGGAACCACCTGAAAAACATCAGCCAGTTCACTGCGTTTCAATTCAACCATCCCAGCCTGAGCCAGAATCGACTTGATATATGCTTCAATACTGTCCGATGTGTTTTTTGCACCCATGACTTCCCTTTCCAGTTGAGAATTTCAGAATAAATTTCTTTTTCCTTGCTTCTCTAACATTGACTATCTTTGACTAATATTATACCGGAAAAGTCTCTATTTTGAAAGAAAAAGGGATGACTGAAAGGTCTGACAATTCAAACTAGTGAAAAAGCTTTGCCAGACTTGTGTAACCGCTTGCTTTTTGCTTTTAAAGCGTTATAATATAGGTGGAAATCCACAAGGAAAAGACAGACAGAAACTCCTGCCTGCCAACTATCATCTAAACAAGGAGGATAATCCAATGAAAATGGATTGGCTCAGCTATTCTCGTCATGTACTCAAATGGCTCTTTGCAGCTCTGAGTATTTTCACCATCTTTTCTGCTGATTACGTTGATATTCCTATCGGAGCTCTCATCGCCTGTCTTTATGCTCCCTTGCTCTTCGAACAGGAGCTGGTCAGCAACCGAGTCAAATGGTATAGCTTTCTGATTATGATGGTGGTTACTCTGCCCCTTTTGTTTATTACCAAAGTCTACCAGTTTAGCCTGACTTACCCCCAAACGACAGTGCTTCTCTTCATATTGGTAGTCTTGATTTTTACCAATGGTTTGATTGCTCATAAGGAAGAAAGAGAAAAAGCAGCTAAGTGATGCTGCTCACCATTCTAAACTTGATGTTTAAAAACCTATAAAAAAGGTCTGAGAAAGAATCTCAGACCTTTTTATCATTCTATTTCTAAGCTAAAAACAATTAGTTTTGACCAAGAGCAGCAGCCATTGTTGCAGCTACTTCGTTTTCAAAGTCGTTGGCAGCTTTTTCGATACCTTCACCAACTTCAAAGCGAGCGAACTCAACTACTGAAGCATTTACTGATTCAAGGTAAGCTTCAACTGTCTTGCTGTCATCCATGATGTAGACTTGTGCAAGAAGTGTGTATGCTTGGTCAACTTTAGTATTGTCAAGCATGAAGCGATCCATTTTACCTGGGATGATCTTGTCCCAGATCTTTTCTGGTTTGCCTTCAGCAGCCAACTCAGCCTTGATGTCTTCTTCAGCTTGTGCAACAACTGCATCAGTCAATTGAGCTTTAGAACCGTATTTCAAGTGTGGAAGTGCTGGTTTACCAACCATTGCACGGCTTTCATTGTCTTGATCGATGACGTGGTTCAATTGTGCCAATTCATCTTTGACAAATTGCTCATCCAATTCTTTGTATGAAAGAACAGTTGGCTTCATCGCAGCGATGTGCATAGAGATTTGCTTAGCAAGAGCATCGTCTCCACCGTCAACAACTGAGATAACTCCGATACGGCCACCGTTGTGTTGGTAAGCACCAAAGTGTTGAGCATCTGTCTTTTCAATCAAAGCAAAGCGACGGAAAGAGATTTTTTCTCCGATAGTTGCAGTTGCAGATACGTATGCAGCTTCAAGAGTTTCACCTGAAGGCATTGTCAAAGCAAGTGCTTCTTCGTTGTTAGCTGGTTTGCCTTCAGCGATTACTTTCGCAGTAGCGTTTACCAAGTCAACAAATTGAGCATTTTTCGCAACGAAGTCAGTTTCAGCATTCACTTCAACAACAGCGGCAACATTACCGTTTACGTAAACACCTGTCAGACCTTCAGCGGCAACACGGTCAGCTTTCTTAGCTGCTTTTGCCATACCTTTTTCGCGAAGCAATTCAATCGCTTTTTCGATGTCACCATCTGTTTCAACAAGTGCTTTCTTAGCGTCCATGACACCAGCACCAGATTTTTCACGCAATTCTTTGACAAGCTTAGCTGTAATTTCTGCCATTTTTCTTCTCCTATTTTTTAATGTAAATAAAGGAGCTGGGCTGAGCCCCGCCCCTTTAGGTTAGTTTACTGATTATTCGTTTGAACCTTCAACAACTTCAACAATTTCTTCGATAGAATCTGCTTGAGTTTCAGTTGCAGCCAATTCTGCTTCTACTGATTCAACGCTATCTTCACCTTGACGGCCTTCGATAACAGCATCAGCCATTTTCGCAGTGATTAATTTAACCGCACGGATTGCATCGTCGTTAGCTGGGATGATAACATCGATATCATCAGGATCAGTGTTAGTATCAACCATGGCAACCACTGGGATACCTAATTTCTTAGCTTCCTTAACAGCGATTTGCTCTTTATGAGGGTCAACTACGTACATCACATCTGGGATGCGAGGCATATCTTCGATACCGCCCAAGAATTTTTCAAGACGAGCACGTTGTTTGTTGAGAAGAGCGACTTCTTTCTTAGGAAGAACTTCGAAAGTTCCGTCTTCTTCCATGCGTTTGATTTCTTTCAAACGAGCTACACGTTTTTGGATAGTAGACCAGTTTGTAAGAGTTCCACCCAACCAACGGTGGTTGATGAAGTATTGACCTGAACGTTCTGCTTCTTCTTTTACAGCGTCAGCAGCTTGCTTCTTAGTACCAACGAAGAGGATAACTGCATCGTTAGCAGCAGCATCACGCATAAAGTCGTAAGCTTGGTCAGCATACTTTACAGTTTGTTGCAAGTCGATTACGTGGATACCGTTACGCTCAGTGAAGATGTACTTAGCCATCTTAGGGTTCCAGCGACGAGTTTGGTGACCAAAGTGAACACCAGCCTCAAGAAGTTGTTTCATTGAAATTACTGCCATGAGTAAATTCTCCTTTTTGTTTTTTTCCTCTTTTAGATTTCAGCTCGCAGGACCACCCGAGGGCAACAGTTCCACAATTCATCTAAAATGAGTATTTCGCCATTTACACGGCACCCCCTATTATAACAAAAGCGCAGCTCTTTGACAAGGCATTTACTGGATTTTCTGCCACTAAGTACGAATTCAACTTCTCAGCTGAACATTTGTTCCCGAAGCGTTCAGAATGGCAGCGTCTAACATTTTCTGCTTTGACTATGAAAGACTCTTGACGAAAGCAAGTATTTACGATAGAATAATAAGAGTTGCGGCGGTATAGCCAAGTGGTAAGGCACGGCTCTGCAAAAGCTTGATCGTCGGTTCAAATCCGTCTACCGCCTTCGTAAATATATTTCTAGAAGCCCCTCAAAGGGCTTTTTTATTGCATTTCCTATTGTTTCTAGCAAACTTTGCTGATATAATATTATAAAAATATCATTCATCATCAGCGAAAGGAAAAAAGATTGATTATGAAAAAAGTTGGCTTCTATGCCCTCAGCCTTCTCTCTCTGCTAGCTCTCTCAGCCTGCATGCCTGCCAAGCAGACGCAGCAAAGAAAAAAGACACCTAGCTCCCTCAAAGCCTCAAAAAGTTCATCCTCAACAAAGGAATCTAGCAAAAAAAGCTCCTCTTCCAGTGAGGAAGATGAAGACTACTCTACTTCTTCTAGCTCTAATACTCGCAAGGACCCTAATGCTCAAATCAGCCTAATTGACCAAGGAGAAGCTCTGGAAGCCCTTGGCGATATCCCCGAAATTCCAAAGTGGGCTGAATTTAAAACCATAAAAGTTGAGTCACTTATCGGATCTGCTGGTCCTACTCCTAGTACCAAAGATGAGGTTGTCAGCAAAATGGGACCCGCTGACTCAGATATGGGAAGTGGTGGCTTTTGGAGAGGAACTGATTACAGCATCTTGATAAGTTTTAGTGATCAGGGAGCAGTAACTACCAAGACAGCCAGCCTACCCAATCCTAAGAAAATCAGCAATCTCAAGGATGTAGAACCTGGGATGTCTGCACAGGAGGTCGTTGCTAAACATGGACGGCCAGAAACAATCGCAGTCTTTGGCCACTCAACCGTTTTTGGATGGGAAGGTCAGGATGGCAAAGATTACAGCGTCATGTTCGATCAAGATAAAGTCTATCAGATTGTTGAACCATAAACAGTAAGCCTCCATTACTTCTACAAAGCAAAAAATCCAAGACGAAACTAGGTCTTGGATTTTCTTTTGGACAAGAGTAGTGAAGAATCCCCCACTACTTTCGTCAATTAAAGCTCTGCAATTTGGCTAAGATTAACTTCGGCCACGGTGTCATTACCAAACATGGAAATAATCATCTTGACCTTGTTATTATCAATCTCCGTAATCTTACCTGTATAGTCAGTGAAGGCACCATCGATGATACGAACAGTATCCCCAACCTTAACGTCCAAGTCAAACTCCTGCACTGTTTGACCCATAGAAATGAGAATATTGCGAATTTCTTCTTCCAAGAGTGGCGTTGGTTTAGAGCGGTTCCCGTGTGAGCCGACAAATCCTGTTACATTCGGAGTATTCCGCACGACAAACCAAGCTTCGTCTGTCATTACCATTTCCACCAAGACATAACCAGGGAAGCGATTTTCTTCGATTTCCTTGGTCTTGCCATTTTTCTCGACTTGCACGGTCTGAGTAGGGATTTCCACGCGCAAGATATTTTCAAGCATATTATAAGTCTGAGCGCGCTGCAAAAGATTTTCTTTTACCTTGTTTTCATAGCCTGAATAGGTCTGCAATACAAACCAGCCTTTGTCAAAACTGTCCATGAGTTCATCCTTTCCTAAATAAAAAAGCCTGCGGGCTTCTGCTTCTTTCTAGCCCTATTATACCATAAATTCCTCAAATGCAAAGGAATTTATTAACTATTTCCCATACAAATCAAAACCTTGTAATCTGATTACATTTTTTGAAAAATAAAAGAACGAGTAACTAGTGATATACGCCAAAAGTCCCACCTACTCACAATAGATGGGACTTTGAATGATATGCCTGTTATAGACTTTTTTCTACTTAAGTTAGTTATTAAGAGAAAATATTCAGAATCTGGAAAAGACCGCTTGCCACTACTTTGTCAAAGATGTAGATAATCACTACAAAGAATGCAGTGTATTCCATGACAGAAATAAAATCTGTCCATCTTTCTTTTCGTGTAGGCCAAGTTGTATCTTTCAATAATTTAAAAACATCTTTAAAAAATTTCACAACAATCTCCTATCTAGTTTCTTTATGCAGGGTGTATTTACTGCAATGCTTACAAAATTTATTAACTTCTAAACGCGTTGGTTTTGGAGTGCTACTGAGCTTAACCGAGTAGTTCCTAGAACCACAGACTGTACACGCTAGACTCGCTTTTTTTAATGCCATAACGCCTCCATCTTTCTTATTATAGCAGGATTCTATGCTTTTGACAAGTCGTTCAGCTCTTTTAAATCCTATTGAAACCAGCTGGTAACAGTATCCCAGAGATTCTTAGCTTTCTCAGGAATACCAGTGTCATCAATGGCTTTCTTGGCTTCATCCACCAGATTTTGAGCTCGGTCCTGAACATCCTGCAGGAAGTCTTTGTTTTCAGTTGTAGTACCCGTTTCCTCCGTACCATAGGTGTCCACAGGGGCAATGCCGTTGGCAGCATAGGCATTCTTCTGCCCTTCAAAGGAAGTTCCGTCTGTATATGGCAGGATGCTATTGGCAACATTTCGGAAAACCGCCGAGGCTTCATTCGCACTGGTTCCAGTCAGATAGTGGGTCTCATCAGTTTTTGGAAAGCCTAGCCACTGGCTGATAACCACATCTGGCGTATAACCAATAACCCATTGGTCACCAGATAGATCTGGGTTAAAGTCCGTTTCAGTCGTACCGGTCTTACCAGCCATAGTATAGCCATACGGAGCCGCATAGATACCTGTACCATTCGAGAAAGTCCCCAGCATCATGCTGTTCATCTTGTCAGTCGTTGAGCTATTGAGGACCCGAGTAGAGGTTTGGCGATGGGTCTTGACGACCTGACCGCTGGCATTTTCAATTTTTGTAATGAGATGGGCATCATTCATCACACCGCCGTTGGCAAAGACTGAATATGCTTGCGCCATCTGCATTGGATTGGTTGTAACTCCGCTTCCTAACGCTACTCCCAAAGTTTTATCAACCTTGTCCATATTCAGACCAAACTTTTTCCCGTACTCAAAGGCTTTGTTGATGCCTAGCTCGTCTACAGTTGAAACAGCTGGAATGTTCAGAGATTCTGCCAAGGCTTGATACATTGGAACTTTAGGGGAGCTTTGGATATTGCCGTAATTGTTGATGGTATAGTCGCCAAAGGTAGTTCTGGTATTATCCAGCTCCTTATCTGTCGGCCAACCAGCTGCTACGGCTGGACTGTAAGCAACCAAGGGCTTGATAGTAGAGCCGGGGCTGCGGGAAGACTGGGTTGCATAGTTAAAGCTTCTGAAGGTCGAGCCTTCTGCACTATTGACTCGTCCAACTAATGCCCGGACACCGCCGGTTTTTGGATCCAAGGCAACACTGCCCGATTCAGCCATAGTGCCATCTTCTGCTACAGGAAAGAGAGAGACATTGCTGTAAATAACCTGCATGCTGGCTTGGTAGTTCTGATCCAGTTCAGTATAAATGCGATAGCCATTATTGACAATCTCTTCTTCTGTCAAGCCGTAGTCATTGACCGCTTCATTGATGACCGCATCGAAATAGGATGGATAGCGATAGTCTTCTGACTTACCGGCATAAGCATCAACCAGCTGGCCACCGATTCCTACAGCGGCAGCCTGATCAGCTGTCCCCTGATCAATAAAGCCTGCAGCAACCATATTTTGCAGCACCGTATCGCGGCGATTGGTCGCATTTTCAACTGAGTACAGCGGATTATAAATCTCTGGTCCCTTGAGCATACCAGCCAGAACAGCAGACTGGTCCAGACTAAGCTGACTAGCCGAAACTCCGAAATATTTCTTAGAAGCATCCTCCACACCCCAGACCCCATTCCCAAAATAGGAATTATTGAGGTACATGGTCAGGATTTCCTGCTTGCTGTATTTCTTATTGATTTCCAGAGCCAGGAAAAATTCCTTGGCCTTCCGCTCGATGGTCTGGTCCTGAGACAGATAGGCATTCTTGGCCAGCTGCTGGGTAATGGTAGACCCCCCACCCGAGCGACCAGCTGTCAGAATAGCTAGGATAAAACGACTGTAGTTAATCCCGCCATTCTCATAGAAAGTCCGGTCCTCTGTCGCGATGACAGCATTCTGCAGGTCTTGACTAATCTCAGTCAGCTCGACATAAGTCCCTTTCTGGCCAGACAGACTTCCTGCTTCATTGCCATCCTTGTCAAAGATGAGCGTGGTAGCTTTGAGGGCATTCTGCAAATCCTTGACATTGGTCGTCTTAGCCACATAAAAGAGATAGCCACCGACCACCAGACCAAAGGTCAAGCCGAGAATCAGGAATATCTTGGTCAGATGAAACCGGCGCCAAAAACGGCGGATAGGGTGCTGAGAGAGAGGTTTCTTCTTGGTCTTGCCTGAACGGCTGAGACCAGACTTAGCCTGCTCTTCTGTCAGCTCTACCTCCTCTGCTGCTTCTTTTTGAGGTTTCTGTATGGTAAAATAATCAACTAATTTTTCAAACAAATCTTTTAAATTCTTCATAAACCTTATTTTATCACCTTATTTAGGTGCAGACAAGAAAGTACCCTATTTCCCATCTGATTTTTAGTTATTTTTAAGAAAAAGAGTATATTAAATAGCCTTTTAAAGCCCTCTGCAGCAAGTCTTATCCGACACTGCCTATTTCCAAAGTTCTAGCTTTCTGCTACAATAAATGTATGAAATTTACACTGACTATCCCAGATGGACTGCCCGCCATGACAGTCAAAGAGCTGCTGGAAGAACAATTTCTCATTCCGCGAAAAATCCGGCACTTTCTGCGAACCAAAAAGCATGTGTCCGTCAACGGCCTAGCCATTAACTGGCAGACTGTAATCAAACCTGGAGATGATATCCGCCTGATATTTGATGAAGAGGATTATCCTCAAAAGACAATCTTGCTTGGAAATGGCGAACTCGTAGAAGAACTCTACCAAGACCAGCACCTCATTATCGTCAATAAACCCGAGGGTATGAAAACCCATGCTAATGAACCAACGGAACTAGCCCTGCTTAATCATGTTTCTGCCTATGTCGGCGAGACCTGCTATGTCGTTCACCGGCTAGATAAAGAAACCAGCGGTGCTGTCCTCTTTGCCAAGAATCCCTTTGTCCTACCCATCCTCAATCGACTGCTGGAAAAGCGAGAAATCAGCCGCGCATATTGGGCTTTGGTCCAAGGCAAGTTCCCAAGCAAAAAGCTTATCTATAAAGACAAGATTGGCCGCGACCGCCATGATCGCAGAAAACGGCTGGTTGACCCCCGAAAAGGACTCTATGCAGAGACCCATGTGACTAGGGTCAAGCAATTTGGGCAGGCTGCCTTGGTCAAATGCCAACTCAAGACTGGCCGCACCCATCAGATCCGTGTTCATCTAGCTCACCACGGACACCCACTTATCGGTGACCCCCTTTATCATCCGCAGCCCCAAGGCCGGCTTATGCTCCACGCCCATCGACTGACTTTCATCCACCCTTTTACGCTAGAAAAAATAACCGTCGAAGCCCGCTCTGACAGTTTTGAAAAAGTATTGAGCAGTCTGAACGCAAGATAGACTAAAAAAAGCAACAGTATGGTCTGTTGCTTTTGGTTTGGAGTGAATGCGAGAATAAGCTCTGCTAGCTTACATCACTGAGCCGGAAGTGCACTGATAAGTCTGGGCCTGATGACTTTCTGAAAAGCTATGCTCAGCAAGTAAGATAGCAAGAAAATGATAAAAAAGCCAAAACTATAAATGCTATTCCGAGGCATTATCGACCTGAAAATGAAGATAATGAAAGGATGAATGATATAAATCATGGTCGCGTATCTCTTAGCGATATTATTCAAAATCGGAATGTCAATATCGCTCCCATTTCTGACCGCATAGAGGAAAATCGCACTGGATGAAAAAAGAGTGCTGGGATAGAGGTCATATTCCGTACCCATGAAACAGTACTCGAGCAAAATCAAACCAGTTATTCCTAGACCGATCGCCCATTTCCTGACAGACGACAAGTCATAGGCTAAAATCCGATCCCGATGCTTAGCAAACTGCATCCCTAGAATGAAAAAGGGAAGACCCATAAACAGGAAGTTGCGATAGTAAAATTCGCTATCTGTATTGAACTCGATACAAAAGGCCAGGATCAACAAGAACAATGACACACCCAAGCTAGTTAAGCGGTGAAAATGCTTATAAAAAACCAGATAAAGCGTGTAGATATAAGAAATAGCCAGCAAATACCAAGTCGGCGTAGCAGCCGAGCCAATCAAGTCTCTGGGACTGTTAAAGAGGAAAAAGTCCGCAAAATCAGACAAGTCTATAGCTGCCATCTTTTCTGTTAACTCTCTTGTCAGCAGCAAGTTGACAAAATGCACAATCGTGTAAAACATCAGACTGGCAGCTGTCAAAAGGAGCATCTGCTTGAGACGATACTTGACCTTATCTCTGGAAATATTGAAGGAAAAATAGCCCGACAGCATCATGAAAAAAGGAACTGCAAAGCGGGCCACAATTTGATAAAAAACGCCAAATTGCCCCGGCAGCAGAAAGTGTAAGGAAACAATACTAAAGCAAGCTAGGGCCTTAAAAGCGTGCAAAGTTGTGTTTTCAGTCTTCATGCAGACATTATAGCATGTTTATTATTACAGCTCATCAAGACCAGATTACATGCCCATTAAAAAACATATCAATTGATGACATGCTTTAAAAAGTTTTGCATCTGTAGGAGAAAACAGCTCTTATATAGAAAAACTCTTCTGCACTATTACAGAAGAGTTTTATTCACCTGACTGGTATTCTACATTAGCCTTCATAGCCATTAGGATTTGAGCTTTGCCATCTCCAAGAATCTCGCATCATATCTTGGAGAGTTTTCTCAGCTTTCCAGCCCAAAATGTCATTTGCTTTACTTGCATCAGCGAAGCAAGTCGCCACATCTCCAGGTCGCCTATCCTTTATAGTATAAGGAATTTTCACACCATTGACATTTTCAAAGACTTTAACCATATCCAGTACACTATAACCAATCCCTGTACCAAGATTGAAAACAGCGACCCCCTTGTTTTCTAAATTATGTTTCAAAGCCAAAACATGGCCCTTGGCTAAATCGACTACATGGATATAATCCCGCACTCCTGTACCGTCATGCGTATCATAATCATTTCCGAAAACGCTAAGCTCTTGTAATTTACCGACCGCAACCTGAGTAATATAAGGCATAAGGTTATTAGGAATTCCATTTGGAGCCTCACCAATCAGACCAGACTCATGGGCACCAATTGGATTGAAATAGCGAAGATTGGTTACAGACCAATCTGAATGTGCAAGAGCAAGATCCGTCAAAATCTGTTCCATCATCAGCTTGGTGTAACCATATGGATTGGTCGCTGAAGTAGATAAATCTCCTGTCAAGGATGAACAATGATTCATTCCATAGACCGTGGCACTGGAGCTAAAGATAATATGTTCTACCTTGTGCTCTTTCATAACTTCAAGAAGAGCAATACCAGCACTGACATTATTTTCGTAATATTTAAGTGGTTCTCGCACCGATTCTTCTACTGATTTATAGGCCGCTAAATGAATGACTGCATCAATGTGATTATCTTCGAAAATCTGGTTCATCAGATCTTTATCAGAAATCGAACCCTTGTAAAACGGGATGTTCACACCAGTGATAGTTTCTAAGCGCTCTAGTACTTCTGGAGAGCTATTCGAAAAGTTATCCACGACAATAGCTCCATAGTCCGCGGCGACCAGTTCAACCACTGTGTGACTTCCTATATACCCCGTTCCGCCTGTGACTAAAATTTTTTTCATAGGACACCTCTTTTTGCTAATCCTCAAGTTCTCTTTAATTTTACTATTGCAACTAACAGGTATTTCTCTTTCTAAAGTTGACCGCCGAATTCTGCACTTACTTAAAATACCAAAAACCAGCCTAATTTGCTATCCTAGTAGCTCTGCTCTCCTGATGCCTTTTGAAATCTCTTCATGGTAGAATAACTTGCAAAACCATTTATATTCTCAGGCATAAAGAACGGAATTATTTTAGCTAATTTCTAATTATTCTCAAAAAATACCATAATCCGCAATAAGTTACTGGAAAAATTGTCTTTCATTTCCGCTATATACAATATATAGTTCAGCAAACTGATTGTAGCCAGAGTAACTTTAGTAAGTAGCTTTGTATGTTAACGCTACATTACAAACGTAAAAAGCCCGGACAGGGCTTAGTATTTAGATTGTTAAACTATTTATAATTTATCAAGCATCAACGAGCCCGCAATTGTTGGAGCAGACCTTTCAAACTTTGGTATTTGTAAATGCTGTAGGTCAGATAGACAAATCCGTAGGCTGCTGCAGCTAGATAAACTGATAAAAACCAATTCGAAGTAATAAACACAAGTGTCATTAACAACTCAACCCAGATATCTTTGACGACATCAATCTGCATCCTCTTGGCTAAGATTAGCTCTGCCAATATACTCCTAGTCGCCAGCAACAGCACGATAGACAGAACTGTAGCATTCAGATTGCGCAGAAAAACTGCAAAAATCAAGGTAGTAGCGAAACTTAAGAGCATGGCAATTACATTTACTTTAAAAATCTGCCTCTCCATTCGCAAGGCTTTTAAGTAGGTATTGATAAGCAGTGCCATCTTACCCTCGTAGACAGACATAGGAAAGACTAGAGCCATAAATATCAAGGACTCTCTGTAAGCCGGTAGCCAGCTGTCCAAAGCTATTTTTAGGGGATAATACAGCAAAAGCACACCAAACATAAGAACCATAAGGACATTCCGCAACTGATTGTAAATCTTAGGCAACTTGCTTTCGTCCGTCCGTTTCAAAATCGGAAAGATGACCAAACCGATAGCGTTGATAAAGGTCATAAGTAGATTGGAAATGCTCAGGGTTAAGGATACTTTCCCAAATGTAGCAATGTTCCATACCTTTTGAATCCCCATTCGAACCGTTCCGATAATGAGCATACTGGCTACATTTGATAGCATCAGATTGATACCGACAGCAATATTGCGAACCGTTTCCTGTATATCAAGCTTAAATTGATTGAGAGGTCGCAGGGCCATATCTCGGCACAGATACATGGCATAAAAAAGCGAAACAACTCTACCAATCAAATCTGCATATACCATAATCTTGAAGTCTCGAAAACCCACGAAAATAAAGACCAGTAAAAGCAGTAAATAGAGGAGTCGGTCTCCACTGACAACATAAGAACTTTCCTTCAGTCGATTAGTCATCTGCAAAACGTAAACAAAGAGAAAGCGCAGATTGGTGACCAACATGGTATAAACCAAAAGTATAAAAACAAACCGACTGCTCTCATCTCTAATAAAGACAGAAGTCCCTAAGAAAAATAAAATTCCAATCCCTGTCAAATAGATCAAAAGCATGAGAAACTGAGAGAAAAACTTTTCTTTATCCAGATCATCATACTCCAAACCACCGTAGCGAAGGTAGATTCCGTCCACCCAGCCTAGATGAACAAAACCGGCATAAGATAAATAAAAAATATAGAGTTGCCAGTATCCATACTCCTCTACACCCATAATCTTAGGCAAAATCAAGACAACCAGAGAAGAAACTATTACTGTCAGCAAATTGGACAAGACGACATAGGAAAAATTAGCTACTATTTTTTTAAATCCACCAGACAAATTTGCCCTCCTATTTCTTCCTATCTGACGCCATGCTCTCAATCAAACGTAAAAACATGGTTTCTAAATCAGTATGAGCTTGCCAGCCCAAACTTTCAAGCTTGTCCGTATTGAGACGAATCTTAACTGTCGGATTATAGCCTAGCTTTTCCACATCCTCTGCCAAATCAAAGACCAAATTCGATTCATTGCTATCGCTTCGTTCAATAACCATCTCCGCCATCTCACGAATGGAAATAGCCGTTTCTTTATTAGCGACATTATATGCTTGACCTGCTTGGCCTTTCAGCAGAATGTAAAAAATGGCTTCAATAGCATCTTTGGTATAGCAGTAGTTCCGAACAGTTTCCCCTTTAGTTCGGAGGATGATATCTCTTTTTTCAAGGACAGCACGCGCAAACTGCGCAAAAACTCTGTTGTCTTCATAGCTCACACCTGGACCAAAGGTTTGTGACAAACGAGCCATTTTCACTGGTACCTTATACTGATGACAATAGCCTACACACAAGGATTCTGCCATGCGCTTGCTTTCCGAATAACTGCTACGGACACTGGTTGGATCCAAATAACCGTAATCTTTCTCGTTAATGTTGGAAGCATCTGGATTTGTCGTCCCATAGACTTCCAGAGAAGAGAGATAGACCATACTGTGAACCTGCTTATTTTTAGCCAGATCCAGCAGTTTTTTCGTTCCATTTACGGCTAGATCAATCGTCTCCACAGGATGCTTAACGAAAAAAGAGGAGTCCGTCGCACTGGCTCCATGGATAATATAATCCAAATCCTCCTCTATCTGCCAATCTGACAGCAAGTCAGCATACACTAGCTGCAGATTCTCGCTATGTAAAAAATCTTGAAATAGATCTTCCGCTTTTTTCTGATTTCGTGCCAAGGCTACTACTCTGACATTGGCATCGTACAAATCATTTAAAGCCAGCAAAGTGGAAATGCAGTGTCTGCCTATAAGTCCCGTTGCTCCGGTTACCAAGACTGTGACATTTCTCAGTTCTCTGAGAATAGGACTGACAGTAGCTAGGTCTTCCATATCCTTTTGTAAAATCGTATTATTTGCCATATCAACCAAAAATTTGTGCATTTTCACGCGCTTCGTAAATTGCTCTAAAAATATAAAAATCAGATGGAGTCGTAATTTTAATATTTTCGCTGCCCCCCATAACTGTATGCAGAGGGAGTCCAAAATAACGAGCCAGTGTCGCAGAATCCGTCATATCAAACTGATTCTCTGCCTGAGCTTTTAAATGCAGGGAGTGAATCTTCGAAAGCGCGAAGGTTTGAGGGGCGACAGCTGTCTGGCAAGTGGAACGCTCGATAACCTGATTAATAACATCCGCCTCATCGACCTGAATAACTGTTTCGATAACCGGCTTAACCGTAATAGCTGCCCCATACTTTTTTGCTGCCTCAATATTTTTAGAAATGATTCCCCCGTCAATCAAAGGGCGAACACCATCATGAATCAACACATAGTCGTCATCGTTCTTGTACTTTTCCCGTAAGACAGCGAGACCATTAAAAATAGACATTTGGCCAGTCTCTCCACCAGGAACTACTTGACTGACTTTTTTAATATTGAATCGAGCTAATAAATCTCTGCAGTAGTCCAGCCAGCCGTCTACACAGACAACCACAATGTCCGAGACTGCTGGATGGTCTTCAAAGTGCTCAATCGTATGAATAATAATTGGCTTACCGTGCAACTCTAAAAACTGCTTGGGTAAGGTCTTGGTATTCATGCGGCTGCCTGTGCCGCCTGCGAATATCAGAGCTGATGTCGTCATACCGATACTTTCCTTCCTCTCGTTGTAAATCGCACTCTACTCAGTAAATCAGCTGCCATATAAATCACAAAAGCATAGATAATCCGATTAATATGGGTTGTCAACAATGACAGCAACGTTTCCTGAAAGAATGAAATGACTAAAGGATACGCAAATAAAGCGAAAACAATAACCTTTAGCGGGGTGAAATAGCGTTTTTTGATAGAATAGTAGAAACTTCCGTAAAAGAAGCCATATAAAAGCTGAAAGATAAGGACTGAGAAATAGCCAAAATCCTTGATAAAATAGTAATAAATTGTGTAAACATTGGTTTTATCGTCGTTAAAATGAACAACAGGCAAGAAAGGTGTCAGCTCATGGCTAGACAGACCGAGGGATTTCAATGTTCCATAGATAGCAATAAAAGTATTTTCTCCAAAGACTTGATTATCGCTATAAAGAGTAGGATTTTTCAGATAGTAGTCTAAAGCCTGAATGGGTGAACCCATATATTTAACCAAATTATCCAAAATTCCGAACTCTGCCCGACTATCCACTCGATTGAGAACAAAGGTTCCAACCGCCATGAATAAGACAAGGAATACAAAGCCAATTATCAGCAAAGAGCGAAAAAGCTTTACACCATACCTGTTGTCTCTCCACGAATAATACTTCGAGAAAAACAGCATATACACAATAGCATAGCCTGCAACCAAGCCCAGCAACTCCGTACGTCCGGTAGACAAGAGGGAAACACCTAAAGAAATCAGACTAACCAGCAATAACTTGCCCTTGTAAAAAATGCCATCTTTTCCCGAAAAAAGAGACTCACAGAAAAAATAGAAGAAAACAATTCCTAAGGAAAAGTTAACCCGCAACAAATTGAGGCTAAGACGACTAAGAGAGAAATCATAATTTGTAGTCATATGCCGAGCCAATTCAATGGTTTTAAACAATCCACCCGGTACCTGCTTGCTCTGCGCCGCCAAGTAAAGCAAATCGGAATAAATAAATCTGACCGCATAAGCCAAAAATAAGAGAACTAAAATAATGAAAAAATTACTCACCTTTATTTGACTAGGTTTGGCGTCCAACTTCCTCTCAGCAAACAAATTCGATGACAAAAGGACTCCCATTAAAAAAATGGCATTCCCAACAAAGATAACAGTGACCGTTATCAGAGAAAGTCCCTCTCCCCATTTGGATGAATAAAATGCAGTAAAAATGCTTGCTATCATCCATATTGCCAAGTATATAAAAGCCGGGTTAGCATAGTCTCTTCCTACTGTTTTGATTGTCAAAAACAATAGGAAAAGGCCTCCCAAAATTAGTAAAAAAACCATTATCTTCCTTCTATTAATTCAACCCAATTATCTCTCAGTCTGACATGACGTTCTGTCTGTTCTTTTCTTTCAGGCGGTGTCATGTAATCACCGTAGCGATTAGTCAGATACTTGTCCGCATCATTAGGTCCATCGAACTCATAGCCTTCAAAGGAATACTTCTTAGCTGGATAGAAACTTTCATAGTCAATAGTCTCTCCCAAATAGCCTTTTACACCATAAGCAATTGTTATTTTTGAAGTCTTCTTATTAGACTGAATGAGTTTTTCCATCAACTTATACATATTAGCCGGCCCCATGATAAAAGAAGGGAAGCCTATCAGTCTTCTGATCCAAAGATTTTGTCTGAGTTCTTTGGATTCTTTAGCCATATAGGTCAGATGCGGAGTAAACTTTGTATAGCAGCGTGAGCTATTGTGTGACAAATCCAAGGCTCTGAATAGAAGGCCCTTGAGCTTGCGAAGCATGTTATTCTCTGGGACAAAGTCAATTGGCAGCATATCAAGATAAAGATGTTTCTTTTTACTGAAACCTTCTCCCAAAACATCATAGTAGGTCAGTGACTTGCTCTGCAGCTTTAGAACCTTAAAGACACTGTCTGTCGCATCCGCAGGAGAGATCAGCTCGAAGTCCTCGCTGTCCGCAAAGATTTCCTGCAGACGATTGTAGTCCTCTCGGAACATCACTAAGTCGATATCATCGTCCCAAGGGATGTAGCCCCCATGTCGCAAAGAACCAATCAAGGTCCCTGCAACCATGTAGGAATGAATATGATGCCGACGACATTCTGCATCAAATTTTTTGTACATTTTTAAATAGGCTTTTTGTAAAACCTTTAATTTATCATCCGTAATTTTTTGATACATGGGACTGAAGCGTTCTCCCAAAGCCAACTCCCATTCAATCTTACTGGTTCCTCTCATTTTTCTTACCTCCCAAACTTTTTCAATAATCTCCTAGCAAGTCCATTCAGTGAATAGGTGTATACCAAATCACTAATGAAATCTTTTATTGTTCGATACTCCCTTATTTGAAACATCAGGCCCAAAGCCCAAAATGGATTTCTAGACTGTAATAATTTCAGTCTAAGATTGGTCAAGACCAAAGCCCTAGCAACCTGGCGATGATCCGCCTCAGAAATCTGTCGCTCCTCTGCGATTTTTTTCACAGATTTATAGCGACTGATGACCTTCTGTAAATAGTTAATCCTAGATAACCTTGTTTTGTTAAAACTGAGCGACGACGCAGACTGGGTTACATTTGCCTGATGAATGCGGTGCTGATCCAGAAGCTGGTCCAAGCAAACAACTTTTCCATACAATGGAGCCAGCATACCAAATAAAACATCATGATAGTCAAATCCAGGATAATCCGTATACTGCTGCTGCAAAATATCAGCCAGTACCGACTTTCTAAAAGCTGTCTGATAACCTGACGGCCATTTTTTCAGAAGCCAAGCTAGATTTCTTTCTTGCCTTTCTCCTGAAACCTTGGGCTCCTTGATGACCTGACCATTTTGATCAATCAAGTAAGACTGGCCATACACCATAGCAGCGTCTGTTTCTAACAGCACTTTCTGCAAGGCAGCTGTTTTATCAGGAAGCCATTTATCATCCTGATCAGCGAAAAAAACACTATCGTGCTCAGCCAAACTCGCTAATTTTATAAAAGTTCGATAATGACCCAAATTTTCCTGATTTTCAATCAGCTGCCAATCAGTCAGTTGGTGCTTGGTGATGTAGTCCCTGATTAACACCACTGTCTGATCTGTCGAACAGTCATCACAGATAATGACCTGATCAGGCTTCAGCTTTTGAGTGCGGATAGAGTCTAGTTGCTCCAAAATAAAATCCGCCCCATTATAGGTCGCCATCACGACAGAAATCATTTCTCCCTCCTTCCTAAACTTTTCATTCTATATCCCCCTAACTCCTAGCTTTCTCCCTATCTAAGCTAGACTGCTCTGTCTGTGAAGAAGATTACTTTCTTCTAAGCAGATACTTATAAATAAACGCTTTTATCCAAATAGGTGTTCCCACAAAAGCGCGAATCATCAACATATTTTGATAATATTGCCCTCGGTTTAGCATACCATGTGACAGCAAAAAAGTGTTGACTACTTTCCAGCTGGCAATCTGCTCTGTCTGGCTTCTTCTCGTATGCATGCCGTTTCCGACTCGAGCATAAACCAAGACCCGATTAAGATTGGCGAAACGACAGCCCTGAGCAGCCATTCTCGCCCAAAGATAATAGTCTTCCACTAAAGGCAAGGGCTTGTAATTACCAGCTTTTAAAACAGATGATTTCTTGAAAAATACCGTCATGTGACAGAAAGGATTTCTCCGCTGCAACCTTTTGATAATCTCTTCATGGGAAAGCGGCATTTTTTTCTCTGCCATTATTTGATCTGGTTCCATGTCAAATTCTATGATATTGCCACCCAAAACATCTAACTGCGGATGCTGCTCAATATAGTCCACTTGTTGCTGGAAACGGTCCGGTGTCGCAATGTCATCTGTATCCATTCTAGCAATCCAGTCATAAGAGCAAGCCTCAACTCCCCGATGCAAAGCTTCTCCCAATCCGACATTTTCCTTTAAAGGTAGAACTTTCACCTCTGGAAATGTTTCCTTGAAATCTTGAATCGTCTGATACAACTCTTCTGTCAGCGGCCCATCCTCTACAAGGACAAGCTCATCTGGCTTGCGGCTCTGCTCTATAAGAACGCTATTTAGGCTCTTTCTTAAGAAATCCGGATTCTCCTTCTGATAGACAGACATCAATACCGAAAATTTCACTAACAATCCCCCCAATCATCCTAAACTAGTTTCCCTTCTCCGTCCTCTCAATAGACCTCCTAAAATCTGCCACCTGATAAGACTGAGGATAGCTAGACATCTCTTTTTCATAAGTTAAATCCGAAAACAGTTTATTCAGAGTCGAAACATGGCGGGACAGTCTTTTTAAAATCCAGTTAAATGCAGGCAGCAAGACTACTCTCTGGCCATGAGTCCTTTTTATTTCTCTGACTAGCTGAGAGGTATTGACATAGTCCTGATTTTGAGGATAGAAGACACCGCTGTCTTGATTCTGAACAATCAGTCTGATAAACTCACAAAGGTTATCAATATAAATCATACTACGTTCATTCTGGACCAAAGGAAAAACTGGTAGCTTCTGAGCCAACTTTGACAGTCGTTTATAGTTTCCCTTAGCTTGATGACCATAAACCATGGGCGGCCGTAAAACTGCCAATTTGAAATCTTCGCTCTCCAATTCCGCCAGAAGTTGCTCAGCAGCTAGTTTGCTTTTGCCATAAAAAGAATCAGGACCTTCTTGCGTGTCTTTTGTGATAACCCGGTCTCCCAAAACTTCTCCGTAGACACTCATGCTGCTCATAAAGATAAACTGTTTGACACCTTCGCGTTTAGCCTTTTGAGCCAATTCATAAGGTAGCTGAGTATTGACCTGATTATATACCGATTCCATCTCTTTTGATGGGTTGGAGATATGGACAATCGCCGCCAAATGCAAAATTACATCAAAAGACGAAAAATCTTTCTCCTTCCAGGTTTCTCCGCGGACGTCCAGCTCATCAACCTGGACATCCTCCCGTGAAGAAACATACCTCTTAAAGCTCCGGCCGATATAGCTACCCTCTCCCGTAATTAATATTCTTTTCATCAGCCTTTAATCTTTCTTTTCCATATTTCCCGTGCCGCCTTCGACAACTCCTTCGCTCTTGGCAACACTCTTAATGGTGCCAAAGAAACAGCGGACATCCAATCCAAAAGACAAATGCTGGACATAGTAGCCGTCCAATTCAGCTTTCTTAGCAATCGGCAACTCATCTCGCCCGTGAATCTGAGCCCATCCCGTCAGACCTGGCAAAACATCATTTGCTCCATAGCGGTCTCGCTCTTCAATCAAATCATACTGATTCCAAAGAGCCGGTCTTGGACCTATGATACTCATGTCACCGACAAAAATATTCCAAATCTGAGGCAACTCATCCAGAGACGTCTTCCTAAGAAATTTTCCAACCTTTGTAATCCATTGCTCAGGATTTTCCAGTAAATGAGTTGGGGTATCCTTAGGTGTATCCATTCGCATCGTTCTGAATTTCAAAATATAGAAGTGTTTCTTATGCAGACCAATCCGCTTCTGTTTGAACAAAACTGGTCCTTTTGAATCCAATTTAATAGCAAGTACTAGAAGCAGAAAAAACGGTGATAAGACAATCATTCCTAAGAATGACAGGACTATATCTAATGTTCGTTTAAAAAATTTATACATGATTATCCTAAAAACTTATTGCTGTGCAAACTTTACCAGGCTGTCCTTGAGGTCATTTGCACCAAGAGTCAGAAGAGAGTCCACATAGGAATCCACCTCGGTCTTGGGTAACGACTGAACATTCCCTACAAAAATCTTTTCATAGACTTGATCATTGACCTTTTCCTTGGCAGACAAGAGCTCTTCATAAAGCTTTTCGCCCGGTCGAATGCCTGCTTCCTGAATCTGAATCTCCTCTTCAGTATGGCCGCTGAGCGTGATCATCTTTTTAGCTAGATCCAAAATTTTCACAGGCTCGCCCATATCCAAGACAAAAACCTCTCCCCCTTGCATCAAGGCCCCAGCCTGAATCACCAAGCGGCTGGCTTCTGGTATGGTCATGAAATAACGTGTCATTCGAAAGTCCGTCACGGTGATAGGACCTCCCTTAGCAATCTGTTCCTTGAATAAAGGAACGACACTACCTCGGCTACCCAAAACATTCCCAAAGCGAACAGCTGAGAAAAGAGTCTTTCCTTCTTCATTTAAACTGGTCACGACCATTTCTGCCACACGCTTAGTTGCCCCCATAACATTAGGCGGGTTGACTGCCTTATCTGTAGAAATCATGACAAATTTCGCGACACCAGCTGCCTTTGCTGCTTCTGCTACATTTCGCGTGCCATAGATATTATTTTTGACCGCTTCTGTCGGATTGTACTCCATCAAAGGAACATGTTTGTGAGCCGCTGCATGATACACTCGATCAGGTCGATAGGTTTCCATAATATGGAAAATCCTCTCTCTATCTTGAATATCTGCAATGATTGGAATCAACTCAATATCATCTTTATAACGGCTTGACAGCTCCTTGTGAATCAAATAAATTGAATTTTCTCCATGACCTAGAAGCAGGAGCCTAGCTGGGCAGAATTGAGCAATCTGACGGCAAAGTTCCGAGCCGATTGACCCACCAGCCCCCGTAACTAGAACTGTCTTGCATTTAATATTGGACTTCAAACTTTGCTGATCCAGCTTAACTTCTTTACGCCCTAACAGATCTGCAATATCAATTTCCTGAAGTTTGCTGACAGATAGTTTCCCCGTAATCACCTGTTCATACTTAGGCATGGCATTGACCTTGACCTCCGTCTGTTGGCAATACTCTACGATTCGTTCGTAATCATCCGGAGCCAACGAAGGAATGGCAATGACAATTTGTTCGACTTCATAATTCCCTACAATTTCAGGTATCTGCTCAGTTGTTCCTACAACTTTTACTCCATGAAGATACGTATTTTGCTTATTCTTATCGTCATCTACAATCGCGACTATCTTTAAATCTTTTGATTTTTGCTGGGCCGTTTTGATAAAGAGACTAGCACCATCCCCTGAACCAACAACAAGGGTCTTTGTCCCATCTACTTTCTTACCCAGTAAGGCTGAAGGGTGCTGCACGAATTCATGAATCTCCCGCCAAGTCAGCCTTGAAGCAATAACCAACAAAAACGATAGCAGCATAGAAAGGACAATATATCTACTGTTTGTGGATTCATAAAAAATTTTCTCTACAATGTATACAATTGAGTAAGCTCCTAAAATTGAGCCCCCTACTCGAAACATTGTTTTGTAATCTGTATACCTTGTAATGGTAGAAAAGACATTCGATAGTGTTGCAAATGTCAAATACAGTACAATAATCCCCATTAAAATAGAGACAAAAGATAAATCCGTTATCCCGACATATTTTGCTAAGAAGAATTTTGAAATCCCCTGACTTATACTGAGCAAAATAATATCAACAATAATTAAGATGACTCTTTTTCTCGCTCTTGTCATGTTCCTAATCTCCCAATTATCCTAAAACTCTTTATTCCCTATTTCCCATAATTGCCATAGCTGCCATATCCCCCATAAGTTCCGTAGGCACCATAGCGTTCCAAGTCAATGTTATATTTATTGAGGACAACACCCAAAAAAGGAGTTCCTGTTTGTTCCAACTGCTCTTTAGCTTTCATGACTGCTTTTCGTTTGATATGTCCTGCTTGTGTCACCAAGAAGCTAGCATCACATTTCTGAGCGATGATAGCCGCATCAATAACCAGACCAATCGGTGAAGTATCTACGATGATGTAGTCATAGCGGACACGCAAGTCAGTCAAAAGTGCATCAAACTGCTTGCTTTGCAAAAGCCCCGTCGGATTAGGTGATACTGGACCAGATAAGATCACATCCAGGTTGTCCAGATCTGTATCGTTGATGACTTCATGCAGGGCAGCCTGTCCTGACAAATAGTCCGTCAGTCCTGATACTTTTCTCTGACTGCTAAACACACCGGACATGACTGAGTTGCGGATATCCGCATCGATCATCAAGGTCTTATGACCAGCTCTGGCAAAGGCGGCCGCGAGATTCACTGAGGTTGTAGACTTTCCTTCATTTGCCGTCACCGAGCTTATTTCGACCATCTTGATATTGGCGCCGCTCAGCTGTACATTAGTACTTAGAGCATTGTAGTATTCCTCGGTTAGTTTGACAAGGTTCCTTTTTTTCCTAACTAATTCTAAGGTTGCCATTTTCTCTCCCTTACATTCTGTTCATATCTGGGATAACGCCCAACAGCGTCAAGCCCATGACTTCTTCAATGTCCTCTGGCTTCTTCACCCGATCATCCAGGATTTCTACAGCGATGATAAAGATCGACATCAGGACGCTGCCCCCTAAAAATCCTAAGATAACATTACGTCGAATATTTGGTGAAGAAGGCTCTGCTGGGACTGTTGCTTCTTCCAAAGTCGTCACATCAGAAACTTTTGTCACCTCGATGATTTTCTCAGCGGCGATATTACGAAAGGCATTGGCAATGCGAGCCGCTTCCTCCGGATTGTCATCTTTAACTGTAATCGAAACGATACGAGTATCCGCCGGAACGGAAACGGTGATGTGACGCGTCAGCTCTCTTGGTGACGTTTGCAGTTTCAACTCACTAATTGCCTGTGATAGAACCGCCTGTGACAGAATGATTTCCTTAAAGTCCTTAACGAGGTATGAACCCGCCTGCAGGTCCTGATTAGTCAAAGCTGCCTGCGTTTCGTTCTGACGGCTGACCACATAGATGCGCGTGGTACTCTGATACATTTTCTTAGCAATAAAGACGCTGTAGCCAAAAGCCAGCAAAGAAAAGAGCACAGCTCCCAACACGATGGTGAACTTTTTCAGCCATAAGGCTCTCAGCAAGGACAGAATATCGATTTCTACGATTTGCTTTTCTTGTTTTTCCATTTTTCCCCTAAATCAATTCATTTTTCAATAATAATGCTTGGTTGCCGCCAAAGAGGGCTCCTGCCCGGCGGGAACCGTATTTCTTAGCGACAATGTCAAAGGCCTCCTTCATAAAAGGCGGTCTCTGACTTAGATTGTGCATGTCGCTGGCAACAAAGTGGACCAAGTCCTTCTCCAAAAAGAACTGAGCCCGTTTTTTCATAAATTTATGCGAGTCTCCAAGCAGCTTAGGCTTTAGAACACTGGAGCTATTAATTTGAGTATAGCAGCCCATATTAATGAGTTCCTGCACCTTCTTTTCATCATTTTCCAGGCAGTGATAGCGCTCAATATGAGCCACGACTGGTGTCAAGCCAAGTCGCAAAATCTGAGCTAGACCTGTATGGATGTCTTTATAAGGCGTCGCCATGCTAAACTCAATCAGCACATAGCGTGTACCAGCTAGACTGGGGAAAATCCCCTTTTCCAACTTATCCGCCACATCACTGGTGTAGTATACCTCTGCCCCATAGAGAACCGTCAAGTCAGGCGCTACAAGCTCTGCCAGTTCTTTCACCATTTTAAAGTTAGCGCTAATGGTCTCTTCAGGCGTTTCAAACATGCCCTTTCTGCGATGAGAAGTAGAGATGATAGTTCGAACTCCCTGTCGATAGCTTTCTTCCAACAGTTTTTTGGAATCCTCAAAGGTCTTAGGACCGTCGTCCACATCAAAGATAATATGAGAATGGATGTCAATCATGGTGTTTTTCCTTCCATTACCTGCTGAATCGCTGCCTTAGCATTGTCAAGGCTTTCTGGTTGGATTTCCATCATGTAGAGATTGGAATCTGGCATAGCGTAGGATGGTAGATCCATGCGGCCGTTTCCGCTGATGGCTTGTGACTGAACTTGATAGCTCCCCCCTGACTCCAGCTGAGTATTGACCAGATTCATAAGAACAGGCAGCTCCATATTGGTCTGGATAGAGTCCTGCAAGCCGGAAATAATCTCGTTGTAGTTCTTCAAAGCACTGGTTGAAGTCAGCTTTTTAATGACTGCTTCGATAACCTTTTCTTGATTTTTCCCGCGGTCATTGTCGCCCCCCTGAAGGGAGTAACGCTCGCGAACAAAGCCTAATGCCTGATCTGAGTTCATATGGACTTTCCCTACTGGGAAATGATGATTACCATGTCGGCTGGTAAATTCTTGGTCATTTTCAACATCAATCCCTCCCAGTAGGTCTACCAGCTTGAGGAAAGAAGTGAAGTTCAGACGAACATAGTAGTCAATGCGAATGCCGTATAGATTTTCCAGCGTGTGGACAGAAGCATCCACTCCGTAAATCCCTGCATGGGTCAGCTTGTCCATCTGCCCAGCCCCTCCGTCTGCAATCGCCACATAAGAATCACGAGGAGTTGTTGTCAAGAGGACTTTCTTGGTCTTGCGATTGACCGTCATGATGATATTGACATCTGAGCGTGAGACAGATGAGATAGAGCCATAAGTATCGATACCGCTGACATAGATATTGAAGACATCCGCATTGGCATCATCCCTGCGTTTGCCGGTCTCTACTTGACGAGTAATTTTATAAGTATAGATTTTCTTTATCTTTGAAGCATAGTCAGCATCGTGAGAAGCCAGCATATCTCCAAACGAACTATTGAGGGCAATGGCCTCGGTCTCTTGATTGATGAGGGCCTTGTAGGCTGCGATATAAGACGAGCTGTTTTCCACTGTGAGTTCTGTCTTTTTAGTCTTCTTGATGTGAGCCAGAAGAGCCGCTACATTGTCCTTGTCCCCATTTTCAGTCGGAGCTGTCAGCTTCTGCAGCTGAGTCACATCTGATTTATCGCTGTCTGTCCGGACATAAACGGCCATTTCAATTTCAGAGTAATTTGAGGTGGAGTTCACAACTCTAGATAAGTCCATCAGCTCCTTGACCCCGTACATAGCTCCTGAGGATACCAGCAAGGTCACAAGCAAAAGTAAGGTTGTCAGGACTTTGAACTTATTTTTCCATATAAAGAAGGCTGCCAGTAAAATAACAGCCGCCAAAAGAGCAGACAAAATAAGGTTCAGGTGATGAAACGCCAGAACATTATTTTTAAATATAGAAAAAACAAGCAAACCTGAAACCAAGCTTACCAATGTCAGTAAAGCTGCATTAAAGAGCCTAAGCTTCTTCCCCTTTTTAGAAGCAGGCACATTTCTCCTATGATGATTCATAATTCTCCCTTTTTCTCCCCTGAGATATAAATACATTTTATTATATCATAAATGCATTATGATACAATAAAATATTTAAAAATACTTTAGTTTTTTTCAAATTTTGTTGACAAAAAAGGACAGTCTGTATTAATTTTCAGTAAATTCCTTCTCCCTTCTCGAAAAACCGATATTTTATACTGTTTTTGGCAACAGAAAAAGAGGTGAACCCTCTTTTATATCAGTATTTTGCTTGTTTTTTAAAGCATTTTATCTCTGTCAACTTGCTCATAGGCCTGGAGGCCATCATTCAGCTTGTCCCAGATGACTACCTGGCCTGCCTCAAGGGACTTCTGCACATCAATGATGCGTTGATTAGAAGAGCCGCGGAACTGTAGCATGAGATTCTTCTTGGTAAGGTCAAAACGGCCGTCCACCAGAATGTCAATCAAACTCAGCAGCTCCAGCTTATCCTCCGTTTCCAGCATCATCTCCTCCCAGGTGTAGCCCGTCCAAGACCAGATATCCTTGTCCGGCAACTCTCTCCGAATCCGCTTGACCAAGGGCAGGAGAATGCCTGTATTGAGAAAAGGCTCGCCGCCTAGGAGGGTCAACCCCTGCACATAGGGTTCCGCCAAGTCTTTCATAATCTGATCCTCCAACTCTTGGGTATAAGGAATGCCAGCGTTAAAAGACCAGGTTGCTGCATTATAGCAGCCCTCACAGTGAAACATACAGCCACTGACATAGAGGGAGTTGCGGACGCCTTCGCCATCTACAAAGTTAAAGGCCTTATAGTCAATGATTCGCCCCTTGCTCAGCTCCTCACTTTTCCATTCTTGAGGTTTGGGATTGTTCATCTTCATCCTCCAAATCAATCCAGTAGCGCTGACTTCTGTCGATTGTATTTTCGTAAACACCGCCAGCAGAGAGAATCGTGCGTCGACTGGCTTCATTGTCTTCATCGCAGGTAATCAGCACTCGTTCCAGTCCTTGCTTTCGAGCCTCTGCTAGTCCTAGCTCTAGCTGCAACTTAGCCAAGCCCTTTCTGCGTTGACTAGGCCGGATAGAATAACCAATATGCCCACCCTCCACAAATAATTTGTCATTCAAGGATAGGCGCAGGGCTAAAAACCCCAGAGGCAAGCCAGTCTCATCAAAGGATAAAAATTTGATGGCAGGAACCCAACCTGCTGGCAGGTTGGCAGCATCCTCCTGCTGCTCTACAATCTTTAACCAATCCTCATAATCCTTTGCTTGCTTCCAAGCGGAGCCCATGCCACCGTGCATATAGGATTTTGCTGCATCGAACTCCGCAATCATCTCTAAAATCGCATCTTTATCTTCCAAAGTTGGTCGTCTTAGCTCCATGCTCCCTCCTTAATCAATATCAATCCAGTAGCGCTGACTTCTGTCGATTGTATTTTCGTAAACACCGCCAGCAGAGAGAATGGTGCAGCGGCTGGCTTCGTTGTCTTCATCGCAGGTAATCAGCACTCGTTCCAATCCTTGC